>CBFHPW010000004.1:0-129338 GCA_965657945.1 Flavobacteriales bacterium
TAGATCAAGACAAAGTAGAAGGAGCTAGTTTTATGGAGTTTGTTTTTACCAAACAGCCATTTGAAATCGCGAATTGGTTGGGTAAATTGGGAGCGATCATGTCGCACCGTTTTATTTATAATGGTTTCGGTATTTCTTCCTTTGTCATACCTTTTTATCTATTTATTGTATCATTCAAAATCCTTTCGGGTGTTCAGTTACTTTCCATTAAGAAAACGTTCAAAGTGTCTCTGGTAACGTTAGTTTGGGGTTCTATCTTTTTTGGCTTCTTTTTTTCTACCAATTTGTTGTATATGGGAGGAAATTTTGGCTATCAATTAAATGATTGGTTGGCCAATTCTATAGGAAGTGTAGGTACATTTTTTCTGCTTATTTTTTCTTTTATAGCTCTCACCGGAGCAATGTTCAAGGATTTTCTTTCGAGTAGTATGACTTTTATTAAATCGCTCTTGCCCAACAAATCCGGACACGAAACTAAAATATCGAAACCAGTAGCAGATAAATATGAGGTTGAGATGGATGAAATAGAAGAAGAGAAAGAGTTTCAAAAAACCGAAACAGAAGAAGAGGAAGAGTTTGATGCGGAATCCATCACATTGAAAATTGATTCTTCAGAGATTGCTGAAGAATCAGATTCAGAAAAACAAGTAACGAGTGTAGATTTGTCCACAGAAGTACCTGAATCAAAAGAAGAAGTATCCGATGAATTCGAAATTGAGGTTGAGACGGTAAATGAGGAGGTTTTATCAGAAAAGGAGATTAACAGCAAAGTAAAAGAATTTGGAGAGTATGATCCTGAATTAGATTTGTCTTCTTACAAATTGCCTCCAATAGATTTATTGGAAACACATGGTCAAACAACAGGTATAAACATAAACAAAGAAGAGCTTGAGGCGAATAAAAATAGAATTGTCGAAACTCTCTCGAACTACAAAATAGATATCGATAAAATAAAGGCAACAGTGGGTCCGACTGTTACTTTGTATGAAGTAGTTCCAGCGCCAGGAGTAAGAATTTCAAAAATAAAAAACTTAGAAGACGACATCGCATTAAGTTTATCTGCGTTAGGTATTAGAATTATTGCCCCAATTCCTGGTAAAGGAACAATCGGAATAGAGGTGCCTAATTCTAATCCTCAAATCGTTTCGATGAAGGCACTGATTAGTTCGGATAAATTTCAGAATTCGAAATTTGAATTGCCGGTAGCTTTAGGGAAAACTATTTCAAACGAAACTTTGATTGCAGATCTGACTAAAATGCCTCATTTACTTATGGCGGGTGCAACAGGTCAAGGAAAATCTGTTGGATTAAATGCGATACTTGTTTCTATCTTGTACAAGAAACATCCATCTCAAGTAAAATTTGTATTGGTAGATCCAAAGAAAGTAGAGCTTACTTTATTCAATAAAATAGAAAGGCATTTCTTGGCAAAATTGCCCGGAGAAGAAGAAGCGATTATTACCGATACGAGTAAAGTTGTGGCAACCTTAAATTCGCTGTGTATTGAAATGGACAATCGATATGATTTATTAAAAGATGCGCAAGTAAGAAATATCAAAGAATACAACGCTAAATTTGTTCAAAGAAAATTGAATCCAGAACAAGGGCATCAATTTTTGCCTTACATAGTTTTGGTTATTGATGAGTTTGCAGATTTGATTATGACAGCCGGAAAAGAAGTAGAAACCCCAATTGCTCGAATCGCTCAGCTAGCCCGTGCCATTGGTATTCACTTAATTGTAGCAACTCAAAGACCTTCTGTTAATGTAATAACAGGAGTTATCAAAGCCAACTTCCCGGGGAGAATTGCTTTCCGTGTTACTTCTAAAATAGATTCTAGGACAATTCTTGATACTGGTGGAGCCGATCAATTAATAGGAAGAGGGGATATGATTTACTCTACAGGAAGTGATATCATCAGACTTCAATGTGGATTTGTTGATACACCTGAGGTAGAGAAGATTTGTGACTTTATTGGAGAACAACGAGGATATCCCAATGCGCTTTTGTTGCCAGAGTACATAGATGAATCCGCTTCGACAAAAGGATCGTTTGATGACGAAGATCGAGATGATAAATTTGAGGAAGCGGCCCGCATTATTGTGATTCATCAGCAAGGTTCTGCCTCGCTATTGCAGCGAAAATTAAAATTAGGTTACAATAGGGCAGGAAGAATCGTGGATCAATTGGAGTCAGCTGGAATCATTGGACCCTTTGAAGGCAGTAAAGCGAGAAAGGTTTTGGTTCCTGACGAAATTAGTTTGGAACGGTTATTGGAAGAACTTTAAAAGTTGTGAAAAAGTGCAAATAAATCATTTTATTTACCTAAAGTTATCCTTTTGTTATGCACCTTTTTCGTCCTCATAAAAACTATTAATTTTACCCATATAAATAAGGAGTAATAAAAACACAGAATGAAAAAAATACTTTTAATTGCAGGTTTGGCTATAATTTCAATTGCGGTAAATGCGCAAGAAACTTATCAAGAAAAAGATCCGAAAGCAAAAGCGATCTTGGACAACCTAAGCAAAAAACACCAATCACTTGACAATATTGTGATAGATTTTACGGCTACTTTTTCGGGAGCCAGAATTAAAAAACAAGTGCTGATGGGAACCGCTTATAAAGCGGGTAAGAAATACGCCTATTACACAGCCGATTACATTGTGGTAAACAACGGAAGGTATAATTGGTTATTTGTGAAAAGTGAAAATGAAGTAACAATCACAAGCAATGAAGATGCAGAAGAAGAAAATGGATTGATCAGCCCTTCTAAATTGATGTCTATCTGGGAAAAAGGATTCAAGTATCAATTTATTGGAGAAGGAAAAGTAGGAAGTAAAACACTGCAAGAAGTGAGATTATTTCCAGACAATCCTAAAAAATCAAAATACCACACAATTACTTTGATTATTGACAAGGTGAAGAATGAACTGAACGAAGTAACAATAAAAGGAAGAGATGGTGTAAACATGAATTACGACATCAATAGTTTCAAATCTTCTCAGGCAATTTCGTCTTCTAAGTTTAAGTTTGACAAATCGAAGTATCCTAATTGTACGGAAAACGACCAACGATTTTAACATCAACTTTTAGGTGATTTTATGTTTCTTCTAGTGTAAAAAAAAGTTGAATTGTCTGTTGTTTAATAAGTTCTGACATCGACTATTTCTCCGCTTTTATAATGTGGGTCATTATCTATTTGATAAATAGAATCAGCAATAACTTGAGGACTTGACAATTCGTTGTTTTTCTTCATGTCAATGAATCGTTGGACATTACTGAACTCTGATTCCTTGCTTTTTCGGATTTCTGCTTGCATCTCTGTATCTATTATTCCTGGATAAATAGAAAGGATATGAACTGGATATGGAGATTTTTCTTCCTCTACAGCCATAGTTTTGGAAAAACTATCCATCGCTGATTTTGTACTGCAATACACTGACCAACCGTGGTGCGAACCATGAGCAGCCCCGGAAGATATGTTTCTGATTTTCTTGGAACCTTTAAAATCGCGTAGCATTTTTATGAAAATAGAACAAAGAACCATCGGTGTGGTATAGTTTAGTGTAATAGTCGATTCAATATCTCCGCTAGGGATATTTGGCAGAGTATCTATTTTTCCTAATTTCCCTGCATTATTAATGAAAGTAATAGAATCTGGTTTCTTTTCTAGTATCTGATTCAGTAATGTTTCAAAAACTGTAATTGACTTATTTAGGTCGCTTAAATCAATTTGAATAGGAGCTATATGATTTTTCTTTGCTTGTGGAGTTCTTGCTAAAGAATATATTTGGTAACCTTCATTTTTGTATTTCTCAGTCAATGCTTTTCCAAGCCCTTTACTTCCTCCAGTAATTATAATAATGTCCATTTTTTTCTAAACTCAGTTGGTTTTATAAATGTAGGAATAAAAAATCAACCATTATTGAAGGTTGTTTGTGGAATTATAAAAAAGAAAAAGGTATTTTTGTCTAACAAATAAGAGCAATGACAAAACAAAACGAAGAAAAGAAACCTGACCAAGTAGTATTTGACGAAAAATCCGGAAAATATGATGCTGCCATCAAAGAGTATGGTACAAACGTAGGAGCTCCGAGTATTTCCACAACCAATGTGAAAACTTGGAAAAATGTAGGGATTTCGAAGGTGAATCATATGCTCAAACAAAAGTTTAATGAACTCCAGGCTGAGTACGCACAGATGATGGAAGAGTACCAATGGAATGAACTTATTTATAACACGGAATATAATTTCGAACCGATTATTGGAGAGGTCTATTATCTCTATCAGAGAGAAGATGAGTCTACTTTTTTGAGTGTTATCCCGCCCAGTAGTTTCAAAAAATATGAGTTTATTGGCGCATTCCGATTAAGTTTTGAAAAAATGTGGATTAAAATAGAAATAGAAGAATAAAAAAAGGCCCTCTGTAAAGAGGGCCTTTTTTTATTAGTCACAACACCTAGAATCATTAAAAGGTAGAGGTAATTCCAACTTGAGCGATAGCTCGAGCTAATCCAACTTCCACATAGGCACCAAGATTATCTGTGATAAAGAATCTCGTTCCAAAAGTTGCTTCAAGTCCAAGAGGAAATATAGCCTTGATGTTCAAATTATCAATTGATGGGTCTCCTAATACACTGGTCCATGTATTACTTCTGTAGCCTGCTGCCACCCCAAAATACGGGTCTATAAAATCATGATCACCAAAATGCCAATTAAATCGGAGCATTACGTTATAACCAGTTCGGGTGATTTCATTTCGATAAGTAGTCTGGCCAGATTGTGAATTGAATGTGGCAATTCCTTGTAAGTAGGAAAAGTTTAACCCGAAACCAAAATTTTCGGAAATTCCATATTCATATTTAAAAAATAATGGTCCCGTAGAAGAATAGGAGTAATTCGTATTGGATTCATAGGTGGATAAAACGGCATTACCAAAATTACCGAAACCGTAGCCTGCACTTATATTGTGCGATTCGCTTTGATATATTTGGCTGCTTGCTATTGATGATAGTAGAAAAGGGGAGGCTAATACTAGCAGCCCAGTTTTAATTTTGTTTTTCATGTTAGATAGATTTAAGTTTCTTAAATATAGAAAAAAATATAATGTTTACCCTATTATTTTTTTGATTTATATGATAAATCGGTTTTTCCTGTATCCACAAGAAAATTCCCCATTAATAATTTTCTTCCTATAAGGATTGGAAATCTCATTTCTCCCCTTTCTGTCAAGGAAAGTTCAACTTTGTATTTTTCTTTAAAAATCAATACATCAGAGGTGATTACGTATCTTTTTTCGGAAATTCCATTCGAACTTTTCACCAACTTTTCTTTGAAAGTGGTAGAAGTGAATTTTTTCCCATGGTATTTTTGATGAGAAGGATCGAGTAAAACGAAAGAAATTGCTTTCTTCCCATTCTTCGTAAATGCTTTGATGTCTCGGCAATGAATCGAGGAGGAGTAAGCACCCGTGTCAATTTTCACGTCTATTTCTTCCAATTTGAGTCGAGGAAAATCAAGAATATCTTTTCTTCCAATAATTTTTTTCTTCATCGTATTTAGATCGTAATTGAACTCATCGTTTTTTGAGAATCCTTAAATTCTTCAATAATTTCGCACACAATTTCGGCAGCAGGTTTTATTTCGTGAATCAATCCAGAAATCTGGCCAATTTCTAATTCACCTTCTACTAAATCGCCTTCAAACATTCCTTTTTTAGCTCTCCCTTTTCCCAATAAATTTGCCAATTCGGAGGGTGAAGCGTGGTTTTGATAAGCTTCTGAGACTTTCTGAAAAAATTCATTTTTGACAAGTCTTACAGGAGTTAATTCTTTTAGTGTAAGCAAGGTATCTCCTTCTTTGGCATCTACCACAGTTTCTTTGAATGCTTGGTGGGCCGAAGACTCAGGTGTCGCCACAAATCTACTTCCAATCTGTACAGCATCCGCTCCAAGAGTCATTGCGGCAAGCATTCCTTTTCCGGTTCCAATTCCTCCAGCAGCAATCAATGGAATGGTAATCTGTTCTTTCACCATTGGAATCAAACAGAAAGTTGTTGTTTCATCCCTTCCGTTACGACCACCAGCCTCAAATCCCTCAGCCACAATTGCATCAACACCAGCTTGCTGGGCTTTTAAGGCAAACTTTACGCTTGATACGACATGAACCACAATAATTCCATGCTCTTGTAGGTGTTTGGTCCAGGTTTTTGGATTTCCCGCTGAGGTAAACACAATCGGGACTTTAAATTCAATGATAGACTCGATGTGTTTGTCAATATCAGGGTAGAGCATCGGAAGATTAACCGCAAAGGGTTTATTGGTTGATGCCTTACATTTTTGAATTTGTTCTCTTAACACTTCTGGATACATAGATCCTGAACCAATGATTCCCAAACCACCCGAATTACTAACAGCCGATGCTAATTCCCAACCACTACACCAAATCATCCCAGCTTGTATAAGCGGGTATTCAATTCCAAATAATTTTTTAATTCTGTTCATAATTTTATCCTCTTATTATGAGTAAAGTTATCTCTTCTTTTGAGTACTCCACAAATTTTTTTTAAAAAAAAGCAAGAAAATCTGGCTTTATGACGAGAGTCATGGTTTGCAATTATCGAAAGATTGTTCTTTGTGTTGTCATTACAAGATTCTTATTCAGAATCACTTTAACGTATGACATGAGTCATATTTTATAACAAACCAAACTAATATTTTTGTCAAACAATTAACAAAACAACTAACAACATGTTAAAACAATTATTTTTTATCTCGGCTTTGGCCGTTTCTACAATTTCAGCAACAGCACAACTTGTTTCGGATTCAGTTACAATGGGACCTGGTTATTCAAACCAAGTTTTTTACCAATTATCAACGGGAAATAAAACAATGGCAAGTTCCACAGATTGGGATTTACAGTTTTTCTCCAGTTTATTTTCTGCCTCTATCCGGGTTAATAATGGATTTGATGTTGAGTTATACCAAGCAGCAAGCACAGATACCACAAACTTTGCAACCTCTACTTTGGATACTTCTACTCTTACAATCCTAAGAGATGGTTACGCAACTTGGGAGACCGATGCTTTTACTTCTCAATCTACAGGGCATCCTAATTACGGATGGGGAAAATACCAAGGACTAGGAAATTTAGTAGGATTTAAAGTATACGCTATTAAATTGACCTCTGGTGTGTTCAAGAAAATTTGGATCAAAGAATTTAAAACAAGTGGAGAACTTACCTTTACTGTTGCTGATTTGGACGGGTCTAATTCATTTACCAAAACGCTTAACAGAACAGGATATAGTTCAAAAAGACATTTTTATTATGACATTGAAAATGATTCGGTATATGACTCAGAGCCTTTGAAAAATGAATGGGAATTAGTTTTTAGAAAATACTCAGACCAAGCAGGTCCAGGTTTCTATAATGTGACAGGTGCTTTAACAAACGATGGTTTGGCAATTGCGCAAGTAAATAACACACCCATTGCCGATGCAAAAGCAAACTGGAACTTGCATACCTATGACAGTACAATTAATATCATAGGGTATGATTGGAAAAGTTTTAATATGGGAACTTTTAGCTGGGACATCACCGATTCACTTTCATTTATTATGAAAGATTACAACGGAGATGTTTACCAATTGGTATTTACAGGAACGACAGGATCTGGTTCAGGAAAAATGTATTTCACCAAAGAATTGTTTTCTACAGTTAGCCTTGAGGAAAACTCACCAGTATTGAATGTGGGGGTTTTTCCAAACCCAGCTCAGTCATTCTTAACAATCAACTTTGAATTAGAGAATGCAAACGTACCCACTCAAATAAGATTATTGGACATGAACGGAAGACAAGTAAAGTCTATTACTTCTAATTTCATGAATTCAGGAGTGAACCAAATCAATACAGATGTGTCGGATTTGAAACAAGGAATATATTTACTGCAAATTACTGCTGGAAATAAATCAATTACGAAAAGAGTTGTAAAACAATAAGAATAAATGGGCGGGAATACACTCTCGCCCCTTTTTTATGAAAAATCTGATTCACATATCTCTTTTTATTCTTCTGGCTTCAGCCGGAATTTCTCAGACTTATTCTGTGGTTATTGTGGATGAGCATGATGTGGCATTGCCATTTGTGAGTTGTGAAATTAATTTTTATTTAAACGGAGAAAAACTCTCAAAGCAAACAATTTCTTCTGGCCAAGGAGAAATTTTAGTAAAAAAGGAATGGACCAATATTAAATTAAAATTGAGACACATTGGTTTTCAAACAAAATTCACTTCTTTGAATAAGGGCGATACCAAAGTAACGATGTACCGTGATAATTTAGAGTTAACCACGTTTGTGGTAACGGGACAATATTCGGAGAGTTCGGTGGATAATTCTGTTCATAAAGTGAAAGTCATTGACTCAAAAAGGATTGAAGCGCAAGGTGCTGTAAATCTCCAAGAATTAATGGAACAAGAAATGAATATACGTGTTTCGCAAGATAATGTATTAGGTTCTTCGATGAGTATTCAAGGGCTGTCTGGAGAAAATGTAAAAATCTTGATTGATGGTGTTCCTGTGGTAGGAAGAATGAACGGAAATGTTGATTTGTCACAAATTAACCTAAACAACATCGAAAGAGTAGAAATTGTAGAAGGACCGTTATCTGTTAATTACGGAACAAACGCACTCGCTGGTACGATTAATTTGATTACCAAAAAGAATAAAAAAAGATTTGGCGCAAGAGCCGAAGGGTACTACGAAACGGTAGGTCAGTACAATTTTAATGGAAGTGTAGATTTTGCAAAAAAAACGCATGCTTTCACGTTGTCTGCAGGTCGAAACTTTTTTGATGGATTTTCATTTGAAGACACCTCGCGTGTTCAGCAATGGAGACCGAAAGAGCAACTATTTGGCTCATTGAAATATTCGAACACCTACAAAAAGCTTTCTTACCAATTAACCTCCGATGTGTTTGAGGAAAATCTTGTAGCACGAGGTGCGCCAAGAAAACCTTATGGCGAGTCTGCTTTTGATGATTATTTTACTACGCATAGATTGTCTAATGCCTTGAACTTAACTTATAAAATTAAAAAAGGACAAGAAATAGCTGTTTTGGGTGGATACAATTATTACCAAAGAACAAAAGCCAAATACTTGAAAGATTTAGTCAATATAGAGTACACTCTAATAGATGATCCCTCTACATCAGACACTTCTGTTTTTGATTTGATTTTTTCTCGAGGAACTTACTCTTACTCAAAAGACAGCTCAAAAATTAACTACCAAGTAGGGTACGATATCAATGTGGAATCCAACCGAGGTGAACGAATTGCCGAAGGTCAAAAGCAAATTGGCGATTATGCAGTATTTGGGAGTATGGAATACCGACCAAATTCTAAGCTAGTAATAAGACCAGGACTAAGATATAGCTACAATACGGCATACGAAACTCCACTTATTCCTTCTTTAAACCTAAAGTATCAAGTAACAAGACATTTAACTTCAAGAATTTCTTGGGGAAGAGGTTTTAGAGCGCCTTCATTAAAGGAATTGCATTTTTTGTTTGTGGATTTGAACCACAATATTCTTGGAAATCAAAATTTACAGGCCGAAAGTTCGGATAACTTGATGCTACAGTTTGCCTACAAGCGAGGAGTAAAAAGAGGGGTGTATAATTTTGGTTTAAGCGGATTTTATAATTCAGTTCGAAATCAAATTAGCTTAGTGTTGCAAGACCAAGCAGAACAGTTGTATTCGTACAAAAACATAGGAGAGTTTTACAGCCAAGGAATCAACTTTACATCCGGGTTCAAATACAAAACTTACCGCACAGATTTAGGTTTTTCTTGGGTAGGTAGGTATAATTTAGAATCCATTAGCGATGCTTCAGTTGATCGATTTTCTTACACGCCAGAAGTAATGGCTAGCTTTGGTTACGAAGTAGAATCATGGAACACAACCTTTAATCTTTTTTATAAATACACCGGAAAAGTACTTGGGTATTTCGATGATGAATTAAATGGAGTTTCGCAGTTCGAAATAGATGATTACAGCATGATGGATGTTTCGGTGATACGGTATTTTTTCAAAAAGAAAATGAATCTTACAGTAGGAGCCAAAAATTTATTTGATGTAGGAAACATCGTTTCGGGACAGTTTACGGGAGGCGTGCACAGTGGAGGTGGTGGTAACATCCCTGTGGCGTGGGGAAGAACTTATTTTACAAAATTGGTATTTAATTTTTAACTTTAAAACATGAAATACACATTCTACTTAATAGGCTTGATTGTTTTTACTTCTTGTTTGAAGGAGGAAGAGCCAATTCCACCTTTTGATAGAGGCGGAATTCAATTAGGAGGGATTGATATCAATGACAATGCCGATTATTCCAAACAAATATATTACGACATCGATAAGAATGAAGTGGTAAGAACAGTGGATAGATCATCATGGGATTTAGCTTTCGAAACAACACCCACTGGCGTAAACATTCTGACAAATACAGCAAGTAAAGTAACGGTATCTAAAACGGGTGAAACTAATTTTAATGCCGTAATAGATCTAAGTGCACTTTCCTTGAATTATAAATGGGATGATGCTTCCGGAAACGAAGACTCTTTGGCCTTAAGAGATTGGATTTTTGGCGGAGTTCCTACAAATGAAGTGTTTGTGGTAGATAGAGGAGAAAAGCCTAGTTTGGTAGCGAGAGGATTCAAGAAGCTTAAAGTAGTTTCGGTAAACTCAAGTGAGTTTGTTATTGAATATGCCAATATCAACGGAACCGATTTTCAAACAAAAACAATTCCTAAAAACACGAACAAACACTATACAGCTTTTTCATTTGATGAAGGAGGAAAAATTGTGGAAGTGGAGCCCAACAAAACAGAATGGGACTTTGTAATTA
Source organism: Flavobacteriales bacterium (assembly GCA_965657945.1). Lineage (GTDB taxonomy): Bacteria > Bacteroidota > Bacteroidia > Flavobacteriales_D > CAJJDF01 > CAJJDF01. The sequence continues at coordinate 10,907 of CBFHPW010000004.1, forward strand.
CTCAATATTTAGCAACTTTTTATGACCTGACTCCACAACTGAGTTATTCAGTAAACGGAATTCTGATTAATAAAAAAGAATGCAAAGGAGTAAAAGTTTTTGATAAAGAATTTAGAGAGATTAGCTTGTCAGATGTCGGTGTTTATCAATTAAATGACTCGGCCAACGTAATAGGTTTTGAATGGAAACAATACGATTTTGACGAGGCTACGTATGCCGTAGTTCCTGGCATGAATTACATTTTGCAATCAAAAAAAGGATTGTATTATAAGCTTCGAATGGTTGATTTTTATAGCACAACTGGACTAAAAGGAAGTCCAAGATTTGAGTTTGAATTATTGTAAAATCCTGCTAAATTAAGGTTGGTAATTCTCGTACCAATCAAAATTCTCCTTGATTATTTCGGTTTTATTCTCCCTCAAATAGGATACAAATTCTGAAGCAATAGGACTCAGTTGTTTTTCCTTTTGCCAAATTAAATTCCATTGAGTAGTGATCGGTAGACCCTCAAAAGGAATAATTTCTAACTCTCCATTGCTTAATTCACTTTTGAGACCAATAATTGGCATGATCGAATATCCTAGCCCAGCCAATACGCCTTGTTTCACTGCCTCATTGGAGGTAAGTACAATCTTCTGAACTGGCGTTATTTCGTTTTTACTGATAAAGTTTTCGGAGGTTATTCTTGTCGCAGAACCTTCTTCTCTCAATATTAAAGGAAGTTGGTTTAATTCCTCCAACGTAGTGATTTTCAATTCTGATTTCTTTTTTATTAAGTACAAATCGTTGCCCATCAGTTCGATTCGCTCAAAGTTCTTTAAATCTGGTAAAACAGAAACAAGAGCAAAGTCCGATTCGTTTTTTTGAAAAGAATCAATAACGGTGGATCGGTTTGTTACATCAATTTGCAAATCAATTCCTTTGTGAATAGAGTGGAAGCCAGCCAAAAAATAGGGCATGACATATTTGCCTGTTGAGACAACCGAAATAGTAAGGTTGCCATACAACAAGCCTCGGTATGCATATTTTTTATGTTTGATTTTTTCTACCTCCGCAAGAATTTTTTTACTTGCTTCAGCTATTTCCTTTCCAAAATCGGTTACGTGAATTTTTCGGCCAATCACCTGGATCAAAGGAATGTCGAATTGCTCTTGTAAGTTTTTGAGCTGTATAGAAACAGCAGGTTGGGTAAGATGGAGTTCTTCTGCAGCTCTTGTGATACTCTCTTTCTCAGTAATTTTGACAAAGATTCGTAATTGATGAATAGTATAGTTCATAAAATAGATTAATGATAAAGCTAAAAAATATAAATGAAATTATATGAATAAATTTTGTCAATTTTGCATCACAAATAAAATCCACTATGACTATAGATTTACTTCTACAAAACCTCACGAATCCAGCGCTACTATTTTTTGTTCTTGGGCTCGTTGCGGTCCAATTAAAAAGTGACTTGGCAATTCCGGAGGGGTCTTCAAAGTTCATTTCGCTTTATTTACTGTTTTCAATTGGTTTTAAAGGAGGACAAGAACTTGCCCACAGTGATCTCGGAATGGATACTATTATAATTCTTCTTTTTGGAATTTTCTTAGCTATCGTAGTTCCATTCTACACTTTTTTTATTCTAAGAAAAAGACTTGGAGTGTTCAATGCAGCAGCAATTTGTGCTGCTTACGGTTCGGTGAGTGCTGTCACTTTTGTAACAGCTGTTTCGTTTTTAGAATCGCTCCTAATTCCTTTCGGTGGTCACATGGTAGCCGTTATGGCTCTTATGGAGGCTCCTGCAATTATTGTAGGAGTGCTGATGCTCAAAATATTTAAAAAATCGAAGAAAGAGGAAGTAGGCGAAGAAAAAATGTCTTTTGGCTCCATTGTAAAACATTCCTTTACCAATGGAAGTGTAGTGTTAATTGTAGGAAGTTTGATCATAGGTTTTTTGGCTAGTGAAAAACACGCTGCAGGAATCACTCCTTTTACCACAGATTTGTTCAAGGGGTTTCTAGCAGTTTTCTTATTGGACATGGGAATCACAAGTGGAAAAAAATTATCAGCTTTCTGGAAAAACGGATTTTTTCCTTTTGCCTTTGCGGTGATTATTCCTTTTATAAATGGCTGTGTAGTCGCTTTCTTCAGCCCTTATATTTCAGATAGTTTAGGTGATCAACTCTTGTTTGCAATTTTGGCAGCAAGTGCATCGTATATTGCGGTGCCTGCTGCAATGAAACTGGCAGTGCCCAAAGCCAATTCAGGACTTTATGTACCGATGGCTTTGGCAATTACTTTCCCATTTAATATCACTATCGGAATGCCGATTTATTTATATATTATTCAGTACTTTGCATAAGATTAATTCTTGAGCATATGTTTACAAACATCTCTGACAACATAAGTCAAGCGGCACATTTTTTGAAAATAGGGAAAGCGGTTGCAATTCCTACAGAAACTGTGTACGGATTGGCCGCAAATATTTACAACGAACAAGCCATTAGGTCGATTTTTGAATTAAAAGAAAGGCCACTCAACAATCCGTTGATAGTTCATATTCACTCTTTTGATCAATTAGAGGAAATAGCTATTGATATTCCTGATGTGGCTTGTCAATTGGCACAAACCTTTTGGCCAGGTCCGCTTACTTTGGTTCTGGATAAAAATCCAAGTATTCCGGATGTTATTACTGCAAACAAACCAACAGTAGGAATAAGAATGCCCAATCACCCTGTTACTCTTGAGCTACTAAAATCTATCGATTTTCCTTTGGCAGCTCCAAGTGCCAATCCTTTTAAGCGTATAAGTCCGACCAATCCAGAGAGGGTTTTTGAATATTTTGAGAACAAACTTCCTTTTATTCTCAATGGTGGAGAATGTGAAAACGGAATCGAATCTACCATTGTTGGGTTTCGAGAAGGCAAGCCAATTATATACAGATTAGGCGCATTGGCACAAAACAAAATTGAGGAAATAACCGGAAAAATAGAAGTGCTGAACTCAGATAATGAAGCTCCTGAGGCTCCCGGAATGCTCGATAAACACTATTCGCCCAGAACCAAATTGATTTTGACAGAAAATTTGGAGGAAGAAATAAGGCGAAACGGGGGTAAAAAAATAGGTTTGTTGTCTTTTAATTTTTTCGATTCTCAAGAACTTGTTCTGGCACATAAAATTTTATCCGTAACTAGTAATTTGGATGAAGCTGCTCATAATTTATATGAGTACCTGCAAGAGTTGGATCAATTAGATCTTGAGGTTATCATAGCCGAGATGATGCCCAAAAAAGCTTTAGGAAATTCCATCAACGATCGACTGAAAAGAGCTTCTCACTCGTAGTGTTACAATAATTTCGCTATTTCAGATTTAATCTCTTCTGGTGTAGTTTGTGGAGAAAATCTCGAAATTACGTTGCCATTTTTATCAATCAAGAATTTCTCAAAATTCCATCTAATTTCATTGTCTCCTGCAATTGCTTGCTCTTTTTTCAAAAACTTATACAATTCATTGGCATTTGCTCCATTTACTTCGGTTTTTTCAGCCAATTCGAATGTAACGCCATGATTTATTTTGCAAGTCTCTACCATTTCTTGGTTGGTTAAGGGTTCTTGGCCTCCAAACTGATTACACGGAAATCCGAGCACTTTTAATCCTTTGTCGCCAAACTCTTGATGCAATTCTTCTAGCCCTGTGAACTGCGGAGTGAGTCCGCATTTGGTAGCCGTGTTCACAATTAATAAAAGAGAGCCTTTGTATTCATCCATCGATTTTTTTTCACCGCTAGGAGTAGAGTAGGTAAAATCATAAATGTTAGTTGCTTTCATATCTGTTTGGTTTAATTCGTTTGATTCAGTTGGTTTGGTTTTCTTTTCAGCAGCTGAGCAAGAAATAAAGAATAATGCGCTTAGCGCGAAAATAGAAATTGTTTTCATAGTTAAATTTGTTTGAGCGCTTTTATAATTTCTCCTTCAAAGGAGGCTGGTTTTGCTTTTGGAGAAAAACGTTTGATTGGCTTTCCGTTTCCATCAATCAGGAATTTTTCAAAATTCCATTTAATTCGGCTACTAAATACTCCCGATTTTATTTTACTTTTCAAAAACTTGTAAATCGGATGTGCTTTATTTCCATTTACGTCAATTTTTTCCATCAGTTGGAAAGTAACTCCGTGGTTTATTTGGCAAGTTTCTTCCATTTTGTCATTCGATACAGGTTCTTGACCCAAAAATTGATTGCAGGGAAATCCTAAAACTACCAGACCTCTTTCTTTGTAGTCTTTGTGTAATTTTTCTAGTCCGGCAAATTGCGGAGTGAGTCCACATTTTGTAGCAGTATTTACTACCAATACTACCTTTCCTTTGAAGGTTTCCATATCCACGGATTCTCCGTTTGGTTTGTTTGCTGAATATTTATAAAATGACATAGTGTGTTTTTCTCTTTATCAAAAGTAGGCATTAACCTACTTTAATTCCATTTTTAACCGGTTTATCTGTACTTAATAAAGTGATCTCATTTTCTTGACCCAAGGTACCAAGAACTAAGCATTCACTCATTTTGTTTGCTATTTGTTTTTTAGGAAAATTGGTGACTGCAACTATCTGTTTACCAATTATTTCAGAAGCATTGTATAAAGTAGTTATTTGAGCAGATGACTGCCTAATTCCGAAATCTCCAAAATCAATAGTAAGAAGGAAAGACGGATTAATCGCTTCTTTAAATTCAGTAGTGTTCACAATTGTTCCAACCCGAAGTTCCATTTTATCAAAATCTCGCCAAGTGATTAGATTCTCTTTGTTCATTACAGTATAATTTGTAATCCATCGTAAGCCAATTCTACATTTGAGGGTAGCTCATTCATTATGTCTTCGTGCAATCCTAAAGTGTGGCTCATGTGAGTAAAATAAGCTTTTTCGGGCTTTATTTTATTGACTATTTCCTTTGCTTCATCCAAGGTGAAGTGAGAAATGTGAGGATTTTTCTGAAGTGCGTTCAGCACCAATATTTTAGTTCCTTTCACTTTTTCGAGCTCTTTGTCAGAGATTAAATTCATGTCGGTGATGTAAGTAAAATCACCCACTCGAAAACCAAAAACCGGCAACTTGTAGTGAAGTCCTTCTATCGGAATAATAGTTTCTTCATTGATAAGGAAAGGTTTGTTCTCTATTTCGTTGGCATTTATTCTTGGAATTCCAGGGTAATTGAATCGCTCATCAAACACGTAATGAAATTCTTGCTTTAATTGATTCAATACCCGTTCATGAGCATATATTTCAATTTCTTTCTTGTGTTTAAAACAAAAAGGACGAACATCATCCATTCCTGCCACATGATCTTTGTGCTCGTGCGTGTACAAAATAGCGTCAATGTTTTTGACTTTTGCCCTTAGCATTTGGGTTCTAAAGTCAGGACCAGTATCAATCACCAAGGTGTTTTTCTCTGTTTCAATCAACACAGAAACCCGTAGTCTTTTGTCTTTGTCATTTTTGGAACTACACACCTCGCAATCGCAAGCAATTACGGGTATTCCTTGAGATGTTCCTGTTCCTAAAAATGTGACTTTCATTCTTTTTAAATTAGACCGAAACGGCTGTTTCTACCATTTCTTTTAATGCTTCAATACACAAATCCACTTCTTCCTTTGTGTTATATTTACTAAACGAAAACCTCAACGGAACATAATCAGAGGCATTTGGGTAAATTCCTCTAATGACATGAGATCCTTGGTCTGCGCCAGAATTACAAGCACTTCCTCCGGATAATCCAATTCCTTTCATATCTAGCTTGAATAACAACAAACCGTTGTTATCATTGTTGGGAAATGAAACAGAAAGCACGGTGTAAAGAGAATTATCGGGACTGCCATTAATTCTAATCTGACTACCAAAATGAGCCATTAATTCATTCTTCATGTGCTCTTTTAGTTCGGCTATGTGTTGTTTATCATGTTCTAGGTTGGAGTAGGAGAGAGAGAGTGCTTTGTGCAGTCCGCAAATTCCTATTAAGTTTTCTGTACCAGCTCTCAGTCCTCTTTCTTGCCCTCCACCAATAATCATAGATTTTGGCGAAATAGATTTGTTTACGTAAGCAAAACCAATTCCTTTGGGTCCGTGAATTTTGTGACCGGCACAAGCGGCAAAGTGAACTCCCATTTCTTCAAAATTAAGCGGGAAATGACCCACAGTTTGAACCGTGTCTGAATGAAAATAGGCGTTGTATGTTCTACACAAATTACCCACTTTCTTGATAGGTAACAAAGTGCCAATTTCATTGTTTGCGTGCATCAGCGAAACAAGAGTCTTCTTTTCTGAACTGGACAAAAGCTCCTCTAAGTGAGTTAAATCAACTTCTCCCTTTTCGTTCACAGTTACATAATTTACTTCAATATTGTGAAGTTTTGCAATGTGCTTAACCATACTCAATACTGCTTTGTGCTCTATTTCAGATGATATAATTCGGGTAACTCCCAATTCTTCTACAGCACATTTTATAGCTAAATTATCTGCTTCTGTTCCGCAAGATGTAAAAGTTATTTCCGAAGGTTGTGCGCCAAAATACTCAGCGATTTCTCTCCGACATGTTTCCAATGTGTTTTTTGCTTTTCTTCCAAAAGAATGGGTAGAAGATGGGTTGCCATAATTGTCTTTCATACAATCGTGCATCGCCTCAATCACTTGTTCATCAATTTGAGTAGTGGCTGCACTGTCAAAATATATTGCCATATTAATCGGTCTTAGTTGTTTATGATTTCGTGGATATCATCCATCACTTTTTGTGCAATTTTAGCTGCACTTTCTTCTGTTTTGCTCTCAGAATATACTCGGATAATAGGTTCGGTATTCGATTTTCGTAAATGAACCCATTCATCGGCAAAATCAATTTTTACTCCATCGATATCGTTTACCTTTTCATCTTTGTATTTTTCTTTCATTTTCAACAAGATATCATCCACATCAATTTCTGGAGTTAACTGAATCTTGTTTTTACTCATTTCATAATTTGGATAAGAATCACGTAATTCTTTCGAGGTCTTTTTTTCCTTAGCTAAGTGAGTTAAGAATAATCCAACCCCAACAAGAGCGTCTCTTCCGTAGTGGGATTCTGGGTAAATAACACCTCCATTTCCTTCTCCTCCAATTACTGCATTTTCGGCTTTCATTTTTTCTACCACATTTACTTCTCCAACAGCAGAAGCAAAATATTCTCCACCATTATGGTTTGTCACATCGCTCAAAGCTCGAGTAGAAGATAAATTGGAAACTGTGTTTCCTGGAGTGTGGCGCAAAACAAAATCTGCAACTGCTACCAACGTATATTCTTCGCCAAACATACTTCCGTCATTGCACACAAAAGCCAATCGATCCACATCTGGGTCAACTACTATACCCAAGTCGGCTTTTTTTTCTATAACCAACGCAGATATTTCCGTAAGGTTTTCGGCTAATGGTTCTGGATTGTGCGGAAAATGACCCGTAGGTTCGCAATACAATTTGATTACTTCTACTCCAAGTTCCTCTAGAAGTGCCGGAATAAAAATTCCTCCCGTGGAGTTCACTGCATCTACCACGACTCTAAAACCTGCTTTTTTTATCGCTTCTTTATCCACTAGTTTTAAACCTATGACAGATTCAACGTGTTTCTGAAGGTAAGAATCATCATTTGTAACACTACCTAGCTCATCCACAGATACATACTTGTAGGTTCCCGAGTCCGCAATTGAAATTAATTCTTCTCCTTCCTTTCCTGAGATAAATTCACCTTTTTCGTTCAATAATTTTAAGGCATTCCATTGTTTGGGATTGTGACTTGCGGTAATAATGATACCACCGTCAGCATTTTCCATTGGAACTGCGAGTTCCACAGTAGGAGTAGTGGATAGACCCAAATCTATTACTTCAACACCCATTCCAATTAGGGTTCCGTTTACTAAATTTGCTACCATTTCGCCAGACAATCGAGCGTCTCGACCGATGACAAGTTTTATGGAATTTTTGTGTGTTCTATTCTTTATAAATTGTGCGTAAGCCGAAGCAAATTTCACAACATCTATGGGTGTTAGGTTATCGGAAATGGTTCCTCCAATGGTTCCTCTTATCCCAGAGATTGATTTGATTAAAGTCATGTGTCTTTTCTGATTTTGACAAAGATAACAAAAAATGACCTTTATTTATAGGAGTAAAACCTGTGAGATATGAACCTTATTTTGGGGATAAATCGTTTTGAAAAAGGGCTTGATAAATAAAGGTTTTTATTTTTTTGGTTTGGTAAGAAGCCTTCGTTTTGCCAAATTTTGCGGCTAAATAGGTTCCTATGAATAGAGCTAGAAAAATAGGTGAAATATACAAAAGTATACCGCTTTTGTTCAAAGAAAGCATTCCTGTGCCAATTACTGCGGTTGTTGTAAAACTTGCCAATGAGAAAACGTACAAAACCATAAAGCTTGCCCATAAATTAGGACGAGGACCAACAATTCCTCTTACGATCGTTCCAGTTTCTGTTTTTTCTAAATTGAAGGTTGCATACGGTGACCAATAATGCTGCTTGCTAGGGTGAATCTCAATCGTACAGTGATTATGTTTCTTAGAAAACAGCAATTCATTCGAGTGAAATTGTTCATGATGTATGAGCAATTCTCTTACTTTATCGGGATTAAGAGTTACTTCGTGTTTTATTCTGGGTCTTACAGTTATCTCCGACATAGGAAGTTCATTTTACTAAAACTACTACTGATAAAGGAAATAACCCAAAATATTGATATCAATCACATTCTACCTTGAAAGGCAAACAGGAATAGGGGAGAACTTCAAAATATCCTTAACTTTGAGTTATGAATGCAACCTATGTCAAAAAGCTCTTTTCTCAATTCGAAAATCTCGTGTGGTTCACTGCTTTATTGATGGGGATTGTGTACATTATTACGGTTCCACCGTTTCAGGTTCCTGATTCGCCCAATCACTTTTTTAGATCTTACCAATTGGCAAACGGAAATATTTCGCCAATCTCGGAGAATCGTTCCGTTGGAGGATACGTGCCAGAATCCTTTCATTTGTTTCAAGAAACATTCACACCTTTCCGCTATAATCCTTATCACAAAATGGAAAAAGCGGTATTAGAGAATACCAAGAATATAGAGCTACACGAGTATAAGAAGGTTTTTATGCACTTTCCTAATACAGCAGTTTATTCTCCTGTTTCTTACATTCCTCAGGTAATTGCTATGAGAATAGGACTCTGGTTGCATCTCCCCCCTTATTCTTTATTCTATCTCGTAAAAATGGCTTCATTCCTCTGCTGGATGATCATGATGAGAGTTGTGTTTAAATTCTTACCAATCAAAAAAAAGTTATTCGCGGTATTGCTCCTACTTCCCATGTCATTGTTTATCAATTCTTCATTTAGCGCAGACATGATGATTAATGGATTAAGCTGGATGTTCATAGCTCTTGTTTTGAACCTTGCTTTGGCCAAAGAAATTGTCACTGCTAGGATAAAATTAGTTCTTCTTCTGCTCATAACGCTTATCGGCTTGGCAAAACTGGTTTACATTCCGTTAGTTTTGTTATTGTTTCTTATTCCGGCAGCGAAATTTGGTAGTAAACTAAAAATGACCGCTTTTGTTTTCTTATCCATAGCAATTGGATTGGGAGCGGCAATCGGGTGGAAAAATCACATAGATTCTTTTTATACTTCCTATTTAGATTACAACCCAGAATACAGAGATCAGGTAACTTTGGGTTATCAAGCAGATATGAATTTACAAAAGGAATTCATCCAACAAAACAAACTACACACTATCGAGGTGTTCGCTTCCTCTTACGTGCGAGAGTTTGGAGATATGATGACTGGCTACATTGGCAATTTAGGCTGGAATAGATTCAAAATGCCATTGTGGTTTATCGTGTGTGCTTATTGTGTCATTTTGTTTTTTGCTTTTGGCAATTCCGGAGACACTTATTTTCTCTCTGTCAAACAAAAAATAATCCTTTTTGTTGTGGTTGGAATCACCACCATTCTTATTATGCTTTCTCAATACCTTACTTGGAACCCAGTGGGGAACGAAAAACTTTGGCCCTTGATGGGAAGGTATTTTACACCCGTTTATCCCATGCTCTTTCTTCTGTTTTCCTCAAAACGAATTTTAATCCCAAAATGGAATTCAGCTTTATTTTTAGTCTATGCTTTCTTGGCAACAGGATACACAGCAAATAGAATGTTTGATTCTTTTTACTCCAATAATCCTTTGAAAAAGGTTTGGGAAAGAGATTTTTCGGACAAAACAGCCAAAGAATTGGGAAATGAGCATTCTTTTGAGTTTGGGGTTGTCAATGGAAACACCAATTATGTGCAAGCCCAAGATTCTACAACTAGTTATTGGATGGAACTAACTCCAAAAAATCCTTTTGGATTTCCTGTAACATTCAAATCGGTTAAAAAAGGAGACAAAATTACGGTAGAGGCCTGGAGGAGCAACGAGAATGTTCAATTTGTGTTTGATGATAAACCAAATAGTGATTACTACACGGCAACTTGCCATTCCACAAAAAAATGGAAAGAAGGCTTTGAGTTTGTTCAAGAAACCTATTTCTGCCAAGAAGATTTTGAAGAATTAAAAGTGTACCTCTATTTCACCGGTGGAGATCAAGGTTATGCGAAAGAGTATGCAATATCATACTTTCAAGCACAATGAGCACCCACCTTTACCTCAATATGTGTAAACACAAACCAAAAACTACTGAATAGTTAGTTCGTAATTGGCGAGTTGTTTGGCAATATTCTTAAGGATTTCAAATTTTTCATCTTCGTCATGATTTTCCGAAAAATGAGATTTCAAAATCAACTGGGCTTCCATGATTGACTCTTCCTCAAAAGGTCCTTCCAAATTATCAATTATCGTGTAAGCCTCAAAAGCCTCCATAAAAGTACCTTTGGTGGCAGCTTTCACAAATTTATCCATGTGTTCGTGAGCATTAAAACCAGTTTGCCAAAATGAATTAAGAACCAATTCTCTTGTGGAAGAGTTTTTATTGGTCTCTAATTCTTTCAATAAATAAGGAATGGCAGAAGTTGACTTGAGTTCGAGAATGATTTTTTTAGATTCTTCTACAATGCTTTCCTCCTCATTCTCTTCAATTAGTTTGAATAAGGCCGGGATAACTTTCTCATTTCCTTTTGAACGAACTCTTTTGAGAGCTGAAGTAAGCGTTTTTGGGTCATTGGAAGCTAAATCTAAAAGAAGATCTTCTACAATCTTATTGTTCTTGTCATTTGTTGTCATTGCCTATGATTTTTTTTGGAATACAAAGATAAGGGATTTTATTAATCCCAGCTTGTTTCATAAGGATAGAAAGATATTTTAATTACTTTTGAAACTATGATTCAAAACGTTTTAAAGCTAGCGAATAACCGTAAATTCCAATGGGGATTTATGATTGTATTGGTTGGGTTAATTACAGCGCAGAGATTGTTTGTAGAGAACGAAGGGTACTCACATACTTTGTACAACAACTACCTTATTTTTCAAGAATCATTTTTTCATTTACTGAATAATGAAGATTTGTATGTGGCCTATCCTAACTCTTATTACGATTTGTTTAAATACAGTCCGAGTTTTGCCCTTTTCATGGGACTTACAGCCCATTTTCCTGTTTGGCTGGGCTTGTTTCTTTGGAATTTACTGAATGTCGCTGTGTTATATGCTGGAATGAAAAAACTGAAATACAACATCCAAAATGGATTTGTATTTGCCTTTTTATTTGTGTTAATCGAACTCATTACAACGACTCAGAACTCTCAAAGTAATGCGTTGATTGCAGGCTTAATTTTACTTGCATTTCATTCTCTCGAAAACGGGAAAAACAGAAAGAGTGCGTGGATGCTTGTTTCAACAGTGTTTATCAAGCTATTTGGTCTCGTAGCTTTTGTTTTTTACTTGTTTCATCCACAAAAATGGAAATCTGCTCGGTGGGTGATGGCCTTTACCTTGTTATTCGCTCTAACTCCTTTGCTCTTTATCGATCCTCATTCGCTCTTTTCTCAATATGAAAGCTGGTTTCATTTATTAGGAAATGACCATTCCAACGAATTAAAGTTCTCTGTGATGGGTTTTTTGAATTCGTGGTTTGGCGTGCCGGCTTCGGTTAAGAATTACCTATTGCTTTTGGGAGTGCTAGTTTTTGTTTTTCCTCTGCTTCGATACAAAAGATATGGAGAGCTGCGATACCGTCAGTTATTTTTATCAAGTGTATTGCTTTGGGTCGTATTATTCAATCACATGGCAGAATCGGCTACTTTTATTTTGGCCGTTACGGGAATTGCGGTCTGGTTTTTTACAAAGAATAAAGTAACCGTTATCGATAAGGTACTTTTGTTACTTACTGTCTTATTCACTTTGCTTTCTCCCACAGATATTTATCCAGAATTTATTAGAAAAATGTATTTTATTCCCTACACGGTAAAAGTTATACCTTGCATATTGATATGGATAAAAATAAACTTTGAACTACACGTTGTGAATGAAAAATAATAAAATACTATTCGTATTTTCTGAGGGTTATGTATCTTCGATAAAATTTAAGAATTATGGCTATTTATTTAGATTTCGAGAAAAAGATAGAAGAGCTAGACGAGCAATTGGCTAAGCTAAAAGACATAGAAAATAAAGGAGAGGTGGATGCTTCTGCGACTGTTCAGGAATTAGAACAGAAAATTATAGATACTAAAAAGGAGATTTACGATAATCTGACGCCATGGCAACGAGTTCAGGTATCGCGACACCCTGAAAGACCGTACACTTTAGCTTACATTGAATCAATTACCGAGGGCAATTTTATTGAGTTTCATGGCGATAGAGGAGTAAAGGACGATAAAGCAATGGTGGGAGGTTTTGGTCTTCTTGACGGACAATCTGTTATGTTTATCGGGCAACAAAAAGGAATCAATACCAAGCAAAGACAATACAGAAACTTTGGTATGCCAAACCCTGAAGGTTACAGAAAAGCGTTACGATTGATGAAAATGGCTGAAAAATTTAACAAGCCAATCGTTTGTTTGATTGACACACCAGGAGCCTTTCCTGGATTGGAAGCAGAAGAAAGAGGACAAGGCGAAGCAATCGCAAGAAACTTGTACGAAATGATGAATTTGACAGTTCCCGTGATCAATATCGTAATTGGTGAAGGTGCATCTGGCGGTGCTTTAGGAATTGGAATTGGTGACAAAGTATTGATGTTAGAGAATACTTGGTACTCAGTAATTTCTCCCGAATCTTGTTCTTCTATTTTATGGAGAAATTGGGAGCACAAGGAAGAGGCAGCTTCGGCTTTGAAACTGACCGCCAAAGACATGAAAAAAAATAAATTGATTGACGGAATTATCAAGGAACCTGTTGGGGGAGCGCACTCAGATAGAGAAGCAACTTTCAAGAAGGTGAAGTCGGAAATCAAAAAACACATCAAAGCCTTGAGTGAACTAAAGCCTCAAGAATTAATTGATTCTAGAATAGAGAAATTCACTGCCATGGGGGTTGTTCAAGACTAATTTAAAAGCATGAAATTTATTCTTGGAACCGTTATTTCTCTGTTTTCATTTTTCATGCTTTATTTTTTTGTGGCTATTTTTTCTCCAGGTTTTTACGAAGTCGAGAAAACCCAAGGTTTTTCTCAATCTAGGCAGATTGTTTGGCACAAGTTTTCTCGTTTTAGAAACTGGGAAAGTTGGATGCCTTGGAAATCACAATCCGATACTGTTCACTACACTTATTCAGGTATTTCTGGCAGAGCAGGAGCAAAGGTAGCTTGGCATTCGCAAGAATTTGGTTCAGGGAGTAGGATGGTTACTAGCATTGAGCCTTTTGTCGAGTTGGAGTACGTTTTGCGGCTTAAAGAAAGAAACTCTGTTACCAAAAATATCATTCGACTTTCTGACAACGAATCTGGCACAACAGTTTCTTGGAAATCAAGAAGAACTCTTTCTTTTTGGGAAAGACCTCTTGGTAAACTAGGAATATTACAATCGCAAATAGGAGCCGATTTTGAAAAAGGATTGAAATCGATTGAAAGAGAATTAAATTTCAACTAAATAGAATTTTTCGAGCGTATTTGATCTCGAACTTTCTAATAAAAATGACAACTTTAAGTTGGTGGCAGCGTGATGATTAAATTCATACACCGCTTTTTCTTCGTAAGTTTTAAGCACATCAGCAATTTGCGACTCATTCACAAAAATATAATTTCCGTTATTGGTATAGTCTTGAAGTTGATACACATTTTTGTAGGTCACATTTACATCTGCGTATATATCAAAAGATAGACTTTGAGCGTTATTCGAAAACAATTGGTTCACCCTTAATTCTTTGCTCTTAACTGCCGCTTGATACGGTCCGTCAAAACTCACTGCTTGAGGTAAAAAATGAAAACTAAATATGAACATCACAATTGCGAAACCGAGTAAGGTTGTGTAGATAAGCTGTATTTTTCCTTTGTAATTTTTGTACAAATAGGTCATGCCAATCATTCCGACTAATAAAGGTAGCCAAATGAAAAGTGATTTTGTAGGAAAAAACAAAGTCAAAACAAGAACGGAAACCAAAATAAAAGCAAAATTGAGCACAACATGAATCCACCTTAAAGCTTTGTACCAAGGGCTTGTCTCGGTTAATTTGTATACATACCAACCTGTCAATATAAACCACATTGGAAAAAAGACATAAATATAATGCGGCAACTGAAACTGCGATTTGGACATAGCTAAATAAGGGATGACAATCGCGCCAAGTGTATAGAATTCGTGCTTATTTCGATTCAGAACTGATTCTTTTATTTTTTTGAATAATCCGAAAACTCCTAAAATAGACCAAGGTAAAAAGGACCAGAGAAAGGTATGGACAAAAAAGAAGAGGGAAGAATCATTTTTCCATTCTTTGTTGCTTCCCGTAATTCGACCAAAAGACTGATCCCAAAAATAAAATTTAAGACCAGAAGTTCCTTTTCCTTCCATTCCTGATGCTAAATTAAACTCCTTGTTGGGTTGTAAATCAAATTGATGGTAAAGTCCCCAAAGCATAGGCGAAATGACAAGTATTGAGATTAAAATCCCCACCAGCCATTGCCATTTAAATATATTGTGCCACTCTTTCTTTACTAAGAAATGTATGCCCAAACTCAAAACTGGAACCATGAGTCCAATTGGACCTTTTACGAGCATCGCCATGCCAATTCCAATAAACCCAAGTATAAGGTTGAGCCATTTTGAGGTTTGAACGTAGGTAATTAATTGCCACAAAGAAAACACCACAATTCCCACCAAAATCGTATCCGTTCGTACATCTTGATTGATTAAAATAACAGCAAAAGAGGAGTAGAAGAGTAGGGAGGAAATTTTTCCAACCTGAGTATTGTAAAGTAACTTTCCTAGTCTGAAAGTGGAATATGTTCCCAAAAGAGTAAAAAGAAAAGAAGGGAGTTTATAAGCAAAACTGGAGACACCAAATAATGAAAATGAACCGGCAGATAACCAGAAGTGCAAAGGAGGTTTGTCTAGGTAATCATTTCCTTTGTGAAAAATCTGAAGCCAATTTTTGGTTTCCATCATCTCGGCACTCAAAGAGGCATAGATAGTGGCATCAGTCCCGTAAATAAGGGTGAACAATCCACGAATATAAAAGAAGCTAAAGCAAGCAAAAATAGCCCAAAATGCACGATTTGATATCAGATGTTGTTTGTTTTTCATCTTTGTGAAATTAGTGAATTAGGCTGGTTTTGGAACTTGGTCGTTCTTCTATTTTCCACAAGAATCCTTTTAATTGCTGATCTTTGAGCGTAACGTCTTGAATGGGCAAAAGAATTCCGTCAGGCTTATTGAGAAAAGCAATTTGCTTGATTGTTCCTTTTTCGAATTTAATTTTCATTTCGCTGCAATCAATTTTGTTTAATCCTTGGGCTGGCTCTCCTTCTTCTTGAGTAAAATAGAGGCTTTGCCCATTTCCTGTTACAAAAACAGTTCTGATTGTATCTTCACTGAAAATGGCTTTTACGTTCTTTCCTTTAATTTGATTATACTGACCAGTCGGAATTGTGTCATTAGAAGTGGTGTCAATCACCGAAACTGCATCAATGATAAAGGAATTGTCTCTCAGTCTTAGTTCTTTTATTCGCTTGGCCGAGAGTAAGATAAGTATTGTGTCACCGTTCATCTGACTATTTTCTGACCAGATAAAAGGGGAGTGGAACAGTTGTATCAAGGAATCGGACTGAACATAAACCATGGAATCGCATACTCCTTGTAAATCTGTTTTAAAAATACGGACATCGTGGAAACAGAATAGTTGATTGTTTTTGGTAGAGTCAATTTTCACAACCTTGATTGTGTCTGCTGATAAAAATAAGGTGTCTTCTTCCTCGAACCATTTGCTAACCAACGTGTGACCCGTAACAAAAGATTGGTTGTTCGTTTCATTTCGTGTGCCATAATCTCCCGTCACAATGATTTGATTGACAGAGTCTTTCAAGCTAATATTGCCGATTGCTCGTCCCAAACCTATATTTCTGTCGTAATAAAGTTTGTCCCCTTTTATTGTATGACCGTCCGATATGAGGTAAGCGTCTTCATTAAACTCCGAAATATCATTTCGAGTGTCATAGAACCCATTTCTACAAAAAATTAAATTCCCATCTCCTTTGATGAATGTGTTTCCTGAAAAGTAGGCAATTTCTGTTAGTTCATTATAATCCAGAGTGTCTGAAGTCATTACATATTCTGGATTAATTAACTTTACATCACCCTTAAAAGAAAGCGTTTTGTAATCAGAAAAATAATACCCTAAGTTACTGGTTAACGTGTTTTTATTCTTTTTGCTTACCACTTGTCCACCTTCGGTGTAATAGGCAGTATTGTTCGTTAAATCGTAGCGAATAGAAGGAGCAGATAGAGTTAAATCGTTTTCAATTAATCGTACATTTCCTCTTACAATCGCAATTCTAGTTTCCCCCTCATAATCCAACGAATCTCCGTACAAGAAAAGAGAATCTCCTTGATTAATTCTTACGTTTCCCACCGCTTTCAAAAACTGCAATTTGGAGTCGAGTAAAGCAAAATCACTCCTCATAAAAACACTGTCCTGCATGAAACGAGCATTGCCCACAATTTTTGCCACATTAATGTTTCCGTTCTGCGGTATTATGGAATCTGCGCCAATAAAATGAATTAAATTATTGGAGGTATCATTAAGTAAGGGGTCACCTTTTATTTGCGCTTGATTAAGAAAAGGAGTAAAAGCAAAAAAAACAACTACCAGAAAAATTCGAGCAGTTGTTTTTGAATTATGTTGTGTATTGTTTTTCAACGTAAGCTTTTGTTTGATGAAAGGGTAACGATAAAAAAACAAGTATATTTTAGTTTCTAATTAACGTTTGGTTTCTATTTGGTCCGACCGAAACAATTGTAATAGGTGTTTCAAGTTCGCTTTCAAGAAATTCAATGTAATCGTTAAGTTGTGATGGGATTTGGTCAATCGAATCTAGCTGAGTTAGGTCTTCTTTCCATCCTTTTAACTCGATGTAAACTGGCTCAATTTTTTCATCGCAAATATCGTATGGAAAATAATCGTACAATTCATCGCCTATTTTATAATGAGTACACACTTTAATTGGGTCAAAGCCAGATAAAACATCTGCCTTCATCATACTTAGTTCGGTGACACCATTGACCATAATCGCATATTTTAATGCAGGTAGATCTAACCATCCGCACCTTCTTGGTCTACCTGTAGTTGCTCCAAATTCATGACCCGCTTTTTGCATATCTTCACCCGTTTGATCCATTAATTCAGTTGGGAATGGACCACCTCCTACACGTGTAACGTACGCTTTGAATATTCCGTTTACTCCCTCAATTTTGTTTGGAGCAATTCCTAATCCTGTAGCTGTTCCCGCAGTCACCGTATTAGAAGAAGTCACAAATGGGTAGGTTCCAAAATCTATATCCAAAAGTGTTCCTTGTGCGCCTTCTGCTAGTATAGATAATCCTTCTTTCATTTGCGCATTCAGGAAATGTTCACTGTCTATAATGTTGAGTCCTCTCAAGAATTCAATGCTTTTGAACCATTCAGATTCCATTTCGGATAAGTCGTAATCGAAATTCTGAAAATCCAACATTTTACAGTGTTTAGACTTCAAGTGTTCATACTTCTCCTGAAATTTTGGACTTAAAATATCTCCCACTCTCAATCCATTTCTGCCTGTTTTGTCCATATAAGTTGGACCAATTCCTTTTAGCGTAGATCCAATTTTCTCTTTTCCTTTCGCTTTCTCCGAAGCTGCATCCAATAATCTGTGTGTTGGTAAAATCAAATGTGCTTTTTTCGACACGAATAGCTTGTCGTTTATCACAACATCCATTTTTGTTAAAGCATCAATTTCTTTTTGAAAAATAATTGGGTCAATCACAACACCATTTCCAACCACATTAAGCACATTGTCTCTGAAAATACCCGATGGGATAGTGTGTAAAACATGTTTTATTCCGTTGAATTCAAGAGTATGCCCCGCATTTGGTCCACCTTGGAATCGAGCGATAATGTCGTATTTTGGGGTAAGTACATCCACAATTTTTCCTTTCCCTTCATCTCCCCATTGTAGTCCTAATAATACATCTAATGCCATGTGTTTTTATTTGTTTATTGTTTAATAGTTTTTGTGTTTATTTCGGAATTAGATTATTTCCGCTTGATACTGAAAAAAAGCAACCTTTTTTTTCTCCTCAACTGAACAAACCTAAGTTGTTTTGAAACTTACTATCTGTCTTTATTTCGGTCTGTTTTGTTTATTCATTTTTTTGAGCGTACAAGTATAAAGAATGGTGCATTACTTTAATGCCAAATTTTTTTTCCACCATCTCTTTGATGTCGTTGATTAGTGGGTTTGAGAACTCAATTACTTCTTCCGTGTCCGTAATAATAATGTGATCATGTTTCTTATATTGATAGGACTTTTCGTATTGAGCCAAGTTTTTTCCGAACTGGTGTTTCCTTATAAGATTACAAGCTAGTAATAAGTCTATTGTATTGTATATTGTTGCTTTACTTACCCGATAATTCTTTCTTTTCATGAGCGAATAAAGTTCTTCGACATCAAAATGTTCTGGGTGGTCAAATATTTCGCTCAAAATAGCAAAACGTTCGGGAGTTTTACGGTGTCCGTTTTGTTCCAAATACTTTGTAAATATCTCTTTTACTGATTCTTGTACGGTTTTGCAAGTCATGTTTTTATGTTTTATGTTTCTTGAATTATCAAGTCAATAAACGTAAGCGATAAAGGTACTAATACTTTCTTTTATCTAAAACTTAAACCAAAGTATTTCTATCTTTGAATCTCCATAAAATATTAACAATGTTTGATAACCCAATTGAAATTTACAAAAAAATAAACCTTTTTGCCCAAGAAAACGGGATGAAACTTACAGTTAAAACACCTGGTGAATCCTTGTATTCGATGACAGTTCTTGAAAAACATTTGAGTTCTCCAAACGTATGCCATGGTGGAGTTGTGGCTGGGTTTATGGATTCGGTATTGGGTTCTGCCGCTTTGTCTATTTCTTTCCAATCGCAGGCGCTTGTTTCAACAGTAGAATTCAAAATCAATTATTTCAAACCAGTTTATCTCCACGACCAGCTCGAGGGAATTGGGGAAGTAGATTTTGAAGGGAAAAAACTAATTTCTTCCACAGGAAGTATTTACAGAGTAAAAGGAGAAGAGCGAGAGTTAATTGCAAAAGCAATTGGGACATTCAACAAATATCCTTTGGAGAAAACAACCTTTGCTAAACTTTTTAACAACCAGAAGTAATCCATTGGCTATTTCTTCGTTTATCCCTACTTTTAACCCCATTATGAAAAGGATTGTTACGCTTATTGCCATATTGTTTTCCGCCTGTCTTTACGGACAAAAGGTAGATACGACTCAATCTATTTTTGAAAACTCTTCTGTTTACAGAGATTATCGCGAGGTTTATTTGTCCAATTTAGGGCAGGCAAAGTACCATTTACTTTCCCCTTTCCAATCAAACAATAGGCAGTTTTTAAAGCTTTTCCCTGATTCTTCTAATTCATCCACATTTACCGATGTTTTTTATGTTTCTGGTTCTGGTAGAGAGAATTACGTAGAGGTAATACATAACCAAAAATTAAGCAAATCATTGGTAGGGAAAGCTAAAATATTGAAAACAACCTCAGAAGGAATTTATGTAAGTAATGAAGCTGAGCTCTCCAATTTTGAGATTGGGTTGAGTTTTTTACCCAAGAACAAACAATATCAGTTCGAGGCCAATTTTGCGAACTATAAGAGGTACTCAAATCTGAATGGAGGAATTTCTGATTCTACCTTTTTTTCTTTGTTGGATTCTTCCAATGGAAACCTAAAATCTACATTTCCCAATCAATTCAAGGTAGGTTCTGGCTCAAATTCCAATAATATGGATTTGAAAATAATGAACATTGATTTTGCTCACGCTTATCGATTGGGAGCTACGAAATCTGATTCAACCAAGTATTTTCAATTAAGACAAAAACTTACTTATTCTCGAACTCAGCGAAACACGAAACTGATAAATTCTGGCGATTTTTTTCAAAATTATTTTCAAGATTCCGTTACCACTTCGGATAGCCTGAGGCTTGAACAACTTTCTCATCGGTTTCAGTTGGAGTGGGCTTCTACTCATTCGAATCTTGCATTTGGAATTGGTCAAAATTATTACGAGTACTCAAGTTTAGCACCTTTTCAAGTTCATTTAGAGAACTTGCTTTATGGTGTGTATCGGTTTCAAAAAGATAGTTTACAAGTGGAATCTTACGGGGAGTTTATGATTTCTGAAGGCGGTTACGAGTCCTTTGAATTGAAAAACAAAGCAACTGTTATTAAATCCACCGAGGCACTTTTTACTAAACTTTCTCTGGAAGCAAATTATTTCACCGATTTACCCGAACTTTATTTCAATCAGTACGCTTCCAATCATTTTGTATGGAACCAGGTAAATAACAGAAACTCAATTATTAAGCTTAAAGCCCAAGCTTCCAATAATAGCAGGCGGTATGGAGCAAGTCTTCATTTTGAAAATCAGAATAATGCCGTGTTTTTTGATGAAAACTCGCAACCAATTCAAACCCAAATCGCTTATTTTAATTTCACCCTCAACAAGGAATTTAAATTTACAGAGTGGTTTTACCTGAACTCAAATCTTCACGTTCAGGATGTATTCACCGATGCAAGTATTGAAGTACCGAATGTATTGCTGCAAAGTTCTATTTTTTTTAGAGGAAGATTAATCAAGAAAGTTTTGAGATTTAAAGCGGGGGTTAACGTGCTGTATTATTCAAGATTTACACCGCGTAACTACAATCCAGCTTTGGATGAGTTTACTCTTCAATCTTCCCAAACAGTTGGTAATTACCCAATAATTGATGTTTTTTCTGAGTTTTATATCAAACGAAACTTTTCTTTCTTTGTGTTAGTTTCTCACATCAACAGCAACGTGTTTACAGCAGCAAATCTCAATAACATAAATCCAAATTGGAATCTTTCCAATGATTTTGGTCAAAATTACTTAGCTGTAAGTCAATATCCAATTCAAGACAGAGCATTCAAATTTGGAATCAAATGGAGGCTGTTTGACTAGTCGCAATAGTGACAATACTCGGCCTCTTCTTTGTGTTCAAACGGTATTCTTGAATCAAAAATTTCAGCCAAAATTTCTGCAACTTCCGCTTGAAATTCTTCCCTGTCTTCCTCAGTTGGTTTGCTTTTGTTTATGGCCAATTCCATCAGTCCGCTTGAAATAGATTTTGTGGAAATTATGCCGGCTGTGGAGTCATTGAGTGCGTTTTTTTCTGTTCCTACCAAGAAGTCATAGACCAATAACTGAAACACTTTTTCTTTAAATTTTTTGTTGGAGAACAAGGCAGAAACATTCGTAGATTTAACGTCTTCAGGTTTTACCAATCCCGTTTTGTAGTCAATAATTCGCTTTTTTCCGTTTACCGAATCTATTCGGTCAATTTTACCTCTCAACTGGGTTTTTATAGTGCCTTGGCTCGTGTCAAACTCAAAATCTCTTATAAACTCTTCTTCTAATCCAAGGATTATTAAGTCATTGTTTTGTGCCAATTCTTCTTCCTTTGCCAAAAAACTTAGAATAGATTTTTTTGCTCCTTCAAACATCAAAAAGTTTTTTCCTGTATCGAAATGAGAAGAGTACTCTTTTTTAAAATAAAAAGTAAGTAATTCTTCCACTTGATTTTTCATTTCAAGGACATCTCTACCCACTATATTTTTATTTACAAATGGTTGGTACAGATGTTCTAAAACTGCATGAATAATTGTTCCAAATGTGTTGGCTTCAATGTCTTCTTCTACCACTTCTTCATCTCTCAGCCCAACCACGTAACTGTAGTAAAAATCGAGAGGACAACTCATGTATTTCGATATGGCAGAAGGGGAGAAGCCATATTCTGCCAAAGAATGTAGCTTGGCAAGAACCGCGTCATTTTTGTTAATTGACTTCCTCGTTTCTGTGGTTTTATTTATCTCCGTTGAAACTACTTTTTCCGTAATTGTGATGTTGTTGAATCCAGATAGTTCCTCTTTTAGCTGTTCAATGTATCTGCTTTTTTCACTTCCATTCATTCCAGACATTGAGCTGTTGTAAACAAGTGAAATATTAGAAGAACGCTGCAACAAGCGGTAAAAATGATGGGCATAAATCGCCTCTTTCTCTTTGTAAGTTGGCAAGCCATAAAGCTTTTTTAATTCGTAAGGAAAAAAGCTATTGCTTGATTTTCCTTTTGGTAAAACGTCTTCGTTTACAGAAACCAAAAGAATATTTTCGAAATCGAGAGCTCGAGTTTCCAACATACCAATTAATTGCAGTCCAGCTAAAGGTTCACCAATGAACGAGACATTCTCCGATTTGAATAATTGAAAAAACAAGTGTTTCAGTGTTTGTAAATCAGAGATGTAATTCTTGTGGGTCAATTTATTTTCTACTTTTCTTATTACTTTTTGTGCCGAGAACAAGTATTCCAACTCCAAGGAATTAGTGCCAAAATCTAAAGATTCTACCACTTTAGAAATAAGCAGATGCAGGGAATCAAAAGCTGATTGAACGATGTTTTCTTGGTTCCATTGTTGAAACAAAAAATCCAATCCTTTTAGCTCGTCCTTTTCATGGATAAATTTTTTAGAAATAAAAGTGATATTCTTCGAAACAATTTCTTGTTTTAGGGCATAAGAATTAACAACCTTTTTCATTAGGTAATGTTCTACCAAACCCAAAAAACTGCGATAATGCAAACTTCCTTTGTTATGTTTAATATAACTTTCTTGGATAGAAAAAACAGAGGTTAACAAGCTAAAAACAGGTGAG
This sequence comes from Flavobacteriales bacterium, assembly GCA_965657945.1. GTDB lineage: Bacteria > Bacteroidota > Bacteroidia > Flavobacteriales_D > CAJJDF01 > CAJJDF01. The sequence continues at coordinate 34,295 of CBFHPW010000004.1, forward strand.
TTAAAAAGCGAATATCCCAACGAAATATTATAAGCATCAATTGAGCTAGGAATTGAGTTTATCACCGGAATCAACAAAGATTCATCAGCTAACACAACGGCAGTTTTCTTAATTTCATCACTCGAAAGCTTGGCTAAATGGTCGCCAACTGTCTTAGCCATCATCACATCAGATTGGGTAGAGAGAAGTTCTATTTTTTTGGTTCCTTGCTCGTAGTAAGAGTCAATCCAGTTGATCGATTTTTTTCCCTTTCTCGAAATTTGTTTTCCCAAAAACATCCCAGCTTCGTGGTCCAAATTATCTATGTAAAACGTATCTCCGTCCATAAATAATTGTCCTTTTCCGCTGTTCACAAAGGTATCTACGATTAGCTCTTCGGAGGTAGATAAAGCGTTGAACCCTGCAAAATAAACAGAGTTTGGTTCGTGATCATCCAACACTTCGTAAATCGAAGTGGCTACCCATTTGTATAATTTCCCTGAATACCCTTTTTCCAGTCCTGTTAATCGATCATTCAATTTGGAATACAAAAGTGGAAGAGTAGCCCAAAACTTAACGAAATCTTGTTGCATGTCGCTCAGTTTTTCTTCATTAAAACTCCAATTGTCTATTTCCTTTATATTTCGTAAATCATTAAAAATAGTGGTAGAATCCACCATATAATGATCCATTTCATTGAAATCAGCTAATAAAGTTGGTGCCCATTTCGAAAAATAATAAAATGAATCCGGTTCATTTTTCTCTACTTCTAAATACACTTCGTAAAATAAAAAGAGCAATTCGATATTGTCGATGGGTTTTAGCTTGCAATTTGTTTTAATGAAATCATCGATGGTAATAATTGTGGGTGCCCAAGTTGTCTTTTCGGCCAATTCGGTAAGGTACTTTCGGCAGTAAACTCCGCTTCGCTGTGTCGGAACCACTAAGGTTACTTCTCCCAGGTTTTTGTGCTCAGATTTCACTGTTTCAATCAGTTGGAGTAAAAATGGTTTCATACGGAATAAGAGATTTTTCTGTCTAGAAACAAACTTAAGAATTTAATTCTCAATTAATAGAAGGGTTAAAATAAATCACAGGATTTTTTTTTGATTTGTAAGTAATTTAAAATTAATGTAATTTGCGATAAAGAAATTAGGAAACCTATGACAACTTTAACAAGAACATTTGACTTTGCTTACCATCAATTGGAAACTAATCCGCAAGAGGATTGCCTCGTAGATAAAAGAGAGGGAAAATGGATAAAGACCTCAACTTCAGAGTATTTATCAAAAGCTATGGAAATGAGTAAAGGACTTATTCAACTGGGAATAAAGCCGGGAGATAAAGTAGCGCTCATTTCGAACAACCGATCAGAATGGAATATTTGTGATGTGGCTTTACTCCAAATCGGAGCCGTTTCGGTTCCTATTTACCCAACAATTACCGAAAAAGAATATACTTATATTTTTAACAATGCGGAAATAAAACTGTGTATTGTCTCAGATGAGGAACTTTACGAAAAAGTTACTTCTATTGCACCTGATGTTCCTTCGCTCGAAGGTATTTATACTTTTAATGAAGTGAAAGGAGCAAAAAATTGGAAAGAAATTATGACGCTTGGACACCAAATTTCCGAGAAACAAGTAGAAGATTTGAGAGATTCTGTGAAAACTGAAGATCTGGCGACTTTGATTTACACATCTGGAACAACAGGTTTGCCCAAAGGAGTGATGCTTTCGCATAGCAACATAGTGAGTAATGTGCTAGATAGTATGGAAAGAGTGCCCGTAGATAAACAGGCAAAAGCACTGAGTTTTTTGCCAGTCTGTCATGTTTTTGAGAGAATGATTCTTTATTTGTACCAGTATATTGGAGTTTCGATTTATTTTGCGGAGTCTCTTGAAACGGTAGGTGATGACATTAAAGATGTGAAACCAAACCTATTTACAGCTGTCCCGAGACTTATCGAAAAAGTGTATGCCAAAATAATAGCAAAAGGAGAAGATTTATCGGGAATAAAAAGAGCTCTCTTTTTCTGGGCGGTAAAATTGGGACACAATTGGGACATCAACAAAGGAGGTTGGTACAATTTCAAATTGAAAATTGCCAGAAAACTCATATTCAGCAAATGGCAAGAAGCCCTTGGAGGAAACATTGATGTAATTGTTTCAGGAAGTGCAGCACTAGAATCAAGCTTAATGAGAGTTTTCTACGCTTCGGGAATGCCAATTTACGAAGGGTATGGTTTGACAGAAACTTCTCCCGTTGTGAGTGTAATCTCAAAATTTGAAGACGGAATACGGATCGGAACAGTGGGTAAAGTGTTAAAAACGGTAAAAGTGAAAATTGCTAAAACTGGTGAAATTTTGGTAAAAGGGCCTAATGTAATGCAGGGGTATTACAAAGCTCCCGAAAAAACCGCAGAAGTAATGGATGAAGAAGGATGGTTTCATACAGGAGACAAAGGAGAATTTGTAGAAGGAAAATATTTGAAGATTACAGGAAGAATAAAGCAAATTTTTAAAACATCAGGAGGGAAGTATGTTTCGCCTGAACTAATGGAAAATAAATTCAAGTTATCCCCATTTATCGAAACAGTTATGGTGGTTGGAGAGAATAAGAAACACACTTCCGCACTAATAATTCCAGCTTGGGAATCTCTAGAGGATTGGGCAGATTACAAAAAAATTGCCTATTCGAATCACGATGATTTAGTAAAAAATGACTTGGTTATTGATAAGTTTGAAAGAGAAGTAGCCAAGTACAATGAGGATTTTGCCAAATGGGAAAAGGTAAAAGTGATTCGAGTAATAGCTGACGAATGGAGCATCGATTCTGGAGAATTAACACCAACTTTGAAATTAAAAAGAAACGTGGTATTGGAAAAATATTCTGATCTGATTGATGGGATTTATGCAGAATAAATCGTGGCTATCTGTTGTTGCTTTGACCATTTGTTTTGCCTGTAGTGTTGATAACACCTTGCCCGAAATGGAATTTGATTCCTTGCCTCAGATAAACGTAACCAAAAGCAAATCCATCGAGGTAAATATTTCAGAGTGTTTCTTCATGAAAGAGAACCCAAGGAAAAACACATTACTTTCTGCTAAAGTTGAAGAAAATGGCGTTAAACTACTTATTTTAAGTGAATTGAGCTGTGACTTTGCAAATGGTGTTTACCTCAAAGAAATAGAGAATTCCGCTGATGTACTTAGCTTTAATCTTTTTCAGAAAGGTACTAGATTATCAAATGAGTGCACATGTTATTTTTATTATCAACTCACTTTAAGAAACGCCAACCAAGTTCCCAAGAGTCTGTTTATTGGCAATGAACCGATTCTGGAATCAAACAGCATTACATTTAATGAAAGTGAGTGGAAAGAAATTGAAAATAAATTAACTAATTAAACAAAGGAATGAAAATATCAGTAGAATTAACTTGCACACCGTTGCAAGACAATTACGAAGAAACAATAAAAAACTTTATTTTGAAATTACGAGCTTCGGGTTTTACTGTATTAGAAAACCCGTTGAGCACACAAGTCTATGGTGAATATGACGAGGTTATGAATATGCTCAATAGAGAAATAAAAAATTCATTAGAATTGGTGAGTGCAGGTATTTTTACTCTTAAAATAGTGAAGACTGACCGAAGCTCCTATGTACCGAGTTTTTAATCTCAATTAATAAAAAATCACCTTATTGCTTTTTTTATTTTGCTTTATTTGACAATGAATTGATTACCTATTTTTTAAATATAAAGTTTAAGTATAATGTTTAGTTTTAGTTACAAAATAGTCCTTGTTGTCAAATGAACCAAGTCACAACAAAATCTTCCTGAACAGAAAATCCTAAAGTGAAAGAAGTTCTTTTGTTTTTTTCAATGAAGTGTCCGTTAAGCAAATGATTTTCCAAATCTATTTCGTTGATTATGAGTTGTGTTCTAAACTCAATCACTTCTTCTTGTTCACAAATAGAAGAAAACGCTTTGAATGCTGTTTCTTTTGCCGACCAAATTAGGTTGCAAAATATCAGAGAATCTAATTCACAAAAATCCATTATACCAACTTCACTCGGATGCAAAAATTTGGATTTTACTTTCACAGCTTTCTCAGCTATTTCTTGCAAATCAACTCCGCACAATTCATCTTTCGGTTTAAGCTGAATCATCACTTTGTTGTCAGAGTGAGTAATAGAAATTTCTTTTTCTTCTCCGGATAACTGAGGGTTTTTATTAACATAATGAATATGAGCTCCGGGAATTATGGATTGCAATAATGCTCTAGAAGCAAGTATTTCTTTCTTCCTGTTCTCTTTCCTAAAAGACATCACAATATTTATTTCTTCTTCCGTTAGTTTCGGGATATTGAGTAATTCTTCTAGCGTTTCTGAAATGTCCCACAAATAAACCGAGGGATGAAAAGTAAGATTGGATAATGGCATAAGGATAATGTTGATAGTTTGTAAAGAGATTAGTATCTTTGTACAAAATTTTTAAATTAATTATGAGCGAAGTAACAAACAAAAAGTTGCCTTACAAAGTTAAAGATATTTCTTTGGCCGAATGGGGGAGAAAAGAAATAAGATTGGCAGAAGCAGAAATGCCGGGATTAATGTCGATCAGAGAAGAATTTGGACCATCACAACCTTTGAAAGGAGCTAGAATTGCTGGTTGTCTTCACATGACAATTCAAACTGCAGTGTTGATTGAAACCCTTACTGCATTGGGTGCGGAAGTAACTTGGTCATCTTGTAATATCTTCTCAACCCAAGATCAGGCTGCAGCTGCAATTGCAGAAACTGGTGTTCCAGTATATGCTTGGAAAGGGATGAACGAGGAAGAATTTGATTGGTGTATCGATCAAACCATCAAAGGATTTGAAGGAGGAAAACCTCTTAATATGATTTTGGATGATGGGGGAGATTTGACAAACATGGTGTTTGACAAATACCCAGAGTTAACTTCAGGGATAAACGGATTGTCTGAAGAAACCACTACCGGTGTACACAGATTATACGAAAGAATGAAAAACGGAACGTTGGTTATGCCAGCAATTAACGTGAATGATTCAGTTACAAAATCTAAATTTGACAACAAATATGGATGTAAAGAATCGTTGGTGGATGCTATAAGAAGAGCTACCGACACAATGATGGCTGGAAAAGTTGCTGTTGTTGCAGGATACGGAGATGTTGGAAAAGGATCTGCGGCTTCATTGAGAGGTGCAGGTGCAAGAGTTATTGTGACTGAAATTGATCCAATTTGTGCCTTACAAGCTGCTATGGACGGTTTTGCTGTAAAAAGATTGGAAAGCGTTATTTCGGAAGCGGATATCGTTGTGACAACTACTGGAAACAAAGACATCATTAGAGGAGAGCATTTTGAAGCAATGAAAGACAAAACAATCGTGTGTAACATCGGCCATTTTGATAACGAAATAGATGTGGCTTGGTTGAACAATAACCACAAGAAAATTGAGGTAAAGCCACAAGTTGATATTTATGACGTGAACGGAAAAGACATCATTCTTTTGGCAGAAGGAAGATTGGTAAACTTAGGTTGTGCAACTGGACACCCTTCATTTGTCATGAGTAATTCATTTGCTAACCAAACTTTAGCTCAAATTGAACTTTGGACGAACATCGAAAAGTACGACAAAAATGAAGTATACATGCTTCCTAAGCACTTAGATGAAAAGGTAGCAAAATTACACCTTGCAAAAATAGGCGTAGAGCTTACTGAGTTGACGAAAGATCAGGCTGACTATATCGGTGTAACTGTTGAAGGACCATACAAGCCAGAACATTACAGATATTAATAAAACAAGAAGAAAAAAAGTAACACCTCGAAACATCAGTTTCGAGGTTTTTTTTGCTTCAGTTTGAATGAATTATACCTTGTAGCATAATGGGTTAACTTAATTTTATTAAAGTGTGAATTATTTCTTATCTTAAACAACGTTAATTGAAAAAGATCTGAAATGAAAAAGTTTAAGAATTACGAAATAAAAGATTTGATAAAGATTATTTCGGAAAAAGACATCAATGACTTCAGTAAATTCTGTCACGAAGATGTAGACGAATCGGATTTACTTAATACACTTATTACAGAAATAGATACCGATAAGTTTGCCGAAAAAACCGTTCTTGGAATAGATATTTATCATTACAGCCAGTATAAACCTCTGGAGCAATCCCTTATACCAGTTTTGTTTAAATTGATTCACAACAAAACTTGTGATTTGTGTCTGTCAAATTCTTCCTATATTTTTCAACATTATCAATCATCAGATACGTTTAAAGAAATGTTTATAAATTCTGGAGACGGTGGGTTTCAACTATTTGATACCCCGATTCATGCGACTGCATTTGTGATTAACTTTCAAATGATTGTGCGGTATTATAATTCTTTTCGGTTTTTCCCAAAGCTGAGAAAAATTGTGGGACCATTGAGTTTGAGGTATGCAATGACTCACGATAAAATTTACAAATTGGACAAGAACTATTTTGGTCCTGCAATCATTAACAATGCAAGAGTCTTAATAAAAGATTCACTGAATAGATTTTTGTTAGACGAGAATACGAACAGATGGTTTTTGTATCAAATAAATGGAATTGAGAATTTACAATATGTGTCCATTAGCCAATTACAAGAATTAGCTACTTTTGCCGATTACAAAAGAATTGATGGCGAAAACCATATTTATGTCGACTCCAAAGGATTTGATTTCGAGAAAATGATCAGTTGTGATATTCAGAAAATAGGGGATATAATGGCAAAGAAAACACATCTTACTATTTACAATTTGCACTTACAATATAAAGGATTTCTGGGAGATGGTAAATATAAAACTGTTATATCGGTAGGAAATTTGAATACAACAGGAATAAGCTAATTGTTGTCTCTCTTGTATAAATAATACACAATACCATCACTCAACCCAATTTTGGGAACGATGATTTCATTAATTCCGCATCGTTCTAAGATTGTCAAGTATATTTTTCCAGCAGGTACAATTACATCGGCTCGGTCATATCTCAGCCTATATTTTTCAGCTCTTTCTTCTTTGGTTAAAGAGCTCAAATCAGAATATAATTCATTCAAAACATTGAGTTTTACTGGCTCTAAATGATTATTTCTCGATAATTTAAAGTATCGATTTATATTCCCACCCGTCCCTATTGCTTTGAAATCTTTGTCACTGTTTACTACATTACTTAACCATTCATCTAGCTCTTTCCAGTTTTCTTCCTCCACTTTATCTTGAAGTAGTCTTACTGTCCCAATTTTAAAAGATTTTGACTCTACTCGTTTTCCTTTATTAAAAATGGTTATTTCTGTACTTCCACCACCAACATCAATGAATAGGTAAGAATCACTTTTGTTAATGTTTTGGGTGTAAATAGTCGAGAAAATTAAATCTGCCTCCATTTTTCCATCAATCAAACTGATATCAATGTCCGTTTCTTTTTTGATCAGATTAGCAATTTCATTTCCGTTTTTTGCCTCACGCATGGCACTCGTTGCCACGGCTCTAAAATCTTTTACTTGATAAATATCCATCAGTAATTTATAGGCTTTGATCGCTTTAATGAATTTTTCTTTTTTCTCCTCAGAAATTATTCCTTCATTAAATACGTCTTCTCCCAATCGTATTGGCACTCGAACCAATGAGAGTTTTTGTACAGAGGTTACACCATTTATCTCAACCACTTTAGCTATCAGTAACCTCATGCCGTTCGAACCAATATCAATGGCCGCATATCTATCAGGAAAATTCATAATAAAAAGATTTTTTAACCAATGCAAGTTAAAAAAAACTTTAATTATCACTACCTTTTTAGCCGAATTCCTTTGTAATTTGACTAAATTAGATGCTTGGAAAATAGGGCAATCAAGCGTTTCTTTTTTCTGAATTTACTTATAACTACATCGAATAATTTTATTTATGGATTTACCTAGATTTTTACTTGCCGACACGACTGAATTACCGGACGAAATGTTTGTTATACACACTGAATACCCTCGATTTTTAATCAATTTAGTAAATGACGAAATCGAATGGTTTGATGATCTTTCAAAAGATGAAGAAGAAGATGAAATGGTAAATATTGTTGCTCATCTGATTGAGGAGGCGAATAAGTTTTATGAGAAAGAATTAGAAAACTACGAAAACGAGGAGTTGTAAATAATGCCTACGAGAAAAACCATAAAGAAACCTCTACCTTCCGTTGTAAAAGAGATGGATGAATGGCCTATTTACAAGGCCTATGAAAACCCTGATTTATTTTTACAAAAAGTAAAAGATTTGGTGAAGAAGAATGCCACCTGGATTTTGAAAGATGATGATACCCTCAGAAATGAGATCAAAAACATTGTGTATCAAGAAAAAATGAGGCTCTCCAAAACTCCTTGGAAATCAGACGATCCCAAAGAAAAAATATTTTGGAGTGAGATCAAAAAACAAGTAAGAACTTCCAAAGCAATTGGAACAGAGGAAGGGACAAAAGAAGTAGATGAAAAAATTTTGAACCAAATTTTGGATTTTTATGGAACGGAAATGATTGCAGATTTTAAAATTTCCTCTTTTAAATTTGCTCAAAAGGCGCTGCCCTATATTTATTCAAGACTAATTAATTCGTTTCCTCAGATTGTGTATAAACTATTTAGTTCAGTAGATAAGTTATACGACCGGATGAAAATAATGGGGGACGTTGATCACATTAGAAAACTTCAAGAAATTGGTACAGTGGTAGTTGTACCAACTCATTATAGTAATTTGGATTCTCCCACAATAGGACTAAGTTTGAACAATTTAGGGTTGTCTGCCTTTACTTATGGAGCTGGAGTGAATCTCTTTACGATAAAGTCTCTCTCCAGATTTATGCATAATTTAGGTGCTTATAAAGTAGACAGAAGAAGAAAACACAGGTTGTACCTAGAAACCTTAAAATCATATTCTACGATTGCCCTCACCGAAAATGTGAACAGTCTATTTTATCCAGGAGGTTCAAGGTCACAATCCGGAAAGTTGGAAAATAAATTGAAACTTGGGTTGCTTGGAACCGTAATAGATGCGCAGCGAATGAACCTGGAGGAAGGTAACGGAAAAAAAATATTCATAATTCCAGTTACCTTGAATTATCACTATGTACTTGAAGCAAAAAAACTGATAGAACATTACCTAAAGGATAAGGGAAAAGAGAATTATCTGGAAGATGAAAATACGAACTCATTTGGTTTAATCAAACGTGCGTATAAAGTAATTACGTCTAATCCTGGAATGACCATATCATTTGCTCCAGCCATTGATGTTTTTGGAAATAGAGTAGATGAAAACGGAAAAAGTATAAGCAGTACTGGTCAAAAAGTGGAAGTAGCAGATTATTTCAAACTGAATGGAAAGCTAGTAAGAGATGTTCAGCGAGATAGTCAGTACACACAAATATTAGGTGACAGGATCTTGCAAGAATACAAAGAAAATACGGTGGTATTGAGTAGTAATTTGGTTGCGTTTGTGGCATTTCAAATAATACGAAAACGATTTTCGCAATTTACGGTGTTCGAAATTTTAAGTCTACCAAAAGACGAAACAACTATTCAAACTGAAGAATTTATTCTTGCATTGGCGAAAATAAAAGAGGCTTTGTTGGGTTTAGAAAAGGATAATAAAATTATACTTTCTTCAGATATAAACCTCGGAATGCAAGAATTGATGAAGGTTGGAATTAAAAAAGTGGGATCTTCTCATCCAAAATATGTCTTGAAAAGAAATAAAAGTGGGGAGATATCTACACAAAGTATGAAACTACTGTATTACTACCACAACAAACTAACAAGTTATGGTTTAGAGCAATACATTTGAAAATAATGAAAAAAGTAGCTGTAATAGGAACGGGTAATTTTGGATTGGCTTTGGCCAATTTATTAGCGATAAACAACGAAGTGTTGATTTATGCTAGGAGGGAGGAAAATGTTCAAAAAATAAATATACAACGCGAACATAAAGGACAACCAATTCATGAAAGAGTGACTGCGGTTAATGAATTTAATCAATTAACAAAAGAATGTAAATTGATTTTTCCCATTGTTCCTTCTTCAAATTTCAAGGAAATGCTCATTCAGCTAAGTCCTTTTTTAACTCCCGAACATATTTTAATTCACGGTACAAAGGGTTTGCATATAGAAGTTGATATCAACACGGTAGAAACACTTAATAAGTCTCAAGTTCTTACCATGAGTGAATTAATACTGAAAGAAACCTCAGTGGTTCGAGTAGGATGCATCGCAGGACCAAATTTAGCAAAAGAATTATCGGAAAAACAAATTGGTGGAACTGTAGTGGCAAGTAGGTATAACGAAGTAATTGTAGAGGGAAAAAAAGCCCTGAATAGTAATATATTTCGTGTTTATGGTTCCAATGAAGTGTTGGGAGTGGAGCTTGCCAGTGTATTGAAAAATTACATTGCTATTGCAGCTGGAATGCTTGAAGGAATAGGGTATGGTGACAATTCCAAAGCTTTATTAATTACAAGAGGAATGGCCGAAATGGTCTTTTTTGGAAAAGCTTTCGGTGCAAGCGAAAAAGCATTTATGGGATTGGCTGGAATTGGAGATTTGATGGCCACTTGTAACAGTAAATTAAGTAGAAATTTCAGAGTAGGCTACAACTTGGCAAAAGGTCAAAGTTTGCATGAGATACTCTCAGATTTGAATGAAGTAGCGGAAGGAATAAAAACAATTAAAGTGGTTAAATTATTGGCTGGTTATGGATTTAATTCTCCTTTGGCTGATGCGCTCTACAAAATAGTATATGAGGATTGGGAACTAAATCAAGGTATGGATTATTTAATGAATTTGCCAGTGAGTGACGACACTGATTTTTTTACTCAAAAAGATTCGTAACATGCATAAATCCAAAATACTCATAATTTATACAGGAGGAACGATAGGAATGATTGAAGACTTTGAGTCTAAATCGCTCAAGCCATTTGACTTTGAAAGTGTTGAAAAACAAATTCCTGAATTAAAAATCATTGAGGTTGATATCGAAAGTTATTCATTTGTAGAGCCAATAGATTCCTCTGACATAGATGTGTCGCATTGGGTGAAAATGGTGAAAGTTATTGAAGATAACTACGAGAATTTCGATGGATTTGTCATTCTTCATGGTTCTGATACGATGTCTTACACGGCATCTGCATTAAGTTTTATGCTCAAAGGACTTACTAAACCCGTAATACTTACTGGGTCGCAACTTCCAATTGGCACAATACGAACAGATGGAAAAGAAAATTTAATCACTTCTATTGAGATTGCAGCAGCCCAAAGAAACAACAAACCAATTGTTCCCGAAGTATGTATTTATTTTGAATATAATTTGTACCGAGGTAATCGTACTTCAAAAATTAATTCGGAAGACTTTGAGGCGTTTTCTTCGTTCAATTACCCATATTTAGCCGAGGCCGGAGTTCATATCAAATACAACGAACCAGCTATTCATTACAGACAGAAAAAAACGCTTGAGATTTTTATCGAATTGAACAAAAATGTAGCTATTCTCAAATTATTCCCGGGAATTACAAAAGAAGTGGTTCAGGCTATTTTTTCTATACCTGAATTAAAAGGAGTTGTGATGGAAACATACGGATCAGGAAATGCTTCTTCGAAAGATTGGTTTTTGGATGAATTGAAGAAAGCTGCACAAAAAGGGATTACCTTATTAAATGTGACTCAATGTGCTGCTGGAAGTGTTATTCAAGGGAAATACGAAACCAGTCGTTCTTTTCAGAAATTAGGTGTAATTTCTGGAAAGGATATAACCACAGAAGCTGCCATAACTAAAATGATGTACGTGTTAGGAAAGTATCAAGATCGAAACAAAATCATAGAAAAACTAAACGAAAGTTTAGCAGGCGAAATGAGCATAAGATAAATTATATGAAGTTAATTAGTTACCCTTTTTCTGTGCTTTTTGCACTCGTTTTTTTTCTAATTTTGGTCGTCTTTCATCCTGTTCAATGGGCTGCCAACAATGTAGTTGGTTATCGAGCCCACAAGGCAGTGGTAGATTTTATGAACTTATTGCTTACACGCTCTCTTATATTTTTAGGAATTGTAGTAAAACGAGAAAATACACAAGAAATCCCTTCGAACAGAACCATTATTATCGTATCCAATCATCAAAGTTTGTTCGATATTCCCCCCATTATTTGGTACTTCAGAAAACACCACATAAAATTTGTTTCCAAAAAAGAACTGGGCAAAGGAATTCCAAGTGTTTCGTATAATTTGAGACATGGTGGAGCGGCTCTTATTGACAGACAAGATGGGAAAGCTGCTATTGTGGAACTGGGTAGATTTAGCAAAAAAATAAATAAAAACACATGGGGTGCAGCTATATTTCCTGAAGGCACAAGAAGCAGAAACGGAAAGCCTAAATCATTTTCAACGAATGGATTAAAAACTATCCTTAAATACAATCCAGATGCAGTGGTTGTGCCTATTTCCATCAATAATTCATGGAAAGTTTTTAAGTACGGTAAGTTTCCACTAGGATTATTCTCTCCAATAACTATTTATACACACGATCCCATCGAAGCGAATTCAATGGAAATGGATAAGCTATTGGAATTGGTTGAATACAAAGTAACGAGCAAAATTTCGTTTTAATTATTTTTTTGTGGATTGTACAAGATACACTCCCAAAAGAGTAATAAATCCAAAAACTATTATAATCATAGGCAGCCAGCCAAAGGAATCAGCACTATTTTCTGCAATTACGATAGTTTCGTAGATAGCAAAGCTAAATATGAAGCTTACCAAAATAGACAGAACTCGTAAAAGTTTAGAAGCTAAAGCGTATTGTTGGGGAGCGTTATCTTGAGTGATTTCTGCAAGGTAATTAAGAATATGAGGATAAAAAGAGAGTGACCAAAGTCCAACACTCAGAAGGAGTGAAATCGATGGCAAAAACCAAATAGAGGATTTGTCGCCAAATTTATCCGCCACACCATTAACATCAAAATGGGTAGGGATAATTTGTGGTAAATCTGGAAAAGAAACAAAGCAAAAAACTGTACTACTGGCAATTACACTTGTATTGATAATGAGCAACAATCGATCTAATTGGCTGAATGGTTGTTTTATCCTGGGTCTTGGCATTCGTTTAACATTTTTTAACTCTCAAACCCTTTACAAGGATTACTTTCTCCGTTAAATTAGTGTAACAAAATAAGTCAATACAAAAACTTAACATCAAAACTTAAAGATATGAAAACATTTTTTAAACCAATACTTTCGGCAACTCTTGGAGGAGGTATTGCACTATTCGGATATTTCGCATTTTCGCCAAGCAAGACAATAACAGTTGTTAAAGAACAGAATCCAGTAATAAATGCAGCTCCGGTGAGCATTCCAACGGATTTGAATGGAAACGTACTCGATTTTCAATATGCGGCCAATCAATCGCTTAATTCGGTAGTTCATATAAACACAGAGACAAAAAGAAGACAGCTAACGCAAGAAGAACAATTGTTTGAATTGTTTTATGGAAATGGAGGTTCCAATAGAAGCCAGAGAGGTTCGGGTTCTGGCGTAATCATTTCGGAAGACGGATTTATTGTAACCAATAATCACGTGGTGGATAATGCGGATAACATTCGAGTAATATTAAACGACAACAGGGAATATCCCGCCAAAGTCATAGGAAAAGATCCAGCTACCGATATGGCTGTAATTAAAATAGAAGAAACTAACTTGCCACCAATTGCAATTGGTAATTCGGACGAAATAAATGTGGGTGAATGGGTATTGGCAGTAGGAAATCCATTTAATTTAACATCCACAGTAACTGCAGGAATTGTGAGTGCAAAAGGTAGAAGTATTAATATCATGCAAAGAAATTCAGGTAGGAATATTTTTCCAATTGAGTCTTTTATTCAAACCGATGCAGCGGTAAATCCAGGAAATAGTGGTGGAGCTTTGGTAAACTCGAAGGGAGAGTTAATTGGGATAAACACAGCAATAGCCTCTCAAACTGGTTCGTATTCAGGTTATTCATTTGCAGTGCCAGTGAATATTATGAAAAAAGTAACAACGGATATGATTCAGTATGGTATTGTACAAAGAGCATTCATTGGTGTAGGAATTAAAGAAATGAACCAAGAATTGGCCAACGAATTGGGAATATCAAAAACAGAAGGTGTTTATGTCAATGGAATTTCGCCAAAAGGAGCAGCCGAAGAGGCGGGAATACAAGAAGGAGATGTCATTGTGAAAGTGAATGAAGAGATTATAAAATCAGTCCCAGAACTTCAAGAGAAAATTGGAAAATATGCTCCGGGTGACAAAGTAACAATTTCACTAATTCGAGATCGAAACACAAAAAATGTGTCGCTCACGCTCAGAAACTTCGAAGGAAATACAGAAATAATTAAGAAAACAACCATCGAAACCAAGTTAGCGGCAAGTTTTGAAATACCGACTAAAGAGGAGCTTTCGAAACTGCAGCTTGAAGCTGGAGTGAAGGTGACAGAGGTGGGAAAAGGTAAATTACAAGAGGTAGGCATATCAAAAGATTTTATTATCACAAAAGTGGATAAACAAATAGTTGCCACTATAGATGAACTAACAAAAGCCTTGGAGAAATCAGAAAAAGAAGGGGTGTTGATAGAAGGAGTTTATCCAAATGGAATGAAAGCCTACTACGGAATGGGAAAATAATGTGGCAAGAAAAAAGCCTTGCAAATTTTGCAAGGCTTTTCTAGTCTTAACTATGTGAATGAAGTTGATTAGTCAACTTTTACATTTACTGCGTTTAATCCTTTAGGAGATTCTTCTACATCGTAGCTTACTTTGTCTCCTTCTCTAATTTCGTCAATCAAACCATTTGCGTGAACAAATACGTCTTTGTTTCCTTCATCAGGTGTGATGAATCCAAATCCTTTTGTTTCATTGAAAAATTTTACTGTTCCGTTACTCATATTGTTTTGTATATAATTTATTAAGCCCAAAGGTACTTAAATAAATAACCTAAACTTGGTTTAACTCTTTTATTTTTAATAAAATACATTTATTAAGTAAGAATTTATACAAAATAAACTACCTATTCTGTACTCAAGTGATTGCCTATTAAGACTTTGTTTGTTTAATTTGTTGTTAAACGTAATTTTATTTACCTGGGTAAAAAAAGATATATTTTATTCAATTTTTAACTAAAAAAAGTTTTCGAATACAATAAGTGAGTGTTGATAAAAAAATAAAACCGATTAATTCCTTGGGTGGAATTTCCTTATTTCTTCGTGGAGATAACTCGTGTCTAGGTGCATGTAAATTTCGGTGGTTGTGATAGATACATGACCAAGCATATCCTGTACCGCTCGCAAATCCGCCCCGGCATTTACTAGGTGTGTGGCGAACGAATGTCTAAATGTATGGGGACTAATTACTTTTTTTATGCCCACTTTTTCTGCAAGTTTTTTTACGATAGTAAATATCATGACCCTTGTGAGTGATTTTCCACTTCTGTTTAAAAAAACAAAGTCTTCGAAACCTTTTGTAATTGCCACATGATTTCTTACCTGTGTTAGGTAAATCTTGATTTGTTTGAGGGCCGAGCCGCTTATTGGCACGAGTCTTTCCTTGTCGCCTTTTCCCACAACTTTAATAAATTCTTCATCAAAATAGATGTGAGATATTTTAAGATTCACTAGTTCGGAAACTCTCAATCCGCATCCATACAAAGTTTCCAAGATAGCTTTGTTTCTCTCGCCATTGGCAGAGCTTAAATCTATTCCGTCAATCAATAATTGAATCTCGGAAATATCTAAGGTGTCCGGAAGTTTTCTACCTAATTTGGGGCTTTCAAGAAGTTCAGCAGGATTCACGGAAGAAAGATTTTCCACTAAAAGGTAACTGTAAAAAGCCTTAATTCCTGAAATTATTCGCGCTTGTGAACGAGAGCTCAAGCCTAATTCCACAATTGTAGATAGGAAGTGTTGTAAATCGTCAAGCGTTACTTGGGTGGGAGAAAAGTTACTTTTATTTTCGAGTTCGAGGTATTGAGTCAGTTTATCTAAATCCCGTAAATAAGCCTCAATGGAATTATCAGACAGGGATTTCTCGATGGCTAAAAATCCCTTGAAACCTTTTTTTTGAATTTCCCACATAATGCCTTGATTTAGGGTGTGCTTTTATTTTTCTCTCCCTTCTTTGGTTAAATAAATTCCATCCCTTTTGAGCCAAACTAATTTTTGCTTGTACAAACCACCAATTGCTTTCTTAAAAGCTTTTTTACTCATTTTTAGCTCTTCATAAATCTCTTCTGGTTTACTCTTGTCTGTTAACCCAATGTAGCCTGCATCTCCTTTCAAAATATTCAAGATTTTCTCTTGATTTTCATCTTGAGCTACATAGCCCACTTTTTGCAAAGAAACATCAATTTTATTGTCTTCTCTTATAGTTTTGATGTATCCTGTTGTATGTTCCCCAATATTCAAGTTTCTAAAAACTTCATTTTCATAAATCAGTCCTTTGTATAGTTTATTAATGATACAATTGAAACCCAGAGGAGTTCTTTCATAAACGATAACCTCTACTTCTTGACCTTCTTTTAAGTTTATATCTTCGAACTCTAGGAAAGAATCAATCTTGCTTGAAGCAACTAAACGTTCGCTTTCATAATCCAAATACATAGTAACTACGTAGTGCTTGTCCTCTTTCATTTTTACTTTTTGCTCTTTGAAAGGAACGAATAAATCTTTTGGGAGTCCCCAATCCAAAAAAGCCCCGACATTGTTTACTTCATTTACTTTAAGTAAGGCAAAATTGTCTAATTTGATTTTGGGAATTACAGTAGTGGCAGTCAATCGATCTTCTGAATCGGTAAACACAAACACGGTCACCTCATCTCCAATCGCCCAGCCTTCTTTGATGTAGGCATTTGGCAATAACACTTCATTCTCTTCTTTATCAATTAGATAAAATCCATTATCAGTTTCTCTGAGAATGGTAAGTGTGTTTTGTTCTCCAATATTGATCATTCTTCTTTAAATTTTTTAGCCTCGTTCATAATTTTTTTTTGGTACCTTCCTTGCACCACATCCACTAGCACCAGCACGGCAATAACGAAGTAGAAAGTAGTTTGGCTCATTGCGTGAATTTGGTTGCCAAAAAAGCTCAAATGCGCTAAATGTCCTCCTTCTGTAATGAGCATAATTCCTACTATAAAGAGTATAAACAGCCCCAGTACCTCGTACATTCTGTTTTTATTCAAAAACTCCGAAACTCTATCAGCCAGTAATAACATTAATAATCCGCTGCCAATTATTGCAATTGCCATGATGATAAAAGAAACTGCAGAATTCTCAATGTGTGAAGTTAGTCCAATTGCAGCTAAAATAGAATCAAAAGAGAAAACTAAGTTCATTATAACGATAGAAATGATGACAGATTGAGCAGTTTTCTTTTTTCTTTCTTTTTTTACCTCTGAGTTTTGATGAGTAACACCCGACAGCATGTGCCATATTTCTTTGATTGCTGTGTATAAGATAAATCCACCTCCAAACAACACGATAATGCTGTGTCCCGTGAAATGGTAATCTACGATTCCTTCAATGTTTCCCGTTAAAAATGAAATGGGTGATTGGAAATACCCGATAAGTTGAACCAAAATAAAAAGCAAGACAATTCTCAATACAATCGCAATCAAGATTCCAATTTTTCTAACTCGTTTTTGGTCTTTTTCCTCAGCTTTCTTGGACTCCAACGAAATATAGAGCAAGTTGTCGAACCCCAGAACGGCTTGCAACAAAATGAGCATGAATAGAGTAAATAGATTTCCCAGTGTAAATATTTCTGACATAGTTCTTTTTTATTTCGGTTGATACAAAGGTAAGGGATATCTCAGAACTACAAATTTCTTTCAGATTCAAAAGTGGTTAGGTCGTTTTATTTCGATAGAAGTTAATTTGAGGTATCGATTATTTCTACAAAACACCACTGCTTTGTTGTCAATTCCCACTATATTTAACTAAAAATCAAATTATGCGAATTCTTCCCTTTCTTATTTTTTTATCTAGTTTTAGTTTTGCGCAAACTTATTTTCAACAAGAAGTAAATTACAAAATAGACGTTACGCTTGACGACAAAACCCATACTTTAAGTGCTTTCGAGACTTTTGAATACGTCAACAATTCCCCTGATGAATTGAATTTCATCTACATACATTTATGGCCCAATGCCTACAAAGACAATACGTCTGCAATGTCATTGCAGCAATACAAAAACGGAAATAAGGTGATGGAGAATAATTCTGAGGTAGATAAAGGGTTTATTGATTCCTTAGATTTTAAAGTAGAAGGTCAACAAGCAACTTTTCTGTATAACCTTACTCATAAGGATATCGGAAAGTTAGTCTTGAATGAACCACTAAAACCAGGAGATAAAATCACCGTTTCCACTCCTTTTCGAGTAAAACTTCCAAACGGAAACATTTCTAGATTGGGGCATGTGGGAGAATCATATCAGATAACTCAGTGGTATCCAAAGCCTGCGGTTTACGACAAGGAAGGCTGGCATCAAATGCCTTATTTAACCCAAGGAGAGTTTTATTCAGAATATGGTTCATTTGATGTAAGTATTACCTTGCCATCTAACTATGTAGTGGGTGCTACAGGAGATTTGCAAACAGAGAGCGAAATTCAGTTTTTGGACAATAAAGCACAGCACACAGAAAGTAAATTGGACTCTATCTTAATATTGAGTGCTAAAGGGAATAATTTTCCAAAATCAAGTAGTCAGGTCAAAACAATTCGTTACACTCAATCAAAAGTGCATGATTTTGCTTGGTTTGCCGATAAGCGTTACCACGTTTTAAAAGGAGAAGTGGAATTGCCAATTAGCAAAAGAAAAGTAACAACTTGGGCAATGTTTACAAATAGTCAGGCAAATTTATGGAAAAATTCCATCGAGTATCTCAATGATGGAATCTATTGGTACAGCAAATGGAATGGCGATTATCCTTACAACCAGGTTACTGCAGTAGACGGAACAATTAGTGCAGGTGGTGGTATGGAATATCCCAATGTTACAGTAATTGGAGGAGCGAGTAGTGCAACCCAACTTGAGTTGGTGATAGTACATGAAGTAGGTCACAATTGGTTTTATGGTATTTTGGGTTCAAATGAAAGAGTTCATCCTTGGATGGACGAAGGAATAAACACGGCAAATGAAATTCGCTATTTCAAAACCAAATACCCTGAAAACAATGAGTTTTCAAACAACTTTGGCGGTGTTGCTGATAAAATTCATTTGGGAGGAATTAGTCATCATTGCGGAAATCATTTGACTTACGGTTTTTCTGCAAACAACGGAAAGGACCAACCTATTGAGTTGCATAGCAACGACTACACGTCTCTCAATTACGGAGCAATTGTGTATGCCAAGACAGGATTAGTGTTTACTTATTTGCGCGATTATTTGGGAGAAAACGTGTACGACAAAGCCATGAAAGCTTATTTTGACCAATGGAAGTTTAAGCATCCACAGCCAAAAGATTTACAAAAAGTAATGGAAAGCCAAACGGGTAAAAATCTCAATTGGTTTTTTGATGATGTGATTAACACCACTGGTAAGATTGATTTTAAACTGAGAAGAGTAAGGAAAAGGAATGAGGGAGGATATTCCGTAGAGATTTTGAATGCGGGTGATATTCGATCTCCTGTAAGAGTAGATGCTTATTTTGAAGGGAAATTAGTTGAAACTGTTTGGACAGAATCTACAGAAGATTTTGGTGTTCTTGATGCTAAGATTCATTCCACACAAATTGATAAAGTGGTAATAGATGGCGAAGAAAATATGCCTGATGTCAATCGAATGAATAATAGTTGGGAGAAAGCTCGAATGCTAAATAAAGTGGAGCCTATGCATTTTGAATTCTTGGCAGGAGACAATGAATCGGACAAAAATACGATTTGGTGGACTCCCATTGTTGGAGCAAATGCTTATGATAAGCTTATGGTTGGAGCTCTATTCCACAATATCACAGCGCCCAAAAATAAATTAGAGTTCTCCGTAGCGCCTATGTTTTCTTTTGGAAATAGCACACTCGCTGGAATTGGAGATGTACACCTAAATTTTACTCCAGCCAGACTGATAAAAAAAATGGAGGTAGGAGTGAAGGGACAAACTTTTGGTGAGGAGATTTTAATCAGCGATAAATCGCCCTATTCATTCGGCCTAGAAGGAAGTTCATCTTTAGACAAAATGATGTATTGGGTTGTGAAACCCTATTTATTTATGGAATTGGGTAACAATAGAGAAAGAAGAAGATTTAGTCATAATGTAGAACTACAGTATGTTTGGGCGAGAAGTGTGAGCGAGCTTCAAACGGCTGAGACTGGAACGAAAGGTGGGTTTGTTCAGTATAACTTTAATTACAAAAAAAGGAAGTATAGTTTGGAATCTAATTTGAGGGTCGATTTACTTGGCGATGATGTCTTATCAAATTATTCCAATTCATTTGTTTACCTTGATATCAAACAAGCGTGGACTTATCGAATAAAATCAGAAAAGAAAATTGAGCTCAGGATGTTTGTGGGTAAGAGCCTGTACACAAGAAGTTTACTGGGAGTAGAGAATGATTTTCGTTTTGGATTTGCGCTTGGAGGACAAAATGGCACCCAAGATTACTTTTATGAGCAGTTCATGTTCGGAAGAAATGAATCCAACGGATTGTGGGCACAACAGAGGATAGAAAATCAGGGAGGATTTAAAACTGTGAGCGACTTCGGTTTTTCTACCAACTTTATGGCATCGGCCAATTTGTATGCCGAACTTCCTTGGGGTCCAATTGGAGTGTTTGGAGATTACGGAGTTTTCGACAATGGAAATAAACTGATTACCGCTGTAAATGCTGGATTGGGAATTAGGTTATTACAAGGTAATTTGGCAGCTTATGTGCCATTAATTTCAACTAGTAACCTACAAAACTCACTGACTCAAAAAGAGTTTATACACACAATACGAATCACGTTGAATATATCTGCCTTGACTTACCGAAATTTGTTAGGAGGGGTTAATTAATAGCTTAGCGTCCTCAAAACTATTCCCTTTTAAGTAATCAATAACTGTCATTTTTCTTTTTCCAGCAGGCTGAAATTCCATGATACTTAATTTTCCATGAGGAGTAGAAACATGAATGTATTCTTTGTTGTCAGTTGATACTGAGAATAAGTGCTCATCTGTATCCAAAATTTCTATCGAATATATTTTGGTTCCAATTGATTTGCCATTTTTAACAAACTCTGTCCAAGCGCAGGGGTAGGGCGAGAGTCCTCTCACAAAGTTGTGGATATTTTCCATGGATTGAGACCAATCTATCTTACAATCTTGTTTGAAAATCTTATGAGCTGGTTTTAATTCCTTTTCATCTGCAAAGAGTGAATTTTGAGATGTTTCTGAATAATCTTCATTTTCAATTGCTTTTACTGTTTTTACTACAAGTTTTCCGCCAATTTCCATTAGTTTATCATGCAGTATTCCGGCAGTGTCATTGTCATCAATCTTTACTCTTTCTTGAAATAAAATTTTTCCGGTATCGATTTCTTTTTCGATAAAAAAAGTAGTCACACCGCTTTCTTTTTCTCCATTAATTATTGCCCAGTTGATAGGGGCCGCTCCTCGGTATTGGGGCAGGAGAGAACCATGTAAATTAAAAGTGCCATATTCTGGCATGTTCCATACTACTTCTGGCAGCATCCTAAAGGCTACAACTACTTGTAAGTTGGCTTTCAGAGACTTTAACTCCTCAAGAAATTCAGGGTTTTTTAGTTTTTCTGGTTGAAGCACTTTTAGGTTTTGAGAAACAGCATATTTTTTCACCGCAGATTCTTGTATTTTTTGCCCTCTTCCCGCTGGTCTATCTGGTGCCGTGATTACCCCTACAATTTCACTACCTGATTCAACAAGTGATTTCAAAGATTCTACAGCAAAATCTGGAGTTCCCATAAATACTATTCTTATTTTTTTTGACATGTAGAGTGGGTTAAGGTCGTTTTTTGTGTTTTCTAACAACGTATAAAATACTATCTTCGTTCGGTCGTTACACAAAAGTAATTCTTTGAATCGAATGCAAAAACCAAATGTATTATTTATTTCAAGTTGGTACCCTAGTAAGGAACACCAAACGTTAGGGAACTTCGTTCAGCGACATGCTGAATCTATTCATCCTTTTGCCAATTTATGGGTATTGTATGCCACTTCGAGCGAAAAGTTACAGGAGGAGTTTGAGTTGGAATACGCTGAAATAAATGGTGTAAAAACTGTGCATGTTTATTATCAAAAGGTAGATTCTTCAATACCTATTTTGAATTCTGCAAAAAAACTATCTCGATATAGGAAGGCTTATGAGTTAGGAATTTCTTTTCTGAAAGAGAATCATAACATGTCAGAATTTGATTTGGTTCATTGCAACGTTACATTTCCGGCAGGAATTATTGCAATGGATCTCAAGAAGAATTACCAAATTCCTTATGTATTAACTGAACATTGGACCTTATTTTTACCGTATAAGAATGATTTTAAGAAATTGAATGTACTGGTAAAAAGAAAGATGAAAGAAATTATAGGAAACGCAGCCAAAGTTCTCCCGGTTTCTAAACATTTAGCTGAATCAATGCAAGACAAAGGTTTGAAAGGGAATTATTCTGTAATACCTAATGTTGCTGACACTAGTTTGTTCTCATTGAAACATAAAACAGAGCGAGATATAAAAAAGATTTTACATATTTCTACGCTGTTAGATGACCACAAAAATATTTCGGGGATTTTTAGAGTATTGAGAAAAATAGCGGAAACGAGGCAGGATTTTCAATTGGTAATCGTAACAGATGGAGACATTGAAAAAGCCAAGTTTTTACAAAAATCAATCGGCCTTCAAGATAGATATGTAACTTATCATGGAACAAAAACACCTTCCGAAATTGCTGAGTTTTACAAGACTTCTGATTTTTTTGTACTATTCAGTAATTATGAAAATTTACCTGTAGTTATGGTAGAGAGTTTGTGCTGTGGATTACCTTTTGTATCCTCAAATGTTGGAGGGATTTCCGAGTGCGTAAATGACAAAAATGGACGACTTGTAGAGGCAGGAGATGAGCCCGCTTTGAAAATAGAAATTGAATTTATGTTGGATTCAATTCAAGAATTTGATTCGAATGAAATTAGGGAAGCAGCAGTAAGTCAATTTGACAATGAAGTTGTTGGTGAGAGATATTTAACTATTTATAAGGAAATTATAAGTTGATAAAAACAATTTCAAATACCACTTTTACACTTGCGATAGTAAGTATTCTAAATTTTGTTTTGGTGGCATTGGTTGCCAATTATTTGGGAGAAACTGGAGTGGCAACCATGGGTTTAATTATTCTTGGGGTTAGTTTTATTGTACTTATTAATAACCTAGTAGGAGGAAGTGCTTTGGTTTATCTTACACCTCGAAAGCCTCTTTTGTCTATATTGTTGGTTTCTTACACTTGGGCTTTTGTATCAGCATTTTTAATGGGTTTTCTTCTTTGGCTTTTTGAACTCGTACCTGCCGATTATATTTATTGGACCATTCTTATTGGTGCAATGGAATGTATTTTCTCTATTCATAATCAGGTGTATATAGGAAAGGAGAATATAAGAACCCACAATGTGTTAAAACTCACGCAAAAATTAGTTCAGGTTTTGTTGTTTTTAGTACTTGGAGTAACACTCCAGAACTTTGTTCTAGCACTTTTTGTGTCTTATGCCATAGCCTTATTCTTATCATTTTTGGTCATGGTAAAGCAGGTCAAGTCTTTTGAGATTAATGATTTAAAAGGTGTTTTTGTTTCTTCCTTTCAGTTTGGTTTGCAAATTCAATTTTCAAATATTGTTCAACTTATGAACTATAGGCTGTTGTATTTTTACATAGAAAAATCAATGGTAGGAGCTTTGGGAATTTTTATTATTGCGGTTCAATTGTCCGAAAGCCTTTGGATTCCTTCCAAAGCTTTAGCCATTATTCAGTACGGAAAAGTATCCAATGAAAAGGACAAAAGAACCAAAGCTGACCTTACTGTTAGTTTTCTGCATCTGTCGTTTTTGATTACTGCTGTTGGGATAGTTGTGTTGTGTTTGGTTCCTAATGCCTGGATTCTTGAGGTTTTTGGAAAAGACATTAGCGGAACAAAACCAGTGATTTATGGTCTTTCGATTGGAGTTATGGCAGTAGCCATCTCTCAATCATTTTCTCACTTCTTATCTGGGATAGGGAAGTATTCTTTTTTAATTGTAGGAGCTATCCTTGGTCTTTTGCCTATTCTGTTGGCAGGAAATGTTGTTGTAACAAATCATGGTTTGATTGGTGCTGCAGTGTTGACATCGGTAAGCTATTTAATTTCTAGCGTATACTTAGGTGTTGTTTTTTATAAACAATCAGGACTAGGGATAAAAGAGATTTTGTTATCTAAAACGAACTTATTTCAATCGATAGCTTTGTTAAAAAAATAGAGAAAACCTCAATTTCTTGACAAAACTTGTTTTATTAACTGACATTCATCACATTTCTTGTTGCGTATGTGGTCTACATTTATGAAAAATAATAGACCACTCTTTCCTATGCAAAAACTTCTTGTACCAACCGATTTTTCTGAATGCGCTGAGAATGCTTTAGATTACGCACTATTTCTGGCCAAAAAAATGGGTGCTGATATCACACTATTGAGCGCGTATCACATACCATCTTCTGGCGCAGCGACCATTGTGGTTAATATACAAGAGGACATGCGAAAAGAAACAGAGGAGGAGTTGGCTGCTTTGATTAAAAAAAAGAAAAACGATTTTCCAAACGTTAAAATCACCCCAGAAACAGATTTTAATGTTCCGGTGAATTCAATCCTGCGACATACCCAAAAAAACGAGTACGATATGGTGGTTATTGGAACAACTGGTGCAACTGGTATCAAGGATATGTTTTTGGGAAGCACAACTTCCAATATTGTGGATAAGGTTAAAATTCCTATTCTTGCGGTTCCTCACAACTCAGATTTTAAATCCATTGATTCTATTTTGATGGCTTGTAGCCTGGATAGTATAAAATCTGTGGATTCAATGAATTTTTTAAAGCTATTTGCCACAACATTAAATTTGAAAGTAAAATTCTTTAATGTATTCAAAGAGGAGGATGAAGAAATGGAAGAGAGATTGGCAAAAAAGAAAGAAAGCTTAAAAATAATTTTTGATTCCTTTAAATATGAAATAGAGTTAATTAAATCAAATGACATCGAAAATGCTGTATTAGAAGCCGTTGGACAAAACCAACTATTGTCGGTAGTAACTCGTGAGCGAAAATTCTTTGACAAAATGTTTCATCCAAGCATGAGTAAAAAACTAGCTAAACATTCAACAAGTCCAATTTTAATCTTACATGAATAATAGTTAATCAAAATGACTGACTATTCTTTCTCCCAAAAATTGTGCGATCTTTACATTGGATTGTTGCGTCCATCCTGCAACATGAGGCGAAAGCAACACATTTTCGGCTTGCGCCAAGTACTGAAAAGAATTGGTTTTGTTTTCTTCAAACATAGACTCAAAGCTAGTTTTTTCATATTCCAATACATCCATGCAGGCGCCAAGGACCTTCCCAGACTTAAGTCCCCTAATTAAATCTTTTAATACCAAAGACTGACCTCTGGCTGTGTTAAGGATATAAAAAGGTTTGCTTACAGAGTTGATGAATGATTCATCAATTAAACCTTTTGTTTCATTCGTTAATGGAGTATGAAGTGAAATTACGTCTGCGAGTTTCTTCAATTCTTCTAAACTAACTTCCGTTCCAAACGCATCTCCATAGTTAGTTAAGTATTTGTCGTATACTATACAAGTAACGCCAAATCCAGAAAGTCTTTGGGCCATAGCCTTTCCCATTACTCCGTAACCTATAATTCCTACAGTCTTACCCATTAATTCCTCACCCCAATTGGATTTTCTATTCCATATTCCATTTTTAACCTCCTGGTTTGCAGTATTTAGCTTGTTGAATAACATAAGCAGCATACCTATTCCGTGCTCTGCCACAGAATCTCTGTTTCCTTCAGGAGATCTAAAAACAGGGATTCCTTTGCTTTCCGCAAATTCTACCTCAATATTTTCTAGCCCGGCTCCTGGTCTGCCAATAAACTTCAACTTATTGCCTTTTGAGATAAACTTTTTGTCAAGAATCATTCTACTTCTTACAATAATTCCATCGTAGTCATGAAGTTTGTTTTCTATTTCTTCTTTTGTTGAAGATTCGTCCAATTCTGTTTTCCATCCTTTTTTTTCAAAAATTTCTGGAAGAATAGGGTGGGTACTGTCTAAGAAGAGTATAGTCATCATTCAAAAAAAGTGTTAGCAGATAAGTCCATCTTTCATTACAAATTTTCTGTCGCTCATTTCAGATAACAGATTGTTGTGGGTAACAATGATAAAAGTCTGGTTGAATTTATCTCTGAGTTCAAAAAATAAATTGTGCAATTCCTCAGCGTTTTTCGAATCCAAGTTTCCGCTTGGCTCATCTGCCAATACAACCGAAGGATTGTTGATAAGTGCGCGAGCAACCGAAACCCTTTGTTGTTCACCTCCAGAGAGTTGAGAGGGTTTGTGACTCAACCTGTTGGCCAACCCAAGCATATCGAGTAATTCTTTGGCTCTTGTTTCTACCTCTTTTTTGGGTTTATTAGCTATGTAACCAGGAATACAAACATTTTCTAATGCGGTAAACTCGGGGAGCAAATGGTGAAATTGAAAAACAAAACCAATGTTTTTATTTCTGAACTTTGCCAGTTCCTTCTTTTTCATTTTCAGTACATCTTTTTCCAAAAAGGAAATTTTTCCAGAGTCTGGTGAGTCCAAAGTACCAATGAGATGAAGCAGAGTTGACTTTCCAGCACCCGATGCGCCAGTTATCGCTACAATTTCACCTTTTTTTATTTCTAGATCTACTCCTTTCAGAACCGGCAGGGATTGATATGATTTGGTAAGTTGAGATACTTTAATCATTTAATGTTGTATTATGCATTTATAAATTTAGGGATAAAAATAATGCATCCAATGACAACAGACGAAATAGATGCGACTAATACTGCCCCTGCAGCCATATCCTTTGCCAATTTTATTAGCGGATCACTTTTTGTGGTAACCCTGTCGGAAAGTCTTTCAATGGCAGAATTTACTATTTCCAAGGCAACAACTGAGCTCATGCAAATAATAAGAAACATCCACTCTGTATTGGATACTTGTTTATAAAACCCCAGAAATAAAACAATGACCATAGCAAGACCATGCAGCCTGAGGTGGAATTCTTGCCTCATACTTTTTACAATTCCGTTGAGTGCAGCCGCAAAAGAATTTATTTGTTTTTTTATCTGATTCATTTCAGTTAGTTTCCACCAGTTTTCTTTGCTTGATAACCTTTAGAATTAAGAATTTCAAGTACTTTTTCTCTCAGTTCTCCCTGAACAATTATTTCTCCATTCTTTGCGCTACCACCAACTCCACATTTTGATTTAATTTCTTTCCCCAATTCTTTCAAATCATCTTCTGAACCAATAAAACCAGTCACCAATGTTACAGCCTTTCCTTTTCTTTGTTTTCGGTCAATACTTACCTTCAAATTCTGTTGGTTAGGTTTTAATGTTTCTTCTTCTTCAAATTCATCTTCATCCTGAAAACCAGGGTTGGTAGAATAAACAATGTATTTTTCTTTTTTCTTTTTAGCCATTACTTCGTTTTTTCTATGATTTCGTAGTTATTTGTTTCAAAATTTAATTCAATCCAATTTTTTAGTTTTTTGCTTCTTCCTTCATTCAAAATGGAGTCCGACCAATTTACAACAATCAATAGCGTTGTATCTTGATTTCCTGTCATATCTACTCGATAGGCTTTTGAGGCAGCAAAACTCTCTAAAGGTTTAAATTCTGTAATTAATTTTAGTTTTTTATTCACAGATGTAAGGTCGTAATTGAAATCCGTTTTTTTGCTGTAATCTTCTTTCAGCTTAATGATTTCCTTATCTCTATCAATTATTTTTTGCTCCCAATCTTTTACCAACAGTCGGTAATCATCCATGGTAAAAGTATTGTTTTCGATTTCATCATTCTGGATCACAACAAAACTAGTATTGTCTAATCCGTAATCTTCACTATTCAGAATTCCTTGAAGTTCTTCAATTCTTGAGACAGAGATTGTATTGCTTCCAACCAAAACAACAGATACGGTGCGCGCGTCATAATCGAAATCGGTATCCAAAATCTTAATTTTAGGAATTGTACTTACACGTTCTTTAACAAATAATCCAGCGGTGTTGGTAAATACAGACTTATTAAATACTTCTATAAATTTCATTCCGCTTGGCACCAGAATGATTATTAATATGACAGAAATATAAATCTTGATATTTCTTTCTTTCTTTTTATTGACATAAGTGGCCAATGGGAATTTTAGATACCTCACAACCACTATAGTTGAAAGACAGATGAAGAGTGAATTTAGCAAGAATAGATAAAATGCTCCAAATGTGTAATCCCAGTTTCCGGTAGCTAAGCCATAGCCAGTGACACACAAGGGTGGCATCAAAGCTGTAGCAATTGCAACTCCAGGAACTACGGTTGAATTGTCATTTCGTGAAGCAGCAATAATCCCTGCCAATCCTCCAAAAAAGGCGATCAAAACGTCAAGTATAAGAGGTTCAGTTCTTGCTAATATTTCAGCTGTAGCATCCTTGAATGGCATTATTTTGAAATAGATAAACGAAACCAAAATACTAACCACCGTAGCTACACCAAAATTGATTAATGAATAAATAAGTAATTTGAAATTGTTAGTTCCAACACTCAATCCAATTCCTCTAATTGGACCCATCAACGGAGAAATAAGCATGGCTCCAATTACGACTGCGATTGAATTTACATTGAGTCCAATTGATGCAATAACTATAGAGCACATCAATACCCAAACGTTGTAGCCCTTAAATTCAATTTCTTTCTTGATGTTATCAATCACTTCTATGGGATTAACACTAGAATCATTACTAAAACTAAACAAAGAAATCATAAATTTCCAAAGAGTAGAAGGGAGGCCTTTTAATTCATCTTTGGATATTTTCTTAGACTCCTGTTGTTCTTCTTTATTAAATCCTGATTCCATTATGTTTAGCTGAATTAAGTGTTGATTTTGATGAAATCGCTTACAAAATAGGCAATCGTTTTTCCTACAATGTTCTTCTCTAGCTCATTTATTGGAGCGCCTTCACAAATATGAAAATAGTGGAAATTGTATTCATTTGAAAGTGAAAAGATGAGTTTTCTTACTTCCTCTTCAGTGAAACCAACTGAGGTAAATGCACTCACTGGCATATTCTTGATACTATCTAAATCCAACTCCAATCCAATTTTTGTTGCATCCAAATGAGATTTTACACCCTCAATTATCATAGAATCGCACCAAGATTCCTGTGTAATTTGATTAAAACTAAGAAACTGTAACTTTTCGTTCTCCTTGAATTTATTCAGAATAAACTGAGAATTATATTCTTCGTGAAGTCCCAATACAAAGTATTTATCGAGTTTATTATTTTGCAAGGCATAAGAAAATCCATTTCCACTATGTCTTCCTTCCAATTCCCGCAAATCGGCATGTGGATCAATATTCAAGACATCAATAGTAGACTCAAATGAATTCATTATGGGGTAACAATTGTTGTGACCTCCACCAATTACAATAGGTGTTTTTCCTGCCTCAATTACCTCCTCGATTACGGCTTGCACTCGCAAGTCAACTTGCTCAATTAAGATCCGCAACTCAGAAACAGAAGCTTTATGGGCTTTCAATTGTAAGTCATCCAGTTTTACTGCACCACCCAAAATAATAGTTTCACCCGATAAAAAATCATTACTTTGCATGGACAAAAACTTGGATAAAAATGCTTCCCAAGCGTTGTAGGCTCCAATGTTTCCGAAGTTGGCCCGTGGTCCAATATCTTCTGGTATACCGATTAGAACAAACTCTCCCTCTGTATTTTCCAATCCGGTTAAACCCAAATCGATAGTTTGTCCTAATTTTGTTTCACCTTCTCGAGGAGTAAAAAACTCAAGTAAATCTGACGCTGAATATTGTTTAAGGTATTTCATTAATATTAAAATTTATAAACCGTAAGTCCACTTCTCAGTTTTGGTTCAATGTAAGTAGATTTTGGAGGCATGATGAGATTGTGGTCGGCAATCAGTTTTAATTCTTCAAAACTAATCGGGAACATGGTAATTGCAATATCATATTTTCCTGAATCTACTTTTTCTTGTATCGATTCTAGTCCTTTGTTCCCAGGGACAAAACTCACTCTTTTGTCCTGCGTCAACTCTTTGATTTCAAAAATAGGGTTGAGAATAAAGTCCGTAATTATTTGAGAATCTAATTGCTCAATTATTCCGCTAGTTCGTTCAAATTTTCTTTTCAACTTAATGCGAATCCAAGAATCAAATAAATACATCGAAAACTCATGTTTTGCTTTTGGTGACAAAATCGTTTTGCTTTCTTCGAGTATGTCAAAATCTTCAGAGAGTTTGTCTTTAATTTCTGCGAAACTTAGGTTCTCAGAGTTTTTAATTACCCGATTGTAATCATAAATTTGAACTGCTTCATCACTCATAAATAAGGACATAATATATTGAGTGCTTTCCTTTTCTTTGTTCAGTAGCGACAACCGATTGGAAGAGGCAGATCGGTGATGTCCATCAGCAATGTACACGCTTGGAATTTTCTCAAATGACTGTTCTATGAGTTCAATTTTTTCGGGATCGGCCATTTCCCATAATTCGTGTTTTATGTTGTCTTCCGAAACAAAATTATGAATTGGAGTAGAAGAAATAATTTCGTTAATGACAGTAGATAATGCCTCTAATTTTGGATAAACCAACAGAACTGGTTCAGCATTAAATCCGGTGAGCGTAAGGTATTTAGTAAATAATTTTTCTCTTTTATTTAGTGTTAGTTCGTGTTTTTTTATTTTCCCTTTTTGATAATCTTTTGCGTGAGCTCCACCGATTATTCCGCAATAACTATTTTCACCATTTGTTTGTCGATAAACATAAAATGCGTCTGAAGTAGATTGCACAAATATTCCTTTTTTTATGGAGGACTCAAAAAGTTCTTTCGTTTTTTTAAACCGATCGTCAAGCTCCATTTTTCGTTCCTTTTCATCGTGAAGAATAATGTGGAGAAATGAGTCAGGATTAGCATTCATAAGCGTTGTAATCTCCTCATCAGAATAGGTGTTGATTGGTTTTGTACTAATCTCAGGCCCCATGTTTTTCTTTGGAAAAAATCCTTTAAACGGTTTTATTTTTGTCATAAATAGCGGTAAATTTCAATGCTTGAGTAACGAAATTAAAAGTACAAAAAAAAACATCCTGAATAAGAATCAGGATGTTTTTTTAGAGATGAATTTGAATCTGTTATCCCTTTAGAGCTTCCATCACCTTATCAGCCATTTCAGTGCCAATTCTGTCTTGGGCTTCTAGGGTTGCGGCTCCAATGTGAGGAGTAGTTGCAATTCTTTTGTTTTCCAATAAATCTTTTCTTGGTGAAGGTTCGTTTTCAAAAACATCAAGAGCACAGTAGGCCACTTTGTTCGATTCAATTGCCTTTAATAATTCATTTTCGTCAATTACTCCACCTCTTGCAGCATTGACAATTCTTACTCCGTCTTTCATTTTGGCAAATTCACCAGCCGAAATTACTGCTGATCCATCATTTTGTTTTGGAATGTGGATAGAAATATAATCTGATTTTGCAAATATATCGTCCATCGAACCAGATTCGATTTCTACTTCGAACGATTGCCCTGTATGAAAATGCACTGGCATAGTAGAAGAAATAGGTTGTTTGTCGTGAGCAATTACTTTCATTCCACAACCAAGCGCGTAACTTGAAAGAGCGCTTCCAATTCTTCCAAAACCTATAATACCAAGTGTTTTACCCGATAATTCTACTCCTTTTCCGTAATTTTTCTTTAATACTTTAAATTCTTCGCTACCAGATTCTGGCATTTCTCTATTTGCTAAATGAGTGAATCTGGAGATACTGAACATTTGAGCCATTACAAGCTCTGCCACAGACTGAGATGACGCTGCCGGAGTATTGGATACGACAATTCCTTTTTCTCTGGCGTAGGCCACATCAATGTTGTCCATTCCGACACCTCCTCGTCCAATAAATTTAAGACTTGGACAATTATCAATGATGTCTGTTCTCACCTTGGTTGCACTTCTTACAAGCAAAGCTGCAATCTTGTTGGAGTTGATATAATCAACCAGTTCTTCTTGCGGAACATGATTGGTTATTACTTCAAATCCATATTCAATTAATTTGTCTTCTCCAGACTGAGAAATTCCATCATTTGCTAGTACTTTCATAGGTTTTTTAATTTTTTTACAAATCTAATTATATCTAGGAGGTTATAAAAGATTTTGAATGTTAATCTAACGTTATTTCAGACAAGGTAGATAATACATTGTCTGCAATTGAAAACTGAGTCATTTGAAATTCTTTTTTTTCGGGAATTGCAACTACTTTCATTTTCGCTGCTTTTGCTGCTATTACACCGTTGATTGAATCTTCAATCACGAGGCATTTTTGGGGTTCAATCGAAAGACTATTCGCTGCGGAAATAAAAACTTGAGGATGTGGTTTGCCATACACCTCATTCTCAGCAGAATGAATCGCCTCAAAATGCGTCTTAATTTCTAGCTTTTCTAATACTGTCTCGATAATTCTCATCGAAGATGACGAGGCCAGTGCTAGTTTTAGATTTTTCTTTTTTGCCTTCTCAATGGTTTCAAATACTCCTTCCATGGCAGTTCCTTCTGTTTTTATGAGAGTAATAACTTCTTCTATTATTTCCTCTGAAGTATGATTGGGTTCAAATGATGCATTTAGTTTGTGTTTCCAATATTGAGTGACTTCGTCCACACGCATTCCTTTGGTTTCGTTGCACATATCGTAGCTAAATTCATATCCATATTTCCTCATAACTTTTTGAATCGCCTTTTTCCACAAGGGTTCAGAGTCTATCAAAACTCCATCCATATCAAATATGAGTGCTTTAATCATTTTATGTTATTTTTGTCTAGAATAAAAACCGACTCAAAGGTAAAACTATATATGGAATACGGAATATGTCAAGTGGTACTTTCTCCTGGAAGAGCCGAACCAGCAGATCAATCTGAGATACAATTGCAGTTAGTGTTTGGAGATTTAGCCTACATCATGGAAGTGAAAGACAATTGGACTTTCGTAAAAATGGCTAAGTATTCCTATTCTTGCTGGATAGATACCAAGCATATTTGCGTTATCTCTGAAGAAGAGTTTAACCAAATATATGAACAAAAAGAAATTCGGGTAAACGACATCACTTCTCAATTAATTAATTCGGAAAACCAAGAGGTTACAAATCTCCTAAAGGGATGTTTATTACCCAATTATGATAATGGATTTACTTCTTTTGGAAACAAAAAGTTTCAATTCATTGGAGAAACCAATCATTTGTGTGAATTAACCAAATCTGGAGTTACTAACACTGCAATGGACTACCTCAATAGTCCTTACTTATGGGGAGGAACTTCTCCTTTTGGAATCGATTGTTCAGGTTTGACTCAAATGTGCTACGCAATTCATGGGATTCAAATTCCGCGAGATGCCTCAGCTCAAGCATTGATTGGAGAAACAGTAGATTTTTTGGAAGAGGCCGAGCCAGGAGATTTGATGTACTTTGATAATAAGGAAGGTAAAATTACTCATGTTGGAATTTTGTTGTCTGAAAATAGAATAATTCATGCTGCGGGTCATGTTCGAATTGATAAAATGGATCATCAAGGCATTTACAGAGAAGAGTGGGAGAAATACACTCATAATTTAAGAATCATAAAAAAACTGTTTTAACGGACAGAACTACTTGGCATGTTTTTAGTTTAACAAGAAAGTAAAAGAAAAGAAAGATGAGTAAATTGAGAAAAGTAGGTTTGTTTTTGATGAGTGTTTTGTGGGTTATAAATCCTTTAAATGCTCAAGATGTTAATAAAAAAGACGCCCAAGGAAATAAACAAGGAACGTGGATCGCTTTTTACGATGGCACCAAAAATGTGAAGTATAGAGGAGATTTTATAAATGATATTCCAGTTGGAAAATTTATTTTTTTCTATGAGAATGGAAAGGTAAAAGCCAAAAACACTTACTTAAATAAAGGGAAAGATTCATATGTAAGTATGTATCACGAGAATGGGAAACTAATGTCAATGGGAAAATATGTGAATGAACAAAAAGACAGTGTCTGGGTATTTTTGGATGAACATGGAAATTACTTGTCTAAAGAAAATTATAAGAATGGAAAGAGGCATGGCAAGTGCTTTACGTTTTATGCGTTTAATCCCAAAATAGATCAGGGTCAACCCAATTTGCTAGAAGTAGCGATTTACATCCATGGAGAAAAGGACGGTGAATACCTGAAATATTATCGAAACGGAAAATATATGATGCAGGCAAACTACTCAACAGGGACTTTAGAGGGAAAACGAACAACTTTTTACTCCAACGGTAAAAAAAGAAATGAGGTGTACTTTAAACACGGGGTGAAAAATGGATACACGATTAATTATGATACCAATGAAGAGGTTGTATCGAAACATTTTTATAAAAATGGATACGAATTAAAAGGAAAAGTTCTGGAAGATTATTTACAACGAAAAAGAGACCGAAGTGGAAGGGTTAAATAGTCTATTTTATCTAAACAAAATCAAATGTATGGTGGTGCTTTCTGGTAATGATAAGCGCTTCTAGTAGAAAGTTCTCTACGAACACTACAAATTTACGTCAAACCACTCCTGTAATTTTGTTTATTAGGTAATTAATTTGTTTATTTGAGTATAGAAAAACATCGCGTTTTTTTTGTGGCTCGGAGAATTTTGATTTCGGTTATAAAATATTCAAAAGGATCTCATTTTTATTGAACAGTTAGATAGTTTAAGCTTTAAAATAGAGCCCAAAAAGCCCATCCTCGGATGGGCTTTTTAAATATATACACATTTCATTTCGTTGTTTTCATTGTTTTTAGAGAGTATAAGTTGCAACGATTAATAAGTCCAAAAGTTATACCAAGTTGGACTTTTTTATTATCAATTAGTTATGATTTGGTCTAATGTATTCGTCAAGTAATGAACAAAAAAAAGAAGGCTCGTAAGCCTTCTTTTGTTAACTTTTCTTAGAATAGATTAATTGATAATGATTTTCTTCGTAACCGTCTGGCTCTTGTTTGTTATTCTTACAGAGTACACTCCCGAAGCAATATCATTGAGTTGGATTCGATTTATTTTATTGGTTAAGGTATTGTTGTATACCAATCTTCCATATACATCAAACACAGAGACATTGATTTGGTTTATTTTTGCGTTATCAATAGTCAAGTCAAACTCTCCATTGTTTGGATTCGGATAAATTGAAACAGCCGAATTTAGTTCTTCTTCATTCAATGAAGTGTGATCTGAGATGTTGATATCATCCAAGGCGATATCTGTATCCCAATTTCCTCCTGTTGTTCCAGTAAATCTCAATTTAATGACATCACCAGAAAAACCAGTTAAATCAACTAAACCTTTTTTCCATTGATTTCCTTGATTTCCTCCAATCTTAAATTGGTCGAGGTACCAGGTCGTTCCATCATATACATCTACTCTCAAGGTATCCATAGAATTTCCACCATACATATGATACCAGAAAGATAAAAACGGAGTACCTATTGAGGTTCCTAAATCAATACAAGGAGATAACATAACTCCTGTTT
The DNA here is from genome assembly GCA_965657945.1 of Flavobacteriales bacterium. Classification (GTDB taxonomy): domain Bacteria; phylum Bacteroidota; class Bacteroidia; order Flavobacteriales_D; family CAJJDF01; genus CAJJDF01. The sequence goes on from CBFHPW010000004.1 coordinate 70,171, forward strand.
TTCCAGTACAATCCGTACCTGAAGCTTCAAGGTATAAATACCTTGCAAAACCAGAGGTGTGGTCGCCAGAAGGTCCGGTTCCGTTCGAAGGTGTACTTCCAGAATTAGTTCTCCAATCGATATCATCTTTTACTCTGTTTTCAATGTTCGAAAACCCATTACTCAGATTACATGAAACATCTTCACAGTCGCTCGCATCTGAACAATTTGTAAATCCATTGAAGTTTTCATAAAACGGAGCAGACTGAATAGGTGTGTAGTTATAAGTCAAACTCACCGTATCGTTTAAGAAATAGACATCTCCAGAAATCTCAGTCCAAGCTTCAATAAGATAGGCTCCAGGAGTGCTGAAGTTAAATTGTACAGGAAATGTATAAGGAGTAGAATTTCCTGTTGTTAATGAAGCTGATATTGTTCCAGATTGAACAGTTCCACCATTTACTCTGTACTTCACTGGAAAGTTAGAAACGGTAGTTGAACCATAATTTTCTGCTCTGACGGTAATTCCTGATAAGCCACTAACACAATCACTAGAAGTAGGACTTATTATTGAAGTAATACCTCCATCAAGTGGTAAAACGCAGTTTAACAATCCACCTGCGTAAAATTGAGCATCAGCTCTTCTTCCAACATTGTTCTGAGAATTCGATTTTACGGCTGCTACCGAGAACCATTGCCCCAAATTTGGGTCTGAGATAGGAATTTGAAATGAGGTTGAACTTGTTCGTCCAACTGAATCCATATATTTATTACCTAATAAGTAAATTTCATATTCGTCTGCACCTGCTACTGCTGTCCAGCTTATTTCCATAAATGTAGGGCAAACTTTTGTAACCGTTAGATTGGTTGGAATTCGAATGATAGAAAATGTATGATCTGAGGTGTCTCCCAGAGTTCCACGAATAACTCTGACCATAGCTTTGCCTGAGACAACATTGGGTACAGCCCAATCTCGGTAGGTAGCGGTTCCAGCTGATGTACCAATACTTATCCAATTTAAACCACTATCAAGTGAATAGCTCAAGGCAAAGTTTCCAGAAGTTCCATAAGAGTCCCAGAACAATCTTTCGGTTACACCCGGAACAAATCCTTCACCACCGTTAGGGTTTATCAACTCAACTTCATCATAAATGAATTCGTATGTTACAAAGTATTTTTGTGGTCCCTGAGGGATTGAAAATCCGTTTACTTTCAAAGAGTAGGTTCCTGCCACAGGATTATTGATAGAAATCTGTTCCACATTATTTAATGTATCTATTCCTTTAATGGCAGGGTTGTCAAGAGTTGTCGAATTCGGAGTTGGATCTAAAATCCAAGGTAAGTAAGTTGAAGCTCCTCTCTCAAGTTTTGCATCCAGGTTATTTACCAAAGCTTTTGAAGCAGAAGTACTTGCTTCATAGTCATGCCAATAAACCATTACTTTTACCTCTGCAACATTTGCAGGTATAACGATGTTGTGAGAATTGGTATTTCCTGTTGTCAATGTTGAGCTAAAGTATCTAGTTTGTTCAATTGCTCTAATAGCCCTTAAAGCATTAACTCTTCCAAATCCATATTTGAAATCTGGACCCACATTTCCGAAATCATCAGCAGAATTTAGAATGATTGCTTTCATCAAACCTGACTCAGGCCTTACTCCAGATTTTGCCTCGTAGGCATGATACATTTGAGCCAATACCCCAGAAATTCCAGGAGCTGCTGCGGAGGTACCACTTCCATATGCATAAGTGTTGTTAGGGTCTGTTGAGTAATTTCCATTTCCATGTGCTGCAATATCTGGTTTTATTCTTCCGTCATCCGCAGGACCTCTACTACTAGATGTTGCCAGATTTGTACCGGTTTCCAAATTAGCTGTTGCAATAACATTTTTTGCTTGTTTATGACCTCCAGTAATGTTACCCCACTGAGTTCCTGCACCGTATCCGCAGTTGTTGTTATTTGAATTCCCTGCAGAGAACACTTGGATTAAAGTTGGGTTTAACCTAATTTCTTGATCGACTGTTCTTGCCAAGGAAGTATATCCCGCGTTACACCCATTAGAGTATGAGGATGAGAAGATGACAGCTGAGTCATTCGTGTGAACGTTCACCGTATTTGGCAATGAGGAAGAATACTGTCTGATGATAATATCCGCACCAGTTGCCATTCCTTTCATGGTAGGGTCAACATTCCCAGCTCCTCCCACAATTCCAGCAACCATGTCTCCATGACTTCCTAAATCGGCTGTAACTCCTGGTTGTGTTATTCTACCTGTAAAATCAATATGTGGCCCCACAATTCCATCATCATTCACAGCTACAACGACTCCCGTTCCATCATATTTCCGACCACCATTGTATCTTGTATTGATTGAAGTAGAACGATGCATGTTTCTAGATAAATCATGTTCAGGTTTTCCTGGTTCTGGTGTCAAATCAATTAATCTTATGCCTTCATGGTTGAACAATGATGTCACTTTATTTTTACTGACAACAACCAAAGTCTTCTTTACAAATTCATTTTTTGATTTAATTCGGCTGATGTAAGGTCTTAGCTTTTCGATTTGTTTCTCAAAGTCCAAATCCTGATAAAAGCTAATGTATAGAACTACCTCATCTTCTTCTAGCGCCCATTCCGGGTATGGAGTACTTATTGCTAAGTCAGTAATTCTGTCGCTATTCAAAACTTCCATAACGCTTCTCGCTCCAAAATTTTTTAATAAAACTTTATTAAAATTGGACGGGAATGAAATTAAATAAGTATTCATCGGGATGTACTCTTGAAATTTCAATCCAAGCGCATTCATTTTTTCTTTATTTTCTTGAGTAGGGATACGATCAAATTGCACAAACCGATAGTATTTGCCTTCTACCAGAGGTTGATTCGAGTTGGACGAAATGAATTTGTCAATATTATGTGGATAAAATTGCGTTCCAGTTTTAAGATCAATTGGAAGCGAGTTTTGGACGTTCTGTCCAATTAAGTTGCTCGTTAGAAGCACTGTAACAAAAATGTTGTAAATTTTTTTCATGAGTTGTTATTAATAATCTCTCTAAATTACGTGTTTGATAAATGAATTGCAAATTTTACTAAGTGTTAAAAAAATATGAAATTCCAATTAATTCTAAACGAAGAAGTTCTCATACTTTTAGTTAACCTTTCCTTGTTTAAATCATTCGCACAAAATCTAACATATTAGGGTTTCTTTACTTAATTTTGGACTCAATTTCAAACCTACGTTATGATAGAAACAGATATTTTAATAATCGGAGCTGGACCAACTGGTCTTTTTACTGTATTTGAAGCAGGATTATTGAAACTAAAATGCCATTTAATTGATTCATTGCCTCAGGCAGGTGGACAATGTTCAGAGATATATCCTAAGAAACCAATTTACGACATACCTGCTTACCCAGAAATCTTAGCAGGAGATTTGACAGATAGATTGATGGAACAAATTAAACCATTCAATCCCGGATTTACATTGGGAGAGTCGGCCGTAGCAATTGATAAACAAGAAGATGGAAGTTTTATTGTTACCACAAATAGAGGGACAAAACACAAAGCCCCAGTAGTAGCAATTGCGGGTGGATTGGGTGTTTTCGAACCAAGAAAACCGCCAATTGAAAACTTATCGACTTTTGAAGATAAAGGAATTGAATACATTATAAAAGACCCAGAATTTTACCGGGGAAAAGATGTTGTGATATCGGGTGGCGGTGATTCTGCATTGGATTGGGCTTATTTTTTAGCCAATGGAGTGGCAAAAAGTGTAGCGCTTGTTCATAGAAGAAACTCATTCAGAGGACATTTAGACTCCGTTCAGAAAGTGATGGATATGGCTGATAAAGGACAATTAAATTTAATAACTGAGGCAGAAGTTGTAGGAGTTGAGGGTGGCAATTCTTTGAATGAAGTGCTTATTAAACACAAAACTCAAGGAGAAATAAAGCTTACGACTGACCATTGGATTCCGTTGTTTGGTCTTTCGCCAAAATTGGGGCCAATTGCCGATTGGGGATTGAATATCTCAAAGAATTCGATTGAGGTCAATACTTTTGACTACAGCACAAACATTGATGGGATATACGCAATTGGTGATGTAAATACCTATCCTGGTAAATTGAAATTGATTTTGTGTGGTTTCCATGAAGCCACGTTAATGGTGCAATCTGCATTTGCAAGAATTTACCCGGATAAGAAAAATGTATTGAAATACACGACCGTAAATGGAGTAAATGGTTTTTAATTAAAAAGAAGAAATGGAAGACAGTATAATTAAAGTGACCGTTATTGACAGGGAAGGAGTGGCTCACGAGTTAGAAGCTCCTACCGACATGAATATGAACATGATGGAAGTTTGTAAGTCATACGAATTACCCGTAGAGGGAACTTGTGGAGGAATGGCGATGTGTGCTTCTTGTCATATGTATGTGGAGTCTGACACGGCTTTACCCGAAAAATCTGATGACGAGGAAGACATGTTGGATGAGGCGTTTTTTGTGGATGACGAAAAAAGCAGATTAGGATGTCAGCTTCATATAACGTCTGAGCTGAATAACCTAGTTGTAAAACTAGCTCCTGTAGGATAATAAAACCTACTTATTTAGTAAGTTTACAAATGACTTCAAATAAAATAGATAGCCGAATTACTCAATTAATCGTGAGTGTTTCGGCTTTTTTATTGGTCTATGTTGCCTTATTCTCCGTAAAACATTATGCAGATTCTGAATCAATGAATCACTATTTTATCGTGGAATCAGTTTTTACAAACCCCGTCATGGCATTGGATCATTGGGGCAAACCGCTTTTTATTGCTTTGTCGTGTCTTTTTTCATTTTTTGGAGATCGAGGGGTTATGATTTTTAATGTGTTAGTCATGATTTTGAGTGCCCTAATATCGTTCAAGCTGTCCAGAAAGTTAGGAGCTAAATATAGTTTTATAGCTCCCGTTTTGTTACTATTTGCTCCCGTGTATTATCCTTTTGCTCAATCTTGTCTCACAGAGCCACTTTTTGGTTTGGTGGCAATATACTCGGCATTATTATTTGCTAATAAACGCTATACGTTTGCTGCTATCGTTATTTCCTTCATTATTTATTCAAGGTCAGAGGGAATACTTTTTTTACCCATTTATTTTATGGCTCTTCTTCTCAAAAATGAATGGAAACCCTTGCCTTTTTTGGGCGTTGGATTTCTTTCTTATAGTTTGTTGGGCGCACTACTTGGTAAAGGTTTCTTATGGTATTTTTACGATTATCCATATAGTTCCATTGTCAGTTTTTATGGAACTGGACCTTTTTGGAATTGGTTTATTCACTACGAATCTATAGTTGGACTGCCTTTTGCCATTTTGATTGTAGTTAGTTTCGTTTTGTTAACCTTTCAAACGCTTTTGAAGCTGAGGAATTCTTTGAACTCTCAAAACCTAGTTTTGATTTATTTGATAACGGTTCCTGCTGCAATTTATATTTTCGGCCATTCTTTTCTTTGGTACAAAGGTTGGAGTGCCTCGGTTGGTCTTCCCAGAATTGTTGGAGGAGTTCTGCCTTTGATAGCTGTATTTACTACTGTTAGTACAAATAAGTTATTGTCTTATGTCCCTTTTTTTTGGTTCAAAAAAAGGGGGCATTTTTTGGCCATTATTCTGTTTGCTTGTTGGATGGTTATCTTTACTTTTTCAGGAAAAAAGAGTGTTATTTTATCGCAACCGAATGACATGAATAAGTTGATTAATGAATCCATTGATTGGCTCGAAAACGAGGGCTATCCTAAGGAAAAAGAGAGTGTTGTGGTGTATAAAACAGATTATTTGGTTCATTTTGGGGTGAACCCAAAGAAAGAAGAAAAGTCTTTTCTCAAAACTAATATTCATAGAAGAACCCAACCTGAAAAAGAATTAGAATCGGGCGATTTGATCGTGTGGGATGGACAAACAACACCCAACGAGGGCGGAATCTCATTTTTGTCCCTTGATACAAATTCTCATTTTGAAAAGCTCGCCACATTTTATCCGCCCGTCAATTTTAAGGTATTGGGAGGTGGGAATTATTTTATAGTGATTTTTAAAAGAAAGTAATTACAATACATCTAGACCTTTTCGATTAAAAACTAAGAAGTTGAAATTAAACAGAAAAGACCATTTTTCTTGTCGGTGATCCATGTAATTTGTGGTGAAACTAACTGGTCCAAGTGGACTATTGATAACAATAATTCCAGACAGAATGTAATTTCTCTTCGTAGCCCTTATATTGGGGGAAAACTCAGCTCTTTTATTATTGTTGATGATGTTGGCATAAGGCAAAAAGGCGTATCCTTCTAGACGAAAATCAAGAAGTTTATAGATGTTGAGAACATTTTTTATTCCAACCGCAGCGTAGGTATGGGAGGCAAATTGAGGAATAAACTGAGTTTGGGTTTCTGGAATTGGACTAAACTGTGGAGCAAATAAAACACTAGAAGTATAGTTGTTGAAAAAATCTTGAAGAGAGTGAACCCCCTCAAGTTCTAAACCCAATGAATATTTTTTATTAATGGTAAAGTATTGCTCGTAATTCACCGAGAACTGAAACCAATCATGCTCGATTCTGTTAACCGTATCATTTGTAAGTAATGAAGTAGAGCCTGCTCTATTTATTTCAATTCCATCTACGTAACCCGCTTTTAGTTTCAGTTTACTTCCAGTTTTTGAATAATAGAAATTATCCAACGAATTAAACTCATATTCTAAGTCAATTTTATTTACAAAAAACTCTGTTACATCGGCAGTGTCAACAGAGAGAAATTGGTCTGTCTGGTAATACTCATTTTGAAAAAATCCGTTATTAAAACTAGCAACGAGTTTTCCCTTATTTTCTATTGGCAAACCAATAGAAACACCAGCAAAAGTTTCGTTTTTGATTAAATAGGAAGGTTTTGTATCTTCAAAAAAAGTGGAAAAACTGCGGTAATAATCCCATCTATTGTAAGTGAGGTGTGGCTCAATGTAAAAAGGTAAATCTAACGGAAAATCAATTCTTGGAGCGATGTCTAAGGAGTTGTAAAACCTTCCAAAATAAAAGTTTCCGGAGGCTGTAAGGGACAAATACTTATTGATGAATTTGTAATCCAATCCCAAATAACCAGTGTTATTGGATTTTGAGGTAAAACTTCCACCAACTCTAAAATCAAAATCGGGAGTTTTTTTTACTCTTAATGTTAAGGTATAAGAGGAATCTCCTGGTTTCATAAAAAGGCTAGGGAACATGAACTCAATTTTATCGTCTGTTACCAGTCTAAAAAAACGAGGCTGCAATTCCGACAACGTAATCACTTTGTTTTTATCTTTTAACGTACTAATAATATATTGTTCCTCTCTTTTGTTCAACCCTTCAATTTCGATGTTCGAAATAATGATTTGCTTGTTGCGAGCCTCAAAGAGCTTTTGTCTTTTTGCTTTGAGCTCATTCGTGTCAATTCGGGCAGAAACCAGTCTTTTGATAGAATCCATTTTTTCTAGTGTTTCTTCATATCCCCTTAAGATTGCAATTCTAGTTTTTTCAAATTCAAAAGTTCCAATCTCATCCACTTTGGGACGTATGATTAAACTGTTTTCGCAGTTGATTTCAAAGTTTGACTTCGTCTGAATCATCCCCGTAACTTGAGAAAGCAAATCATATTCCTTTGGTTTTTGTCGAGGTGCAGTTACCGAACTTCCCAGAATTACATCGGGCATAAAATCTTCGTACATTACGTCAGCAGGAAAATTATTGTACAATCCACCATCTACTAATATTTTGTTTTCGATTCGTAAAGGTGGAATGTAGAACGGGAAAGTCATAGATGCTCTCACAGCTTGAGAAAGGTTTCCCTTTTTAAAAACAACTTCTTTATTTGCATCTATATCTGATGCTACACATCGGAATGGGACTAGTAAACTGTCGAAGTTATAGTTGGCTTGATTTGAAGCTTGAGAAAATTGTTCCAACATAAAAAAATCAATTAATGCTGGATTAGTGAAGTTGAGAGGAATAGTAGAAGGAAGGTTAAAGTTTTTATCGAAACTGAAGTTTACGATTCCAGCATTTTTTTGACTCTGTTTGAAAAAGAACGTATACTTTTTGTCTATTTCTCCATTGGCGATGGCAAAATATTCTTCGGAAGAGGCCATTTCCATAATTTGAGAAGGAGTATACCCAATTGCATAAAGACTTCCTACAAGCGCACCTGCAGAAGTTCCAGTTATGTAATCAATTGGAATCCCATGTTCTTCCAAAGCCATAATGACTCCAATGTGCGCCATGCCCGATGCACCACCGCCACTCATGACAAGTCCAACCTTTTGTGATTTTAACGCAAAATGCACAAAACAAAGAATAACCAATATTGAATATCGTTTAATCAAATTCCTTCAACAAGTTTTAATAGTTTTAATCTGTTCTACTTTCAAAGTTACATATTATATTAAGGTTGAAAACACAAGTTTAAACGAATTCGTAATTTTTTTTATTTTATTCGGTTCATTATGTTTCATATCACTACTTTTTCTCTTATTTTTATGCGACTAAAATAATAGAACTATGAGCAACGATAGCGTAATTTTTAACCTGATCGAAGAGGAAAAACACAGACAATTAAACGGAATTGAATTAATTGCCTCGGAGAATTTTGTCAGTGACCAGGTAATGCAAGCAATGGGAAGTGTGTTAACAAACAAATATGCAGAAGGATTACCGGGAAAAAGGTACTACGGAGGTTGCGAAGTGGTAGATAAAGTGGAGCAACTTGCAATCGATAGATTGAAAGAATTATATGGAGCGGTTTGGGCAAATGTTCAGCCTCACTCTGGGGCTCAAGCTAATGCAGCTGTGATGTTGGCAATTTTAAATCCTGGAGATAAAATATTGGGATTTGATTTGTCACACGGTGGGCACTTAACTCATGGATCAACAGTAAATTTTTCAGGAAAACTCTATTCACCTTCATTTTATGGAGTAGAAAAAGAAACAGGGAGAATTGATTACGACAAGGTAGAGGCTACAGCAAAAGCAGAGCAACCAAAACTTATTATTTGTGGTGCTTCATCTTATTCTAGAGATTGGGATTATGAAAGATTGAGAGCTATTGCAGACTCTGTTGGCGCTTTGTTGTTGGCAGATGTTTCGCATCCTTCTGGATTAATTGCGTCTGGTTTGCTTAATAATCCACTTCCTCATTGTCATATTGTAACTTCTACAACACACAAAACATTAAGAGGACCAAGAGGGGGAGTTATTATGATGGGCAAAGATTTTGAGAATCCTTTTGGAATCAAAACGCCAAAAGGAATTGTACGAAAAATGTCTTCTCTGTTGGATTCAGGAGTTTTTCCTGGAACTCAAGGAGGGCCATTAGAGCACGTTATTGCTGCTAAAGCGGTTGCTTTTGGTGAAGCTTTGCAACCTGATTTTAAAGAGTATGGAAGGCAAATGATCAAAAATGCACAAGCAATGGCTGCGGCATTTGTAGAAAAAGGATATCAAATTATTTCTGGAGGAACAGACAATCATTCCATGTTAATTGATTTGAGAAGTAAGAATATTACCGGAAAAGAGGCAGAAAACATACTGGTAAAAGCTGACATTACGGTAAACAAAAATATGGTACCTTTTGATGATAAATCACCTTTTGTAACCTCTGGAATAAGAGTTGGAACTCCTGCAATTACCACTCGTGGGTTAAAAGAGGTTGATATGCCCAAAATTGTGGAATTGATTGATGAAGTCCTCATGAATAAAGACAATGAAGAAAAAGTGGCAGGAATCAAAGCAAAGGTAAATACCCTCATGGGAGGAAGACCTTTGTTTGGGTATTAATTCAATAAAATACGAACGAAAAAAAATCCTGAGGTGATCAATCATAACCACCTCAGGATTTTTTTATGTAAATAGTCTTAATTCACGAACTATGCACAACTTCTAAAATTGTTCTAAATGCAGCGAATTTTCCCGCGTATTTCGCAGAATGTTCTCTTTGTAAATCAGCTGCAAACTCCGTTTGATATTTGATGTAGGTCGCCATATCTGGTGCAAAGTATTGAATCGAATAAGCTTTTCCGCCTTCTTCTTCGGCTAGTATTCTACAAATCTTGTATTCTTTGAAGCATCCAGTATTCATTACTTCAGGAATGTGTATTTCTTTCATCCAAGTAAGCCATTCGCTTTCGATAGGCTCGTCAATACTTACTGTTACGTTATATAGAATCATTTGTGATAGAGATTAAAGTTGTGATGTTTTCTGTAAATAATTTAATTGCAATGGACAATAAGATAATTCCAAATACTTTTCGAAAAACGGCTAATCCACTTTTACCGATTTTTCTTCCAATGTAATTCGAGCTTTTCAGGATGGTATAAATAATAACCACGTTGATCAAAATTCCAATTAAGATACTGCTTGGTAAATACTCAGCTCTCAAAGAAATAATGGTTGTCATTGTTCCAGCACCTGCAATAATCGGAAATGCAATAGGAACTATTGATCCAGAATTGGAACCCTCAGTTTCTTTGAATAAGGTAACTCCTAGCACCATTTCAATTCCCAAAAAGAATAAGATAAGAGAACCTGCCACGGCAAACGAACGAATATCAACTCCAAATAAACCGAGTACATTGTCTCCAAAAAACAAGAAAAGAATCATAATGGCTCCAGCCACTAAGGTCGCTTTGCCAGATTCAATGGTTATTCCTTTGTTCTTGATATCCAAAATGATGGGGATAGATCCAATGATATCAATTACTCCAAAAAGGATAAGTGCTACAGACAATACTTGGGTTAGGTCAAATTCCATTTTATTCTCGGTTTTTTGTTGTTTTTAAAAACGAGTGCAAAAGTACTACTTAAATACCAAGAGAATCACATTCTGTGTTATTATATTCCAAACAACAAAGGAATATTTTTGATTACTAGTCTTTTTTATTCATTTTTCCACCACTCTTTATAAAGGTAATGAATTCTTTTCGGGTGGAAGAATCATTGAAAATTTTGACAAAAATACTCCAAAGCGAATCTTTTTTTAGAGGTTCAACAGGTGGCAACGTAGCTTCTTTTTTTACTTTTTTTTCAATCTCACCCTTTGGGATATTTGGCAAGGAATTTGGATTTTCATCAGCAAGTTTATCAGCTTTATTAAAGTTTCTTTCCGAAGCTTTTTTATAGCCCAGTTTTTCTTGCAATAATCCCAAGTTATTATAGGCAATTGCATCCTCTGGGTCAAGTCTCACAGCGATTTCGTAATCGGCAATTCCACCTTCAATATCACCCATTTTGTCTTTCACAAATGCTCTACTAGCATATCTATAGGCATAGTTTGGGTCTAGTTCCACACTTTGGTTCATGTCCTCGAGCGCGCGTTCATTTTGATTCAAATTTAAGTAACAAACTCCTCTTTCACTGATGTAAATTGGGTTGTTTGGCTCCTCCTCAATAGCTTTATCCAAGAATAGTATCGCCTCAGCCAATTTACCTTCCTTTATTTTTTCTAATGATTTGATGTAAAATGCGTTGTCCATAACCTCTATTGTTTGCGGCAAAGATAAAAGATTTATCGGTTGAAATGTTGTAATCCTTCATCGCGTTTTCTTGAATCAAGTACAAATTGTTGAGAACATCTTCAATTTGCCAAAATCTATTCTTAATTCAGTCGAAAACAACCCACAATTATTCTTATTTTTGTTTTTACAACACCAACAAAGTGTAATCTTATGTCAAAGCCCGCCATACCAAAAGGAACCAGAGATTTTTTACCTCATGAAATGAAAAAGAGGAATTATATTTTTGATACCACCCGAAACGTGTTTCAGAAATATGGATTCTTACCTATCGAAACGCCCACAATGGAAAAAACAGAAACCTTGATGGGAAAGTACGGGGAAGAAGGAGATAGGTTGATTTTTAGAGTTCTAAATTCGGGAGAGTACCTAACCAAATCCGACAAGAAAGCATTTGAAGAAGTCCATTCAGTTCGCTTTGCTAATTCGATTTCCGAAAAAGCTTTGCGTTATGACCTAACGGTTCCGTTTGCTCGGTTTGTCGTTCAGTATCAAAATGAATTGACATTCCCATTTAAAAGGTATCAAATTCAGCCAGTTTGGAGAGCAGACAGGCCCCAAAGAGGAAGATATAGAGAGTTTTATCAATGCGATGTGGATGTTGTAGGAAGTGAGTCGCTTATGCAAGAAGTAGAGTTGATTCAAATTTTTGATGAAGTTCTTACTAACCTGAACCTGAATGATTTCACTATCAAAATAAACAACAGAAAGATACTTTCTGGACTGGTGGAAGTAGTTGGAGAGGCAGAAAAATTAATTCCAATTACAGTCGCCATCGATAAATTGGATAAAATAGGCAAAGAGGGTGTTGTGAAGGAGTTGCGAGAAAAAGGAATTAATGAAGAAGCCATCGAAAAGTTAAAACCGCTGTTGTCCATTGAAGGAAGTAATGAAGAGGTGCTGAAAGCTGTTGATTCTATTGTTTCTGAATCTGAAATTGGTGCGTTAGGAATGGAAGAACTCACTTTCGTATTGAACACTATAAAAATGCTAGGACTGAATAATGCCAAACTAGAGTTTGATCCTTCGCTAGCAAGAGGGTTGAATTATTATACTGGAGCCATATTCGAAGTGAAAGCCAATGAAGTAAAGATTGGTAGTATCTGTGGAGGAGGTCGTTATGATGACTTAACCGGTATATTTGGAATGAAAAATTTATCTGGTGTGGGAGTTTCTTTTGGTGCAGATAGAATTTACGATGTACTGGAAGAATTAAAATTGTTTCCTGAAGAACTTTCTTCTACTACTCAACTCATGTTTGCCAATTTTGGCGAAAAAGAAGCTTTACAATCTGCAATTTGGCTCAAACAATTGCGAGACAACGGAATTTCATCTGAATTGTACCCAGATTCTCACAAACTAAAAAAACAAATGAATTATGCCAATAACAAAAACATTCCTTTTGTAGCCCTTGTGGGAGAGAACGAAATGAAAAACCAGGAAATACTGGTTAAAAATATGGAGACAGGAGAACAAAATAGTTACTCTGTCATCGATCTAATACATTTTTTTACAACTACCACTTTCTAAATTAAGACATGTCAATTCATCAAATAACAGATAAAAAAATAACTCTTACTAAGCTAGAAGAGATAATTAAAACGAACAGTAAATTAGAGCTTTCTGCCGAAACAAAAGCGAAAGTTCAAAAATGCAGAACCTACCTGGATAACAAAATGGCTCCAGGTGAAGAAGTGATTTACGGAATCAATACAGGGTTTGGTTCCTTGTGTAATACGGTGGTAACCAACCAAGAGTTGGGTGAACTTCAGCACAATTTGGTGAAATCTCATGCTTGTGGACTGGGAGAAGAAATTCCTCAAGAAATCGTTCAAATAATGATGCTTTTGAAAATTCAAGGACTGTCTTACGGGCATTCAGGTATTTCAATAGAAACTTTAAGTTTATTGATTGAACTGTATAACAATCAAGTGTTTCCGGTTGTATATTCTCAAGGTAGCCTGGGTGCGAGTGGGGATTTGGCCCCTTTGGCGCATATTTCACTTTCCTTAATCGGAATGGGAGAGGTGAATTACAAAAACCATCAAAGAAGTTCAGCGGAGGTATTGTCAGAACTAGGATTAAAACCAGTTCAGCTGCAATCCAAAGAAGGATTGGCTTTATTAAACGGTACTCAGTTTATGCAGGCATTTGGAGTTTATATATTAATGTATGCTAATAAATACAAATCGATTTCAGATTTAATAGCTTGTGTTTCTTTAGAAGGATACAACGGACACAAATCACCGTTTAACCCATTGATTCATCAAGTGAGAAATCAAAAAGGGCAAGAGACAACGGCTAAAAATGTAATGAACTATCTTGAAGGGAGTGAAATTTTTCATGGAGAAAAAATGGATGTTCAGGATCCTTACAGTTTTAGATGTATTCCGCAGGTCCACGGTGCCAGCAAAGACATGATTGACTATGTAACAGGAATATTCGAAACAGAGATTAATTCAGTTACCGATAATCCAACGATTTTTCCTGATGAAGATTTAATTATTTCTGCAGGAAACTTTCACGGTCAACCTTTAGCCATAACACTGGATTCATTGGCCTTGGCTTTGGCTGAGCTTGCAAGCATCTCGGAACGAAGAATTTACAAACTAATAGCTGGAAATAGAAATCTTCCTGCTTTTCTAGTTAAAAAACCAGGGTTAAATTCTGGATTTATGATTCCTCAATATACAGCCGCGAGTATTGTAAGCCAAAACAAACAATTGTGCACCCCAGCAGTAGTAGATACTATAGATTCTTCAAATGGGCAAGAGGATCACGTAAGCATGGGAGCCAATGCGGCAACTAAATGTTTCAAAGTATTTGAGAACATGGAAAGTGTTCTGGGTGTAGAACTGTTGGCAGGATTTCAAGCTTTGGATTTTAGACGAGATCGCAAATCTTCACCTTCCATCGAATCATTAAGAAATGAATACAGAAAAGACATTCCATTCATCCAAAATGATGTGGAAATGCACGTAGAAATGAAAAAATCAATACAATTTGTACAAAATTTAGTAAGAGAATAATGATGAAAGATATTATAGAAAAAGCTTGGGAAAACCGAGAATTATTGAAAGAAGAAACTACAGTGAGAACCATTGAGGCTGTAATAGAAGAAATTGATAAAGGAAGGCTTAGAGTTGCTGAACCTCTTGAAAATGGAGAATGGCAAGTAAACGAATGGGTGAAAAAGGCGGTTGTAATGTACTTTCCGATCAGAAAAATGGAAACTCTCGAAGCCGGACCTATGGAATTTCATGATAAAATGGCTTTGAAAAAGAATTATGCGGAACTCGGAGTAAGAGTTGTGCCTCATGCTGTTGCTCGTTATGGTGCTTACCTGAACAAAGGAGTTATTTTGATGCCAAGTTACGTTAATATAGGTGCCTATGTGGACGAAGGTACTATGGTTGATACTTGGGCAACCGTTGGTTCTTGTGCTCAAATTGGTAAAAATGTTCATTTAAGCGGTGGAGTAGGAATTGGAGGAGTTTTGGAGCCTTTGCAAGCTGCTCCAGTTATTATTGAGGATGGGGCGTTTATCGGTTCTAGATGCATCGTTGTAGAAGGGGTAAGGGTAGGAAAGGAAGCGGTGTTGGGAGCTGGTGTTACATTAACAAAATCAACAAAAATTATTGACATCACTGGAGAATCACCGATTGAATACAAAGGTGAGGTTCCATCAAGAAAGGTTGTGATTCCGGGATCATACCCTAAACAATTTCCCTCGGGAGAATACAATGTTCCTTGCGCTCTTATTATTGGGGAAAGAAAAGCAAGTACAGATCTTAAAACTTCACTCAACGATGCATTGAGGGAAAATGATGTAGCTGTTTAGTCTATGTTTGTGAAAGAAAATACCTTGGCAGCAATCAAAGATTATTTTTTTGATTCGCTCGAGGAGTTTTATCCCAAACGAGAAGTTGATTCGTTTTTTAATTTATTGACAAGTCACTTCCTTTCTTTATCTAGAATGGAAGCTCATAGTTTGATGACTAAAAAACTATCTGAATCGGAATTACTGAAGTTTTATTATGCTATCAAAGAACTGAAACTTTTCAGGCCAATACAACAGATAATTGGAAGCCAGTATTTTTACAACAACGACTTTTTGGTTTCTCAAGATACATTAATTCCAAGGCCCGAAACAGAAGAACTAGTAGACCTTATAGTAAAGGAAAACAAAAACTTTAGTGGAAGATTACTTGATATAGGAACAGGAACTGGCGCAATTGGAATTTCATTGAGCTTGGCTTTGCCCAACTCTTCGGTAACAGCTTTTGATGTTTCGAATGCAGCATTGGAAATTGCAAACAAAAACAACTCTCAGCTAGGATCTTCTGTTGAATTGTTGCACCAAGATATGTTGAATCCAACCTACGATGGACTCCCTTTTGAGATTGTTGTGAGCAACCCTCCTTATGTTTTGAACAAAGAAAAAGCAGAAATGGGTGAAAATGTATTGAGTTACGAACCTCATTTAGCCTTGTTTGTTGAAGACAAAGACCCTCTTCTTTTTTACAGAAAAATCGCGACTTTTTGTCAATCAAATCTCGTAGAAGGAGGTAAGTTGTATGTAGAAATAAATGAGAAATACGGTCCCGAAACAAAAGAGTTGTTTGTAGAGTATGGTTTCGAACATGTACAAATTATACAAGATTTAAATGGAAAAGAACGAATTGTATCAGGCATTAAAACCACTGTGTAGATGAAGAAACTAATTGTTTTATGTTGTTTTATTTCCCTTCATTGTGGGGTGGGTGCTCAGTTTTACAAAAAACACGAGAATGATAAATTGAAATTCTATGGAACGCTCGACCTCAGGAACTCGGTGGTTTTTGAAGAGAACCTAGCGTTTTATGGAGTTAAAATTGGATTCGGAAACAAACGAGTTCG
The DNA here is from genome assembly GCA_965657945.1 of Flavobacteriales bacterium. Taxonomy (GTDB): domain Bacteria; phylum Bacteroidota; class Bacteroidia; order Flavobacteriales_D; family CAJJDF01; genus CAJJDF01. Next base: position 86,616 of record CBFHPW010000004.1, read on the forward strand.
ATTTGGATTGGGGTATCACGAACTATCCAAAAGTGTAGTGAACTTTCTTATTCTTAAAGATCCTTTTACACCTATAAGTTTTGATGAAAAATACTTTTCTTACCGCCATGTGAGCGCATATATTGATCCTATTTTGTTCCAAAATCAACGGTGGGAATTGTTGTTTCCAATTCACCTAGGTTTTGGACCCATCAAAGCATTTGTGTATGATACATCCGGGATAAAACAACAAATAATTTCGCGCGATTTCGTACCCTCATTTACCATATCAATCAAGGCTAACTACCGTATTTTCAAATGGTTTGGGATTACTGCAGGATTTGGCGATAACTTTGTGTTTCTGGATAATTCTCAATTTGGCAAAGAATTCAATACCGTTTTTTATTCCTTTGGACTAAAATTGTTTTTTGATGAATTTAGTAGATTCGTGAAAGACAAAGAATATCGAAAAAAATATTTATTCAAATTTGATTTTAAAGATGACTAATCCACAAAAAAGAATAACGGAGCTAACTCAAGTACTGCAAGAATACAACTACCATTATTATGTGTTGGATACTTCTTTGGTTTCGGATTTTGAGTTCGATACTTTGTTGAAAGAACTACAACAACTAGAGGAAAAGTACCCTGAGTTTTCTTCAAACAATTCTCCAACAAAAAGAGTAGGCGGTGACGTAACTCAAAAGTTTGAGCAGGTTGTGCATAAATACCCCATGCTTTCTTTATCTAACAGTTACTCAAAAGAGGATATTATTGATTTTGAAACAAGAATCAAAAAATTAACGAATGACGACATTGAGTATGTTTGTGAGCTAAAGTACGATGGAGTAGCAATAGGAATTCAGTACAAAAATGGTCAGTTCCATCAGGCTGTTACTCGTGGCGATGGCACCAAAGGAGAAAATGTATCGACCAATGTCAAAACAATAAAATCCGTACCATTGAGCCTTCGAGGAGATTACCCTGCCGACTTCGAAATAAGAGGTGAAATATTTTTTCCGTTGGAGAATTTTGAAAGGCTAAATAAACAAAGAGCTGAGAATGATGAGCCGCTCTATGCAAATCCGAGAAATACAGCCTCAGGAACCCTCAAATCTTTGGATTCGAGCATTGCCGCTGAGCGTGGATTAGACTGTTATTTATACGGAATATATGGAGAAAATATCGCCATCGATAATCATTATGAACTAGTTGAGAAAGCAGAGGAATGGGGATTCAAAGTCCCAAAATCAACCAATAACTACATCAAAAAAACAGATTCGATAGATGGGATTCTTGAATTTATAGATTATTGGGATGTTGAGAGAAAAAAATTACCGTTTGAAATTGATGGGGTTGTCATCAAAGTAAATCACTACGATAATCAAAACAGATTAGGGTTTACAGCCAAATCTCCGAGATGGGCAATTGCCTATAAATTTAAAGCCGAGCGCGTGAGCACCGTTCTAAAAAAAGTAACCTATCAGGTGGGGCGAACTGGCGCAATTACACCAGTGGCTAATTTAGTTCCAGTGCATTTGGGAGGAACTACCGTAAAAAGAGCTTCGCTCCATAACGCAGATATTATAGAAAAACTAGAGGTACGAGATAGAGATACCGTTTTTGTTGAAAAAGGGGGTGAGATTATACCAAAAATTATTTCGGTGGATTTATCAAAAAGGCCGTCAGATTCAGTTCCTTTTGTTTACATCAAAAATTGTCCTGAGTGCGGAACGAGGCTAGAGAGAAAAGAGGGCGAAGCAAACCACTATTGCCCAAATGATACAGGATGTTCGGTTCAAATAAAAGGAAGAATTCAGCATTTTATTTCGCGTAAAGCCATGAATATTGACGGATTAGGGACTGAAACCATCGAAGTTTTGTTTGATCAAGGCTTGATAAAGAATTCGGGGGATTTATATTCACTCACCTATGATGAGTTAATTGAATTAGACAGAATGGCTGAGAAATCTGTAAGAAATATGCTGGAAGGGATAGAATTTTCCAAAACGGTTCCTTTCGAAAAAGTATTGTTTGCTTTAGGAATCAGGTATGTGGGCGATACAGTGGCGAAGAAATTAGCCAGACATTTTGGCTCCATTTCGGAATTGATGAACGCCAACAAAGAAAACTTGGTAGAAGTAGATGAAATTGGAGAACGAATTGCCGATAGCGTTGTAGATTATTTTAGTAAAAAAGAGAATCAAGCAAATCTGGATGTTTTGAGAAACCAAGGGCTTCAATTTGAAAGGAAAAAGAAGGAAGGAGGAAGTGAAAAGCTAGCTGGGATGACTTTTGTTGTGTCTGGTGTATTTGATAAGTTTTCTCGAGATGAACTTAAAAAATCGATCGAGGACAATGGGGGTAAGGTATCGAGTTCTATTTCGAGTAAAACAAACTTTTTGGTGGCAGGAGATAAAATGGGTCCAACAAAACTAAAAAAAGCAGAAAAGCTGGAGGTTAAAATTTTGGATGAATTTAGTTACCTTCAATTAATCCAATAAAAAAGGAAATAAGAACTTTTACTTTGGTAATTTTATACTCAATGAAATTGTTAACTAACATAAAGCGGAAATTAGGTAAACGAAAGTTGAACAAACTAGTTTTTCATCAGAAAAGGAGACCTATTGTTTCAAATTTTGACTCAGCTAAATCTATTGGGATTGTGTATTCAGTATCAACCACTGACTATCAGGATATAGTAGAGAAATATGTTAATTTCCTGAAAGGTGAAATTGGGTTTAAAAAAATTAAAGTTCTAGGCTATTTTGAGGGTCCTAAACTTCCTAGTTTTGTAATAAACCAATCGCTTAGATATTCGTATTTCACCAATAAAAAGATAGATTTTTTTCACTTTGGAAACTGTAAAGAAGTATCCTCTTTTATTAAAGAAGATTTTGATATTCTCATTGATTTATCTCAAGACTTTCATGTCCCAATAAAACATGTGGTAGCCAGTTCAAAGTCAAGATTTAAAATAGGTAGGTTGAACGAAGAGAATGAAAAGTTTTATGACTTTATGGTAGATATGCCAGAGAACACACCTGTGTCTAAATTTATCACTCAAATTAATGTTTTTTTAACCCAAGTAAACCCAAGCTAATGAATGAATTAAAAGGACTCGGAGTAGCCATGGTAACTCCATTCAAAAAGAACAAAGAAATAGATTTTGTTGCGTTAGAAAAATTAACTAAAAAACTCAACGATGGTGGAGTAGATTACTTGGTAGTTATGGGGACTACCGGAGAATCAGCAACCTTAACTAAAGATGAAAAACAATCCGTTTTGAATGCTGTGTTGAAAACAAATGAAGGTAAGTTGCCTGTTGTATTTGGAATAGGAGGGAACGACACCACGAAAATGATGAAAGAATTCAATTCGTTTGATTTGACAGGCGTTTCTGCAATTCTCACAGCAAGTCCTTATTACAACAAACCCAGTCAAGAAGGAATTTATCAGCATTACAGTGAACTTGCCAAAGTGAGTAAGTTACCCATTCTATTGTACAATGTGCCAGGAAGAACAGGAAGTAATATGACATCCTCTACAACACTGCGCTTAGCCAAAGAGTTTGACAATATCATGGGAATAAAAGAAGCATCAGGAGATATGGGGCAAGTAATGGAGATTATTCAGGAAAAACCCGCTGATTTTTTACTCATTTCAGGTGATGATGCGCTTACTTTGCCAATGATAGCTTGTGGAGCAGAAGGTTTAATCTCGGTAATTGCTAATTCTCACCCGGAAACTACCAAAGAATTGGTAGAGAAAAGTATGAAAGGAGATTTTGACTCAGCAAGAGTGGCTCATTATGCATTACTCAAATTGATTGACGGAATTTTTATGGACGGAAATCCAGGTGGAGTAAAAGTATTGCTGCACGAACAAGGAATCATGGAAAATGAGTTGAGACTACCGCTGGTTCCGGTAAATAAAGTTTTGGAAGCTCGTTTGAGGTCATTAAATTAAAAAAAAGTTAAAAAAAACTCTTATTTACTTTGGAATAAAAACAGAGGTTTCTATATTTGCACCTCGTTAGCGATTCAGTAGCTCAGTTGGTAGAGCAACGCCCTTTTAAGGCGTGGGTCCAGGGTTCGAATCCCTGCTGAATCACTTTTACAAATTAGCCTTCAATACACTTGTTTTGAAGGCTTTTTTTATTTTTATTATCTTGTCTTGAGGTAAGATTCAGCTAACGAGTTTATCTTCTTTAAGAAGATGTTGATTCAGTAGCTCAGTTGGTAGAGCAACGCCCTTTTAAGGCGTGGGTCCAGGGTTCGAATCCCTGCTGAATCACAGAGAAAGCCCTTTCATACTTTATGTTTGAAAGGGTTTTTCGGTAAATTTCTATTTTTAAAATATTGTTGGTAGTTGGGTATCAATGTATAGCTCTTGAAAATCACCAAGATTTGGAAATTTTATATATTGAATTATAATCTACAGACCTACTTTATTCTTATTCAATTATACTATATTTGCAAAATGAATCAATTGCCCAGGTGCTGAAATTGGTAGACGGGCACGCTTGAGGGGCGTGTGTACTTCGTACGTGCGGGTTCGACTCCCGCTCTGGGCACTTTATAAAATCTCAATTTCTTTGTTCTCAAAGTAATTGAGATTTTCTTTTTTTTGCGCCAGTACTTAACCTTTCAGGAGAATCAATCCATTTCGATTCAAAGCCACTTCCCAAAAAAGTATAAAATCTTTTTTCCAATATCTAACATCTATTTTTTACCTTTGTATCATGAATTTAGATTGGATACAAAGCGAGGAGAACTCCTTAATTTACGTAGGCGACACCTTGTGTTCTTGGTGTTATGGATTTGCTCCTGAATTGGATGCATTTGTAAAAAATCATCCTGAACTTACACTAAGAATGGTGCAAGGAGAATTGAGACCGAATGGGGTGGAAATGGTTCATGAAATGGAAGATTTCTTGAAATCACATTGGATAGAAATTGAACAAAGAACAGGTCAACCCTTTTCATTTGATCTATTTCAAAATGAAGATTTTGTTCTAAATACAGAGCCTGCGAGTAGAGCAGTGGTGGTGTGCCGAATGATGGCTCCAGAAAAGGAGCTCGAATTTTTTAAGGCAGTTCAAATTGCATTTTATGTAAAGAATAGAAATACAAATAAGCTTAAAACTTTTTTGGAGGTTGCGCAAGAATTTGAACTTGATACACAAAAGTTTGCGGAATTGTTTGAAAGCGAGGAAGCTAAATATACAACCAAAACTGATTTTCAACTCTCCGCAGAGATGGGAATAAAAGGATTTCCTTCGGTTGTGGTTAAGATAAAAAATCAATTCTTTATGATAGCCAATGGTTTTAGGGAATTAAAAGACTTAGAGGAAGTGTATACGAATGTTCAACAAGAAGTTTCGAACTAATGGAAGATAATTTGAACAAAAAGAAACTGTCTCAGCAAGAAATAGAAGAGTGCATTGCCACACTCAATAACTTATTAGAGAATACGGATCAACTATTTGACCTTTCGCAAGAGAAAAGAAAAGAGTTGATGATGGCCGCAGGAAAATTATCAAGACCTACAAAAGAGGAGCAAGACAAAAGAGTAAAAAGTGCCAAGAAAGTTGCTCAAAGAAAGAAACGAGAAAGAGAAAAGCATGCGAGAAAGAACACAGGAATAAGAAGTGCCAGAGAAGATGCAGTTTTTGTTGCACCAAAAATGTTGGCGGATACATCAACAAAAAGTCGGGGAAAATTAGAAAGTCCAAGAAACTGTTACGTGTGCAAAGCTGAATTTACAGAGTTGCACCACTTTTACGATACCATGTGTGAATCTTGCGGTGATTTTAATTATGCCAAAAGATTTCAAACTGCTGACCTAACAGGACAAGTTGCGGTAGTAACAGGCTCGCGATTAAAAATTGGGTACCACATCACATTAATTTTACTTCGCTCGGGCGCAGAGGTGGTTGCCACTACCAGATTTCCAGTGGACTCTGCTTTGCGATTTGCCAAAGAAGAGGATTACCACGAATGGAAAGATCGTTTGCACATTCACGGCTTGGATTTGCGTCACATTCCAAGTGTAGAGATTTTTTGCAATTTCATTGAATCTAAATTTGACCGCTTAGATATTTTGATAAACAATGCCGCTCAAACGGTAAGAAGACCAGCTGGTTTTTATTCTCACATGATGGAGTACGAAGAAAAACCTTTTGAGGAATTACCAGAAAAAGCAAGAGAATTACTCAAGGATCATAAAGCTTGTTTGGATGAACTGAATCAGTTTTCAGAAAAAACAATGGATAAAAAGAACCTACCTGTTTCTTGGCATAGTAACAGGCCAGGAATAGGGATAAGTGCTTCAGCTAAATTATCACAAATACCTTATAGTTTTGACAACGCTATTGCCAGCAAAGAAGTATTTCCAGAAGGGAAACTGGATGCAGATTTACAACAAGTAGATTTAAGAAAAACGAACAGCTGGCGACTAAAACTAGGTGAAATTGAAACGCTAGAAATGGTCGAGGTCCAATTGGTAAATGCTGTTGCTCCGTTTGTTTTGGTGAATAGATTGTCTAATCTAATGCGTCAAGTAAACACGGGTAAAAAACACATTATCAATGTTTCAGCAATGGAGGGAAAATTCCATACGTTTCATAAAATATCTCGTCATCCACACACCAACATGGCAAAAGCTGCCTTGAACATGATGACTCATACTTCGGCAAGTGAGTTTGGAAAAGACGGAGTATTTATGAATGCTGTGGATACAGGTTGGGTGACTGATGAAGACCCGGTTCAATTATCCAAAAAGAAGGAAGAAGAACACGATTTTCAGCCACCATTAGATATTGTAGATGGAGCTGCTAGAGTGTTGGACCCATTGATTGACGGAATAAATACGGGAAAACATTGGAACGGACAGTTTCTGAAAGATTATATGCCAATTAGTTGGTAGTAGTTATAAACCTTACCTTTACATTATGAAATTTAGTCAATATAGTTTTACTCCAGAAATTATCAATAATTTGGAAAAAGTAGGGTTTAAGAAACCTACTGATATTCAATACAAATCTATTCCCGCCATTATGAAAGGGGAAGATTTGTTGGCAATCGCCCAAACGGGTACTGGAAAAACTGCAGCCTTTGCAATACCTATCATTAATGACATCCAAAAAAAGAAAAGAAACCACAAAGAACCTGTAATCAGAGCATTGGTAATGGTTCCTACCCGTGAATTGGCGCAGCAAATTGGCGAGGTTTTTAATAAACTAGGAAAAGGAACGAGAGTAAAAACTATGGCTTTGTTTGGTGGAGTTGATCAAGAAGGACAAATTGATAAATTGCTACATGGAGTAGATGTATTGGTAACAACACCAGGCAGAATGTTTGATTTGCATCACCAGCGATTTCTGAATCTAGATAAAGTCCAAACTTTGGTTTTGGACGAGGCGGATCACATGCTCGATTTAGGATTCAAAAAAGACATCGAAGATGTGATGGAAAGAATGCCAAAGGTGAGGCAGACTCTCTTTTTTTCTGCTACGATTAATGCAAAAATTAAGAAAACAGCCTATAACTTGATCAAAAGTAACGCAATTAGAATCCAAATTGCACCGAAGGATCCTTTTTCCAAAAATATTAAGCATTCTGTGGCTTTTGTTCAACTAGATGACAAACGTTTTTTTTTAGAAAGATTGATAAAAGAAAATCCAAAGAGTAAAATATTGGTTTTTGTACGAACAAAAGTTCGTGCCGAAAGAGTGAAGAAAGCCATGGATAGAGTGGAAATAGAATCAATGACAATTCACGGAGACAAGGCTCAAAAAGAAAGGAGTTCGGTGATGAATTTTTTTAGAACGGGAAAAGTAAATGTAATGATTGCAACAGATGTTTCGGCTAGGGGAATAGATATTGCAAATGTAGATTACGTGGTAAATTATGATTTGCCAGATGTGGCCGAAAATTATGTACATAGAATTGGACGAACGGGAAGAGGAAAGGAAAAAGGAGATGCTGTATCGTTTTGCTCACAGGAAGAAAAACCTCTGTTGGACGAAATCGAAAAATTTGTTGGGAAGCCGATCAAGGTGCTGGAACTGAAACAAGATGAGTATAGAAAAACGATTGATTTTAGTGAAGACAAGAGTTTGAGTGTGAAAGAATTGATGGGGCAAATTGACGAAATTGAAAAAAAAAGGAAGAAAAAGAAAGGGAAATAAAATAGTTATGTCAAGTTTTTTTTGGTAAATTAAGTCATTATAACCAAAATCAATTTTTTTAATATGAAGACTTTTCGTCTTTTAAAACTTACTAACTATGAAAAATCAATTACTATCCTTTACATTTATTTGTATGTCTTTTATTTCAATTGGTCAATATTCATTTTCCAAAAGAACAGGTGTTTATGCTAATCTCTCTGGGGATTCTTCACTTACCAAAGGTCTTACTTGGATTTATCCTCAATTAACGATTCCTATCGGATTTAATTTTACTTATTTTGATACGACAATAAACACGGTCTACATCGAAGATTTAGCTCCCGGTGCTGGATTGACAGTTAGCGATTCTGAATCTGGAATTATCCCGGCATTAACAGTATTTGGAGCCGATATTATCGATCGGAATTTTGATACAATATTGGGAGCAGGAGCATCCGGAGGTATCTCACCCATTTCTTATAAGTTATCGGGTCTTTCTGGAAATAGGATTCTTAAAATTCAATGGAAAAATGTTGGATTTGTTGGAGACATGGAAGCTAATGGCATGTCCATAGATTATGTTAATTTCCAATTGTGGTTGTACGAGGATTCCAATACAATCGAGATTCACTTTGGTCCTAATAATATTACACAACCATCACTTTGTTATTCAGGTGAGACAGGAGTCTTTATCGAACTAATTGCTGAACTTGATTTTTCTACTTTTGATTATGGAAACAGCACGTTTATTTTAACAGGAAATCCTTCAAATCCTACTTTTAAAAATGTCAATTCTATTGATTCAACAGAGCCTTTAAATGGAACAATTCCCAATGGAACAATATACAAATTCAAGAAAACATCAGGCAGTGTTTCCATTTTTGAAATAAAGAATGAATTAAATTTTTCTATTTTTCCTATTCCTTCTCAAAACTACCTACAAGTGAGAGCCATTAATTCCCAAATGAGAATAATTACTGCCAGAATTATGGATGTAAACGGAAAATTGATCAAAAATGTAACGAACAATTTAAATTCAATTGACATCAAAAATCTTGACTCAGGGATCTATTTCATTCAAGTTACAAGTGAAAACGGACAAGTTTCGACTAAGAGATTCATTAAAAACTAAACGAGTCGAATCTACTACTAGAAACCTTGCTTATCTTTAGGCAAGGTTTTTTTAGTCTCAGTATTCTCCCTATTTTTTTATGTGTCATTCCGTACTTGATGCAGAATCTTTTAGTAAGTGAATGTGGTACTAATTCACACACCTTAAATCGATGTTATAGTTACTTGATTATTTTTTAATTTATTGTGAGCTAATCACTTACTAATGATCTCCAACACTAATTTCTTGGTCAAGGGTTTGCCTTCAGCTTGTTCTTTTATTTGATGGAAAGGAAACACAAAATCACAACCAGTTTTGTACTCTGAACATCCGTAGGCTGATTTCCCTCTAAGTAGCGTACCTTTTTTACATGCAGGGCAGGCGACTTTATCCGATTTTTCAGAGGACAATTTGCCTTCTTTAGGAATCATTTTGAGGTTAAAATCCGAATCAAATTTGATAAGTCCTTCAATTTTTTCTGCTCCATTCACAAACCCTTTGAGATTGGTAGTACTTCCTTTATCAACTAATCTAATTAATTGATTTTCAGAAACTTTTTTACCATGTATTTTAAATGGGAGAATCAATTTACACTCATTTTTAAATTCGGAACATCCATAGGCACTTCCGCCCTTTATTAATGTTCCTTTTTTGCACTTTGGGCAGGTTTTACCCACCAGTTGTTTCCTTTCTTTTGAAGCAGTAGGTTTGGTATTGACCTTTTTTTCTTGTGTTCGTTTTGGAACATTAGAAGTAATTTTCTTGACCGATTGATTCGCTTTGACCTCTTTCACCAAATCATACACCATTTTTTTCATGTTATGGATGAATTCACCTGCTTTGAAATCACCTCTTTCAATTTCTTTCAACCTCTTTTCCCAATGTCCAGTAAGTTCTGCAGATTTTAATAATTCGTTGTCAATCAAATCAATTAATCCAATTCCGGTTTCTGTAGGAACGACTAATTTTTTTTGTCTTTCAATGTATTTTCTTCTGAATAAGGTTTCAATAATACTCGCACGAGTAGAGGGACGGCCTATTCCGTTTTCCTTCATCAATTCTCTCATCTCGTCATCATCTACCTGCTTTCCGGCAGTTTCCATGGCTCTCAAAAGACTTGCTTCTGTAAAATTTCGGGGTGGTTTTGTTTCTTTTTGTAAAAAAGAAGGTTCGTGTTCTCCTTTTTCACCTTTCACAAAATTGGGTAAAGCTGCTCGCTCTTTACTAGGTTTGTTGTCTTGTGAAGCATCGGCAGATTCAAATACAACTCGCCATCCTTTTGTAAGAATTTCTTTTCCAGTAGTTTTAAAAGGTACATCCGTAACTTGGCCTATTACCGTAGAATTTGAAACTTCAGAGTCTGGGTAGAATACTCCAATGAATCTTTTAGTAATTATGTCGTATACTTTTTGCTGATTGTAGGGCAGCTGATTTTGGATTCCTGTTGGAATAATTGCGTGGTGATCGGTTACTTTTTTATCGTCAAATACTTTTTTAGATTTTCTGATTTTATCTCCCAACAAAGGCTTAGTTAGGGATTGGTAATTGCTCAGTTTTGATAAAATCTCAGCCACTTTTGGATACACATCATTAGGTAAAAAAGTAGTATCTACTCTGGGGTAGGTGACCACTTTCATTTCATATAATTTCTGAACCGTTTTTAGTGTTTCGTCTGCAGAAAACCCAAACTTTGTATTGCAATACACTTGCAACCCTGTTAAATCAAATAACTTTGGGGCATATTCCTTCCCCTTTTTTTTAGTTACCGAAATAATTTCAAAATCAGATTCTTTTACTTTTTCGGCTAATTTTTTTCCTTCTTCTTGTTTTGTAAACCTTCCTTCTTCGTAACTAAAAAGTGTCTCTCTGTAGTTAGTTTGAAGTTCCCAATAGGGTTGAGAAACAAAGTTTTGAATTTCTTTGTAACGATTTACCAACATGGCAAGGGTAGGAGTTTGAACTCTACCGACTGAAAGTACCTGTTTGTAACCACCATATTTAACCGTGAATAATCGTGTGGCATTCAAACCAAGCAACCAGTCGCCAATAGCTCTTGAAAATCCTGCATAATACAAGTTGTCATAATTTTCGGCAGGTTTGAGATTCTGGAAACCCTCTTTTATTGCTTCCTCAGTCAAAGAAGAAATCCACAATCTTTGAACTTCTCCTGTGTAATTACATTGATTGATTACCCATCTTTGAATTAATTCTCCTTCAGTTCCAGCATCCCCGCAGTTGATAACTACAGTTGCTTGATCAAACAAAGATTTGATGACATCAAATTGTTTGCGCACACCTTCATTCGAATTTACCTTGGTCTCAAACCGTTCTGGTAACATAGGTAGGAGATTCAAATCCCAACTTTTCCATTGCGGATGATAATCGCTGGGTTCCAAAAGTGTACACAAATGACCAAAAGTGTAGGTTACTGCATAGCCATTCCCTTCATAGTACCCGTTCTTTTTAGAATCGGCTCCTAATATTTGGGCAATTTCTCTTGCTACACTAGGTTTTTCGGCAATGCAAACTTTCAATGAATTGAATTTTTAAGTGGTTGAAATTACGAAAATTGAAAGAATATCCATCAAAAAAAAGCCCATTTGAATCCTGTCAAATGGGCAAATTACTTATAAAAGGTCCTTTTGTTATTCAGAACTTTTTTTCTTTCTGCTCTTTTTGGGTTTGATTACAATCTCTTCTTTTTTTGTGTCGTAATCTACTACCAATTTATCTCCATCACCTATTTCATGTTGTATAATTTGTTCAGCCAAAGGGTCTTCCAAGTATTTTTGAATTGAACGTTTTAAGGGTCTTGCTCCATATTTTGAGTCATATCCTTTGTCAGCAATAAAATCTTTCGCTTGATCTGTCAGTTCGATATTGAAACCAAGTTCATCTATTCTCTTGTATAATTTAGATAATTCGATATCAATAATTTTATGAATATCTTCTTTGCTCAATGAATTGAATAATATCAAATCATCGATTCTGTTAAGGAATTCTGGCGCAAAAGCCTTTTTCAAAGCGGATTGGATAACAGCTTGAGTGTCTTTATCAACGCTATCTTTTTTTGCTTTCGTTCCAAACCCAACACCAGTTCCAAAATCTTGCAGCTGACGAGCCCCAATATTCGATGTCATAATGATTACCGTATTCCTAAAATCAATTTTTCTTCCTAGGCTATCTGTAAGCTGTCCGTCATCAAGAGCTTGCAACAACAAGTTGAATACATCTGGATGTGCTTTTTCAATTTCATCCAACAAAATAATAGAGTAGGGCTTTCTTCTTACTTTTTCCGTCAATTGACCACCCTCTTCGTATCCCACATATCCCGGAGGAGCTCCTACTAGTCTGGAAACAGAGAATTTCTCCATGTATTCACTCATGTCGATACGAATAAGAGATTCTTCGGTATCGAATAAGTATTTTGCTAATTCTTTGGCTAACTGTGTTTTACCCACACCAGTTGGACCCAAAAAGATAAATGAGCCAATTGGCTTGTTTGGATCTTTTAGTCCTGCTCTGTTTCTCTGAATGGCTTTTACAATCTTCTTAATTGCATCGTCTTGACCAATCACAGTCCCTTTCAAGTTGGTAGCCATTTCTTTCAAACGACCCGTTTCTTTCTCGGCAACACGCTGCACTGGGATTCCAGTCATCATAGAGACAACCTCCGCAACATTTTCTTCCGACACAACTTCACGGTCGTTTTCCGTTTCTTCTTCCCACTTTTTCTTTTCAATCTCAAGTTTTTCTTGAAGTTGTCTTTCTTCGTCTCTCAACTGAGCAGCCTCCTCATATTTCTGTCTTTTAACAACAGAAGATTTCTTTTCTTTAATATCTTCAATTGCTTTTTCTACTTCAATAATAGCTTGCGGTACATTGATGTTGGTAATGTGAACACGGGAACCCACTTCATCCATTGCATCAATTGCCTTGTCTGGCAAAAACCTGTCAGTCATATACCTCGCTGTAAGTTTGACACAGGATTCAATAGCTTCTGGAGTATATGTTACCAAGTGGTGATCTTCATATCTGTTTTTGATGTTATTTAAGATTTCAATGGTTTCCTCCACTGTCGTTGGCTCTACCAATACTTTTTGGAAACGTCTTTCGAGCGCCCCATCTTTCTCTATGTATTGTCTGTATTCGTCAAGAGTAGTTGCTCCAATTACTTGTATTTCACCTCTTGCCAAGGCTGGTTTAAACATGTTGGAGGCATCCATCGATCCCGAAGCACCTCCAGCGCCAATAATGGTGTGGATTTCATCAATAAACAAAATAACATCTGGAGATTTCTCCAATTCATTCATTAGAGCTTTCATTCTCTCTTCAAATTGTCCTCGGTACTTCGTGCCAGCAACCAATGAAGTTAAATCAAGCGATACAATTCGCTTATCGAACAACACTCGAGATACTTTTCTTTGTACAATTCTTAAAGCTAATCCCTCTGCAATAGCAGATTTACCAACTCCGGGCTCCCCAATTAAAATGGGGTTGTTCTTTTTTCTTCGGCTCAATATCTGAGAAACTCTCTCGATTTCATCTTGTCTTCCAACAACGGGGTCTAACTTTCCTTCTTCGGCAAATTTCGTTAAATCTCTTCCAAAATTATCGAGAACAGGTGTCTTTGATTTTGACGAAGAGCCCGATTTTCTTGACCCAGAACCTCCTCTTCCAGAAAAATCTCCGCTTTCTTCCTCACTCGATCCTTCACCCGAGTCTGGAAAACTGGCTTGGACATCTTCTACTGAGTCCAAATTTTGTTCGTCTTCAAATTCTTGTTTAATCATATCGTAATTAATGTCATTGTTTTCCAAAACTTTTGCTGCAATATTGTCATTGTTTTTTAAAATTGACAGAAGCAAATGCTCGGTTCCTATTTTTTCACTTCGCATCACTTTAGCTTCTAAATACATCATTTTAAGTATTTTTTCTGCTTGTTTCAACAAAGGAATATTCCCTAGAGAAACGGACATAACTGAAGTTGGCTTTGCAATCTTCTCAATTTCGTTTCTTAAGTCTTTTAGTTCTATTCCAAGTCTTTTAATTGCTTTTATTGCAGAACCTTCTCCTTCTCTTATTAATCCAAGTAATAAATGTTCTGCTCCTATATAATCGTGGCCTAGTCGCAATGCTTCTTCTCTCGAAAAAGAAATCACATCATTGACTCTCGGTGAAAAATTTGCTTCCATAATAGTTTAGTTTTAAAGGATTTTGTCCTTCTAATAAAAGTAGTTTTTTATTCTTTATAGCAAATAATATTCCAATCCCATTATCAACATATTTTTGTTAGTAATTAGAAGTTGAAGTATTAAGGTAAAAAGGTTTCAAAATTGTACTTTCGAGAGGTTAAAGAACGACTAGAAGGCACGATGTATATTGCTTAAGAAAATGTTCTTTATTCGAAGTTAAACCGATTATAAATAAAATTCAAGTCTAAATGGCAGGAGGGAAAATTATTCAAATAAATATTGACGAAGAAATGAAGTCAGCCTACATTGATTATTCAATGTCGGTTATTGTTTCTAGAGCATTACCAGATGTAAGAGATGGATTAAAACCGGTACACAGAAGAGTGTTGTACGGAATGTTAGATTTAGGAGTAACTGCGGGAAAAGCGCACAAAAAGTCAGCAAGAATTGTAGGGGAAGTATTGGGGAAGTATCATCCGCACGGTGATACATCTGTCTACGATACCATGGTTCGTATGGCTCAAGATTGGTCGTTGCGTTATCCTTTGGTTGATGGACAAGGAAACTTTGGATCCATTGATGGAGATAATCCAGCCGCAATGAGATATACCGAAGCAAGGTTGAGGAAAATTGCAGAAGAAATGTTGAATGATATCGACAAAGAAACGGTTGATTTTTCTCCAAACTTTGATGATTCATTGATGGAGCCGACCGTGCTCCCAACCAAAATACCAGGTTTGTTGGTGAATGGAGGAAGTGGAATTGCTGTAGGAATGGCAACAAATATGGCGCCTCACAACCTTTCGGAGACTGTAGATGCAACTATTGCTTACATTGACAATAGAGATATTGAGATTTCTGAATTGATGGAGCATGTTAAAGCACCGGATTTTCCAACTGGAGGTATTATTTACGGTTACGAAGGTGTAAAGCAAGCTTTTGAAACAGGAAGAGGAAGAATTGTCATGAGAGCGAAAGCTTCTATCGAGGAGATAAGAGAAGGAAGAGAGGCAATAATTGTGACTGAAATCCCTTACCAAGTGAATAAGGGAGATATGATTAAGAAAACTGCTGATCTAGTAAATGATGAAAAAATAACAGGTATTTCCGATATTAGAGACGAATCCGATAGAAATGGAATGCGTATCGTTTATGAATTAAAAAGAGATGCAATTCCTAATGTTGTTTTAAATAAATTATTTAAATATACTGCTCTACAAACTTCATTTTCAGTAAATAACATTTGTTTAGTTGATGGAAGACCTGAGCTTCTGAACTTAAAACAACTGATCCATTACTTCGTAGAGCACAGACATGAAGTGGTTATTAGAAGAACGAAGTTTGAACTAAGAAAAGCAGAAGAAAGAGCGCATATCTTAGAAGGATTGATCATTGCTTCGGATAACATTGATGAGGTAATCAAATTAATAAGAGCATCAAAAAGTCCAGACGAGGCAAGAGATAAATTAATAGAAAGATTCAATTTATCAGAAATACAGTCGAGAGCCATTGTTGAAATGAGGTTGAGACAACTGACAGGACTTGAGCAAGACAAATTAAGAGCAGAGTTCGATGAATTGATGAAGACAATTGCCGACTTGAAAGATATCCTTGAAAATGAAGACAGAAGAATGTCAATTATTAAGGAAGAATTAGCGCAGATAAAAGATAAATATGGAGATGACAGAAGATCAGTAATTGAATATTCTGCCAACGAGATGAGAATTGAAGATTTAATCCCAGACAATGAAGTGGTGGTAACTATTTCTCATGCTGGATACATCAAAAGAACTTCATTGTCAGAATACAGAGTTCAAAATAGAGGTGGAGTTGGGTCCAAAGGAAGTCAAACGAGAGACAAGGATTTTATACAAGAACTTTTTGTAGCGACTAACCACAATTATTTATTGGTATTCACTGAGAAAGGTAAATGTTTTTGGATGAGAGTCTTTGAGATTCCAGAAGGAGGAAAAACTTCAAAAGGAAGAGCGATTCAAAACCTAATCAATATCGAACAAGATGATAAGGTAATGGCTTACATCAACACACAGGATTTAAAAGATGAAGATTACATCAAAAACAACTTCATTATCATGTGTACAAAAAAGGGTGTAATTAAGAAAACTACCTTGGAATCATATTCTAGACCTAGAACAAATGGAATTAATGCTATTACAATTAGAGAGGATGACCAACTTCTAGAGGCTAAAATAACAAACGGTACAAATGAAATCATGATGGCCCTGAAATCAGGAAAAGCAATCCGATTTAACGAGCAAGATGTTCGTTCAATGGGAAGAACAGCTTCTGGTGTAAGAGGAATTAGATTGACTGATGAGAAGAAGGATGAAGTAGTAGGAATGATTTGTGTGGAAGATGAAACGGCAAATGTAATGGTTGTCTCTGAAAATGGATATGGAAAGCGTTCGGTAATCTCTGATTATAGAATTACGAAAAGAGGAGGAAAGGGTGTTAAGACAATTAACATCAGTGATAAAACAGGCCAATTAATTTCGATTAAAAATGTGGTAGATGAAGATGATCTTATGATTATTAACAAATCGGGGATTGTTATTAGGCTTAAAATTTCTGGATTGAGAGTAATGGGTAGAGCTACTCAAGGTGTGCGACTGATCAATCTGAAAGGAAATGACTCCATTGCAGCGGTTGCCAAAATTGTTGGTGGGGGCGAAGAAGACGAAGAAGCAGACGAAGTAGTGGATTTGTCAGGTACAGAGCTGGAAGGAGATGATTCTCCAAACAGTGATGACTCTGAAGAATAAATTGTATTTTTTTTAGTAGTAAGGCTTGTTTCTAAGGAATCAAGCCTTTTTTGTTGAAGTCAAATTTTGCAAGGAAATGGAAACATTGTTATATTTGTAGAGAGTCAAAATATGTTAAATATTTCATAATCATAAACTATGGAGGTGTTTGGCAATGTTCTTGAAAAAAAACTTTATGCAATCGTTTAAAATTTGCATCTAATAAATAAAACTAAAAACACAACCATGAAAAAGAATTTAGTAATTGTCACTATGATAATGGGAACTGCAGTTGCAGGATTTTCTCAAAAAAAGAATGTTACGTCAGCAATAATGTTAGCAAAGAAAAATCAGTTTGTGAAAGCTAAACCCTACATTGATAAGGCAATTGAAAACGAAGACACACGAACAAAAGCGAAAACTTGGAGTTGGAAAGCTGCAATTTACGCAGGGATAGCAGGAATGAAATCGGAAGAAGCTATGAAAATTAAAGAATCGATGGATGTTTCAGCAGAAGTAGTAAATGCATTGATAAAAACGAAAGAGTACGATAAGAAGGGATACTACAAAAATGATTTAATAAAAATCGCTGGTCCAATGTATAACGGTAGTCTGAATGGTGGGATTGAAGCTTACAACAACCAAGATTACAAGAAGGCTTTTTCTAGCTTTACGGCTTCTCAGGTTTATGGAGATATTATAGGTTTAGTAGATACAATTGGAGCTTACAATGCCGGAATGTCTGCAGTTTTGATTGAAAATTATGAAGCGGCAGAGTTAAACTATAAGAAATGTATAGAATATGGATACGGAGGAGCCGATGTGTATTTGAAGTTGGCTGATGCATACAAGAAAATGGGAGCAACAGAAAAAGCGAATGCTACCATTGCAGAAGCAAAAACAAAGTTCAAAGGAGATCCTGCTGTCATTTTAAATGAAGCTCAAATATTTGCGGATAATAAAGAGTATGACAAAGCAAAAGCCTCGTTAGAAGATGCTTTAAAAAACGATCCAAGTAATTTTCAGTTGCAATATGCAGCAGCTATTATTTATTCGAATATGGAACTATTCGATGCTGCAATAGTTGCTTATGAAAAAGCTTTGGCATTGAAACCTGAAATGGAAGAATTAAAAAGTGACATGGCGATTGTTCATTATAATAAGATTGTTATTATGAACGAAGAAATGAATAAAATCGATTATACGGAAACTGCGAAATATGATAAGGCAAAAGCTGAAAGGGATGCCTACATTACAGAGATATTACCAATGATTGAAGCGAGATACAAAGATGACAGTTCCGCATCGATGAAAAGAATTTTGAACAACTTGTACGGACTTACTGGTCAAACTGACAAAAGAATAAAATAAGACTATGTGTTTTTTACCAAAGAGAAGAGCGATTAATGACTGTTAATCGCTCTTTTTTGTGAGATTTAAAAAAGGGCATAGCTATCAACGAGGAATACTAACATTTTTAATTTTTTAATACTTAATTACTTACTTTCTAATAGAAACATCCTAATTATTTTTTTGAGTTTACTTTATTTTTTCAAATTCAATAAATAATGCTAAGTTTAACTATGTACTTTCATAAATTTCATCAGTTAATTTGTTGCGTACTTGCAATTTTTATTTTCATTTCTGCAACGGGGATAAGTTTAAACCTCCATTATTGCGGGGAAGAAGTATTTGATTACGCACTTTTTGGTGAAGCCAGTTTTCGTGTAAAAAGAATAAAATAGCAAATGAAGGAATTTCCATGGCACATCATTCTGGGTGTTGTTCTTTTAAACATTTCAAAATAGAAACCTCTGACAATTATAAGTTTTCTGATAGTGACAAAGAATCTAATCTAAATTTTGATTTAACTTTTACTAAAATATTTACTGAGACTTTAGTAGAGAAATCTATTTTTGCAGTCAATAATAGCATATACCCTCCACCCGGCCAGATAAAAAAAATACTATTTATCTTAATATAGAATCATTACTTATTTGATTTATTTAGCTACCTTTATTTTGGATAAACCCATTATACAGTAATAATCTTCACCTATTTTTGGGTGTGTAAATCAAATAAAATGAGAAAAAATATACTATTAATTGCTCTGTTACTTTCAGGTATTGTAGCAGTTGCTCAAACAAAATTAAGTTTAAAAATAAACCACAAATTAGGTTCTTCTGCCTTTGCATATAATGCGGCACATACCAATAACTTAGGAAACTCTTTAGATATAAATAGACTACAATATTATTTAACTGTAGTTTCAATTACTCATGATGGAGGAACAGTAAGGAACATTGATAAAGTACTATTAGTTGATGCCAATACTACTGTATTAGACTCTCTAACCTCAATGAATATTAATACGTTAGAAAGTGTGACAATTGCGGTAGGTGTAAAACCTTCACTTAATCATTTAGACCCATCAACTTACAGTTCTTCGCATCCATTGGCACCTAAATCTCCAAGTATGCATTGGGGTTGGACTCCGGGATATAGGTTTGTAGCTTTAGAAGGGAAGGGAGGGGTTTCAAGTCCTTCACAGGTTTATGAAATACACTCTTTAGGAGATGTAAGTTATTTTAATACCACAATTACAACTGCAGGTGTAACTAACTCTGGAGAAAAGATAATTGAACTAAATGCTGATTATCTTGAGGCATTAAGAGACATTGATGTCACTTCTGGAATTCTAGAACATGGAGAAACTTCTACCAATAAAAAGATGTTATCAAATTTTAGAGATTTCGTATTTACTTCAGTAGAAGGAAACCCTTCTGTAGGAATTGAAAAGATTGCTGAAAAACAGATTCAATTCAACATATCTCCTAATCCTACAAAAGTAAACCAACCATTAACTATTGATTTTGAAGAAGAAATAAAAAACGCTTCTATTATAATTGTGGATATTAAAGGGAGAATTGTTCTACAGCAAAAAATAACTTCTAAAAGAACTGTTTTAACAAATTTAGACCAAGGAACTTACATTTGTTCTGTAAAGAAAGAGGAAATAATTCTAGGAAGTAAAAAACTTATTGTGACTAAATAAAAATTATATGTTGAAAAAGAACACACTATTAATTGTAGTCATTTTCAGTATAATATATGTTACTTCTTGTAAAAAAGAAGAAGGTGCAATACCGAGTAATGTGGAGTACGATACGACTAAATATAGTTTGAGTTACGCAGGTTTAACTCCTCCCAATATTCCTGTAGATAATCCTTTATCTGTGCAAGGTGTAAAGCTTGGAAGAATGTTGTTTTACGACAAAAAACTTTCAGGTGATGGAACTTTAGCTTGTAGTTCATGTCATGCTCAGGGAACGGGGTTTTCTGATACAAATAGATTTTCAATAGGCATACAAGGTTTACCTGGAGGCAGACAAGCAATGGCAATTGTGAATATGTTGTGGAATTCAAACCAGTTTTTCTGGGATGGTAGAGCAAATTTATTGAGAGACCAAGCTCTCTTACCTATTCAGGATCCGCTTGAAATGCATGAAACTTTACCCAATGTAGTTTCTAAACTAAATTCATCTCAAACCTATAAAGATCAGTTTTTTAGAGCATTTGGTTCAGATGAAATTAATTCTTTAAAAGTTTCAAAAGCTCTTGAACAGTTCATGAATTCTATCATTTCCAACCATAGTAAATATGATAAAGAAAAAAGAGGTGAGGTAACTTTTACAGCTTCTGAGCAAAGGGGAAAGGACTTATTTAATGAAGAGTACAATCCTTTTTTTCCAGCAACCTCAGGAGCCGATTGTGCACACTGCCATTCAGGACCTAACTTTGAAAATGACAGGTATATGAATAATGGTTTAGACTCGGATGCCGACATGATGGATGATGGGAGAATGAATGTAACCATGAACTTAACTGACAAAGGGAAATTCAAAGTAACATCACTGAGAAACATAGCCTTAACACCGCCCTACATGCATGACGGAAGATTTAGCACTCTTGAGGAAGTTGTTGATCATTACAACAGTGGCCTCGTTTATTCTTCTACTATTGATCCAGCTTTGGAAAATACAAGAACAACAGGTTTGTTTTTAACCCCACAAGATAAAATTGATTTAGTGAATTTCTTAAAAACCCTTACCGATACAGAATTGGCAAACGATTCAAGATATAGTTCTCCATTTTAGTAATATAATATAGCATGAAGAAAAAAGGAGTTGGAATTAGTATTATTTTGGTTACTTTTTTCTCATGCTTTTTAATTAAAAAAGATTCGTTTAAAAAGGAAAAGTTTTTAATTCCTAAAATGAATTTTGAAGAATCTAATCATCATTCTCAAGTGAGAGAAGAGTTAGGAAAAAAAATATTCTTTGATCCTATACTTTCTATCGATTCGTCATTGAGTTGTGCAAGTTGCCATAAGCCAAATTTTGCTTTTAGCGATACGGTAAAGTATAGTCCTGGAGTATTTGGAAGAGCAGGAATAAGAAACACACCAAGCCTTATAAATATAGGTTATCACCCCTATTTTCTGAGAGAAGGTAGTGTTCCAACTATTGAGATGCAGGCTTTAATACCAATACAAGAAAAAAACGAGTTTGCCCATAATATTGTCGAAATATCTAAATTAATTCAACAAATACCAGAATATGCAGAGCTAAGTAAAAAGGCTTATGATAAAGAACTAGATCATTATGTAATAACAAGAGCTTTGGGTGTATATCAAAGAACATTAATAAGTGACAATACAAAATTTGATAAGAGTTTAGCGGGTAAAGTGAAACTTTCAAAAGAAGAGAAAAGTGGAAGAGATTTATTTTTTGGAAAAGCAAATTGTTCAAGTTGTCATTCAGGATTTAATTTCACCAATTACAAATTGACAAACAATGGCCTATATGAAAATTATAAAGACATTGGACGGATGAGGGCAACGAAGGATTCTAATGATTTGGCAGTTTTCAAAACACCTTCTTTAAGAAATATTTCAGTTACCTCTCCTTACATGCATGACGGCAGTATTAATTCCTTGTCAGAAGTGATTGAACATTATAACAAAGGCGGAAAAAAGCATAAAAATAAAGATTCTGTGATTCGACCATTAGGATTGTCTGAGAAAGAAAAGAATAATTTAGAACTTTTCTTACACTGCCTAACGGACGAAAAGTATTCGACACTTTTGACTGATGATAAATAGTACACCTAGGACATATCTCGTATTTCTCCTTTTAATCGGAATGACTTTTTTTATTGACTGTAAAAAAGAAAGTAGCGTAAATGGAGCAAGTCCATTATGGCATAGCGAACTTAATCTTCCAATGAATCCTTATAATTATCAAAACCCCAAATTACCTTCTTTCCTTCATGATCAATTTATTTCTGTTGCAGACAACACACCAGATGAAAATCAGGTGTCAGATTGGGGAGCAACATTAGGAAGGGTTTTGTTTTACGACAAGAGATTATCAAAAAACAACCTAATTTCTTGTGGTTCTTGCCATATTCAACAATACGGATTTAGTGATACAGCTAGGTTTAGTCGTGGTTTTGACAACGGAAAAACCAAACGTCATTCCATGTCATTGGTTAATTCTCGCTACTATGTTAGTGGTAATTTTTTTTGGGATGAACGTGCAAAATCTCTTGAAAGTCAGGTGCTTGAGCCAATAAAAGATCATGTTGAAATGGGTATGACTTTAGATTCGGTGATAGTTAGACTAAAAAAGACTGCCTATTATGCTCAATTGTTTCAATATGCCTTTGGTAGTCAAAAAATTGATACAGTGACAATATCTAAAGCATTATCACAATTTGTTCGGTCGATAGTGTCTTATCAATCAAAATTTGATGTCGGTAGAGAGAGAGTTAGCCGAACTAGTGATAATTTCCCAAATTTTACTCAGAGTGAAAATAGGGGGAAGGCTATTTTCTTCAAAAAAAATGATTTGAGCTGTTCGAGTTGTCATATGACTGCGGCATTTTTTGGCGATATGGCCAGAAATAATGGCTTGAGCTTGACATCAGATAGGGGAGTTGGAGGGATATCAAACAATAATATGGACATGTTCACTTTCAAAAGTCCTTCACTTAAGAACATTGCAATAAGGCCTCCATATATGCATGATGGAAGATTTTCCTCACTTTCCGAAGTGATAGATCACTATAGCTCAGGTATATCGGAACACAATTACATTGACCCTCATTTTAAAACTGCCACAGGGATATTTCAATTTAACCTAACTCCTTTAGAAAAACAAGATTTGATCAACTTCTTAAACACATTAACTGACGAAAAACTGTTGACTGATCAAAAATTTAGTGATCCAAATTATCCATAGTTGATATAGTTTTTTCTGATAAAATCAGATAAGAATGTAACATATTGTTATCATTAAGCTAAAACCAGTTTAAATTTCACCTAACATAGGTTCTTTACCTTGTATTATAATTTATTTATAAAAAGAATCTTACTTGTTTGTTCAATTTAAATTATGACGAAACATTTTCTATTTTTACTCTCTCTTTTATCATCTACTGCTAGTTATACTCAGTTTGCAAAATCAAATGAAAAAGTTTTCAAATCGATTAGCAAAGCAAACATAGCTAGAATTCCTGTAACACAGCTAAACCTGAGAGATCAAGAGCTTTTCTATTTGAACGATTCCATTAAACTACTAAAACATCTTACCTTTTTAAACCTCATGAACAATCATTTCGATGAATGGGATTCAGAGATAGAAAAACTGACTAAGTTGGAAATTTTAAATTACTATGGAAATAATTTAACATACATTCCTGAAAGCATAAAAAAATTAAAAAGATTAAAGAAATTAGAAATTTCTAAGAACAAAATAAAGAAGTTACCTGTATCCATTGGTAAACTAAAAAAACTGAAATTCTTGTACGCAGCGATGAATGAAATTGACTATATAAACGAGGAATTAAGTTTATGTAAAAAATTACAATCCATCGAATTCCATCAAAATCAAATCAGTTTCTTACCGGAAAGTTTATCAAAACTAAAACGACTAAAGCGGTTAAATTTGGGATACAACCAATTACGAGAATTAAATGGAAATTGGTTTAAATTTAAAGGTTTGGTGGAGTTAAATTTAGAATGCAACCAAATCATCTCGATACCTAACGAGGTCTGCGAAATAAAAACCTTGAAATCTTTGATATTAACCAATAATCAAATCAAAGAAATACCAGAAAATTTGGTGAATTTGATGAATTTAGAACTTTTGGTATTATCAGGTAATAGCCTAGAAAGCTTGCCTGAGTCAATAACTAGGTTGAAACAATTAAAAACACTCATTCTTACCGATAATTTATTTTCGTTTCAAGAGAAAGTGAAGATTAAAAAATCACTGCCAGCTTGCGACATCGTATTCTAAAGGGTGTGAAATAAATTCTATCTATTTGTCTTATAATTTATATTATGTTAAATTGGTTAAATTAAGATTCATTTTATAAATGCGATACCTCCACTAGAATAGAAACTTTACTTATTGTTTTCATTCGCATGAATAGAAACTATTCATGAGTGTCTTAAATGCAGTTTAATCAGAACAATAGTTATTCACTTAAATCAACGACAGTAAAAATCCAAGAAAACTTCCTCCAAC
Source organism: Flavobacteriales bacterium (assembly GCA_965657945.1). Lineage (GTDB taxonomy): Bacteria > Bacteroidota > Bacteroidia > Flavobacteriales_D > CAJJDF01 > CAJJDF01. Next base: position 111,431 of record CBFHPW010000004.1, read on the forward strand.
CACGATCCAAATTGAACTCAATTTTTTGGGACCAAAAACACTGAGCAAACCAAATATTGCAACTACATAATTTTGCCAATTGATTAATGTTTCAACTGACATTTCCAATAAAACAATTGCCATAACGGCTACAGCAGCAATATTTACAGAGTCAAGAAAAAATCCTAAAAACTTATTCTTTCTCAAACGAGTAATCAATGGATTGAGCATCCAAACAAACAGAAACGAAGGCAAGAAAATTCCGATAGTCGCTGCCAAAGCTCCACCAAAGCCACCCAACTGGTACCCGATAAATGTTGCTGTGGATAATACAGGACCTGGGGTAAATTGGCCCACAGCTATAGCATCAATTAATTCGCTCATTTGGAGGTAACCCGGTTCTACTAACTCACCTTTTAAATAAGCAAAAAGAACATATCCACTTCCGTATAGCACCGCTCCTACTTTCAAGAAAATCCAAAATATGTTGGATGATGACAAAACAGTTTTGGAAATCAATGGCACGCTAATAGTAAGCGAAACTAACGGAAAGAATGACTTTGTATCGGGAGCTTGTAATTTATTTACACCATAAAAGAACAATCCACCAAAAATCCCGGCTGATAAAAGCGCTGTCACTTCATTTACTCCCAAAAAACTGATTAGGATTACCAATCCTCCTATGATTCCAAGTGGCCAATTCTTAAGTGCTTTTTTTCCTAGTTTGAATACGGCCCCAAGTATTACGGCTAAAATTGCAGGCTTGATACCGGAAATAAAAGGATCTACAGCCGGAATTTGTCCGAATTGCACGTATAAATAGGCAAGAATTAAGGTGAGAACAACTGCAGGAAATATAAAACAAAATCCTGCAACAAATAATCCTACTACTCCACCGCGAACGAACCCACAATGCATAGTCATTTCTGTTGAGTTTGGACCCGGAATGAGATTTGTGGCACCCATCAGGTCAAGAAAGTGGGCGTGATCCATCCATTTTCTTTTTCGCACAATTTCTTCTTCCATCATGGCTATATGAGCAGCTGGGCCGCCAAAAGCAAATAGCCCAAGTTTAAAAAAAACTTGGGCTATTTCAATTAATTTTTGTTTGTTACTCATATTGATTAACTATTCCTTAGAATTGGGCAATAATTAGATAAATGAAACAAACCTTACTTTTTATTCGCTAAAATTCTATTTGCTTCAGCTATGAATTTTTCGGATTCTTTCCCAGCTTCAGCTCTTGGGTAACCCAATGAACCTAGTGCATTTATGCTCATTTGATTTGTTTTCGGGTCCTTCGATGAGTTAAAAATCCAAACTGTTGGGTAACCTTTTACTTTAAAAAGTTGAGCTAACTCTCTGTTTTGTTGCATTAATTTAGCAGGAAGTTGTGTTCTTCTTGGAAAATCTAATTCCAGTAAAATAACTGAATCATCTGCCCATTTTTTAAAATTGTTTTTGGCAAAAACATTGGCTTGTAATCTTTTGCACCATCCACACCAGTCGCTTCCGGTAAAAAAACCAAAAATCGGTTTCCCAGTTTTCTGAGACAATTCATTGGCTTGAGTAAAATCAGTGTACCATTTCAATTCGGGCGTTTCTTTCCTAATTTCTACCGCAGAAAACGAAGAAACTGGAAGTGCACTCATCGTTAAGTAAGCTACTGCGCTTGTGATTGAAAGGATTAAAATTATTTTTTTCATAGTGTTTAGATGTGTTTAGATGTGTTTAGTCAAATTTACAAAAATCATCGAGAAATGACGTCTCTTTATCTTGTAACAGATATTTCTGATATTCCTTACAACTACCTTACCAAAATTTATATTCCGAATATTTCTTGGCTGTTTTGGGTTGTGACCTTTGCCACTTGCTCGATTGTTGTTTCATGAATTTCAGCTATTTTATTAGCGATAAGTTGTAAATAAGTTGATTCATTTCTTTTTCCTCGATTGGGGTGAGGAGCCAAATAGGGTGAATCCGTTTCCAGAACTAATTCATTTAAAGGAATTTCTTTCACAACTTTATCCAAACCACTGTTTTTGAAGGTTACCACCCCTCCTATTCCTAATTTAAAACCACCGTAGTTCAATACTCTATTTGCTTGATTTAAATTTCCTGTAAAACAATGAAAAATCCCTCTCAGGTTGTCGTCATTGTGTTTATCTAGCACCTCAAATATCTCATCAAAAGCATCTCTTGCATGAATTACAATGGGAAGATTCAGTTTTTTAGCAAGCTCTATTTGAGCTTCAAAAGCTGCCCGTTGTATAGATAATGTTGATCTATCCCAATACAAATCAATCCCAATTTCACCTATTGCACAGAAAGAATTACTTTTTATCAATATGTTATATTGCTCCAATTCCTTTTCCCAATTTTCATCAACTGAACAAGGGTGTATGCCTATCATGGGAAAACAATGTTGAGGATATTTATTTGATAAATCAAGCATCCCTTTCACTGAATCTTTGTCAATGTTCGGCAAAAACAATCTTTCGATTCCATTTTTTAAACAATTCTCAATGACCAGGTCTCTGTCCTCGTCAAATTGTTCTGAATATAAATGAGTGTGTGTATCCGTCAAAATCATGGAACAAAGATAAAAATATGAATCATGAAATTGATTGATTTACTGGATTAATATATTTTGGAAAGCGGCAGAATCGCCCGAAAAAACATTAAAGTCTACAGGGTAGTTTATTCCCGAAACTTTGCCCTTGTCGTTGTGTTGCCAAAAACTCCATTTCTTGTGGTTTGGAGTTTCTTTGTAGTAATGAGCAATCCATAAAGGGTAATCCTGAAAGGTTGTATCAAAATTTAGTTTATAAAAGTCATGGTAGGTATAGATAATGGGTTTTGTTCCATAATGATTTTCAAGTTGTTTGGCAAAAATCAACAATCCTTCCATAAGTCGTTTTGGGGAGACACCTCCCAATTCCTCAATATCTATTACTGGAGGTAAATCACCCGCCTGGAGCTTTACGTTTCTAATAAAATGATTTGCTTGAGCTATTCCTTTAAGGTCTGGATTGAAATAATGATAGGCACCTCGAACAATATCGTTCCGCTTTGAATTTCGCCAATTTTCTTTGAATCGCTTGTCCAAAAATGAAATACCTTCGGTTGCCTTTATAAACGTAAATTGAAGGGTTACATCTTCATCTTTCATGTTCCTCACCATTTGCCAATTAATAGACCCTTGATGATGCGAAACATCTATTCCATTGATTTTATATTGTGTAGGTAGTTTGATTCCAAATTCATCATACACTTTGTAATGAATTGGAAAGAGAGATTTCCATAAAAGCTGAAAGGAATAATATTCATTTGCCACATAAATTGTAGTTCCCACGATCCAAATTCCAATGAACAACGAAAAAAAACGAGAAGTAATTAGTCGTTTGTGTTTTTTAATCTTTTTTTTCTTCAAATTTATCAATTATTTATGTCAGTAAAAATTAGTTTAAAATATTGTAAAACAATTTTTTAATTAAATATATGCATGGATTATATGTCATATTATTGTGGAAACAAACTTTCTTGTCATATCCGTAATTGCGAATTTTGAAACATCAATAACACAAAAACTAAAGTTATGAAAACAATTAAAAAAACAATACTCGCAATTGCATTATTCACAGCAAATTTATCTTTTGGTCAAGATCAAATTAAACCTACCTGCACGGTATTAAATATCCAAGTAAAAGGAGATCAAATGATTTCATCATCTGAAGCCGGAAATATTACAAGACACTTGATGAACAAATTAAGTGTATATACGATTACTTACGACCAAGATATTAATTATGCACTTACCCAAGAAAGTTCGGACTTGGGAAAAAAATTATCTTATGATTGTTATAGCATCCAATGCTTAGGGGAAGTCGGTAAATTATTGAATTCTAATAAAATGTTAAGTGGTTATGTCGAGAGAATTAGAGGAAATATTATTATTTCATTCAGAGAATTTGATGTGGCTTCTTCTAAAATTACAAACTCCATTTCAAGAGAATACAAAGATATTCCTACAGAATTAAAAAACATGGTATTACTTTCTCTTCAAGAAATGTATGGGGTTGAAAGAGAGAAACAATTAATTGAATATTTGACTCAAATTAATAGTCGTGAGGGAGTTCCAAACAATCCGGATGTAAAGAGACTGAATCATTCTGGCGTAAGAATGGGAGTCGTTCATATTTTGGGTGACAATGGTGATATTCTTAAGAAACCAACGGGTCAAGGTGGATATGATGCTTCGGCTACTTTGTTTCAATTTGGTTACCAATTCGAAACTCAATATTTGAATCAAGGAAGAGTACAAGGGTTGTTCGAATTTATCCCGACCATTACTGGGCTTGAGCAAGGTTTGTTCTTGCCTTCTTTGACCGTTTTGCACGGATTGAGAGATAATAAATCAGGACTAGAATTTGCATTTGGACCAACATTCGGTGTGTCGCGAGTAGCCAAAGGCTATTTTGATGAAGGAGAATGGAAACTAAGAACTGACTGGGAGGTTGAAGGAGTAAATCCAAATCCGATAGTATCAAGATTGGACAGCAGAGGAAATGTTGTGCTGAACGCTGGCTTCTTGTTTGGTGTAGGGTTTAGCTTCAAGAGTGGAGACTTAAATATTCCAGTAAACCTGTTTACGGTGATGCAGAAGAAAAGTTTTAGGGTTGGAATTTCTTTTGGATTCAATGCTAAAGGAAACAGTAAATAAAGTGAATCATCTATTTATTCTCCTTCTTTTCTTTCATGTCATAGTTTACCTATTTCAGCTTAAGCAACACTCATAACTATGAAATCAAAAAACATACCATTTTTACTTGTTTATTCCAGAGTAATTTTTGGGTTGATTATTGGAATAACAGCAGCTATCAATCCTGAAAATTCGGGGTTGATAATTGCATTTTTAATGCTATTGAGGCTTGTTTCAGATATTCTAGATGGAGTAATTGCTAGAAAACTAAAAGTGGATACCTTGCAATTAAGAGTTTTGGATAGGCTCACTCATTCTATCTATTCATTGTGATTGGCTTGGAGGTTTTAGCTTATTTCATCTCATTTATTAAATATAAAAAATCAATTTCGACTCACACTTATTTAGCTAAAATTTGGAGTATTCTATTGTTCTTGTTCTTGTTAGAGCTAATTTTGACTCACAAAAGTTGTGTTTTATTTCAATTGGTTGTTTGGATTAGTGTAGTTTCACGAGTTGAAATTATGGGTATTATTCTGTATTCCAAAGAATCAAAAACTGATATCTCGTCTCTTTTCAAATTAAAAAATATAAAAAGATAATTATGAAACGAATTATTCTAGTTGTTTGCTTTTTAGGTGCAAAATTTTCGAGTTATTCTCAAATTAAAGAATGGATTTATACGGCAAATTTAGCCCCCATGCTTACTTATAAATCTACCCCACCTGTCTTCAATGGTATGGACACAGTATCAATTCATACTTTAGGCGCAACAATTAGTTTGACAAACGGTGAATTTGACATGCTCGACTGGAATGGTGTTCCAATAACTACTCAATGGCAATATCTTTCAATTCCATTTGTTGGTTTTGAATACAATGTAGCCAACACCAAAGGAAGAGGGCAACTTTATAAACCAAAAGATGGAGCTTTTCCAATCATGTTAAGTATTGGCGTAACTGGCGGGTATGGCGGAAGTTTTTTGATTTTTCCAGTTGGAGTGAATGGCACTGCCGGTTTGTCTACAGACTTTTCTGATCTTTACTTCAAATACGGTATCGGATACGAAATGTGGGGATTTTCCTTAGGAATGGGTGGTTACTTGAATCTCACCAACAACAATAATTCTTTTTACAAAACGGAACCAGGATTGGAATTGCGATACATATGGAATTGGAATTAAGCTATTCTCCTTCCATCATTTCAGCAATCTCTAGCCAAAGCATTGATTTTTCATCTAAAATCTCTCCCGTATCCCTGAGTTCATCAGCAAGATTTTGAAGGTCTTCTGGAGACAAATCTGGATTGTACATTTTTTCAGTGATTTCCTTTTTCTTTCTTTCTAATTTTGCAATTTGATCTTCGAGTTTCATAAACTCTTTTCGCTTGTTATTGCTAATAGCAGGCCTTGTTTTGTATTCTTTTTTTTCTGTAGTCAGACTTTCAGAAACATCATATTTTTCGGTCTTCTCCCCTTTTTCTTCTCTTTTTTCTATTCTCTGGAGCTCGTTATCTGCCATCAATAACTCTCTGTATTTTGTGTAGTTTCCAAGAATATCTTTGATTTGTCCCGCACCTTTAAAATAAAATATATGGTCACAAACTTTATCAATAAAATACCTGTCGTGAGAAATCACTATCAAACAACCTTGAAATAAATCCAAAAAGTTTTCGAGAGCTTGAATGGTGTATATATCCAAATCATTAGTCGGCTCATCCAGAATTAAAAAATTCGGATTTTCCAGGAGAATAGTTAACAAATAAAGTCGTTTTTTTTCTCCTCCACTAAGTAACTCTACATGCTGATAATGCATGTTTTTAGGAAAAAAGAATTTCTCCAATAATTGCAAAGCAGTGATTGATTTTCCCTTCTCCAAAGGAATGGATTCCGCAATATCTTTTACCACTTCAATCACCTTCTTTCCTGGCTTAAAAGCCATTCCTTTTTGGTTGTAGTACCCAAATTTCACCGTGTCTCCGGTTACTATTTTTCCTGAATCTGGAGCCAATTCATCCATGATCATAGTAATAAAAGTGGTCTTCCCTACCCCATTTTTACCAACAATTCCAATTTTCTCGCTTCGCTTAAAGTTGTAACTGAATTTGTCCAGCATTTTGTTATCCCCAAAACTTTTTGATACATTATGAAACTCTAATATCTTAGTCCCCAAACGAGTAGAAAGCACTTTTAGCTCAAGCGTAGAATTGTCAATTTTCTTTGTAGCCGCCTCTTTTACGGCATCAAAAGCATCAATTCTAGCCTTTTGTTTAGTTCCACGAGCTTTTGGTTGCCTTCTAAGCCACTCCAGCTCCTTTTTCATCAAGTTTTTTGCCTTATCTATCGTGGTTTGGTCGCTCGCAAATCTCTCAGCCCTTTTGTCCAAGTAATAGGAGTAGTTTCCTTTGTATTTGTAACAGGCTCCTCCGTCCAGTTCTATAATATCGGAACAAATACTTTCAAGGAAATATCTGTCGTGGGTAACCATGAAAAGTGTCAGGTTTTTTTGAGACAGGTATTCTTCCAACCATTCAATCATATCTAGGTCTAGATGGTTGGTGGGCTCATCCAAAATGAGCACATCCGGATCGTTCAACAACACTTTGGCTAACGCAAGCCTTTTGTGCTCACCTCCCGACATTTTTTTAACACTTCTTTCGAAGTCGTGGTGACCCAAAACCGAGAGGATTTTTTGAGCTTGCTGTTCTGCATCCCAACCACCAATTCGATTCATTTCGTCCATTGCTTCTTGAAAAGCATCTGATGCGGGATCGTTTAAGGCCAGTTCTTCATATTGCTGAACAATTCGAAACTTAGGCGAATCAAAAATATAATCTTTTATTGTTTCGTACTTGTCAAACGAATCCGCCTGATCCAAAAAACCAACTGTTGTATCATTTCTCATGATTACCTGTCCAGTATCAGGCGATTCAATTCCTTTTATAATTTTGAGTAAAGTAGATTTTCCAGTACCGTTTTTTGCAACCAATGCAATTTTGTCTCCTTTGTCGATTCCAAAGGTTACTTCTTCAAATAATATTTTTATTCCGTAGGATTTGGAAACGTTTTCTATTGAGATATAATTCATAACTACCTTAATACGAACCGAGCTGAGTTCCTAGATTTTTGCTCAAGAAGAAGAGTTTTGTTTGCCGTCATGGCATCCAGAATATCTTCATTGTAATGTCTTATTGTCAGCAAAGTGACATCAGCATTGTAGCGAACATCAAATGTTCCTTTCAGGAGCATGAAGAGTTGTTCAACTTTGTTTTTCGTGTTTTCGAAACAAACAGAAAAACTTAACGCAGAATTTTGAATCAAATTCACTTTGATTTTAGACTCAGCAAGTTTGGCAAAGATAAAACTTAGATTGTCTTCAGCAATAAAAGAAAAGTCTTTGGGAGAAATAGATACCAATATTTGATTTTCGATAAAAATATAAGAAGGAACCAGAGCGTCATAATTCATAGATTTTTGAACCACAGTTCCCTCCTGTTCTGGATGAATGAATGATTTAACGTACAAAGGAATCATTCTGTTTTCCAGAGGTTTAATTGTCTTTGGATGAATTATCGTTGCTCCGTAATAACTCAATTCAATTGCTTCTCGGTAACTCATCTTGTCAATTTTGCTCGCTTCAGGAAAGTGTTTTGGGTCTGCGTTTAATACTCCTGCCACGTCTTTCCAAATGGTTACACTCTCAGCCTTTGTACAATATCCAAAAATAGCAGCAGTAAAATCTGAACCTTCACGACCCAAACTTGTCATTCTGCCAGAGGAATCACTACCGATAAATCCTTGTGAAATAAGAATCGAGTCACCATTTTCTGTTTGGATATTTTTTTCTGTTAACTTCCAGTCCACAGTTGCTTGTCTGAAGTCAGAGTTTGTTTTTATTAATTTTCGTGCATCTACCCATCGATTTTTTATCTCTCCTTGGGTTAAAAAGTGACTGACAATGGTGGTTGAAATTAATTCTCCAAACCCAATGATTGAATCGTACGATTCATCATAATTATCCTTTGGAGATGACTTTATCACCTCTTCTAATTGAAAAAACAATTCATTTACATCTACATAAACTTGGTGACCTTTATCTGGAAATAAATCCCAAATAATTTCATTGTGAAAGTCTACAATTGAATGGAGACTTTCGTTTAAATTTTCAGGACTGTAACAAAAGGAATTGATTAACCATTCAAAAGCATTGGTCATTTTGCCCATGGCAGAAACAATCACTATAAGCTGCTCTGATTTATGCATCGAGATGATGCTCGCCAAGTTTCTGACAGAATTAGCATCTTTTACAGATGCTCCCCCAAACTTAAATACTTTCATAATCCAAAGTTAATAGATACTTTATCTTTTGCATAAAAAAAGTGCTTGTGATATTCACAAGCACTTTTTAAGAAATAAATCGTGGTTACTGATTATTGCTTCACAAACCTTGTGAATCCAACTTTGTTGTTTGAAGTTACTTTGATGATGTACATACCATTTGTTAATTCAGACACATCAATTGTGTTGATATAGTTCAATGAAATACTTCTAATTATTTTTCCTTCTGCATTCATAATTTCAGCAGTTCCTAAATTTACTCCTTCAATTGTAAAGAAGTCTGAAACAGGGTTTGGAAATATAGATAATGTTAAGTCATTCGACTTTTCTTCCAAAGAAATAGTTGGAGACAAAGAAATATCTGTTGTATCTCTTGGCTCTAATTTGTATTCTCCAAAAGAATAATACATGATTCCAGTAACATCGTAGTTTGTTCCCATCATTGGAGTGTAAGCGTACATCAAGTCGTCAATCACTCCTGTATCAGTTGCATTCAATACATCCCATTCTCCAAAACCAGCAGAAGGGTTAACACAAGTAGCTCCTGTTAATTTAACTAGACATCCTTCGTATTGTTCGTCTTGCATTGTAGAAGAATTCAACATTGTAGCTGCAGGCAATGCGTTTCCAGTTGAGTTCACAATGATTGTATCGATATTTTTTATTTGAGTCAATCCAAAATATTCGGCTACCTCACCTTTAATGGTAATGTCGTCACCAACAGCAACTGAAGGAGAAGAAACAAAATTATACACGTAAATACCGTTCCATGCTCCCGTTCCATCTTGAAGAAAAAACTTACTACCATGCATACCTGTTACAATTCCTGAAGTTTCAACTAATGAATCTTTGTATGGAGAATCTCCTGAAGCATCTGTTGTGAATTGAATGTCATAAATAGTTTTTGACAAATAAGTCGCAGGTGGTGGTGGTGGTGTTGTTCCTCCTAATTTCGTTATCACTACTGAATCTATACCAAGTCCTGATGAGTTTGTGTTTCTTATTGAAAACATAAATTGTCCTTCCAAACAAGTTGTTGGAACAGTAACGGTATCCGCATGAGTTAAAAATGTTGTACCAGATGTAGTTGAAGGGCTTCTGTAATTTGTGTAAGTTCCCCAGCTATTGTTAGTCGCGTCCCAAAAATTAGCTCTTAAATCCATTGCACTGTCAGCTAAATACCAAATTTTTATTTCATAAGCTCCCGGAGTAACCATTAACGAATCTGTTGAATATCTTTTGTGTGATGAAGTTTGGTTAACTAACTGAGCCATATTTCCTCCACGGAATGCAGGATTTGAAACAGGCAAAAATTTTCCAACTGTACTTCCTCCAGACCCAATTGAGGTTTTTGAACCTGACCAGCCAGTCGATACTGTTCCAGTCCAAGTGTTGTGACCAAAGTCAGTTTGTGTTGCCACTTGTCCAATTGATAAATGTGCAGTAAAAGCTACTGCGAGCAAAGTAATTATTTTTTTCATAATTGTGTTTTGATTAATAATAATAATACAAAGCTACAAACAATTATTTTAAGACAATGTTACCACTGGGTTATTTTACAAAAACTTTGGTCGCTCCTATTCCCTTATCTGACCAATGCTCATCCATGTATTCAATGTTAGGATAGCTATTAAGCAAGTATCTAACCTCTTCTCTTAGCCTTCCCTTCCCTACTCCGTGAACGATCACTAATTGGTTTGTTCCTCTCTCGATATGTTTGTCCAATTGTTTTTTACAATTATCCAATTGAAACAAGACAATTTCATGATTTGCCATATGTCTGTGAGAATCCAACAAATTTTCCATATGCAAATCAATGACAGGAATTTGAGCTTGCTTGTTTCTTTTTTTAGCAAAAGGATTTTGTTTTACGTTTCTGTTTTCGAACGTTTCTATTTCTACATGATCAAAAGCAGATGGATGATAAAGGACTAATTCTTCCTCTCTTCGTAATTGGTCGAACCCGTGTTCGTCCTCGATTATATATTCACCATTGATTTTTTTCTCAATAATGGTAAAAATACCTGTTTCGTCCAATAAAGTGACTTGATCTTTAATTTTGAGCATGGCCTAATTGTTCAGTAGAATCAATATATTCGTTCTTGCATAAATAAATTCTGTTGCAACTCGAATAAAGCAATTCTTCGAGAGCTAAATTGGATGCTAGAGCAACTTGAGAGTAATTTTGCGAAGCATTTTTAAATCCTCCATATTCACTTTGCCACATTTCTGTGATCAATGAAATTCCGCCAGATCCAGGACGCATGTTGTCAATTAATCCACCAACGTTTCCTGCGCCAGCATGATAAATGTGTAGCACGAATAATTTAAACCACAAATCGTTTTCATTGTAATCAATGTTGTTTCTTTCTAAAATTAAACGAGCACTTGGGATACACGAAATTTCTATTAGTTTAGCGGCAGCAATAGCAGATTTTTCAAAGTCTTTCCGTTCATCCAAGTATTTATTTACAGTAAGTCCATAATTTCTGGCTACTGATTTCATCAACTGAAACGGACCATAAGCTCCCACATTAGAATATTGAATTTTACCTGGACTTTCGATGAGTAGAATAGATTGTGCATACCAAGGGTTCACTCCTTCCCTTTCAAAAATTTCGATTCCTTTGGTAATAGACGGCAACACTTTTTCAAGCTGATAAAAATGATTTTTGCCCGAAGTTACATACAGTCTTTCTTCAGTGTCTAGTTGAAATTCCTCTCGTATTGCTTTTCTTACGCTATCTTTTTCTATCTCGGTTTGTTTTTGCCATGCTAAAAAAGATGTTTTGTATAATATTTCTCTCGTTGCCGCAACATTGATTATGCATGAGTCCGGAGATAATTTCATGACTTGTTTCCAGAAGTTTGGTTGAGCCAACAAATCCCATCTTTCTGTAATCAGCTGTTCTTCTGGCACAAAATAGATTAAGCTGGAATCATTCTGTCTTGTAACCTCCATAAATGTGAAGGATTCTTGGCTTATGGACAAAGAAGAAATTCCCAGAAACAATAGTGTAAAAAAGTATGTATTCATAATTCGAATAACGGAATAAATCTACTTTTTTGTATGACCCTTTTATTTATTTTAACAACTAGCTCACGTTAATAACTCCTCTTTTTATTCCTACTTAATGAACCTTCTGTAATTGTGAATAGAATTATAGGATATAAAGTGCAAATATTTTTATCTTTGAAACTCCTTAAAAGAAACTATTTTATGATTGATCAAACACCATATAAACCAACAAATAAAGTAAGAATTGTAACTGCCGCTTCCCTGTTTGACGGGCATGATGCAGCCATCAATATTATGAGAAGAATTATTCAATCTACAGGTTGTGAAGTAATTCATCTTGGTCATGATAGAAGTGTGGAAGAAGTGGTGAATTGTGCAATTCAAGAAGATGTTCAGGCAATTGCAATGACTTCTTATCAAGGTGGACACACAGAATACTTGAAATACATGTATGACCTACTGAAAGAAAAAGGCGCAAGTCATATCAAAATATTTGCCGGAGGTGGTGGTACTATTTTACCAGAAGAAATTAAAGAACTGCAAGAATACGGAATTACAAGAATCTATCACCCAGATGATGGAAGAGCAATGGGACTTCAGGGGATGATTAATGATTTGGTAGAAAAAAGTGATTTTCCTGTAGGAGATAAACTGACCAATGAAATTGAATCCATTGGAGACAAAAAAGTAACGTCCATTGCTAGATTGATAAGTGCGGCCGAAAATTACCCAGAACAAGCAAAATCTGTCATGGAAGAGGTTCATTCATTGGCGGAAAAAGTGACTACTCCAATTTTAGGGATTACTGGTACCGGAGGTGCCGGAAAATCTAGTCTTGTAGATGAATTGGTTAGAAGATTTTTATTGGATTTTCCAGAAAAAAATATTGCCATTGTTTCCGTAGATCCATCAAAAAGAAAAACGGGTGGTGCTTTACTCGGGGATAGAATAAGAATGAATGCCATTAAAAACGAAAGGGTTTACATGCGGTCGTTGGCTACTCGTCAGTCCAATCTTGCGTTGAGTAAGCACGTGGCCGAAGCTTTACTTATTTTGAAAGCGGCAAAATATGATTTAATCATTTTAGAAACATCAGGAATTGGTCAATCCGACACCGAAATTATGGATCATTCGGATGTGTCATTGTATGTAATGACTCCTGAGTTTGGAGCTGCTACACAGCTGGAAAAGATTGATATGCTTGACTTTGCAGATTTAGTAGCCATTAATAAATTCGACAAAAGAGGTTCGCTTGATGCGTTGAGAGATGTGAAAAAGCAATACATGAGAAACAACAACTTGTGGGATATTCCGCAAGATGAGCTTCCTGTCTTTGGTACAATTGCTTCGCAATTTAATGACCCAGGAATGAATACGCTTTACAAAGCAATCATGGATAAAATTGTAGAGCAAACCGAAGCCAAAGAACTCAAATCACAATTTCATATTTCGGATGAAATGTCTGAAAAGATTTTTGTCATCCCTCCTTCTCGAACTCGCTATTTATCTGAGATTTCTGAAAATAATAGAGCCTATGATCAATGGGCAAAGGAGCAATCGGAAGTTGCTCAGCAATTGTTTGGGATTTATAAAACAATTGAAGCTACGACTGGTGCTGCACCTATTTTAACGAAGGGATTGCTTGATAGCCAACAGATTCTGAGTCAAGCTCAGAATGACGGTCGTAAAGAGTTTTTGGAGTTATTAATTACAGAATTTGATCGAGTTAAAATGAACTTAGACCCTCACAATTTTGAATACATACAGAATTGGGCAGAAAAAGTAAAGAAATACCAAGATCCTCTCTATGTATTTAAAGTAAGAGATAAAGAAATTAAAATCGAAACTCATTCTGAATCTTTATCTCATTTGCAAATTCCAAAAGTGGCCTTGCCAAAGTACACGGCATGGGGAGATTTATTAACTTGGATTTTACAAGAAAATGTACCTGGAGAATTCCCATACACCTCAGGTTTGTATCCTTTCAAACGAACTGGAGAAGACCCTTCACGAATGTTTGCAGGAGAAGGAGGTCCAGAAAGAACCAACAAACGTTTTCACTACGTAAGTCAAGGAATGCCAGCAAAAAGACTTTCTACTGCGTTTGATTCGGTAACGCTTTATGGAAATGATCCAAATGCAAGACCAGATATCTACGGAAAAGTTGGAAATTCAGGAGTTTCTATCTGTTGTTTGGATGATGCTAAGAAATTGTATTCAGGATTTGATTTATCTCATTCATTGACTTCTGTTTCCATGACAATAAATGGCCCAGCTCCTATGCTGCTTGGGTTCTTTATGAATGCGGCTATTGATCAGAATTGTGAAAAGTACATTGTAGAGAATGGCTTAGCAAAAGAGATAGAGGCTAAAATCGTGGCAAAATATAAAAAAGCCGGCACCAGGCGACCGGCCTACCAAGGCGATTTGCCCGAAGGAAATGATGGATTGGGATTGATGTTACTAGGAGTAACAGGTGACGAAGTTTTGCCTACAGAAATTTATAACAAAATAAAAGCAGAGACTCTTACACAGGTAAGAGGAACTGTACAGGCAGACATTTTGAAAGAAGACCAGGCTCAAAATACGTGTATATTCTCTACAGAATTTGCGTTGAGACTGATGGGAGATGTTCAAGAATACTTTATAGATAACGGAGTGAGAAATTTTTATTCAGTATCAATTTCAGGATATCACATTGCCGAAGCTGGTGCTAATCCAATCACTCAACTTGCTCTTACACTGGCGAATGGGTTTACTTATGTCGAGTATTACTTGAGTCGTGGGATGGACATCAATAAATTTGGACCAAACTTGTCTTTCTTCTTTTCAAATGGGATTGATCCAGAATATGCAGTTATTGGTCGTGTGGCTAGAAAAATTTGGGCGAAAGCCATGAAAAACAAGTACAAAGCCAATCCAAGGGCACAAATGTTGAAGTATCACATTCAGACTTCTGGTCGTTCATTACATGCTCAAGAAATTGATTTTAATGATATAAGAACTTCTCTACAGGCATTGTATGCAATTTACGACAACTGCAACTCACTTCATACAAATGCGTATGACGAGGCAATTACTACGCCAACTGAGGAATCGGTAAGACGAGCTATGGCTATCCAATTAATCATTAATAAAGAGCTAGGATTGACCAAGAATGAAAATCCAATTCAAGGTTCTTTTATTATCGAAGAACTCACAGATTTAGTTGAAGAAGCTGTATTAATGGAGTTTGATAGGATTACTGAACGTGGAGGAGTTTTAGGTGCAATGGAAACGATGTACCAAAGAAGTAAAATACAAGAGGAAAGTATGTATTATGAGACTTTGAAACACAATGGAGATTTTCCAATTATTGGTGTAAATACTTTCCTAAGCAAAAATGGATCGCCTACCATTGTTCCTGCCGAAGTTATTCGAGCGAGTGAGGAAGAAAAGCAATATCAATTAGAAATGCTGAACGATTTGCACAAAACAAATGCAGACAAATTGAATACAGAGTTAGAGAAAATTCAAAATGCAGCAGTGCAAAACGAGAATATTTTTGAATACTTAATGGAAGCAACTAAAGTGTGTTCGTTGGGACAAATTACTAATTCACTCTTCGAAGTGGGCGGACAATACAGAAGAAATATGTAAGATTTTTCTTCTCTAGAGTTTCCGATAAATAAAATCAACCTCGCAAGACTTCATTCATACTGATTTTTTGCGAGGTTTTTTATTTGAATAGTTTTGTATCAATCTGTTTATTAATAGTTTTTCGGAATGATTCAATTTGTCAATCAAATAAAATGTTATATTTTTAATCACCAGTTAAAAAAAAATAACAAATGAAGAAACTACTATCCTTATTCCTTTTATCATCCATTATTCATCCTGCTTTCTCGCAGGTCGCACTCAATTTTAATGGTCCCACGGATTTTGTACAAACTACATATTCTGGAGTTTTGGGTAGCGCAGACAGAACGATTGAAGCTTGGGTTTATGTTGATTCTAATGCACCGAACGCCAATTTGACTATAACAGATTATGGTCGGAATACAGCAGGAGACCGGAATACTTTTATGGTGAATGCATCACGGAACCTGGCATACATATCTGGTGGTGGTTCTACAGGAAATTTTTCTTCTTCGGCTCAGGTGCCTTTGGAAGTTTGGACACATGTGGCATTAGTTATAAGTAGTCGAGTTGGATACCTCTACATAAATGGTGTTCAAGTTGGAACAAATTCATTGTCAAGTGTTTCAACTCCTTCAGGTCAAACCAACCTTTTAATTGGTCAACGAGTATCAGGGGGGTCCATTCCTTTTTATGGAAGTATTGACGAAGTAAGGTGTTGGAATACAGCTCGAACGGCAGCAGAATTATTAGCAAACATGAATGCTGAATTCTGCAGTGTTCCGGTTGGTTTAGAGGCTTATTACAGATTTAATGAAGGAATTCCGGGAGGAAACAATACGGCTATCTCTCGCTGCATAGACGATATTGGAGGAGAGAACGGAACACTGACTAATTTTTTGCTTACCACTGGAGATTCATCAAATTATGTGACAGGTCCGGCCTTGTCGCAAGGGTTTAGCACATCTTTGGTGAAAGACTCACTATGCTCCCCATTTACTTCTCCGAGCGGAAACGTTTATACCACTACGGGGATTTATTTTGATACATTAATAAATGCCGTAAGTTGCGACAGCTTGGTGAGATTTGATCTAACGATTACCGACTTAAGTGATTCCGTACATAGAGTTGGAGGAAGAATGACATCCATCGATACGTGGGCAAATCATCAATGGGTGAGATGTGACAGTGGCTTCTCCCCTATTTCTGGTGCCACAAGCAGAATATATGATGCAACACAAACAGGAGATTATGCGGTAATAGTGTCAAAAGGAAACTGCACAGATACTTCCGATTGCATTCGTATTAGCCTAATAAGTATCACAAAGCAATTAATCCAAAGTGTAAAGATTTTTCCTAATCCAGTAAATTCTGTTCTAACGATCGAAAATTCTTACAATCTAAACCTAACTCAAATTTCCATTCTTGATATTTCGGGAAAGGTTGTTCGTGAGGTTTCAATTAACCGAAACCAGAAAGTAGATGTGACTGATTTACCCGCGGGAGTTTATTTTCTTAGACTTCAGTCACAAGATGATATTGCACACATCAAATTCCTAAAAGAGTAACTGTGAAAAGATAAGTATGGACAGAAATGTATAAATTTGCTGGATAGAGATACCATTAAAATCTCATGTTAAGTTTCGATACTACTCCATGAAATTCAATAAAGAGTTTAAAGATACAGTTCTGGGTTTGTCCCAAACAGAGAAAGACAAGTTACTGTTACGTTTGTTAAAAAAAGATAAAGTTCTTAGCAAAGAGCTTTATTTCCAGCTGATTGATACCGATTCGGCAGACGATCATCAACTGGAAATGGAAAAGTACATCAAGGGAAAAGTAGCCTACTTTGCCACCAAAAGATATACAGCGAATTATCTGATAAAAAGAATGAGAAGCGTTTCGAATGACATTTCGAATCACGTTAAAGTAACCAAGGACAAACTGGGAGATTCCTATCTTAACTTACTTTTACTTGTAGAAGTGTTGGAATTGTTCAATTCTAAATTAGAAAAAACGACCCCGGGACTTGCTAGAAAGTTGTGCATCTTTTACTTGACAAAAACGTTTAAAATACTAATCGGAATTACAAAGCTTCACGAAGATTACCATTTAGAACACAGAGAAAATCTAGAAAGGCTGGGCGAATTATTTTCGAAGAATAAGCATCTAATGAGAACTGCCAAACAAAATGGATTTGATTTGGAATGGCTAATAACTACCGAGATTCCGGTAGACATAGAAGAAAGATATA
>CBFHPW010000005.1:0-117182 GCA_965657945.1 Flavobacteriales bacterium
TCAAATGCCCTCTGGAAACTGAATAGATCGCCTCCCCATCTTTTCCATAAGGCTGATAAGTTAATTCGCCATTCAAACTGTGCATGATTCTGCCCGGCATAGGAATCGCCAATTCATCTACATCCCCATCAATACCGGCAGCTTTCAATGCTGTCCATCCTCTTACCGAGAGCGCCAAGTTTATCGATTTACCAGCCGAAATTTCTGCCTGACGAATGTCTGGCCTTCTTTCGTAAATCGTTACTTTGTATCCTTCTTTTGCCAAATACACTGCCCACAAAGATCCTGCGAGCCCTGCTCCTACTATGATTGCTTTTTTTTCTTTTGTCATTTTTTATTCTTTTCTAAGTCAGCCTTAATACTATTCAACAAGTTGAAAAACTCATGCTTCAGATTATCCTACTAATTACCCTCAGAGTTCGAAAGAGAGAAAGCATGATTCGAGTATCGAAATACAGCTTCAAACTACTGTATCGAATCCTTCAATATTTGCCCAAACTTCCAACAATCTTCATAACTATTATACAAAGGAGCTGGGGCAATTCGTATCACGTTTGGCTCACGCCAATCTGCTATTACATTTCGTTCCGTTAAGGTATCAAATAATTTCTTGCCTTGCCCTTTTGCTGCAATAGAAAGTTGTGCTCCTCTTTTTGTTTTATCGGTTGGTGTGATGATTTCAAACTCTACTTTGTCTGATTTTATGTCATTAATCACAAACTCCAAAAAGGCAGTTATGTCATCTCGCTTTTTACCAATTGCATCCATTCCGGCTTCTTCAAATAAATCAAGGCTTGCATTTAATGGAGCCATCAACATGACTGGCGCATTACTGTGCTGCCAACCCTCGGCAGTTGGGATTGGGTCAAATCCTTTTTCCATCAAGAAACGCGTTTCTTTGTCTTGTCCCCACCAGCCACCAAAACGAACTAATTCTTTGTTAGTCGCGTGACGCTCATGAATAAAAATCCCTGAAACACCTCCTGGTCCAGAATTTAAATATTTGTAGGTACACCAAGCAGCAAAATCTAAATTCCAGTCGTGCAATTGTAGGTTGATATTTCCGGCAGCATGAGCCAAATCAAATCCAACCTTTGCTCCAACTGCATGACCAGCATCGGCAATAGTTTTCATGTCAAATAATTGTCCTGTGTAGTAATTTACTCCACCTATCATCACCAAGGCCAATTCATCTCCCGTTTCTTTGATAGCAGCTAAAATATCTTCTTCATGAATCAATTCTTCTCCTTCCCTGGGCGAAATTTCGATAATTTCTGTGTCAGGATTTAATCCGTGGTGTGTTACTTGTGTTTCTAATATGTATTGATCACTAGGGAATGCTTTTGCTTCGCAAATGATTTTGGTTCTTTTTCCTTCTGGTCTGTAAAACGAAACCATTAATAAATGAACATTGGTACTCAAACTTCCCATCACCACAGTTTCAAGTGGTTTTGCTCCTACTACTTTAGCCATTTTTTCGGTAAGTAATTCGTGGTAACTAAACCAAGGATTTCTTCCATGAAAATGACCTTCAACTCCCCATTTTGCCCAATCTTCTAGTTCTATATTGATGTAATCTTTTACCGCTACGGGTTGCAATCCCAAAGAATTTCCCGTGAAATATACAGTTGGTTCTCCATTGATCACTGGATGATGAAACCTATTCCGAAAAGACCTTAGTGGGTCTTGTGCATCTTTTTTCTGGGCAAATTCTTGGGTGTTTTGGTACATTTTATAATTTTTTTCTTCTTCCATAAAAGTACAAAAATGGAACGGGAAATATTAACCCAATTCTTTATAAATCTTCATGACTTCTTCGGCTTGTTTTTGAGAAGTAAACCTTTTGGCATATTCAATCCCTTTTTCTTTCATTATTAATTGCAGATTTGTATCCTCAATCACTCTGTCAATTTCTTGAGCCAACTGTTCCGTATCATGAGGATCTACGTATATAGAGTTTGGCCCACCTGCTTCTTCAAGGCAACTTCCTGTTGCAGCAATTACAGGAACCTGACTATAAAGCGCTTCTAATACCGGAATGCCAAACCCCTCAAAAAAGGATGGATAAACAAACAAGTTAGCGGATTGATAAATTGAAGGCAAATCAAGAAAGTTCACGTTTTGAAGGAGTGCAACTTGACTTCCAAGCTTGTACTCGTTAATTTTTTCTATCACTTCTTTGGTATAATCTGTTTGTTTCCCTACAGCGACCAAAGGCAATTGTGTATTCGATTTTCCTATGGCCTCAACCAAAGCAACCAGATTTTTTCTCTTTTCTATTGTGCCTACGTACAAAATATAATTCTCAGGCAAATTGTATTTCTTCCTCACAAGCTCTTTGTATCGATAATCTGACTGATGCCCAAATGAAGTTGCACAGGATTGATAAACCACTTTGATTTTATCCTCGGGCACTTTCAAAAACTCAATTAAATCTCTTTTTGTTTGCTCACTAATAGCAATGATTACATCGGAATTTGCACAAGCATATTCCACCTTTTTCTTGTAAATTCCACGGTCTATTTTTCTATAATTTTCAGGGTATCGCAAAAAAATTAAATCATGAATAGTAGTAACATACTTTATTTTGCTAAGCTTGTTTTTTTTGGGTATTTCGTGACTCAAGCCATGAAATAGTTCTACTTCATTTTTGAGTAGCTCTTTTTCTAATCTAACTGAACGCCAATAGCTTTTGAACTTTTTGTATAGCCCTTGGGGTTTTATAATTTTTGTGTTAGAGTGTTCTTTTAAGAATCGTGTTTTCAGGTCTATTTCTCCATCAGGTGTGAACAAGAAATATTCATTCTCTTCTTCCAATTCAAGAACTCCTTTCACCAAATCTCGGCTGTAATTCCCCAATCCCGTTTGGTTCAAGAAAAACCGCTTGGCATCGAATCCAATTTTCATAATTTGGTTGTTTTTTGGAGTTGAATAAAATCCAAGATTGTCAGAGCTGCCATAGATTCTACAATGGAAACAGCCCTCGGAACCACACACGGATCGTGCCTTCCTTTAAAATCTAACTCCACTTTTTCTCCTTTTTCGTTCACCGAATCTTGTTTTTGCATGATGGTAGCCACCGGCTTGAATGCAACACTAAATTCTACAGGCATTCCGTTAGAAATTCCACCTTGAATTCCTCCAGAATTATTCGTTTTGGTTGTTACCTTCCCCTCCTTGTTTTCAAAAATATCATTGTGTTCAGAACCTTTCATTTGAGCAGCAGCAAATCCCGAACCGTATTCAAATCCTTTTACCGCATTTATTGAAAGCATAGCTTTTCCTAGTTGAGCGTGCAACTTGTCAAAAACTGGCTCGCCCAATCCGGTTGGTAAAGATTGAATTACTCCTTTAATAATTCCTCCAACAGAATCCCCTTGTTTTTTAATATCCAAAATATAAGCTTCCATTTGGTTTGCTACATTACTGTCCGGACATCTTACCACGTTGGAATCTATTTGAGACAAATCAAGTTCCTCCCATTTTTTTTCTAACCGAATAGCCCCAACAGCCGAAACATAGGCGTTTATTTGAATCCCTTCTTTCCTCAAAACTTGTTTGCAAATACCACCAGCTACCACTCTACAAGCTGTCTCCCTGGCAGAGGCTCTTCCTCCACCGCGGTAATCTCTCATTCCGTATTTTTCTTGAAACGTAAAATCTGCGTGAGAAGGCCTGTAATTATCTTTAAGGTGAGAATAATCTTTGGA
This sequence comes from Flavobacteriales bacterium, assembly GCA_965657945.1. Classification (GTDB taxonomy): domain Bacteria; phylum Bacteroidota; class Bacteroidia; order Flavobacteriales_D; family CAJJDF01; genus CAJJDF01. The sequence continues at coordinate 3,711 of CBFHPW010000005.1, forward strand.
CTTACTGTCTTCATTCTGAATTACAAACCCAATAGGAGTTCCCAATGTTTTTCCTTCAAAAATACCCGATAAAAACTGAACGGTATCGCTTTCTTTTCTTTGGGTGGTTATGTTACTTTGTCCTGGTTTTCTTCGGTCCAATTCATATTGAATTCTATCCAAATCTAATTCAAAACCTGCGGGAATACCCTCCAAAATTCCACCCATAGCAACTCCATGAGATTCACCAAAAGTGGTAAGTTTTACTATAGTTCCGAAGGTGTTTCCAGCCATATTTTTATTAATCGTTGTTCCTGTATTTTCTCGTCAAATAGCACACCTCTATCATTCTCCTTCCCGAACAGTCGGGAGAGAGAGTTTTCGGTTAAATTCTATGGTAGGATTCTTAGCAAATCTCAACCTAAATCCTTCCCCCAGCGAAGGACTTCTTTTGCACAGAATCCTGAGTTCCCTTCCTTTTGGGAAGGGTGAGGGATGGGAATTTAATGTCCTTTAGCCGCCAAATACCTTTCAGCATCTAAGGCTGCTTGGCAACCCGTACCGGCAGCTGTAATGGCTTGTCGGTACGTTTTGTCAGCAGCATCTCCTGATACAAATACTCCAGGAACGTTGGTGAGTGAAGTTCCTGGCTTTTCATATTTAATGTAACCTGTTTCGTCTAAATTCAGGAAGTCTGCAAAAATATCGGTATTTGGTTTGTGCCCTATTGCTACAAAAAATCCAGTAGCAGGAATATCTTTTACTTCTCCCGTTAGGTTGTTTTTTACTCTTGCTCCAGTTACTCCCATTCCATCCCCCAAAACTTCTTCTGTTTCGGTATTGAATAAGATTTCAATGTTCGCAGTTTTCTTTACTCTTTCAGCCATTATTTTTGAAGCTCTAAATTCGTCTCTTCGCACCAACATAGTTACTTTTGTACACAATTTAGATAAATAATGTGCCTCCTCACAAGCAGAATCTCCTGCTCCTACAATAATAGTTTCTTGTCCTTTGTAAAAGAAACCATCGCACACTGCACAGGCAGAAACTCCACCGCCCATTTCAAGGTATTTCTGTTCTGAAGGTAATCCCAAATATTTTGCTGACGCTCCTGTGGATCTAATGACCGTATCGGCATGAATTTCTTTTTCATTATCACCTACCCATACTTTATGTACATCTCCAGAAAAATCAACTTTCGTTATCCATCCAGTTCTCACATCAGTCTCAAATCTTTCTGCCTGAGCCCTCAATTGCACCATCATTTCTGGACCCGTTACTCCTTCTGGGTAACCAGGAAAGTTTTCCACCTCATTTGTTGTGGTAAGTTGACCACCTGGTTGCATTCCTTCGTATAACACGGGAGCCATATTCGCTCTTGCCGCATAAATTGCTGCTGTATATCCTGCTGGTCCTGAACCAATTATTAAACACTTTACTTTTTCTATATTTTCTGACATTCTACTTTTATTTGTTATTTAATAGGTTAGTTGATTACCTTTGAAAAATCTTACAATTTTACTCAAAAAAATAGGTAACATCAAATCACATTACGATTATATTATAGTAGGCCAAGGATTGGCTGGCACAATTCTTCATTTTCACCTGTGGGAAAGAGGTTTAAAAGCATTGGTTATTGATAATAATCATGAAAAAAGCGCCTCGATTGTAGCTGCAGGAATGTACAACCCTATTGTATTTAAACGAGTTACGAAAGGATGGAATGTGGATAAATATTCTCCTTACTTGGCTCCATTCTATAAAAGGATGGAAAAACTACTCAACACCCAATTAGATTTCCCTCTCAATATTCTTAGATTTTTTAAAACCTTGGAACAGCAAAATGATTTTTTTTCTAAAACGGAGGAAGAGGGTTTTTCTCAATATTTAGTGTCTGAATCGGAGGAATTGGATGAAAATTTACCTGTAAAAAACGAAATTGGATTTGGGGAGGTAACACAAACTGGCTGGGTAAATACGGTTTCTTTATTAAACGGTTACAGAAAATATTTACAGAACGAAGACCAACTGTTAAATGAGAAATTCGACTTCGAAGAACTCGTTTTTTCTGAATCAAAAGTTTCGTACAAAGGCTTCACGGCTCAAAAAATATTTTTCTGTGAAGGAACGCAAATGGCTCAAAACCCCTATTTCAAGTATTTACCATTAGTCCCTACCAAAGGAGAACTATTTACTATAAGAGTTCCTGGATTAGAAGTAGATAGAATTTTAAATAAAGGATTTTTCTGCCTTCCTCTTGGCAATGAATTATTTCGGGTGGGTGCAACATATAATTGGAAAGACCTTACTTACGAAACGACCGAATATGGAAAAAACGAATTGCTCGAAAAAATTGAAAGTTTATTGGATTGTGAATTTACAATCATTGACCACCAAGCAGGAATTCGTCCCACTGTTCGCGACAGAAGACCTTTAGTGGGTTTTCACCCAGACTTTCAGAGCCTGGGCTTATTCAATGGATTGGGAACAAAAGGAGTATTGATTGCACCTTGGTTGGCAAATCACTTTTGCGATGCGATAGAAAACATAGCTCCTCTCGATAAAGAATATGACTTACAACGGGTAAAAAAAAGAAAATAAAAAGGGGGGCTTTCGTGTAACAAAAAGCCCCCTTTTCTAATTATAATTAATTGGAATTATTTGATGGTAATCAAATAAGGTAATCTTGCTTGAATTCTATCCTGACCTTGGATATTGAGAGAACTAATCTTTCTCAATTGACCCATTATTTCATTACTGAAAGTCCCTGGCTTGGTAAATATCGCCACCTCATTCTCATCGTTTTCTTGTGCTAGTGCTTTCAGTATTTCCTCAGCGGCATCTTTTTTCTTTTTTGGGATATCCATCACCCTTGGTTCCGAAATATTTGCCAACTCAGCAGCATAAGCCACTGCCTCTTCAATTCCTCCGATCTCGTCCACCAACTTTATTTCCAACGCATCTTTTCCCGACCAAACTCTTCCTTGCCCAATACTATCTACCATTGCTTTGGTCATGTTCCTACCTTCGGCAACTCGCGAAATGAAATCGTCATATATTCGATCCACTTCTTTTTGAATTACGCCATACTCTTCTGTAGATAAAGGCTTGGTAAACGACATGATATCGGCATGTTCATTTGTTTTTGCTCGATCAAAAGTAACTCCTATTTTTTCATTCAAAAATTCTTGAGCGTTCGGCACTACTCCAAATACCCCAATAGATCCTGTGATGGTATTTTCTTGGGCAAAAATTCTATCTGCATTACACGAAATGTAATACCCACCCGAAGCCGCTAAATCCCCCATGGAAACAACTACTTTTTTACCCGATTTTTTTATCAACTCTATTTCTCTCCAAATCACATCCGAGGCTAAAGCACTTCCTCCCGGTGAATTCACTCTTAACACTACCGCTTTTATGGAATCATTGTTTCTGGCTTTTCTAAGATGGGCCACTGTCGTTTCCGAACCAATCATTTCTGGAGAACCTTTGCCGCTCACTATCTCTCCATTTGCATAAACGATTGCAATATTTTTTACTCCACTGTTTTTTACGATCAGCTTTGTTTTGGTGTATTCCATGTAGTCAGACAACTCTATAGTTTTCATCTTTTTCTTCTTATCCAAACTTAATTTCTCTCTTAAAATATCTTCCACTTCGTCTTGATATTTAACAGCAGTGGCCAGTTTGTTATCCACTGCTTTTGTTGGGCTAGAAATGGTCATATTATCTGCCAGTGCATTTAATTCTTCCACCGAAATACCTCTTGCTTTGCTTATTTCATTCACCCAATGATTCCAAAAAGAAAACAAATACTTTTCGGTTTGTTCACGGTTCGCATCACTCATTTTATCCAAAAAATAAGGCTCTACAGCACTTTTAAACTTATTGTTACTTCCTCGTATAATTTGCATTTCTACACCTAGTTTATCTAGCATTTGTTTAAAAAACATTTTTTCACTCGATAATCCACTCCATTGCAACGCACCAGTTGGGTACACGTAAATTTCATCCGCTACAGATGCCAAATAATAACCTCCTTGCGAATAAGCTTCGGAATAGGCCACGATAAATTTCCCTGATTCTTTGAAACTCTCTAAGGCATCATGAATTTCTTCAATTGCACCTAAACCAATAGACATGAAAGAAGGCTCGAGATAGATCCCTTTGATCTTATCATCTTCCTTGGCATACTCAATGGAACGTACTACATCATTAAGACCTAGAACGTTGACCGCCTTAAATTCCGCAGGCTCTAATTCAAAATAACTTGTTTCGCTAATTGGATTATCGAATCGCAAGTGAAGCACTGAGTTATTTTTAACTGAAATAGGCTCTGGTCCTGGAAATAAAGTTGAGCTGATTCCAATAACTAAAAAGAACAAGATTAATCCGAAAACGAGGTAAGCCAATCCTGAGGCCAAAAAATATTTAAAAAACTGCTTCATAGCGTAAATTTTATTGATTTCCTCAAAAGTAAGATTCAATTCGTTAATTTTGGCATTAATTACATAAAAGGTATGGATATATTATGAATGGATGTTCGCAACAATTGCTTCTCTCGTTTGGAGGGAACGAATTAAGCACGGAGGATTGTTTCCGCGAAAGCCTAATCATGTTGAAGGAGCAATTTGGCAATCCCCTTCATGTTTCTTCTATTTACGAAACACAAGCATGGGGATTTGACACCGCAACCAATCCGTTTTTGAATCAACTAGTTGTGTTCAACACGAATGACAAGGTCGAATCTATTCTTGAATTCACCCAATCGATAGAAAAAATTAAAGGAAGAAAAACAAAATCAATTAATGGGAGTTACGCCAATCGACCTATCGATATTGACATCCTGTGTTATGGAGATCTTGAAATCACGACTAACAACTTGATCGTACCTCATAAATTTATGCACGAAAGAAATTTTATTCTTATTCCGTTACAAGAAATTTTACCAAATTTTATTCATCCAACGCTCAAAAAAACATTGAAAGAATTACTTTTGTTGACTCAAGATGACTTACAAGTAAAACCCTACAAAAAATAAGGATATGCTCAAAAATTTCACAGTAATTGAAGGAAATATTGGTTCCGGAAAGACCTCGTTAAGCAAACTAATTTCGAGTGAATTTCAAGCAAATCTTATTTTAGAAGAATTTGAAGAAAATCCATTTTTATCCGATTTTCTTGAAGACCAAAAAGTAAATCCTTTGGGCGTTGAGTTGCAATTCTTAATTGATAGATTTCATCAATTAAAAACACCCACGAATCACTCTAAACCGACAGTGGCAGATTATTTTATTGAGAAAAGTTTAGTGTTTTCGGGAAACAATTTATCCCAAATTGAGAAAAATCTTTTTGATAGCTATTATTCTGTGCTTTTTGAAAAAATCACCAAACCTGATTTACTCGTTTACCTCTCGGTAAACTCCGACAGACTGCTCAAAAACATCAAAAAAAGAGGGAGAAAAATAGAGCAAGATCTAACTGCAAATTACCTTGAAAGCATCCACAACTCTTACCTTGAATATCTAAAAAACAAAACAAATGAAAGAGTTTTGATCTTAGATGTTTCCAATATAGATTTTGTTGAGAGTGCAACAGATTATACATTAGTGAAAGAAACGATACTCAATTACAACGAAATAAAAACAACAGAAATAATTTTTTAACAGAAAAATAAGTAGGCTATAGCTATATAGAGTGCCAAACTATTAGTAAATTTGTCCCAGATTTATTAAACCTAAACTAACTCATACAATGAAAACAAAAAACTTATACGTAGCAGTTGCTACTTTTATCGCTGCTGCAATTCTTGCAAGTTGTAGTGTATTAAAAGATTTGGAATACGAAGTAAATCCCAATCCTATTGAAATGCATGGAGATAAAATGACTGTAAATATTGACGGAAAATTTATCGAAAAAGGATTGAACAAAAAAGCATTTGTAACTCTTACTCCTACTTTGGTTAACGAAGCGGGTGAAGAATTAGAATTCGAGCCTAAATCATTTAAAGGAGAAAAAGCGGCTGGTAACGGTGAAACCGTTGCAATAGGAGGACATAGTTTTTCTTACTCTAGTACGAGAGAGTACAATCCGGCTTTTGACAACGCAAAATTGGTGGTTAAATATATTGCAACTAAAGGAGACAAAGAAAAATTAAATGACAGAACTGAATCTATTGCCGATGCTACTGTGGTCACTCCATTATGGTTACAAAATGACGACAAAGTTGCAATGGGAGAAGACAAATTAGTGAGATCTTTTGAAAGGACTACTAAAGCTGTTATCAACTACGACAAAGGAAGATCAGTAGTGAAATACAACGAAAAGAAAGATGCTGATATCATTGCAATGACAGACTTTATTACTGCCGCTAATGAAAACGTAAAGTTAGTAGTAAATAACATTGAAATTGTATCGTACGCTTCGCCAGAGGGAGAAACAGAAAAAAACTCAAACTTAGCTGCTGACAGAGCAGAATCTGCAAGTGCATTCTTGATGAAAGCGAATAAACAGTACAAACTAAACTTGACGGCAGAACAATTGATCAAATCACCAAAAGGAGAAGATTGGGACGGATTGAAAGAATTGATTTCTAAAAGCAATCACGAAGACAAAAACATCATTATCGCTGTAGCTGAAATGGAGAACGATGCGGCAAAAAGAGAGCAAGAAATTAAAGCACTTTCAACTACCTACAAATTTTTGGACAAAGATATTTTTCCTCAGTTGAGAAGATCTCAAATGGTTGTTAACTACACTGAAAATGGATTGACTGATGATGAATTGAAAGCAGCTGTTGCGAACAATCCTCAATCCTTGAATTTAGAAGAAATGTTATTCACAGCAAACAGACTAATGAGCGATGACGACACAAAATTAGCTATCTATAGAGAAGTAATCAAGAAAGATGCAAGCGACTGGAGAGGTTACACAAATGCTGGAACAATCCTTTACAAAAAAGGAAACATCTCAGAAGCAAACGAATTATTTACAAAAGCATTTAACGCTGAAAAAAATGCGATTACCAGTAATAACATGGGTGTTGTAAAAAGACAAGCGGGTGAAATTTCGGAAGCAATGGAATTATTTAATAACGCTTCAGCAACGGGCGAAATTGCTGCTTACAACAAAGGATTGATTAATATCAAGAAAGGTGAGTATAGCAATGCAATTACAAACATGGGGAATGAAAGCACATTCAACAAAGCTTTGGCTCAGGTATTGAACAAAGATTATACTGCTGCTACTGCGACTTTAGGTAATTCTTCGGATGCAAGTACTGCAAAAGGATTGTACTTGAAAGCAATTATCGCGGCAAGAAAAGGAAATGAGGCCGAGGTAGTTTCAAACCTAAAAGCTGCCATAGCAAAAGATAGCTCATTGAAAGCTCAGGCTAAAAAAGACAGAGAATTCATCAAATATTTTGAAGCTGCGGGTTTTGCAGGATTGTAAAATTTGAGAAATAGTAGAGAGAAAAACGGTAATCCAACGGGTTACCGTTTTTTTTGTGCATTTTTGTAAGTATCAATCAAACAATCGTTAATTCTTGTATGCAAGTCGATGTAATTATTCCAGCCTTTAACGAACAAAACTCAATTGGTTCGGTTATCAGAGATATCCCAAAAGAATTAGTTAGGGACATTATAGTAGTTGACAATAATTCGAGTGATGAAACAAGTATCAATGCAGAAAATGCTGGAGCCACCGTTCTTAAACAGCCTATGCAAGGCTACGGGAATGCTTGCCTAAAAGGAATAGAATACGCCAAAAAAAAAGAAGAGCCGGCAGATGTTGTGGTATTTCTTGATGCGGATTATTCGGATTTTCCACAAGAAATGAATTTACTTCTTAACAAAATATGGAAAGGAGCGGATTTAGTAATAGGAAACCGAGTTCCAGAAAAACGAGAAAAAGGATCGATGACTGTCCCTCAAATATTTGGAAATTGGTTAGCTTGTAATTTAATGAAACTCATGTACGGTTATCGATACCGAGATCTGGGGCCTTTCCGAGCAATAAAATTTGACAAACTGACCGAGTTAGGAATGATTGACAAAACCTACGGATGGACAGTAGAAATGCAAGTAAAAGCGCTGAAAAAAAAGTACAATATCCAACAAGTTGATGTGAGTTACCGAAAGCGAATTGGTCAGTCTAAAATATCTGGAACAATCAAAGGAAGCGTATTGGCAGGGTACAAAATAATTACCACGATAATTCAATACAAATAAACATGGGCATCGCTTTCATATTGATTTACAGTGTTTTTTCACTTTTTGTAGTGTTCTACAGTATTGTTCAGCTCGGGTTGGTTATTTCGTACCTCAAAAATCGAAAAAAAGTCTCTGAGAAAATCTCTCAATTTGCCAAAAAACCTTATTTCCCTGACGTAACGGTGCAACTTCCTGTGTATAACGAAATGTACGTTATTGAAAGATTGATGGAGGCAGTTGCTCAATTCAATTACCCCAAAGAAAAACTCGAAATTCAAGTATTGGATGATTCTACTGACCAAACAGTGCAAATAATTGCAAAGAAAATAGAAGAATTAAACGCTGAAGGACTGGATATAAAACACGTGATTAGGCCCGAGAGAATTGGTTTTAAAGCTGGAGCACTAGATTACGGGATGCAAAATTGCAAAGGTGAGTTTATTGCCATTTTTGATGCCGACTTTGTGCCAACACCTAATTTTTTAATCGACACGATTCCCTATTTTCTAGACAAACGAATTGGAGTGGTTCAAACGAGGTGGGAACACATAAATAAAGAATACTCTTTACTCACGAGGTTGCAAGCTTTTGCTTTAGATGCTCATTTTAGTGTCGAACAAGGAGGTAGAAATTTTGCAGGACATTTCATAAATTTTAATGGAACTGCAGGGGTTTGGAGAAAACAGGCGATTGTCGAAGGTGGAGGCTGGAAAGCCGATACATTAACAGAAGATTTGGACCTAAGTTATAGGGCACAACTTAAAGGTTGGAAGTTTATTTTTAAAGAAGAGATTGGAGCACCGGCCGAATTACCAGCAGAAATGAATGCACTCAAAGCCCAGCAGTTCCGGTGGACGAAAGGAGCGGCAGAATGCACTGTAAAGAACCTGAGCAAGGTAGTTCAACATAAAAATTACTCTCTCTGGACCAAAATAAATGCCATTTTTCATTTGATGAATAGCTTTTTATTTATTGCCATTTTTAGTATCGCTTTTTTGAGTTTTCCGTTATTTGTACTGAAACAATCACACGTTGAGTTTCAACCGTTTTTTAAGTTAGCCACAATTTCTCTTTTTAGTTTTGCTGTAATTGGCGTGTTGTATTTTACTTCTTTTTCCAAAAGCTACTCGAACAAAGGCCTAGCATTCGTTCATTTTCTCTACTACTTCCCCTTATTTTTGAGCTTCTCAATGGGACTTTCGCTTCACAATTCTTTGGCCGTATTAGAAGGATATGCTGGTAAAAAGTCGCCTTTTATTCGTACACCAAAATTTTCCCTTACCGACAAAACCGGAAACTGGAAAGGTAAAAGCTACAGCAAAATAAAGTTGAATTGGATAACCCTTTTCGAAGGTATTTTGTCCATGTATTTTGCCTCTGGCGTTTACCTATGTTTTGAATGGAAAGACTATGCAATGCTTCCGCTCTTCATGATGCTCACCACAGGCTTTGGGGTGATTTCAGGATATTCTATTAGACATTCGCTACAACGCTAAAGTTGTTTTCTCAATATTTTTGGTTCGATTACCCCAATAAGTACTCTTCCTGTTTCGGACCATTTCCATACCCTAAAGTCTCAACTTTTGGTTAAAAAATTACAATGAGTCTTTTTTCCATTTCGCTAAATCCGAAAAATGAACTACACACAAAGAAAACAACAAAAAAAATCGCCCACTAGTTATTTCACAAAACTTTATCTGTTGGCAAAATAGTTATAATCTTAAAAAACATCAAAACAAGGAAAAAACTCTGTACGTTCAGAATGTTTCATATCCTAAATAATTGAAAAATATATTATTAAATACTCAGGAAACATAAAGCATTATAAAATTTTGAAACATTGCGTTACGTTCGTGATTTACCTAATACTTTTTGATTAAGGAGTTTAGAACAGCTAAAATTACGAACAAGTAACCTTGACCAGTAGGCAGCAGTTAACTTCACAAGCCAGTATACTTTTTTATAGTTGAATGAAAGTGCTAGATCGAATCAAGTCTCTCAAAACTTTACTTCATTTCTGCCACTCAGTTTACTGATATTTGGAGTACGTGTAGAGCTCTTTTTTTTAACTTTTCATACTAGCTAAACCATTTATTGGCAGGAACAATTATTCTATCTAACTTTGTTTCAAACAAAGAAACATGTTTCTCAAACAATTACTGCACCTTATACAGCATGAGCTTTCACTCGAAATGAAACAGAAGCATTTTCTGAGTTCTATAATTCTGTATATAGTTTCCACCATTTTCGTTTGCTCCCTGTCTTTCACATCTATAGCTGAGACAAATAGTTGGAATGCGCTTTTTTGGATTATCATCTTGTTTTCTTTGACTAATGCCATCTCCAAATCATTTCTATCCGAAAATTCAGACAAGCAATTATTCCTTTACACTCTTATAAATCCGAGAGTCCTTATTCTGGGTAAAATCATTTACAACCTTGTACTTTCTGTTTTACTAGTCGTGCTCAGTTTTATCGTTTTCAATATCTTCATTCAATCAGATGGTTTAGCGGATATGAACTATTCTTTATTTTTTCTTTCAGTCCTTTTGGGAAGCACAAGTCTGTCTTCTACCCTTACCATGGTTAGTGCAATAGCTTCCAAAACCAACAACAACATTGGCATTTTGTCCATCCTTGCTTTTCCGATTCTTATCCCATCCCTCCTGTTGTCTATCCAGTTTTCTAACCTAGCAATAAATGGAGGCACAACCGAAATGGCTGGACAATTTATTCTTTTTTTATCCCTGATTAACCTGCTTATTATCATACTTTCTTTTTTATTATTTCCTTACCTTTGGCGGGAATAAGAGATTTTGTTTAAAAAAATGAAGACAGTAAAAAAACATTGGTGGAAGGCTTTATCAGTAATCCTATTGGTTTACACTTTTGGGTTTTCGTTTTTGGTTCCTCTCTCACCCTCTATTAAGTCAGCTTCTCCAAGCTCTCTCAAATTAGGTAAAAACAGCGTTTTGTTTACAGGATACAACACTAATTTTTCGCCCCAGGACGAAATTCATGTTGCCATCGAGTTTGAAAAACAAACCTTGATTTGCGGAACGAATGTGACCGTTCTTAATGAGAATCAAATGAAAGCAAGCTTTACCATTCCGGATTCCCTTCCTTCGAAGGTTTTACACGTAAGGCTTCACACAAACAGATTTTCGTGTTTCTCTCCAGAACTTATCAAAGCTTTTTCGATAATTGAATCACCTGTAGAAAGTGCACAATGCACCACTCACAACCTAGCCGATGTGGTTCCATTGGACATACCCAACAGACTTCAACTCAACGAAACAATAAGAAACCTGATGTTTCACGTACCCATGTGGTTTACGATGATGGTGATTCTTACCCTCTCTTTTTGGTATTCTATTAAATACCTCAACACATTTGATTTAAAATACGACAGAATTGCGCGTGAAGCAGTAAACATTGGTTTATTATTCGCAATATTGGGACTAGTTACTGGCTCTATTTGGGCAAAATTCACTTGGAGTGAACACACAGATTTATTGACAAGTTCTGGGTGGTGGGTAAACGATGTAAAACTGAATGGCGCTGCTATCACTACCTTAATCTACCTTGCTTATCGGATATTAAGAAACTCGTTACAAGAAGCCAATCAAAAAGCGAAAGTTAGTGCAGTTTATAATATATTTGCTTTTGTACTGATGTTGGTGTTTATTATGATTTTACCGAGAATTACAGACTCTTTGCATCCAGGTAATGGCGGCAATCCTGCTTTTGGAAAATACGACCTTGACAGCACGTTGAGGATGGTTTTTTATCCCGCAGTATTAGGCTGGATATTACTTGGAGTATGGATGCTCTCGCTCAAAAAAAGAATTTCAACCATTGAAAACACACGAGATAATGAATAAAAAAATAGTTTTTTTAATCTTGGCATTTATGGCCTTTTTTTACAACGCTAGTTTAGCTAAAGCAAATGCGATAGAACAAACATTCCACGAATCGGGTAAAATCAATGTCGTGGTAGCCATTGTGGTTGTTATTTTTATCGGTCTTATTTTTTACCTGGCAAAATTGGATAATAGAATTTCCAAAATCGAAAAAGAATCAAAAAAATAAAACACTTACCTTTGAGTAAATAAGCCCAGTATGAGAAAAGTAGAAATCGCCCTAATTATTGTTGTAGCTGTTACCATTGGTATTATTTTTAGTTATTCTTCTCAAGCAAGTAGATACGGAAACTTCACACAAGCTTTTGCCCAAGAAGGCAAAATTTTTAAAGTAATTGGAACTCTTAACAAAGACATTCCGGTAGAAACTCCGCAAGCCAACTTAGTTATTTTTAACATGATAGACCAAAATGGGAAAGAATGCAAAGTGTACCTGAACGAAACGGTTCAAGAACACTTCGACAGATCCGATCAGGTTGTAATTACCGGAACAGCAGACGGAGAAAAAAACGCATTCTTTGCTACGGAACATCAAGCAAAATGCCCGTCAAAATACAACGATGAAAAATAACTGAATCTGCCTACCGGCAAGCTACACAAACTCCTTTTGCGTGTACTTCAAAGGATTCTATGACGTGATTACTTTTATTAATAAATGAATTAGCTGGCAAATCCACACAATATACCGAGTTACACTCGGAACATTGCAAATGCAAATGGTTGTGAATGTGATTATCTTGCTGGCAAGTATCTTCGCACATTGCATACCTCAAATCTTGCCCAGCAATAGAGATTGAATGAATTATTCCTCTTTCGAGAAATGTTTTTATCGTTCGATACAAAGTAACTCTATTGAAATCACCTAAGCCATTTTCTATCTGAGAAACTGAGACAGCAGAATCAGAAGAACTTATAATTCCCAATACCGATTTACGGAAAGGGGTTTCACTGATATTCTTTCTTTTTAAGATTGATTCCATAGTCAATTGATAAATAAATGCAACATTGTTACAAATATTTAGATTAATACCTATATTTGCATCACAGTTGCAAATATATGAAGATTTTTCTTACACTTTCTGTTTTATTGTTCACTTCGCTCACCCCCCTTCTTTCTCAGGATCTGAAAGGGATTGTGATTGATAAGGAAAATAACTTTCCCATTCCCTTTGCGTCTATCTGGGTGGTTGACTTAAACTCTGGAGCATCTTGCAATAGCCAAGGAAAGTTTTCGCTGGACTTTTCACTACCCCAAACTATGAACCTTAAAGTATCTGCAATAGGATACACATACTCCATTGTAACCCTTAACAAAAAAGACACCAACTCGATAACCATAGCACTTTCTCCCTCTCACATCGAATTACAAGAGATGGAAATCTCCACAACAACTGGTATCCTCCAAAACTATTCAATCACTAATGTAGAGTCTAAATCACTGGAAGAGCTCACAACCATAAACTCCACCTCACTGGGACAATCGTTAGGAAACCTATCGGGAGTGTATAGTAACTCAACCGGAAATGGAATAAACAAACCGGTAATAAGAGGAATGAGCGGAATGAGAGTTAGCACTTACCTCAACGGCCTAAAAATTGAAAACCAACAATGGGGCGGTGACCACGGAATTGGTGTAGATGCCTTGGGGATTGAAAAAGTTGAAGTAATAAAAGGTGCTTCTTCCTTACTTTATGGATCAGATGCTTTGGGTGGAGTTATCTATTTGCATGAGGAAGAATACGCGGAATCCAATAAATTTGAAGCAGGAATTACTTCTCAGTTCGAATCTAATTCTTTGGGAGTTACCAATGGATTCCGCATGAAGATTGCGAAAAAAAACATTCGTTTCAACTTATTTGGTAACCAAACTTCTCATGCGGATTACCAAGTTCCTTCGGAAAATTATGTTTTCAATTCACGATTCAAGGGCCAAGGAATAAAAGCAGCATTGGGTATGAACAAAAACAATTGGGTGGGAAACATTCGCTACACTTTTGTACACAACGAATTGGGAATACCTGGACACACTCACGATTCTGTGCCAAGTCAAGATGATTTATTCAAAACAACAACTTCAAGAAAAAAAACGCTTCCATTACAAGTAAATTCCTCTCATTTTTTGAGTACGGATCATAAATTCTTTTTTGAAAAAAGTGACTTGAAATTCACCTTTGGATTGGTTTCTAATAATTTGGAGGAGTACGATGAAAAAGTCACCATTCCGGGAATTGCAATGAAATTAAGTACTTTTTCCTACAACGGATTATGGAGCCTGAATCAATGGAAAAAGCATACGTTCTTACTCGGATCACAAGGAAACTTTCAAACCAACAGGAACAATGACCGAGCAGAAGAACTATTATTACAAGATTTAGAGTCGAACTCGGTGGGGCTTTTTTCGATGATTTATTCCAAATGGAATAAAAGACTAGAAACGCAAATTGGAATTAGGGCAGACCGTAATGAGTTTACAATTTATCAGGGCTCTATTAATGAGGAAGAACTCACTCTCGATTACCAAAGCATCAATTACTCTGCGGGACTTAGTTATACAAAAAATAAGCATGCCTACCGATTGAATATCTCCTCTGGATATCGTCCGCCTCATCCAATAGAAAGTCTTGCAAATGGCGTTCATCATTCTTCGAGAAGGTTTGAGATAGGATCGCTTTCGTTGAGACCTGAATTTGCCAACCAACTGGATGTATCTTACGAATATAAAAACGACCACGTTAGTATTTTAGTTAATCCATACATCACGGTTATTCAAAATTATGTTTTTGTTTCTTTTACAGACTCGCTCATCGACAATTACCCAGTGGTAAATTACGAACAGAACGAACTCACCTACTTTTATGGCGGAGAAGTTTCTTTTCATTACCACCCTCACTTTTTGCACAATTTACACATCGAAACTAATTTCACTTATTTATTGGCTGAGGACGAAAAAGGAAGAGCTATTTCACAAATACCTCAGCCTAGAATTATGACTTTACTAACTTACGACATCGAGTCGAAGTTGAAAATACTGCCTATTTCGCTGGCTCTTCAAAACACCTATTTTGGTAGCCAAAATAGAGTAATTGAGAATGAAATAAACTCATCAGCATACAATCTATTAGATTTAGGTGCAAGTTGGAAAATAGCCGCTCCCAAGCTAAAGGGTCAGTTAAAAATAGGAGCGAGAAACGTGACCAATACTTCCTACATAAATCATCTTTCTGAAATAAAGCCACTTGGAATTCAAAACCCGGGAAGGAACTTTTACATAAGCTTAACTCTATCCATAAATCAAAAAATAAAATAACATGAAAAAAACAATCCAATCAATCTTAATCATTGCAGGTCTTTCTGTATTTTCAGTTTCCTGTAACAAATCAGAATGCCACGAATGTCATTACGACAAAGACGGAGAAGAAGTTGAATTAGGTGAAAAATGTGATTCTGATCTAGAAACTTTGGAAGCACAAGGAATTGACGTAAACGGAGTAAACTACGAAGTGCACTGTCACGAACATTAATTTTGTAACTTTGGTGTAATAAAACATAACACCTACTAATGAAACGTACTCAATTAAAAAGCACTTTTATCGCTTTCTGCCTTTCTTGTTTTTGTATTTCGGGATTCTCTGCAAATCCAATAAAACGAAAAGTAACAATGAAGAATATTTGTCACTCTTGGTTTGTAGGACAAGCTTGGGAAGTTAAACCTGGTGGATATAAAAAAGATCAGAGTAAGAAAGCAAAAGGCTCTTCTTTTATTTTTGAGCAAAACAATTCATTTTACCTGAAAGACAGAGCTAAAAGAAACCCACAAACAAATGAAGGTACATTTACTTTGTTTGCAAAAGATTCTGTTCTTTTAGTTTTAGGCAGTCAAAAAATAAAGTTTAAAGTCAACTTTCTATCCAAAGATAGTATGACACTCTCAGGCAACAGCTATGGGCGAATCTTATTTATCGGACTATCTCGAGATTCTATCCCTCCTTTTTTACCAACAAAAGAAGACGAGGTGAGAATATATCGCGAAGATCAATTAAGCTATGAATATGAAGACGTTCCTGCTATGGAAGAAAGAATAGTGGAGGCAGAAAGCGAAATTATTGAGGAGACTATTGAAGTTCCGCGTATAGAACCTCCTGAAATAGTGAAAAAGAGAAATGAAAATAAATTGACGATGAGTCTTATTGGTCAATGGAAAATAGAGGATACCGAAGAAATCTTTTTCATTCTGAGCTATAATCAATACAGTGTTTTACATGTTAATGAATCCAAACTATCTGGTTCTTGGACTGTGACAGGCAATCTCATTAAAATAACGAATTCTTCTGGTACGCATTCCTATAAAATCTCAGAAAAAACAACAGGCTCTATAACAGTAAGAGATTTAGGCAGTAACCGAACAATTATTCTCAAAAAATAAAAACCCACATAAAAAATGCGTTATTTTCATTTTGTTCTTCTGTTTATTTCATTTTGGACTAACGGTCTATTAGGTCAACCACCTATCATGGTTAAAAATATAAATCAAAGTTTTGGTGTTTCCTCATCCCCTCAAAATCTGACCAATGTAAATGGAGAATTATTTTTCTCAGCTGATAATGGATTAGTTGGATTTGAACTTTGGAAAAGTGACGGAACAACAAGCGGAACTATGTTAGTAAAAGACCTCACTCCAGGGGGTACAAGCACAGACAATCTAAGAGACTTTATAGAGGTAAACAACAAACTATTTTTCAGTTGTAAAACCGGAACAGAATTATGGACTAGCGATGGAACCCTAGCTGGGACCGATACTCTTATAACATTCTCCTCAATTGGAACTATCTTGGACGAAAGCTTTGTTGATCTAAATGGAAATCTAATTTTTGTTACGAGAGAAGTCGCTACAGGAAATTTAAGTCTATGGAAAAGTTCGGGTACGGCAGCCACAACACAACACATAAAAACATTCAACGGAGGCGGTAATTCTATCCATCCAAGAAGCTTTACCATTTACCAAAATAATTTATATTTTCTTGCTAGTGACGGAATATCCGGACAAGAAGTTTGGAAAACAAATGGAACAGTTTCTGGCACTATATTACTAAAAGATATTAATCCCGGAACCAACGATGGAACTCCTTGGCCAAATGCCCCCTTTTTTAATGAAGTTAACGGTCAATTATATTTTATTGGCAACGATGGGGTTTCGGGAGATGAATTGTGGAAAACTGATGGCTCAAACATTGGCACGATCCTCGTTAAGGACATCAACTCAGGAATTGGTAGCGCTGATATTACGTCTCCTACAATAGTGGGAAACCATCTCTATTTCAAAGTATTTATAGGAGGTCGAACTTCACTATGGAAATCTAACGGAACAAGCTCCGGAACTATTAAAATAACAGATTTGTCCCGAAATGACTATATGATTGCACTTGACTCAACTACTCTCATTTTCAATCAAGACAATACAATCCCAATTGATTATGGTCGAGAGTTATGGATTACCCGCGGTACTCCATCAAGTACAGGAATCCTGAAAGACATTTACCCAGGTATCCTCCATGGATTACCAGCAAATCACTTTAAAGGAATAGTTATTGACTCAATTTTTTATTTTAATGCTCAAGATAGTGCACACGGTTTGGAATTGTGGCGTTCAAACGGAACCGATTCAGGAACCTATATAGTAAAAGATATGAATCCAGGATTGGGGAATGGATTCTTGAACAATTCTAAATTCTTATTCGATGCCAACGGGAGATTATTCTTTGATGCCATAAGTTTTGGTGGTGGATCATCTACAGAGTTGTGGAAAAGTGACGGTACGGATACGGGAACAGTTAGGCTAAATATCGATACAAATGGTGGTGGCTCTATCCCTTTAAACTGCACACTCATAGACACTACCTTATTTCTTACCGCCAACAATGGATTTTCGGGAATTGAACTATACTCTGTAATAGCAGATTCTATCAAGAAGAAAAAAACCGTGGTGATAGGGCCTCCGAGTAGTATTAAAGAGAGAGAAAACAACTTAAAAATGAACATCTATCCAAATCCAACAAGTAGTTTTATAACTGTTGATGTAAAAACTAAATCTAAAAACTGGGAGGGGATGAATGTCCGTTTATTTAATTTAGAAGGAAAAGAGATTTATTCCAATTACCAAAAAAACAAACAAATGACTCTTGATTTAAGCAAGTACGAAAACGGCATTTATTTTTTACTTCTATCTTCTAAATCGAACGAATTAGTCAGAAAAAAATTAATAAAGTATTAATTCCTCTTGTCCATCCCCCACATTAGTTTGTTACGGATAGTTTTAAAAAAATTTTGATTGGGAAATTGAACCAAATTTATTTTCAAATCAGATTTGGTAACAACCAAATGATTGATTGTAGAAATCTCTTCACTCCGAGAATCCAATGTTGCGAAAAATTTCTGTTCCCTCCCCTCTACTTTTAATTCAATCACACTGTCATCTGGCACTACCATTGGTCTAATATTTAGATTATGTGGAGCGATGGGAGTAATCACAAAGTTATTTGAATTAGGCATCAGAATAGGACCTCCACAACTTAGTGAATAAGCAGTAGAACCTGTGGGTGTAGCGATAATAAGTCCATCTGCCCAGAACGAATTCAAGAAAATACCATTCACAAATACATGAATCGTAATCATGGAGGAAGAGTCTTTTTTATGAACCGTTAACTCGTTCAATGCAAAATTGTATTTACCAAAAAGCTTTGATTTAGTTTCTAAAGAAAGCATGGCTCTCTCTTCTATTCGATACTCCTTATTTATCAACTGATGTAAGACTTTCTTTATTTCTGTTTTTGCTGTATTCGATAAAAATCCGAGTCTTCCAGAATTAACGCCTACCACTGGAATTCCTTTCTTAATACTTGTCAAGGTATCAAGAATAGTTCCGTCACCGCCAATACTAAACAAGAAATCTAATTTAAGCTTAGGGTAGGTCTTTCTGTTGTATTCTTTTACCTCTCTGCCAAAAGTTATTCCTTTATTCACCACATTTTTGTGGAATTTTGAATAGATGAAATAGTCCACCTCATTTCTGTCTAACTCATCAATTAATAATTGAAAGTAAGGAATAAAATCATCCGAAAATTCTCTGCCGTAAATTGCTATTCTCATTTCTACTAATTCTCCACCAAACTAATTCCTGTCATTTCTTTTGGCTGTTTAACATTCATTAAATGTAACAAGGTTGGAGCAATATCCCCTAATTTTCCTGGTTTAATTTGTGAAACACCCTCGGCAATCACAAAACACGGAACTGGATTCACCGTGTGGGCAGTATTGGGGGTTCCATCAGGATTCACATTTAATTCTGCATTTCCGTGGTCTGCGATAATGACAAAACTATAGTCGTTTTGTACACCGACTTCCACTACTTGCTTCAAACAAGAGTCTGCTGTTTCTACCGCTTTAATAATAGCTGTTTGAATCCCTGTATGGCCAACCATATCGGTGTTTGCATAATTCAAACAAATAAAATCAGCAGATTGACTTTCAATTTCTTTCAGAATCTTTTCAGTAATAATCGGAGCGCTCATTTCTGGCTTCAAATCATAAGTGGCTACTTTAGGTGAATTCACCAAAATCCTCGATTCCTCTTCAAACTCTTCTTCTCTTCCTCCCGAAAAGAAAAAGGTAACATGAGGATACTTTTCAGTTTCTGCAATTCGTATTTGTTTTAGTCCGGCTTGAGAGATAGTTTCGCCCATCGTCATTTTCAAATTATCCTTGGTATATACTACCTCTACATTCTTAAACTGCCTGTCGTACTGAGTCATTGTCACGTAATACAAATCTAGTTTAGACATACCGAATTCTTGATTATCTGACTGAGTGAGAACTTCAGTTATTTGCCGGCATCTATCCGTTCTAAAATTAAAACAAATCACCACATCGCCTGGAGCAATTACAGCCACTGGGTTTCCCTGTTCATCAGTTTTCACAGCAGGCATAATAAATTCATCTGTTATTCCATTCGCATAAGAATTAATTACTGCCTCTTCCAAATTGTGTGTCTTTTCCCCTATTCCCTTCGTTAACAGGTCGTATGCCAATTTGATGCGTTCCCAGCGATGATCTCTGTCCATGGCGTAATACCTTCCTATCACCGAAGCCAATTGGGTAGAAGTTCCTTCAATCTCGCTTTCCAGAGATTTTAATGAAGCCAATCCACTTTTAGGGTCACAATCTCTCCCATCTGTAAACGCATGAATGTAACTATTAGCAACTCCCGATTCCTCGACCATTTCGCAAAGTTTATACAAATGATTTTCGTGAGAGTGAATTCCTCCAGGAGAAACCAAGCCTATGAAATGAACATTTTTATCCTCTTTCTTGGCATAGCTAAATGCATCTTTCAAGGCAGTTTCCTCTTTTATCGAATTATCTTTTACAGCCTTGTTAATTCTAGCAAAATCCTGATAAACAACTCTTCCTGCACCAATATTTAAATGGCCTACTTCTGAGTTTCCCATTTGTCCATCTGGCAAACCTACTTCCTCCCCGTAGGTAACAAGTTCGGTATTTGGGTAGTTATTGTACAAACTATCCACAAAAGGAGTTTGAGCGAGATGAATAGCATTGGAACTATCTTTTTCTCCGTGCCCCCAACCATCTAAAATTACAAGAATTGCTTTTTTTGTCATACGAATTGTGTTGTAGTACAAATATCGGGAATTTGAATAACTAAATTGGGCTTCGATACAATTTTTCATTTTGAAAAATCACTCAGCCCGCAGATTTGCTCAAATCCGAAACCCAGTATTTAGAACATATTTAGAATGTATCAGCCTGTCCCGAGGTGTCGGAAAAGAGTGATATAACCGACAAACCTCAGCCATTAAAGAAAAAAAAGACCGAGTCACCCTGAACTCTTGTAATGAATTTATCGAAGTGTGATTCAGGTTTTGTTAATTTACAGCACTTGTATTTATTAACAGATTCCGTTTCAAGAACGGAATGACTGCTTCTTTTTTTTATTGCAAATCCTTATTCAATCCTTATCTTTACGTTTATGAAAATCAAACAACACATCCCGAATTTTATTACGCTACTTAATTTGGCCTGTGGGGTATTTGCAATTTTATTTTTTATCGAATTTACTTTCCCTATTGAGCAAGGACTCAGGGGACTAGTCAATAGAAGTTATTCCTTTATTGAATTGGGGATTTGGCTCATTCTGATCGCCACAATTTTGGATTTCTTCGATGGATTTTCTGCACGTTTATTAAAAGTACAAAGCGAAATTGGAGCTCAGCTAGACAGCTTAGCGGATATGGTAACCTTTGGAGTGGCTCCTGGATTTCTTTATTTCGCAATGATACATGAATTTTACCCTAATGAGACTTTGCTGCGCTATCTGTTTGTATTGATCCCAGTTTTCTCTGCCTTGCGACTTGCAAAATTCAATGTAGACACAGAACAAACCAACTATTTTAAGGGGATAGCTACACCGGCAAATGCCCTCTTTTGGGTGGGAATGTTTTTTATCATAAAAAACAACCATCCAGTTCATGGAATATTCATTTTTACCTCACTTGTTATCATCATGTCGCTATTGATGATTTCAAACTTTCGAATGTTTTCCTTAAAATTAAAAAATACAAAACTTGAAGGGGACAATGTTTACAGAGTCATTCTGTTGATTGGAACCGTTATTTTAACAATTCTCTTTGGGTTGTTTACAAATATCTTAGCTGTCATTCCATTTATTATCCTTTTGTATATACTTTTGTCATCACATTATCATTACAAGACCAGAAAAACTACCTAAATATGAATTTTAAAGCAGAAATAGACATTATGCCACTTGAGGCGATTTTGGACCCACAAGGAAAAGCCGTTACTCAAAGTATGGGAAACTTGGGACTTAACGAAATCTCAAACGTACGTATCGGAAAACACATTACACTAAAAGTAGAGGCTGGCAGCGAAGCTGAAGCAAATGAAAAAGTAGACCTAGCTTGTAAAAAACTATTGTGTAATTTAATTATGGAATCATACACCTTCACTCTTACTTCTATATAAACTGAAGTACGTGTTAAACGAAAAAACCGTTCTGATTACTCAGAACGGTTTTTTTATGGGTTGTTATGCCGAACGATTAGTTCAACATCGGACTCTTTTGTTTTATCACAGGAGCTCCATCCTCTGGTGCAGGCTTTAACACCTCTCCTTTGATCTTTACCATTTTCACTTTCCCGTCAACAGAATTAGAAGTAATAGTAACAGATTTGTTGATAGGACCAACTCTGTTGGTGGCATAGGTTACTTTCATTTTAGCAGATTCGCCAGGAATAATTGGTTCCTTTGGCCAACTTGGCACAGTACACCCACAACTACCTTTTGCATTTGTTATCGTTAATGGTTCTGTTCCATTGTTCGTAATGGTGAAATAACAACTTCCATCTGCTCCTTTTTTAATTTTTCCGTAATCGTGTACTTCTTTATCCAGCGACAATTTTGCTCCTTGAACAAGTTCAGTGCCTTGAGCAAAAGTAGAGGTAGAAAATCCAAAGGCCGCAATTGCCAAACCTGTGTATAATATTATTTTTTTCATTTGAATAATTTTATTAGATGAATACCAATCGATTAGTTAGCCGGAGACGAAGTCACATTGCCCTTAATTCTCACGATTTTTGTGGGCGCGTTAGTAGCGTTAGAGGTAATTGTTACCGACTTGTTGATAGGTCCAGGTCTGTTTGTATCATACGTCACCTTCATTTTTGCAGATTGTCCTGGTGCAATAGGTTCTCTTGGCCAATCTGGTACCGTACATCCACAGCTTCCTTTCGCTCTTGTGATGGTTAAGGGCGCATCTCCATTATTCGTAATTGTAAAATAACAACTACCATCAGAACCTTTGGCAATTGTTCCGTAATCGTGCACGTCTTTGTCAATGGCAATTTCTGCCCCTGCCAAAATTGTATTTTCCAAGTTTGTTGTAGACATAAAGTTCATAGAGAACGCGGCTACTAGAAATAAGCTAAAGGATAGTGTTAAATTTTTCATAGGTATTTTGTTTATGTGTTTGTGTGTAAAATTTGCTTTAAATATTCATACTCAAACCTAATAAAAATAATATTTTTCTGCAAAGTACTTAACAACAGATTAACAGAGAATAATCTATTCTTCCTGGTTTAGCTCAAATGAAAACGAGAAAGTTTTGGAAATATATCTTATCCCAAATCATTTTTTCTTAGGTCGTTTTTCGATCTCCATTTTTCTTATTTCTGTTCGCAAGAATTGCCTCAGTTTTTTGGTCTCCTCGGCTTCTAACTGCACCCCAAAAATGATTTTTTTTCCTTGATATTCAAATTCTAAGCTTTCATTACCTATATCCCAAAATGCACTTTGCATAACCCAAGAATAAGACCGAACCGAGCGCTCTAATAATTCGATTGAACTCATGTTCGTTAATAAATAGCTGTGTGCTTTGCCAAACTTTCCATACCCTCTTTTTATGACTAATGACTCTTTATTTAATTTCAAATACTCGACTCCCTTTTTTCTCCAAAGATATACTTTGATGATTTTGTATAAATAATATCCCCAAAACACCAGAAACAAAAGTAAAAACAATTGCAATTGACTCTTTGGAGTATCTCCCGCAATTCGATTCAAATAATCTTCTGACAAAGCTATTCCTAGTATTGAAACCCCCACAAACAACCACAAAACCATCCATGCAAGCAAAACTCCTTCTTTCCACTTCTCTACTTTGGTAGATATAAGAATAGTTGTATATTCACTATGACGATGAAAAGATATTCTATTGGATAACCACTTCATTTGTTATAAATTTGTTATTATTGACCTCGCAATTGAGTAAGTCCTTTTTTGGCACTATAATTGGAATCTCAGATGTAAAATTACTATTAAAATTAACAAGATGAAAAAGACACTATTATTTTTAGGAATCTCTTTATTAACGGTTGGAAATTCGATGGCTCAAAGAGACGACAAAATGGTCGAAAAACTTAGAGATATGTATGGAGAAGAAAAATACCAAGATTGCGCTCATGATGCAATTAAGTTTTCTTCGAATCCTAAATTCAAAGATAATCCAGAAATCTATGTGTATGCTTCCATGTCTTGCTTGAGAATTTCACAAACTAATGAGGGAGTGGAAGAATTTAAAAAAGCATTTAATGATGCTTTGAGCTATGCGGGTAAATACCGCAAAAAAGATAAAGCCGGCCAATATTACGATGATTACATCACCCATTTTGAAGAATTAAAAAAATTAGTTGCAGAAGAAGTTGAAAACTACATGTTGGAAGACCGAAAAGCGAAAGTATATAAGTCAGCTAAGAAATCATTAGGGCTTATGACTAAAATCCATAAAATGGATCCAAATGATAAAGGAGCTTATTTACTTACTGCAGTATTGGAACTAAAAGTAAAAAACACAACCGAAGGTAAAAAGATGCTGAAGGTAATTATGCCGGAAATCGAAAGACTAGCCCCTTCGAGAGATGAAATGCCAAAAGAAGAGGAATTGACTGATAAAGAATTGGCTAAGAAAAATAAAAAGATTGAGGAAATTTTTGGTGGCCCGATGAAACCCATTAAACCTTTTGACGAAATGTCTGAAATGGAACAAGTGTTTTTGAGATTAGCACTCATAGAATATGCTGATTACCTATACAGCAAAAAGAAAGTAGACGAAGCAAGGGCAATTATTGAAATTGGAAAGCCATACTTCTACGGAGAAAACGAAGACTATCTAAGAAAATACACAACCGCCTACAAAGTCATGTATAAAATGATTCATGGATAATCATATCAACTGATAATACCAGAAGCCTACTAAAAATCTTAGTAGGCTTTTTTTGTGAGATATTTTTTTCAGTTGGGAAACAGGCTTGACTTATAATTAAGACCCTAATTTCGCACTAAACTATGGTATGTTGCGGACAAAGAATATTCAATTCATTTTCAATTTACTGTATATAGAGCTCGCGAGAGGTACTTCTAAATTGCGAGCCAAAAACCCATAAACTCTTTTGCACATAGATAAATCCTTTATAAACAAGCTACACCAAAAAAGGCCATTGCAATAATTCACAATGGCCTTTACAATTTTTGTTGTTTAATTATCTTCTTCTTTTTCTTCTTTTCTGCGGGATAAAATTATAACCTACAGTCAATTGAAATGAATGATGGTATGAATCAAAATTAATATTTTGTGTAACTGGCATCAGACTGCCCACATAACGAGCTCCAAATCTCAACCCTTTTTCAAAATCATACATTCCTCCTACAACGGCAGCTATATCCAGCGTATTGTAATCAATATTGAATTTACCAGGCCTTTCGGAATTTGACGTATTGACAGTTGTTTGGTCATAGATTGTTACACTTGTAGTAACTACATTACTCTCCGTTTTTCCGAGAAAAAACCCAAATTGAGGACCTGCGAATATACTAAAGTAGCTTTTCCTCCCATACTTTCCCGTGTTGGGTGAAAGATTTAGTTTAAACAACAACGGAAGATCCAAATAGATTAATTCGTTGTAAATATAATTTTCTGAAATTACGGAAGCTAATTGATTCTCTGAGAAATTTTTCAAAACTTCGTTATAATTCCTTAGACTCACAGAGGGTTCAATTTGAATACCAACCGCCTTCGTTAAAGAATAATCTAAAAACAAACCAAAATTATAGCCTATTCCATCAGTTTTAGCATATTGTAAATCCAATTGATCTATTTCGGGTTTAATGGAATTATATTTAGATAGAATTGCTCCTGTCGAAGATTGAGGAACTCTGTAATAACCAACTCCTGCTCTCACTCCAAATTTTACTTGCGAAAACACTTCCAACATACAAGTTAGAAGTGCAATCGACAACACTACTTTTTTTATATCCATATCAGATTACTTGGTTTTCCTTGCTTGATTTATTTCGTGAAAGCATTTACAAATTGTAGACCCCACGGCTCTTTCTTGAATATGACTAAACCAAAAGAAATATCTTTTGTTTTCCAAGCAACGTCTTTTTTGGCCTCGAACTCAAGATTAATTGTATACCCTCGTGATGCACCGTTTGTTGTTAACTGATAACCAAAATTTTCTATTGAGCTCACCGTAGTTGGTTTAGCAATCCTGGCAACATAGTTATGGTGAACTGTGTTGTTCCCGTCAGCATGTCCGTTTTGATATCCTACAATATTATCCACAATCATGTATGGAGCAAGGTAGTATTCTCCAGAAACTTCCGAGAAAAACTTTGTTGTTGTCTTCAACATAACTTTTTCACCAGAGACTTCCATTTCATAGTTTGCATTCGCTTCTACGTAATCGGACTCTATGTGGTTTGTAATTATCGAGTCATCCGCATTTGGAATAAAGTTGTAAAAGAAAGTTGGAACACTCCCTCCCAAATTAAATGCGGGACCTACCTCGGTAAATAAAGTAGTACCTTCAACAGTGGTAAAAGCATCTTTCCAAGCCATGAATACAGCTTTTCCTCTGTATGATTCTTTTAGCGACTCAAATTGAGGAAATCCCCATGATCCACATGGACCACACCATGTAGCAGTTCTTTTTCCGATAACAGCCATATTTGATTCTGTCACTTCTAAAGTGTTTTCTGATTCTTCCATAGGTGAAGTCTTACGACACGCTACGAATGCTGTTGCGATTAACAGCCCTAGTACAATTTTTTTCATAATAATTCGGTTTAATTTGGGTACAATATACAGATTTTTTATCACAAACTCAAGAAATATTGCTTTCCGTTGAGCTCAGTTTTATGTGTGTTAGTTTATTTTACACTCGTTTTTTAAATAACCATTCAGGTAAGAGCCAGTCTCACAGGTAGTTGTAGCATCCTTTTTCTTTCCAGTTATGACTGTTTCGGTGGTGGTTGTCGCCTGAGGTGATGTAGGCGTTGCGTCAGTTAATGTGCATGTACAAGTATATTCTTTTCTACCACAACTAGACAAGGCAATTAAACAGGCAACTGATAGGCTCAAAACTATTTTTTTCATCTTATTTTTTTTATAATCTTGGCTAATTTACAAATTTTTTTCGCATCCTAAACTTTATCCGATAATTTCTTTCAAGCTCAACCACAAAGAATAGGATCAAGAAAAATAAAATCTTGAGTTCTCCTTTTTTTTTAATAGTATGTTTTCAAAAAACAATCTTTTTTTTCATCTTGCATTCGAATAAAAAAAAAGAAAATGCCAACTTGTCAATTTTGTAAAAAAGAAATTTCCATTAAATCTCAGAAAGCTAAGAAGTTTTGTTCTACAAATTGTCGAGTAAAAGCCTATCAAAAAAGGAAACGTATGAGTCCTTCCATGACTTGTTACATTTGTAAAGAAGGCGTTTTGACCTATCGCATTATGCTCAACAAGGCCCCTCAGATAAAGTGCACGGCCTGCAACACACTCTGGAAAACTGAATAATGGAAATTATTCGTTTTCTTATTCATTATGGATTGCACTTCCTTCTTCCTATTTTGATTGCGGTTGTGTTTTACAAGAAAAATTGGAAAATAGTTTCTATCGTATTTATACTGACCATGCTCGTTGACCTAGACCATTTATTGGCAGAGGATATTTTTGTAACCAACCGCTGTAGCATCAATTTCCATCCACTTCATTCAAGTTATGCGATTTCTGCCTACACTTTCGGACTGTTTTGGAGAAAAACGCGAATAATCAGCATTGGGCTTTTACTCCACATGTTGACCGATTGGCAGGATTGTTTTTGGATAAATTAAATCATCTACCGTTTACCAGGATGTGGTTTTGTGTAATTCTTTTTTGAGGCTTGGTTATCATTTTTCTTGGGCATGGGTCCTCTTAAATGAATGATTAAGCCATTGAGAAAATTTCGAAGCAATTGATCTCCACATTCTTGGTAATTCTTGTGGTCCTCTTTTTGAAAAATAGCGTTCAGCTCTGGTTTAGTCATTTTAAAATCAACTAACTCCAAAACTTTTAGAATATCCTCATCTCTCAGTTTATGAGCTACTCTTAGCTTTTTCATGATGTCGTTATTTGTAAGCATCGTTTCTTTGTTTTTTTCTGTTAACCAAAAAAGTTGGACATATCCACCCACTTTGCTGGCAGTCTATTTTTTTTTAATGGGCTTGCAGCCAATTGTCCCCTGTATTCATTTCCACCTCCAACGGAACAACAATTTTTACAGCATTTTCCATGTTATCTTTTACTAGTTTTTCCATTACCTCAATCTCGTTTTTATCCACATCAAAAACGAGTTCATCATGAACTTGAAGCAACATTCTAGAGTTTAATTTCTTCACCTTCATTTCCTTCAAAACATTTATCATGGCAATTTTTATCACGTCTGCGGCTGTCCCCTGAATTGGTGCATTAATTGCGTTTCGTTCAGCATGACCGCGCACTATTGCATTACTTGAATTTATATCTTTCAAGTTTCTTCTTCTTCCTAATAATGTTTCTACATATCCGTTGGCCTTGGCTTGCACTATAGCCTCATCCATGTAGGATTTGATTTTAGGATATTTAGCAAAATAGCTATCGATTATTTCCTTCGCTTCTTTTCTCGGTATTGACAATCGCTGCCCCAAACCAAAAGCTGAAATCCCATAAATGATACCGAAGTTAACCATTTTGGCTTTGCTTCTCATTTCTCTCGTCACTTCTTCCATAGGCACATCAAATACTTTGGATGCTGTAGCTGAGTGAATGTCGTGTTTATTGACAAATGCTTCAATCATTCCCTCATCTCCACTCAATGCCGCAATAATTCGCAATTCTATTTGAGAATAATCCGCAGCCAAAAGAGTAAAGTTTTCATTTCTTGGAATAAATGCTTTTCTGATAAACCTTCCTTTTTCAGTACGAATAGGAATATTCTGAAGGTTTGGATTTACCGAACTCAAACGACCTGTTGCCGCAACGGTTTGCATGTAACTTGTATGAATCCTCTTTGTATCATCAGCAATAAGTAATGGCAAGGCGTCCACATACGTAGATTTTAGCTTTTTTAAGGAACGATACTCAAGTATGATTTCAAATATATCATGTTTCCCCACCATTTTACTCAATGTATCCTCGCTTGTAGAATACTGACCAGTTTTAGTTTTTTTAGCTTTTACATCAATGTCCATTTTTTCAAATAAAACCTCCCCTAGTTGTTTGGGCGAATCTAAATTGAAATCTGAAAAACCAGCCATTTCTTTTATATCACTTTCTAATTTTACCAAATCTGTTTCGAGTTCTTTGGAAAAATCCTCCAAGGCGTTTACATCCAGGTTCACTCCTTCTCTTTCCATTTTTTCTAAAACAGGCAGCAACGGCATTTCAATTTCCCAAAACAACTTTTCAGTGTTTGTTTCTTTCAACTTTTCTTCAAACAGCTTTTTCAACTGAAAAGTGATATCTGCATCTTCACAAGCATACTCAAACACTTCTGAAGGATCTAAATCACGCATATTCTTCTGGTTCTTTCCTTTTTTTCCAATCAATGTCTCGATTGAAACAGGCTTGTAGCCCAGATAAGTTTCAGCCAACAAATCCATGTTGTGTCTCATATCTGGCTGGATTAAGTAATGAGCAATCATCGTATCAAACAATCTTCCTCGAATAGTTAAACCATAATTCTGAACAACAGCCAAATCATACTTTAAGTTGTGGGCTATTTTTTCGATATCTTCGGATTCGAACAAATCTTTAAACTCGTTTAAAACAGAGGTTGCCTCTGCTCTATCTTGAGGAAAAGAAACATAAAACCCTTCTCCCTTTTTAAAAGAAAACGCGATCCCTACAATCTCTGCAAGCAAGGCATCAAGGGAAGTGGTCTCAGTATCAAAACAGAAAGTTTTCTGCTTCATCAAAGTTGCAATAAGTTCCGTTCTTTTTTCTTTTGTGTCTATCAATTGATACGAGTTCTTAACAGTTTCAATTGTTTTAAAATCGACAGCTTCGGCTGTTTGCAAATCACCAGATTTACTTGCAGCCTGAGCGGAAAACATATCCAATTGACCTTCGGTTGTGGTGTTTTGAATTTCCACACCAAAAGCCCTTTTCGCTAATGTTCTAAATTCCAATTCACTGAATAATTCAATAATTTTGTCCTTATCGGGTTCGGACATGATCAACTCTTTTTCATCAAACTCTACAGGAACGTCCAATATGATGGTCGCCAATTTTTTAGAAAGCAATCCTTGCTCAGCGAAATTAATTACGTTCTCTTTTTGTTTTCCCTTCAGCTCTTGTGCATTGGCAATCAAATTTTCTACAGAGCCGTATTGCTTGATTAACTTTTTTGCGGTTTTCTCACCAATACCCGGTATTCCTGGAATATTATCTACGGCATCTCCCCATAATCCTAAAATATCGATTACCTGCTTGGGGTGCTCTACTTCAAAGTTTTCGCAAATTTCCTTTACGCCTAATACTTCTGCTGGCTTTCCCATTCGGGCCGGCTTATACATAAAAACTTTATCGGTTACCAATTGTCCAAAATCCTTATCTGGCGTCATCATGTAAGTAGTGAAACCGGCTTCTTCAGCTTTTACGGAAAGGGTTCCAATTACATCATCTGCTTCGTATCCCTCTTTCATCAAAATTGGAATGTGAAAAGCTCGAATAATATCCATGATAATTGGCACAGATTTTTTAATGTCTTCAGGTGTTTCTTGTCTATTTGCCTTGTATGCAGCAAACTCTTGTGTTCGTAAAGTTGCAGCCGGAAAATCAAAAACAACAGCAATGTGAGTAGGCTTGTGATTATTCAAAATATCAAGCAAAGTATTGGTAAAACCCAATACAGCTGATGTGTTCAACCCTTTCGAGTTTATTCTTGGATTCTTAATAAAAGCATAGTAAGCCCTAAAAATTAGCGCATAAGCGTCTAATAAATATAATTTTTTTTCTTCTTTCTTTTCTACTTC
Organism: Flavobacteriales bacterium; assembly: GCA_965657945.1. GTDB lineage: Bacteria > Bacteroidota > Bacteroidia > Flavobacteriales_D > CAJJDF01 > CAJJDF01. The sequence goes on from CBFHPW010000005.1 coordinate 34,753, forward strand.
CATTTCTTCTTTTTTATTGATGTTTTTCAATCATTTTACCTATTCCAATAAACTCACCTACTGAAAGTTGCTCAGGTCTTTTGTTAAAAATCTCCTCCCCTTTTAAGGCATCTGGCAATATTGATTTCAATGAGTTTCTCAACGTTTTTCTTCGTTGGTTAAAACCAAGTTTTACCACTTGCTTAAATGTACTCATCGAGACTCCTATTTCAAGGTCTTGCTTTCTTGTCAATCGAATAACTCCCGATTTTACTTTTGGTGGTGGATCAAAAGCACCCTCAGGAACAGTAAATAAATATTCCACTGAATAAAACGCTTGAATAAAAACACTTATTATTCCATAATTCTTGTTCCCTGGACTAGCATCAACTTTTTCTGAAACTTCCTTTTGAAACATTCCTACAACTTCAGAAACAAGCTCTTTGTTTTCAAAAATTTTGTTTAGGATCTGGGCAGAAATAAAATATGGGAAATTACCAAAAATCTTGAATGACTTACCTTTATTCAGACTAGACAAGTCCAATTTCAAAAAATCATAATCCACAATATCTAACTCCGGATAATTTTTCGAGAGGAAAGATATAGAGTCACCATCCACTTCTACAACACTAAAATTTTCGAATTTTTTCATCAAATATTTAGTGATCGCTCCCATTCCTGGCCCAACTTCTATTACTTTTTCTGTTTCTTCTATACTATCATCCATGGCGCAGGCGATATCATGACAAATAATCTCGTCTTTCAAAAAATGTTGACCCAGGTATTTTTTTGCTTCCACCATCCTTTTTATTAATGTGTAAGTCCAATTATAAAACACTTTGCTTCGAATGATATCAAAACAAAAAAGAACAAAATTGGATACTGTTTCAAAATTAACTAGATAAACGAACTATTCCTTACATATTGGAAATTAATTTTAAGGATGACACTTTAAATCCCATTTGTGTACGAATAATCCCTCTTGTCCCTATATTTTCTTGAAACCTCAGTATTTTTATTATTTTTGAATCAAACTAAAGCTAACACATGAAAAAAATAACTCTACTCCTGGCGTCTGCTTTCCTTCTAGGAAACAGTTTTGCCCAAAAAAACAACATTAAATTCACCGAGTTTGACTTGGATAACGGATTACATGTAGTCTTACATAAAGATAATTCAACTCCAATAATTGCAGTAAGCGTTCTGTATCACGTAGGTTCCAAAAACGAAACTACAGGAAAAACAGGGTATGCTCACTTTTTTGAACATTTGATGTTTGAAGAATCAGAAAACATTGCACAGGATCAATATGCAAAAATTGTTCAATCTGTCGGTGGAACTATTAATGCTTACACATCAAGTGACCAAACTTATTACCATTGTGTATTGCCATCCAATCAATTGGAATTGGGCTTATGGATGGAATCTGAAAGAATGTTGAATGCAAAAATCACTCAGGCAGGAGTTGATAACCAAAGAGAAGTGGTGAAAGAGGAAAAAAGAACTTCTGACAACCGTCCTTATTCTAGCTGGTACATGGAGATTTCTAAAAGAATGTTTGAAGGAACCAACTACGAATGGACGCCAATCGGATCTTTTGCAGATTTGAATGCTGCCTCGATTGCAGATTTTCAGAATTTTTATGACACCTACTACGTACCCAATAATGCAACTTTGGTTGTAACCGGTGACATTGATGAAAAGGCAGCCAAAAAGTATATTAAAAAATACTTCAGCTCTATCCCAAGTGGAATTGGGGAGATAAAGAGACCAAAAGTGTCGGATGAATTATTAAAAAAATCTATCGTAGATACCGTGTATGACAACATTCAATTGGATGCTGTATTTCAAGCTTACAAAGTGCCTGCCCAAGGAACAAAAGATGCTTATGCTCTAGAAATGTTATCCACCATTCTGTCAAACGGAAAAAGCTCAAGGTTGAATACGGCTCTGAAAGAAGACAAACAAATGGCTCTGCAGGTAGCTGGTTTTTCAATGAACTTTGAAAGTGCAGGTTTTTTCGCGACATTAGGATTACCGAACCAAGGTTATACTGTGTCAGACATTCAAAAAGGAATTGTAGCGGAAATATCAAAACTGCAAAACGAATTAATCTCTGAAGAAGAGTTCCAAAAAATCAAAAACATTTCTGAATCGAACTTTGTAAGTAGCAATTCATCAATGAAAGGAATTGCAGAAAGTTTAGCAACTTACCACGTAATGTTTGGAGATGCAGATTTAATCAATACCGAATTGGAAAAATACAGAGCAGTTACAAGAGAAGATATACAGCGTGTGGCTAAAAAATACTTAGTTCAATCGAATAGTGTTACTCTTTATTATTTACCAAAAAAATAAAGCGAAGCTCATAGTATCAATTTTAAAAGAAAATAATCATGAAAAATATAATCATATCAATAGCTGCAATCCTGGCAATTACCTCTTGTAGCACAAAAGAAACAGCACTTGACCGAAGTATTCGACCAAGTGCTTCAGAAGCAAAAGAATTAAAAATAGGAGAACACGAGGAGTTTACTCTTGAAAACGGAATGAAAGTTTACGTGATAGAAAATCACAAATTACCTACAATTTCTTACAGTCTTTCCTTTGATATTGACCCTATTGTAGAAGGCGACAAAGCTGGATACACTTCAATGGTAGGAGACTTATTGGAGGCAGGAACAAAAAACAGAACCAAGGAAAACTTGAACAAAGAAGTTGATTTTATTGGAGCAAATGTAGGAGCTTATTCAGGAGGTGTTTACGCATCAGGATTATCAAAATACAACAGTAAATTGATGGATATCTTGGCTGACATTACATTGAATCCAGTTTTTCCTGAAGATGAATTGACCAAAAGTATTACCGAAAGTGTTACTGCTATCAAATCAAATGCTACAGATGCAGATGCCATAATGGGAGATGTAAAATCTGTTATTGTTTATGGAAAAGGACATCCTTACGGTGAATTCATGAGTGAAAAATCGCTAAAAAACATTGAGCTATCTGACGTCCAAGGATATTACAACACTTACTTCAAACCAAACAATGCCTTACTCACAATAGTAGGTGACATTACAAAAAGTGAAGCTGAAGAGCTAGTAAAAAAGCAATTTGGAGCATGGAAAAAAGGCGTGGTACCAACTCATTCCTATAAGAAACCAGTTGAGCCAGAATCTCCACAAGTATACGTTGTGAATAAAGAAGGAGCCGTTCAATCCAATATTCAAATTAGCAACATTGCCGAAATTAAACTAGGAGAGGCTGATTACGAAGCTGCACAAGTATTTAATCAAATATTTGGAAGTGGATTTGCAGGAAGATTATTTCAAAACCTTAGAGAAGACAAGGAATATACTTATGGAGCATACGGAGGTATAAGATCCAACAAACTAATTGGTAACTTCTCATCGAGCGCAAAAGTAAGAAACGAGGTAACTGATAGTGCAATCGAGCAATTTCTTTTCGAAATAAACCGAATCAGAACGGAAGATGTATCAGCGGAAGAATTAAAAAACGCACAAAATTACATAGCTGGAACTTTTGCACAATCACTTGAAAGTCCAAGAACAGTAGCTAGATTTGCTGCAAACATTGATGAATACAAATTAAGCAAAGATTATTTCAAAAACTACTTGAAGAGAATTGACGCGGTAACGGTTGCTGACATCAAAAGAGTAGCTGCAAAATACCTAAAGCCAGGAAACATTAACATTATAGTAGTTGGAGACGCTGCGGAAGTTGGAGAAAAACTTGCCAAATTTGGCACAGTAAATTACCTAGACAGAGAGGGAAATAAAACGACTGCACCGAGTAAAATAAAAGCAGCTCCAGAAGGAACAACTGCCGAAACAGTAATGGATGCCTACATGAATGCTATTGGTGGAAAAGAAGCTATTGCAAGTATCAAAACAATGACAGGAGATTATTCTATGACTATTCAAGGTATGGATGTAATCATGACGAACAGTTTTAAAGCTCCAAATAAAACAAAATCGGAGATTAAGGTGCCACAAATGGGGAATGCAGTAGTTCAGGCCTCTGCTTTTGATGGAGCCAAAGGCATGCAATCTATGCAAGGTCAAACAATGCCAGGAGACGAAAATGCCAACATTGAGTCGAATATTGAAGGACGTTTAGTTCCTGAAATGGCATACACTGAAAACAAAGTAACAACAACCTTGATAGGAATAAATAAACTAAACGGAAAGGAGGTGTATGTAGTTGAAGCGGTATACCCAACTGGAAAAAAATTAACTCTCATGTACGATGTTGAGTCCAAACTCAAAGTAAAGGAAATGTTTGTACAGTCAACTCCTCAAGGTGATTTCAATATCACCCAAGAGTTTGGCGATTACAAAGCAATCAATGGAGTATTAATTCCTCATTCCTTGAGTGGAAGACAAGGCCCTCAAACTATGGATATGAAATTGCAAACTGTGGAGGTAAACAAACCATTGAAAGACACATTATTTAAATTATAATAAGACTTAAGACTTTCAAAAGCCACCTCTCGGAATCCTCGAGTAGGTGGCTTTTTTCTTGTTACCAGAATTAGTATCTTACTAGATGATTCAAAATTAACGCTTATGCTCCAGCACATAGAACTTAAAAAAATTATTTTTTTAGACATAGAAACTGTTCCATTAGAATACAATTTCAAAGAATTACCAAAACGAACCGTTGACTTGTGGGATAAAAAAACTCAATACATACAGCGGTATCAGGAAATTAGTGCAGAAGAGGCTTATTCAAAAGCTGGAATCTATGCTGAATTTGGTAAAATAGTTTGTATCTCTGTGGGCTATTTCGCACAAGAAAAAGGTTCATTAACACTTCGAGTAAAATCTTTTTATGGAGATGATGAAAAGGAAATATTAAACCAATTTAATTCCTTACTAAATAAAACTCTCAAAGAAAATTACATGTTGTGTGCCCACAATGGAAAAGAATTTGACTTTCCCTTCATTGGCAGAAGAACATTAATCAATGGACTTGAGTTGCCCACCCAACTTGACTTAGCAGGTAAAAAACCCTGGGAAATTCTTCACCTCGATACGATGGAATTGTGGAAATTTGGAGATTACAAACACTTCACATCGCTGGACCTATTAGCACATGTATTTAATATTCCTTCGCCAAAGCAAGATTTAGATGGCTCAATGGTGGCAAAAACCTATTACGAGGAAAATGACATTGATAAAATAAAAGAATACTGCCAAAACGATGTGATTACCATTGCTCAATTGTTATTAAAGTACAAAGGTCAAGAAATCATCGAAAAATCGAACATTGAAATTATTAATGACTGAAATAAACCGGAAAAGAAACAGAATTGAACTATTTTCCTTGTATTTTTGATTTTTAAAACATTTTTTATGAGTTTTTGGAGAAGAGTTCGTCTATATATTTTGGGTATTGGAATCGGTTCATTGATGGTATTATTTCTTTTTGGCGACAGAGGATGTGGAGGTTGGTTACCAGGTAACAGGGTAAAAACATCGATTATGGAATCTCTTTTTGAAACCAGTGATTTCACAGATTGTAAATTGACCTGCAACGAATTTACCAAAGAAAAAATTCAAAACATTATTGTTCAAGGAACGGTTTTATTCAAAGAAAGTAATACAAAATCTGACCCAAGAGAATACAAGCTTCAATACGAAGAAAACACCCTTACATTTGCGGTACCAACAGATTCTGAATCGCCCGTTTATATCCTTGATGTATTTCAAAAAGAATGCCCGGCTTGCGACACTGTTTCTAAAAAAATGAACAGAACTGTCAAATTAAATTTCAAAAAAACGAAATGATAAAATGTGTTAAAAGTGCATAAATTAAGTTTCTATCACTTTCATACTTCAATAATTCTTATCATTTTCGCGTACATTATAGTCCAATGAGCAACAAGCAAGACACTAGAAGCAACAATCCTGAACACGTAGCCATCATTATGGATGGAAATGGCAGATGGGCTTCCAATCATGGAAAAGACAGGTTATACGGTCACAACACTGGGGTTGGTTCGGTAAGAGAAGTTTTGACTGCTGCTCAAAAACACGATGTAAAATTTCTAACTCTGTATACTTTCTCTACTGAGAATTGGAATAGGCCAAAAGAGGAGGTTGACGGACTGATGAATTTGTTTGCTAAAACCATAGCCGAAGAAATAGAAGAACTTCATGAAAATGGAGTAAGGATACAATTTATTGGGAACATTGATTTACTCCCTGATTTTGCAAAACAAGCCCTTTTTTCAGCGACTGAATACACAAAAAACAATACAGGGATTACTCTCACATTGGCATTGAGTTACAGCTCAAGATGGGAAATTCTAAAAGCAACAAAAAGGATTGCAAAAGAAATAAAAGAAGGATCTCTATCTGAAAAAGAAGTGGACGAAGATTTATTTAGCAGTTACCTTACCACAGCCAATATTCCAGATCCAGAATTAATAATACGAACCAGTGGTGAATTTAGAATAAGTAACTTTTTACTCTGGCAAATCGCCTACTCTGAATTTTATTTCACCGACACACTTTGGCCTGACTTCAAAGAAAAAGATTTTGAAATGGCTATCAATTCATACCAAAACAGAGAGAGAAGATTTGGAAAAACCAGTTCACAAATCAACCAACATTCTTAATCCAATTACTAATTTATGAAGTTCATACTCCCATATATTTTCCTTATCGCTTCTTTTCCCTCGTTTGTCCTGGGCCAAGAATACACATTTTCAACGAACAAAATAAGTTACGAAACTCCAAAAAAATATGAGATTGGTGGGATTTTGGTTGATGGTGCAGTGATCACCGATGTAGAAAGAATAATCTCCTATTCGGGCTTAAGAAGAGGAAAAGAAATAACAATCCCAGGAAACGACATTTCATCGGCCATCAAAAAGTTATGGGAAGTAAACAATTATTCTGATATCAATATATATGCAGATAAAATTGTGGGAAACACTGTTTTCTTGAGAATATCTTTGAAAGAAAGAAGCAGAATGTCTCGTTTTCAATTGAAAGGGCTTTCTAATTCTCAAGCAAAGTCTTTGAAAGAAACGCTTGATTTATACAGCGGAAAATTAATAACAGAGAGTTTATTGGACAACACGAAATTCATCTGTAAAGATTATTTTGTAGAAAAAGGGTTTCTTAACACAGAAGTGAATATAACCAGTGTTCCAGATTCTGCGGTGAACAATTCTCAAATTTTGGTGATAAACATCAACAAAGGAAACCGAATTAAAATCAACAAAATAGAGGTTGAGGGAAACAATTTGACAGAAAAAACAAAGTTTCCATTAAGCCTCATCAAAAAAGAAACGCAAGTACTTTCTGATGCCAAAATCAAAAGAACTTTTAAGGATACGAAAGAAAAAAGGTGGTATCGAGTATGGAAGCGTTCGAAATTTCAGGAAGAAAAATACGAAGCTGAAAAACAACAAATTATCGAATTGTACAATTCCAAAGCTTTGAGAGATGCCAAAATCACATTTGATACCGTTTATCAAAATGACCCTTCTACCATCAACATTAAATTGAATATAAACGAAGGAAACAAGTATTACTTTAGAAACATTAATTGGATTGGAAACACGAAGTATTCTACAGGAAAACTCGATACGATTTTAGGTATTGAGAAAGGAGATGAATACAACAAAATGAAACTGGAATCTAAACTATTCATGAGTCAATCCGAATTGGACATTAGCTCCTTGTACATGGATGAAGGTCACTTGTTTTTTCAAATCACACCAATAGAAAAAACGGTGGAAAACGATTCAATTGATATCGATATCGTAATTTATGAAGGAAAAATTGCAAGGATAGGAACAATTTCGATTAATGGAAATACCAAGACAAATGACCACGTAATAAGAAGAGAGCTAAGAACAAAACCTGGAATGATTTTCAGCAGAGCAGATATCATTCGTTCGCAAAGAGAATTGAGTAATTTAGGATACTTTGACCCAGAAAGAATGGGCGTAAATCCTATTCCTAATCCAGCTGATGGAACGGTGGATATTGAATACACAGTTGCCGAAAAACCTTCAGACCAAATTGAACTATCCGGAGGATGGGGAGGTGGAAGATTTGTAGGTTCTTTAGGCCTGTCCTTCACCAATTTTTCGATGAGAAACTTTTTTGAAAAAGAATCGTGGTCTCCGCTTCCAACAGGTGATGGGCAACGATTGAGCTTGAGAGGATCTGCCAATATCTTTTTTCAATCCTTGAGTTTGTCGTTTACAGAACCATGGCTGGGTGGAAAAAAACCTACTACATTCAGTGTAAATGCCTATTATTCCTTACAAAAACTGACACAAGCAGACAGAGGAGAACCTGACTCCAGAACTTTTGACGTGCTTGGAGCTTCGGTTGGGTTGGGTACAAGACTAAAGGTTCCAGATGATTTCTTCACCCTGTACGGTGAATTAGGGTATGAATATTACACCTTGAATAATTACAACTTATTAGATGGATTTAACAACGGATTTGCCAACAACCTTAGTTTGACATTTACCCTTTCTCGAAACTCTGTAGACCAACCAATTTATCCAAGAAGCGGTTCGGAAATGACTTTATCTGTCAAAACTACAGCACCTTATTCTTTGTTTGATGGACGAGAAGATTACAGTGATTTGACGAATCAAGAAAAGTTTAAATGGGTAGAATACAACAAAATCAAATTTGTAACTAAGTGGTACACCCCTTTGTCAAAAGACAGAAAATTAGTACTCCACTCTAGTATAGGGTTTGGATTTTTGAATTCTTGGAGCAAAAACAAGGGGGTTTCTCCTTTCGAAAGATTCTTTTATGGGGGAAGCGGACTGACCGGATTCAGATTAGCAGGAAGAGAATACATTGCCTTGAGAGGTTACGAAGACAACTCAATTTCATCACAAGGAGGAGATGCGCTTATTACCAAATACAAAGTTGAGGTAAGGTACCCTATTTCGCTCAACCCAAGTGCTACGGTTTTTGCATTGGCGTTTGGGGAAGCAGGAAATTCATGGAATAGTTATTCGGAGTACAATCCATTTGATGTAAAAAAATCTGCAGGGGTGGGTGTCAGATTGTTCTTGCCAATGTTTGGACTTATTGGATTGGATTACGGTTGGGGATTAGACCCACTTTCGCCAGGCGACTCGGGATACCGAGCAGCGCTTCATTCTCCTGGAGTGTTTAAACCACAAGGACAGTTCCATTTTACCATTGGCATGAATATTGGAGAACTCTAATCAAACAGACCAAAACCAAAGGAATTCAATTTCCTTTATTTGTTTTAAAACATTAAATTTGTCTCACAATTGAAAAATTGAAACCATGAAAAAAATTGTCATCCTCCTTCTTGCTATCACATTTTCGCTAGCTAGTTTTTCGCAAAAATATGCTTACGTTGACACGAAATATATTTTAGAGAATATCCCAGAATACATTCAAGCACAAAAATCATTGGATGATTTATCCGAAAAATGGGAAAATGAAATCAAAGCAAAACAGAACAATATCCAAAAGAAGTTTCAACAATACCAAGCAGAAGAGCTTTTGCTTCCTGCCGAAATGAAGAAAAAGAAACAAGAAGAAATATATTCTTTAGAAGATGAATTGGCCAAATTTCAACAAAGTAAATTTGGAGTAGAGGGTGAACTTTTTCAGAAAAGAAAAGAATTAGTAGAGCCAATCCAAAACAAAGTATATAATGCGATCAAAGAATTAGCCTCTGTTGGTGGATATGATTTCATTTTTGACAAAGCGAACCAAACAAACATCTTGTATGCTAGTTCGAAACTAGACAAGAGTAAAAGAATTCTTAAGAACTTAGGATACGATACCAAATAAAACATAACAACAAAAAAACTAATACAATTACAATGAAAAAAATAATCGCACTATTAGCAATCTCTACTCTTGGATTTACTGGAAATACCAATGCACAGAAAAAATATGGGCATGTAAATTCTCAAGAAGTCCTGAAAGAAGTTCCTGGATATTCTGCTTCTGAAAAAGAAATGGAAAGGTACAGAAACTCAAAAGTAGCGCAATTGCAAGATTTGCAAAAAAACGTACAAGGAGCTTACGACAAGTATATGACTGAAAAAGGTACCTTACCTAAAACCATACAGAAATCGAGAGAAACTGAAATACAAGACATGCAATTAGCTGCTCAACAATTTGAAACAAAAGCGCAAAAACAAATTGAAGAAAAGTACTTGGAACTAATGGAACCACTAACAACTCAGTTGAATGCGGCAATCAAAGACGTTGCAAAAGCTAATGGGTTTGCCTACATTTTCGACTCTTCTCAAGGAACGTTATTATATTTTGAAGGTGGTGAAGACTTATCCACTTTAATCATTGCTCAGCTTAAAAAGAATGCTTCTGCGGCATCTGCAGAAACAGAAGAATAAATTCAACTCCAACCAAAGAGTTTAAAAACCTCTTGCATCCAATGCAAGAGGTTTTTTTTGTTTATTTTTGAATTGAGCAATCATCTCCTATGTCACAGTCTTTTTTATCAACTTCAATCGAATACCTCAAAGGTGTTGGCCCCAAAAGAGCTGAAATCATGAAAAAGGAATTGGGTGTATTCACTTTTGAACACTTACTGAATTATTTTCCTTTTCGCTACATTGACAGAAGCAAGGTTCATTCAATAAAAGATATAAATTCGACCGAAATACATGTTCAGTTAAAAGGGAAATTAACTCGAGTCACTGAGGCAGGTGAAAAAAGAGGAAAGCGACTTATTGCTCACCTTCAAGACGATTCTGGTTCTATTGAATTAGTTTGGTTTAAAGGAATAAAATGGGTGAAACCAAAACTTATTGTAGGAAAGGAATACACCGTGTTTGGCAAACCCACTCAATTTAGTAGTTCTTTCAATTTGGTTCATCCCGAATTCGAAGAAAAACAGAACAATCAAACCCTTCAAGCCAGCCTTCAGCCCGTGTATAGCTCCACTGAAAAGGCAAACTCATCGGGCTTGAACTCCAAAGGAATTGCAAAACTGACCAAATCATTGGTCCTCCAACTAAATTCCCAAGTCCCCGAAACTCTTTCACAAGCAATTATAAAGGAGATGAAACTGATGCCCAAGGAGAGAGCTCTCCGTGAAATTCACGTACCAAGCAATGCCAAATATTTAAAAAAAGCAATTTTCAGACTTAAATTCGAAGAGTTTTTCTTTTTACAACTTAGGTTATTGAAACAAAAGGTAATTCAAGAACAAAAACTCAAAGGATTTATATTCGACACCATCGGAGATAGTTTCAATACCTTTTATAAAACCAAATTGCCTTTTGAACTAACTGGCGCACAAAAAAGAGTAGTGAAAGAAATTAGGTATGATATGGGAACAGGAAAACACATGAATAGATTGCTTCAGGGAGATGTAGGTAGCGGAAAAACATTGGTAGGTTTATTGTCGATGCTAATTGCCAAAGACAATGGGTTTCAATCCTTGCTCATGGCGCCCACTGAAATTTTAGCCACTCAGCATTACTCTACCGTAGCTAAATATTTAGAAGGCACAGGAGTTAAAGTTTCTTTACTCACTGGTTCTTCCAAAACATCAGAAAGAAAAATTATTCACAAAGAATTACTTTCTGGAGAATTAGATATCTTAATTGGAACTCACGCTTTGTTGGAGGATATCGTTCAATTTAAAAACTTAGGACTTTCCATAATCGATGAGCAACATAGATTTGGAGTAAAACAAAGATCGAAACTCTGGAAAAAAAACAACATACCTCCTCATGTTCTTGTGATGACTGCAACGCCAATTCCCAGAACTCTTGCTATGACAGTTTATGGAGATTTAGATATCTCTGTCATTGATGAACTGCCTCCAGGAAGAAAAGAAATATCCACTACACATAAGTTTGACAAAGACAGATTGTATGTGTTTAAATTCATGGAGAAACAAATTGCAGAGGGAAGGCAAGTTTATGTGGTTTATCCACTAATTGAGGAATCACAACATCTTGATTTTAAAGATTTGATGGATGGATATGAAAGCATTGCCAGGCGCTTTCCCTTGCCGAAGTATAGATTGAGCATTGTACATGGAAAGATGAAAGCTGCGGACAAAGAATATGAAATGCAGCAGTTTGCCAAAGGTCATACGCAAATAATGGTGGCCACTACGGTAATAGAAGTTGGAGTAAATGTACCTAATGCGACAGTAATGATCATAGAAAGCGCCAATAAGTTTGGCCTTTCACAATTGCATCAACTACGAGGGAGAGTAGGAAGAGGCTCAGACAAATCTTATTGCATCTTGATGACAGATTACAAACTATCTGAAACAGCTCGTACAAGAATTGAAACAATGGTGCGAACAAACGATGGATTCGAAATAGCGGAAGAGGATTTGAAACTAAGAGGTCCCGGGGATATTTTAGGAACTCAGCAAAGTGGAATTTTGGATTTGAAAATTGGTGATCTCATCAAAGACAATACATTAGTGGCGACAGCAAGAAACTTGGCAAGCGAACTTTTAAAAAAAGATCCTGGACTAGAATTACAAGAAAACTACCTTATCAGACAACAATTGGCGGAACTAATTAGAAAAAAACCAAATTGGGGACGAATATCTTAATCAAAAAAAAACTCTCAATTTCTTGAGAGCTTTCACTAATTTTTACAAAAACTATTTACTGACCTTGACCCAGATAAAATGCTCTCTTTCCGTCAAATAAATATAAGTTCTCTGTCTTAATTACGACAATTCCTTTGTCTTCTGCCTTGTTCAATAATTGAATGATATCACCCTTAGTTATTAATTTTCCATCCACATTTTTGAATCTACTTCTCCAGTGGTTCGTGCAGAAAGTCTCTTTAAATCTATCTGGAAATACTTTAATTCCTCAGTTGGTAATCACCCAGTTAGACTGAGAATCCATTGTTCCTATCGAATTCACTTCCTCCTATTTTATTCTTTCCAAACAAAAAAAGACTCTCTGAATAAACAAAGAGTCTCCTGATTTTTTGTAGCGAGAAGGAGATTTGAACTCCTGACCTCCGGGTTATGAATCCGGTGCTCTAACCAACTGAGCTACCTCGCCATTTTTTTGGTGTGCAAATATAAGAGAATAGTTAATTCTTTAAAAAATAAATTCCCACAATATTTTAAATATAATTTTTTTACTAATTAAACCCCACCAAAACAACACATTAACTGTCATTTAAAAAATGATAATCTCACATTAATTTTAACAAAATGATGAATGAAAATGAATGAAAAAGGAGTAGTTTTGAGGCCAGAACAACTAATCCCATTAAAAACAACGCTTGAATGAAGACACTATTTACCACAATTTTATTCTTGGTCATTACGGCTTTAGGTATATCAGCGCCATTATCGGGAACTTACACAATTAATTCTTCTTTACCGACTGGCGGAACAAATTTCGCCTCATTCAATTCGGCTGAAGACTCTTTGACTATCAATGGGGTTTCAGGTCCTGTAATTTTTTTAGTAAAACAAGGAACTTACACAGAGCAAGTAAGTTTTGGAACTATTGTAGGAGTTTCCTCCACCAATACCATTACATTAAAGGCAGACCCCTCCAATACAGGGATCGCCAAAATTGAGTTCAATACGGCTACATCAAGTAACAACTATGTAATTCGTTTTAATAGCGCAAGCCACTTTATCGTTGACAGCTTAGTAATTGCCTCCAACTCCTCAAGCTTTGGAACTCTTATTGATTTTGAAGGTAATAGCTCTCACATTGAATTAAAAAACAACAATTTCTTAGGTAGTTCAACAGGAGGAAGCAGTACAAATTTCGCTCTAATCAATAAAGGTTCAGGAACGTCAAAAACGATAAACAATCTTATTGTTAAAAAGAATCAATTTTTAGGAGGCTCTCATGGAGTTTATATCAATGGAGGATCTTCGGGAAAAATGGCTCATTTCGAAATTTCTAACAACACCATACTAAAACCAGCTGCAGGTTTTATTGACTTAAATTATTGCGCTGATGCAAATATTGAGAACAATTACTGCGAAGACGATTCAGCAAGAACAGGAAACTTCTACGGAGTTTACGTCAGAAGAGCAGATTCTGCCATTCATGTTTCAAAAAACAACATAGTTATCAATTCTACCTCTGGTTACATTTATGGGATTAGAGTCAATTACCTATTTGGATCTCCATCGCACTATACATCAATCGAGAACAACATGATTTCAATGCCTTTGGCTAGTACTGGAGGGCAATACGGTTTAAAAATAGAAAACTGCATCTATCAAAACATCTATCACAACACCGTAAAAGTGAACCATACAGGAACCTATTCATATGCTTTGGATTTATCTGGTATAGGCACAAGCACATACGGCAGGACAAACATTGTGAACAATATCTTTTTTAACGGTCAAGCTAATTATGCCTTTAAATTTAATAATTACAGTGTTGCGGGCTACATAGATTCTTTGGACTATAACATTTATTATTCAACCGGTTCTACTCCGTTTAAATTTCACTCCACAAACTATACGAGCCTCGCGTCATTTCAGACAGCGACAGGGCGCGATGCCAACAGTTTGTTTGGCGATCCAGGATTTACCTCTTCTAAAGACCTTCATTTAGTTGGAACGTTGGCAGATAATGCCGGAAATAATACTTTAGGCATAACCACTGACATTGACGGAGATTCTCGTCCATTTGCAGGTTCTAGTTCGGTAGATATTGGTGCAGATGAATACAGTTTGGTGGCTTGCCCTCCAGCATCCCTTATAACCAGTATTTTAGTAAGAGATGATTCTGTTTTACTTACTTGGACAGCCGGGCCTTCTGATATTTCATGGCTTATTGAATACGGTACAACAGGATTTACTCCCGGAACTGGAACGGTAATAAATGGTTCTAACGATACTCTGGGATTCGCTGGACTTTCATCCTCTACTTGCTATGATGTTTATCTCAAAAGTATCTGTTCATCAGACACTAGTTTAGAAGTTGGACCTTTCAATTTTTGCACTCCTTGTTCACCTATTTCTGCGCCTTATTTCAACGATTTTTCAACCATGTCCAATACTGCACCTCCCGCTTGTTGGCTAGAAGGAAAGGCTTTACTTTCACCTAGGTCAAAAATTGATGAAGGCTATACAGCCTGGACCTCCGATGACTTTGCAAACAGCACAGGACTGGGATATGGAGCTGCCAGATGCGAATTAGGGTACACAAATATTAATGATTGGTTAGTCTCGCCAGTTATTGATTTAGGAACGAGTACAGCAAATCCTTACATTGTGGAGTTCAAGGTGGCTGTAACCAAAAGAAATGACGTTGTTTCTCCTTTGGGTGGATCCATTGAATTGGATGACAAAGTAGTGTTTTTAATTTCTACCGATTACGGAACAACCTGGTCTGACGCAAATATTTTGAGACAATGGGATTCTACAGATTTGCCTTCGCCAACTGGTGAGTATTTTTCATACAATTTAACTGCAAATGGTTATACTGGACCGGTAAGATTTGCCTTCTACACTGAATCAACAATTGTAGGAATCATAAATGAAGTGCATATCGATGATTTCAAAGTAGATTTAGTTCCAACTTGCCCAGAACCAACTTTGTTCTCTCACAACTCGAGCTCTACTTCCTCAGCTACCTTTGGATGGACAAACGGTGGTAGCGATGTTTCTTGGATCCTAGAACATGGCTCTGTCGGTTTTTCTCCAGGCTCAGGAATATCTACTGCTATTTCTACTTCAGGAACAGGCACAGTAAATGGATTGAATCCTAGCAGCCTTTATCATGTGTACCTCAGAAGTATTTGTGGAGCAGGAGACACAAGCAGATTGGTTGGTCCATTAAAATTTCAAACCTTATGTGTTTCTCAATCTGACTTTTGCGAAGGCTTTGAGGCTGTTGTAGACTCAAGCAACTTACCTGTTTGCTGGAGCACATACACCAATAGCATAACGCTTGGCGCAGGCATATCGACTAATTTTTCAACTGGTAGTGCTCACTCCGGCAGGGGTCACATCATAGGCTCAAACAGAACTGACCTCACTTCTGTATTTATGATGGGATCTCCAGAAATCTCAAATTTATCCTCAGGTACACACCGAGCAAATTTTTGGGCAAAATCCACCTCTACTTCTGCAGTAAGTCAACTTGTTATTGGAACATCTTCCAACCCAAGTAACCCTGGACTATTTGTCCCACTAGACACTCTCCTATTATCTACTGCTTACAGCAATTTCAAAGTTGATTTTTCCTCTTATTCGGGTACAGATGACTTCATCGTTTGGTTGTGGATTCCGGGCGGAACCAACAACAGATTGTATTTCGATGAATTTTGTTGGGAGCTTACTCCAAGCTGCGAAAAACCAACCTCAGCTTCAATCCTCAATAGTGGAATTAATGCCACGAGCCTAGATTTAGGATGGACCACCGATACCTCTCAAATAAACTACCTCATTTCTTATGGAGCCACAGGATATGTCCCTGGAGTTGGAACTGAAATTGGAAATTCTTCTACGACAGGAAACTTTTTGACCATTAACGGATTAAATCCAGTGACTGATTATTGTTTTTGGGTAAGGTCTATTTGTAGCAACGGAGACACAAGTCTTTGGGAAGGACCACTGTGCGGATTTACAGGATGCCCCAGCACCTTTACAACTCCTTTTTATCAAAACTTTAGTACTTACCTCCCTCAATGTTGGGAAGAAAAACAAGGTAGATTAGGAAATTTAGGGACTGTTTTTTCAACCGCTACCTCATCCAATTGGAGCGAAAGAGCTTTTGGAAATAGCGGAGCTGACCAAGGAGCTCAAATCCAATTGTATGGTACATCGTCAGACGAATGGCTGATTTCACCTTCTATTGATTTAGGAAACGATCCAAACATAGTGCACTTCATAGAGTTTGATTTTGCTTTAACAGACCCAACCAACAACAGTTTGGGAATTTTAGGAACAGATGATTCAGTTGTGTTTGTTGTTTCTTATGACGATGGGGCAACTTGGAGTTTATCTAATGCACTGGAAACATGGACCAGTGGCTCAACTGTTTCGGCAGGAACAAATTCATTTGTTCGCCTATTAAGAAACAAAACAGGAGTTGTGAAATTTGGATTTTATGGAGCATCCTCTGTCACTAATAACTACGCAAGGTTCCACATCGATAACTTTTCTGTGAGAGACAGTGTTTTTCAAGATGTTGCTGAAAATGAATGGACAAAGACGTTTAGAGTTTTTCCGAATCCCACACAAGGATTGATCAACCTCTCAAATGAAGGAAATGCAAATACCTACAGAATAACTGTCCTGGATATTCAAGGTAGAATCATTTTGAACAAAGCAATTTATTTGAATGGAAACCAAACGCATCAGTTCGATTTGAGTGGATTTGCAAAAGGAATTTACACTATTCAAATTACGAGCAACAACCAACAAGAACAACACCGAATTGTCGTTCAATAATTGCAAATATAAAAGTTTAAAAGGAGAGCCAGTGCTCTCCTTTTTTTTGTGTTGATCTGAAATTAAAATCATCCTAATAATTGTACTTTTAATGAATCTAACATCAAGAAAATGAACTACCTCGCTCACCAATTTTTATCTGGCTCCAATAAATCAATTAGAATTGGTAATTTTTTGGGCGATTTCATGAAGGGAAAAGAACTGGAAGACTTTCCTCCATCGGTACAACTAGGAATTTCACTTCATCGAATTATCGATGAGTTTACAGACACTCACCCCATTGTAGAAAGAAGTAAAAAACTACTTCACCCGAGGCAGGGAAAGTATGCATCCGTTTTGTTGGATGTGTATTACGATTATTTTCTCGCCAAGAATTGGGATCTTTACTCTTCCATTGCGCTGGAACAGTTTGCCCTTTCGGTTTATGATGACTTTTGGGAATTGAAAACATATTTCCCTAAAAAAGTAATCGATTTCCTGCCTGCTATGAGAGAGAATGATTGGCTCACGAATTACCGATCCTATTGGGGTATAAACAAAGCCTTGGAGAGTATTGGCCGAAGAGCAAAATTCTCCAATACCATACAACATGCCCTTATCGATTTACAGGAGCTCGAATCAGAATTAGAAAAGGATTTTCTTCTCTTTTTTCCAGAGCTGAAAAAACGTTGTGAAAATTATCTGAAACAAAATGGACTTACGAATGAATTCAGTTAAAATTAGAGTCGGATTTCTAATCAAGAAAAAACGAGTTATGGACAAATAAAAAAGTCCAAAAAAAAAATCAACTATCTCTTCAATTCACTTCAACTTTCTTTAATTTTAACAAAAGAAATCAAACTATGGAATTTATCAAAAAAGAAAAAACCGAAGGAGTTGGAATCATTACACTGAACCGTCCGGAGGTTTACAATAGTTTTCATATCCCAATGGCTAAGGAGGTACAGTCCGCATTGGACGAATTTGAAAAAGATGATTCAATTAGAGCCATTCTATTAACTGCTGAAGGAAAAGGGTTCTGTGCCGGACAGGACTTAAAAGAAGCCACAGAAGAAGGAGGTCCGTCCATAGGCGAAATAGTTGAGACAACTTACAATCCCATTGTCCAAAAATTAAGAAACATAGAAAAACCAATCATTGGAGCGATAAACGGAGTGGCTGCTGGAGCTGGAGCCAACATTGCTTTAGCTTGCGACATCACTTTTGCGAGTAACAAAGCAAGTTTCATTCAATCATTCAGTAGCATTGGATTAATTCCTGATAGCGGAGGAACATTCTTTCTGCCTCGATTAATAGGAATGCAGCGAGCTGCTGCACACATGTTTTTGGCTGATAAATTTTCTGCTGAAAAAGCCAAAGAAATTGGCATGATTTACGAAGTAGTGGAACATGAGGAGCTTATGGAAAAATGCTTAGAGTTTGCAAAACAACTTGCAATGAGACCTACAAAGGGAATTGGACTTACAAAACGAGCTTTAAATGCCGCCTTGACAAACGACCTTACTACTCAGCTGGGTGTAGAAAAAGAATTACAAATTGAAGCCGCAAACACACACGATAACAAAGAGGGAATTGCTGCTTTTCTAGAAAAAAGACAGCCGGAATTTAAAGGAATATAACACTGATCACCCTTCGAGTTGTCCCGATAAATCGAGACCCTCAGGGTTCCGAATGTTATAAAAAAACGAACTAATAATATAAACTTGAGGACTGAGGTTTGGCGACAGTAAAAATCTCGAAGTCCGAGTAACAACTCAAAAAAATGAATATAGGAATAATAGGAGCTGGCTCAATGGGGTCTGGAATTGCACAAGTGGCAGCCACAGCGGGTGAAGAAGTGATGGTATTTGATACCAACGAAACTGCCATTGAAAAAGCGGGAACAAGCTTAACCAAAATTTTTGCCAGATTAGTTGAGAAAGAAAAGTTTACACAAAATGAAGCTGACGATATACTGGGAAGAATCACCTTTATAGATTCGTTAGAACTTCTCGAAAATTCCGACTTAATTATTGAAGCCATCATCGAAAATTTAGAAATCAAGCAATCGGTGTTTAGTCAGTTGGAAAAAATTGTTTCGGATGAATGCATCCTAGCGTCCAACACTTCTTCTTTGTCAATAGCCTCTATTTCTTCGGCTTGCCAACATCCCGAAAGAGTGATTGGAATACACTTTTTTAATCCGGCTCCATTGATGAAATTGGTTGAGATTATTCCGAGTATCACAACCCATACTGAGGTAACAAAAAAAGCTAAAACAACGATAGATAACTGGAAAAAAGTAACCGCTTTAGTGAAAGACACTCCAGGTTTTATTGTAAATCGTGTAGCACGTCCCTTTTATGGAGAAGCTTTACGTATTTATGAAGAAGGAATCGCTGATTTTGTAACGATTGATGCAGCCATGAAAGAAATTGGCGGCTTCAGAATGGGACCTTTTGAACTGATGGACTACATAGGCAATGATGTAAACTACACGGTAACAGAGACAGTGTTCACCTCCTTTTATTTTGACCCACGATACAAACCTTCTTTTACACAAAAACGATTTGCCGAAGCGGGATTATTAGGGAGAAAAACTGGAAAAGGATTTTATGACTACAATCCAGAGGCTGGAAAAGAAACAGCAAGCACGGACAAAGAGCTTAAGCAATCAATTTTTGATAGAATATTAGCCATGCTTATCAACGAAGCGGTAGATGCTGTTTTTTGGCAAGTTGCTAGTGCAGAAGATATTGACCTTGCGATGCGTTTTGGGACCAACTACCCAAAAGGACTATTGGCATGGTGCGATGAAATTGGAGCAAACAAACCTC
Organism: Flavobacteriales bacterium; assembly: GCA_965657945.1. Taxonomy (GTDB): domain Bacteria; phylum Bacteroidota; class Bacteroidia; order Flavobacteriales_D; family CAJJDF01; genus CAJJDF01. Next base: position 54,996 of record CBFHPW010000005.1, read on the forward strand.
TTTCTATTTTAGAAAACTTGTACCAAACCTACGGGGAAGACCGTTACAGACCAAGTAGCTTACTCAGAAAAATAGCGAAAGAAAATGCTTCATTTTTTTAATCACTTTTATTTTTTGTGTAAACGAAACTTTTATATATTTGCAAACCTTAAAGGAGAGGTGGCAGAGTGGTAATGCAGCAGATTGCTAATCTGTCGACCTTAACTGGTCGCCAGGGTTCGAGTCCCTGTCTCTCCGCATATAAAAAATCCCATTAACTAACGTTAATGGGATTTTTTTTTGTTAGGTAATCTATAGACACAATTCATTCATCGAATTTCAGTACCTTTAATTCTTATGGACAACGACATTCTAGACGACTACTTTGTAAAAAAAACCAAGAAAGGATTTAATTTTAAGCTCTTTTATATTTGGACAGGGCTACTTGTGTTGGGTGTTATGTTCAAAATTCAACACTGGCCATTGGCTGGCTTATTTTTACTCGCTAGTTATGCGGGGCTTCTCTCCCACTCACTTATTGGCATACTATTTTTCAAAATGAGGGAATACCCCATATTGTTCTTTGGGCTCTTTGGGCTGTATCACTTTACAAAGATTATGTACGGAGCTTTTTTTCTAAATGGCCAACCTTACAATTTGTATGGAACTTCCATTTATACCGCAATTCTCGTATTTAGCTTTATCATTGAGTACATCCATATTCAACGAAAAAAAGGTTAGCATTCTAAACTACGCGAATCAAATTCCCTTCAAACTCAATTTCATCACCCTTTCTTACTTTGTATCGCATTCGAGTTTCGATATCACCGTTGCAGTAAACCAATTCCTCTCTTACTACTTCTTTTGCTTCTCCTCCACTTCCAACCAACGAGAGGGTTTTGAGCAATTGAATCAAATGGATGTATTCGTCTGTTAGGGTAAATTCGTGTTCTTGCAAAAGGGCTGTGCGTTTTATATGATTTCTTTTATTTCTTGTTTCACGTAATCCAGAGCGATTTGTGAAGGAGACTGAGGCAACACCATCATTTTTTCAAATATATCTCTGGTAAGCTCATTAGCGGTAGATTTTTTCTCCATGGAATTTGCCGCCATGTTTACAATCCTAATGGTTTCTTCTTTGGCTTGTTTTACCAAGTTCCATGCATTTTCACTGATGTAAATCTGCTGAGCCACATTGTGCTCATATTCTTCTCTTATGTTCTGTAATAAAGCTCCATGAAGTTGTGCTGCAGACATTTCTTCTGTCTTTGTCCGCATTACCAAACTACTTGGCTCTATGCGCTCCATAAATAACACAATTCTTTCGTAGGCTTGAAGCTTTAATGGAAACAAATGCTTTTGCTTGTCATTTCCCTGTTCGCTCTTGGGATTGGTAAAAACTCTTGCTGGTTCGGATTTCTGATTCTGTAATTCTTTCAATTTTCCTGAAAAATAAAAGTAAACAGCTCCCAAAACCAAGAATAGAACTACCACGATTGCCAACCATATATCTGTATTCATTTCCATGTTTTAGTTTAATTTAAAGTCATTCCTTATGACAAATCTGTAAAAAAAAGTCTTAACTATTTAGAATCCTTGTTATTCTTTTTTATTAATCCAAAATATACTACTCTACTGAAAAGGACAGCCAGCACAGAAACTATAATTCCTACAACAATTTCAATTCCATAATCCCTAAAAACACTTTCCATATTATTCGACAGTTACAGATTTTGCCAAGTTTCTTGGTTGATCCACGTTACAACCTCTCATAAGAGCAATGTGGTAAGATAACAACTGAAATGGAATGGTAGCCAAAATCGGAATAAACTGTTCCTCGGTATGAGGAATTTCTATCACGTGATCGGCAGTTTCTTTCACATCTTCATCGCCTTGAGTTACAATAGCAATAATCTTTCCTTTTCGTGCTTTCACCTCTTGGATGTTGCTCACAACTTTTTCGTATGAAGGTCCTTTTGTAGCCACCACAAACACCGGCATTTCTTCATCTATCAAAGCAATAGGTCCGTGCTTCATTTCAGCAGCTGGATAACCTTCTGCATGAATGTAAGAAATCTCTTTTAATTTAAGTGCGCCCTCCAAAGCGACCGGAAAACTATATCCTCTTCCCAAATACAAGGCGTTATTCACATCTTTGTAAATTTTAGAAATTTCCTCACACAATGCATCTGATTTTAGGACTTCGGCTACTTTTTCTGGAATCGACTCCAGTTCGAACAACAACCTATTTAGTTTCGATTTTTCTATCGTTCCTCTCTTTTGAGCCAATTGCATAGCTAGTAAAGAAAGAACAGTAACTTGTGCGGTAAAAGCCTTGGTCGATGCCACTCCAATTTCAGGTCCTGCATGGGTATAAGAACCCGCATGCGATTCTCGAGAAATAGTAGAACCTACCACGTTGCAAATTCCTAAAATGGTAGCACCTTTTGATTTTGCTAATTTAATAGCTGCCAAGGTATCGGCTGTTTCTCCCGATTGTGAAATCGCTAAAACAACATCGTTTTCACCAATAATTGGGTTTCTGTATCTAAATTCAGATGCGTACTCCACCTCAACTGGTATTCTTGCCAAGTCCTCAATCAAATATTCACCCACCAAACCAGCGTGCCAAGAGGTTCCGCAAGCGATGATAATAATTCGATCGGCATTCAGAATTTTGTTCTCATATTCTACAATACCGCCTAAAGACACAAAACCTTTTTGGGCATTGATTCTTCCTCTCATGCAATCCAAAATTGTTTTGGGCTGCTCAAATATTTCTTTCAACATGAAGTGAGGATAACCTCCTTTCTCCAAGACATCCAACTGCATAGATAGCTCCTGAATAGCTGGAGAAATATCTTGGTTGTTCAATTTTTTAATTTTCAACCCATTTTTAATGCTAATTGTTGCAATCTCTTCATCTTCCAAATACACTACATTCTTCGTATATTCGATAATAGGAGTCGCATCTGAACCTACATAAAAATCATTATCTCCTATTCCAATAACCAATGGGCTACTTTTTTTTGCAAGCACCAATTCGTCCGAATTGTTCTTATCCATCACTACAATAGCGTAGGCACCCACAACTTTTGTTAAGGAAACTCTTACTGCCTCAAACAGCGATAAATTTTCTTTGTTTTTTACCTCTTCAATTAAGTGAATCAATACTTCGGTATCGGTATCGCTGTAAAATTTATGTCCTCTAGTTTTCAACTCTTTTTTGAGAATCGCATAGTTTTCAATAATTCCATTGTGGATGAGTACTAAGTTGCCATCGCCCGAAGCATGAGGGTGAGCATTTACATCGTTTGCAGGACCGTGAGTTGCCCATCTTGTGTGACCAATTCCTATAGTACCTTCCGTACTTTGTTCGCCAATAAACTCCTCGAGTTTGGCTACCTTTCCTTTTCTTTTGAAAAATTTAAGTTCTTGACTCTTGCCAGAAATAGCAATTCCAGCGCTGTCATAGCCTCTGTATTCTAATCTTTTAAGTCCTTTTATTAAGATGTCGTAAGCTTGTTTTTCGCCTACATAACCGACAATTCCACACATAGTTTTATGTATTTAGTATTTGGTATAAGTAATTGTGAGCTCAGGTTTTCTTACCGCAGAATTATGTCCATAAAAGACTGTTCTGTTGGGCGTAACCATTGCCGAGATTGTTTCTAAAGTTAATCTATTGTTCGGAAAATTCCCATTTAATAAATTATTTAAATATCGAGTAATTGTGAATTCGTATTGACTGTCGTCTTCGTTCCATTGCCCACCTACATTATCTAGCCCAGCTTGGCCCGAAAACATAGTTTGGTCCAATAACAAATATTTCAACTCATTCTCATTTCTTATGATGAGTAATTGCTCTATCGGGTCGAAGTCATTTCCAGCAGTATTGTCCACTGGCAACTTAAGCACCGCTTTGTTTATGATGATATTTGAGTCTTTTAGCCTCATCACATCAGTAAAATTTATTTCAGTCTTCAATCCATCTAATCCTTGTACGTAAACCACGGAAGACCCTAAAGTGCTATCGGCCAACTGACTTGGCACCATGGTTCCTGAGTAATCGTGGGTGTTTCTATTTACTCTTGCACAATTTGTATTCATAAGCAGACTAAAAGTCAAGGTGTCTTTCGATGCTGTATCTCTGTAATACAAAGTCACCGAAGAATTGAGTGAAATCAAATTCAAAAGCAAAATGGCTCCTTGATTTATTCCTTGTCCCGGGTTATTCACTTTCACCTCAATTCCTTTCAGAAACTGCAAAAAATTATCATTATCGGTAAGGGTTGAATTTCCGCTTTCGTCAATAATTTTTTGCCCAAACGAGTTGTCTAATGTTAACCTCAATTGAGCTGGAAAAGAATCATTAGCCGTAAACACAGTAGAGCTCGGGTCAGGAGTTTGAACTCTTGAACTTGGCACAACTAAATTTGTCGGGTTAGTCGAAAAACTCTTCCCATTGTAATAAGCTGAATCCAAAAAGAACTCTTCGGTAACTTCTAATACCTCAAAATTCTGTGGATCTAACGAACCGTAATAATCTTTGTACTCCAATGACAGAACTACTGAATCCAACACAATATCTGTGAGGCTGCCGCTTCCCGCAAAATCAACATTATCCACGGGCAATCTCAGTTGGGTGTAAAAACTTGATTCTGTTTTTCCTACATCTGGATCATTCATACTTCCCAATGTGGCAGTAGAAAGCTCATCGGCCCTCAATGAATCTGCTTCTTTGGTATAGGTTATAATATCAAAATCCGAGATTTGATTTATTCCTAAGTCTTCCTTCTGTAGTTCAGTCCCAATAAAGTTGTCTTCTTTTTTACAGTTGCTTAGGGTTAAAACAACTACGGAAAGCAAAATTGCTTTCCGTAGAATATTGTTTGAAAAAATGAAATTCATTCTTGTGTTTGCATTAAATTTATTCAGCTAATTTAGGTTCTTTTTCCAGGATTTCGTCATAAAAATTGGAACAATCTTCGTGATGCTGTTCTGAATTAACAAACTTTAACGAGTCTGCATCAGACTTGTTGACGTAGTCGATAATATCCGAGTCTATATTATCTGAAAACAACACAATCCCATCTGAATGATCAATAGCTGTTTTTGTAAGATTTAAATAATCCGAACCTTTTTTAATGTGGTTCATAAAACTCTCCTCAACTCCATCAAATTTCAACACATCTTCGATGTTATCATTCAATTCTCCTTCAAAAGAATCTTCATACAAAGAACTTACTACTTTTGTGTTTGCGTAGTGTGGATCATCCTTAAAGTAAGTTTTTAGATACAATGGCAACAAGGCAGTCATCCATCCATGACAGTGAATTACATCGGGGATCCAACCTAGTTTTTTCACGGTCTCTAATGTTCCTCTAATAAAGAAAACTGAACGCTGAACGTTGTCTTCAAACAATTTCCCTTTTTCATCTTTAACAATGGCTTTTCTCTTAAAATACTCTTCGTTATCAATAAAGTAAACTTGCATTTTGGCGGAAGGAATAGAGGCTACTTTGATAATTAACGGATGATCTACATCATTGATTATCATGTTCATACCTGACAAACGAATCACCTCATGCAGTTGGTTTCTTCTCTCGTTTACTAGGCCATATCTTGGCATAAAAACTCTAATCTCTTTTCCGCTTTCTTGTGTTTTTTGGGCTAACGTTTTCACGTTTTTAGAAATCTCAGAAGACTTTAAGAAAGGAGTGACTTCTTGAGAAATGTATAAAATTCTTTTTTTACTACTCATATAGGTTCAGTATGATTTAAGGAGTGTTTAAAGTTAAACTTTACAAAAGTACGAAAAATTGTCGGAATTATCAATATTTTCAGTTAGTTTAGCTGATTCTACAGGACTTACAGACATGGAATTGATACAAAAAAGTAGCGAATTAAAAATCCTACTGAACAAAAAAAAATCAGAGAATAAAACAATTGGATTTGTTCCCACAATGGGAGCCTTACATTCTGGACATGTCTCGCTTATTGAAAAAGCTCGTAGTGAGTGCGACATTGTAGTTTGTAGTATTTTTGTTAACCCAACCCAGTTCAACGAACAAAGCGATTTAGACAACTATCCGAGAACGCTCGAGACTGATTCTGCTTTGATTGAATCAGTGTGCGACTATTTGTTCGTGCCAGAGTCAGTTGAAGAAATTTACGGTGCCAATATCACGCTTCAAGAATTTGATTTTGGAGGAATTGAAAAAGAACTGGAAGGAGAATTTAGACCAGGGCATTTCCAAGGAATGGCCAATGTGGTCAGTATTCTACTCAATTTGGTTGAAGCCGACAATGCCTATTTTGGCCTGAAAGATTACCAGCAATTCAAGATCGTAGAAAAACTCACCCAATTAATCCAGTTGGACACAAAAATAGTTGGTTGCCCAATCATTCGCGAAACTAATGGATTAGCCAGAAGCTCAAGAAATGAGTTGCTCACAGAAAAAGCGAGAGAAGCTGCAGCTATCATTCATTTCAGCTTGCGATACATCGAGTTGTTTCATCCTTTTTTCGAAATACAAGAAATCCAAAAAAAAGCTAAACAAATGATTCAGGGAATATTGGACGTAGAATACCTCGAAATAAGAGATGCCGAAAATTTGGGACTTATTGCTGATTGGAACAACCAAAATGGTGTTTTTGTATCGTTTGCAGGCACCATTGAAGGAGTTCGACTCATCGATAATATTTGCTTTTTTTAACAAGAACCAAAATTCCTTTTCATGTCATTCAAAACTATCCATATCACCAACGAATCTTCAGAGGCTGAAGTAATCAAAGTACAATTGGCCGAAGTGGGAATAACGGCAGTACTTCTCGACACATTGTCTGCTCAAGTCACTGGGGTTCCTTTGCAAGTTGGAGGAATCAAAGTACAAGTAGAGGAGAATCAAATGGAACAAGCACTTCAACTCTTGATAGAGCTAGGCTACACATCAGAAGAACAACTCAAAAAAGAATCTGAAACAGTTGTTTCTATCGCCCAAATCAACAGATTTAACAAGGGACTAAAAATAGCATTAGCCATCTTAGTAATTGGTTTGGTTGTACTGTTTTTGGCAAACTAGCACCAGTTAGCCGTTTTTTACAAACCTTGGAAAAAAGGTAATTCCTTTAGGAATTAGTAGGTTGAAGTCCTTCATTCCTTCGTATTTGAAAATAATAGAAGTATTCTCTTCCGCGAAAGATAATTCAGTATCCATGTAAAAATCATCGTTTACCCACAACATGATGTATCCCGATTTTTTTTGAATTGAAAACTGTAGGTGCTTGTCCTTGAATAAACGACAGAAAATAATTAGTTCCAGCTCGTTTGGGCAAACCAAATATTGTGCCCGACTCAAACCTAGTTGTTTCTAATCTAGTTCCTTGAATTTTTAGCAGGTTGAATTCTTCTAAAGGCAAGGGATTAATAATTGATACCTTTTTGGGTAAATCTAAATGGAAAATTGTGTCTTGAAACAAACAGGTAAAAGTAAGAAGCAAACTGAAAAGTAAAATGAATCGCTTCCTTTTTTGTTTTAAAATTAGAGGGAATTATTGAATCCGATTTACAGCATAACCTTTTGATAACAATTCATCTATCAAACTATTTTTACCAACCATATGAAATACATCTACTGCGACAAATGTGTTAGCTGTATCGACCGCCTGCCCAATCGAATGGGCCCAATTACTGTGTTTTTCCTTTACCAATTCTTGATAGTGCGTTTGTAGATAAGGAAAGAGCCCAAGATAGAGCGAATGGAGCTCATGGAATTCTCCTTTCATGTATAATTCTTGACTGGTATTCCTCAATGAGTCGGTGAATAAATTAATGGATTCAATCGAATTCATAAACTCCACCTCCTCTGATTTTTCTACCACAGAAAAACTCTCATAATATTCTTCATATCTTTCCAAACCACCGATTTTTTTTCCTAATGGCATAGCACGCTCCATCCAAAATTTGTCAAAGTAAAAATTTGTCTGATTGTTGAAATAAATCATATCGTGCAAATAAAACAACAGTTTCAATCTTGAACTATCAGGAAAAGGAACTGAATTTGACTCCGTGTATTTCCAATTTTTCCTTAACTGAGTAAGTTGTGTAAACTCGGGCTCAGAAAGATACTCAATCATCGTTTTTTCTTCTGGAATCTCAAGGGCAAGTTTGGTTCTGCCAAAATCGGAATTTGGCACATCTATTTGGCTAACAAAAACCTCGGCCGAATCAAATGAAGCGATAATTTGTTCATTAAATAGAATCCGAGCAGAATCCTTTCGCAAGTATTCACTTGTTCCCAAAAGAAATGAGGATTGTCCTTTTTTATTTATTACTTCCCAAAGAGGCATGTTGCGTGGCTCAAACTTTTTTTTGCCCGAACAAGAGGAAAATCCGCAAATAATGACGCTTAAGAAAAACAACGCAAATTTATTTCTACTAGAATTCATGTTTGATTTTTTTTGACTTGGACTTAAAAGTAATTCAATATCTCTATATTTAAAAATTAATCCATTTTTACAAATACACTCAGCATGACTCCCATCTTTATATTTGGTATTTTAGTTGCCTATTTCCTTGTGTTAATCGGCATTTCATTTGCTACCAGTCGGGGAGCTAGCAACGACACTTTTTACCTAGGAAACAAACAATCTCCTTGGTATTTGGTTGCCTTTGGCATGATTGGAGCCTCACTTTCGGGAATCACCTTTATTTCCATTCCTGGATGGGTGGGAGACGCGACAAAACAATTTGGGTACATGCAAATGGTTTTCGGTTATTTTGTTGGGTACCTGGTAATCTCCTTCGTGCTCATGCCCTTGTATTACAAAATGCATGTCACCTCCATTTATACTTATCTCCAAAAACGATTTGGAACCGAGGCCCATAAAATTGGAGCGATTTATTTTTTACTCTCCCGAATAACAGGTGCGTCTATTCGGTTGCTTTTGGTTGCAAACGTACTACAAGCCTTCGTTTTTGATGAATTCAATATACCCTTTGAGGTAACTGTGTTTCTCTCAATTGCACTTATTTGGGTGTACACATTTAGGGGAGGAATCAAAACCATCATCTGGACCGATACACTCCAAACCCTTTTTATGTTGCTTTCCTTGGGCTTCACTTTTTGGTTTCTTGCCACAGAAATAGATTTTTCAGAATCTGGAGGACTAGTAAAAACCATCAAAGAAAGTGAGTATTCCCAACTCTTTTTTTGGGACGATTGGAATGGCAAGTACCACTTTATCAAGATGTTCTTTGGAGGAATGTTTATTGCAATAGGAATGACCGGGCTAGACCAAGACATGATGCAAAAGAACTTGAGCTGTAAAAACTTAAAATCTGCCCAAACAAATATGATTTCATTTAGTATTGTATTGGTTTTTATCAATTTAGTTTTTCTTATCCTCGGAGCTCTTTTGTATTTATATGCTGGTCAGGAAGGAGTATCTATTCCAGAAAAAACCGATTTATTGTTTCCGCAAATTGCCCTAAAAAGCGACATTGGAATCGGAATTGGGATATTGTTTCTTTTGGGATTAATTGCCGCAGCCTATTCTTCAGCCGACTCTGCCCTCACCTCTCTTACTACCTCGGTGTGTGTCGATTTTTTAGACAAGGAAGAAAGAAAAACTTCCAAAAAAAGAAGACAATTGATTCATATTATCATGTCGGTTGTGTTATTAATCACGGTCATAATTCTGAACAAAACATTGGATGAAAGCGCAATTTGGCAACTAATTTGGTTGGCAGGATTTACCTACGGTCCACTTATCGGCCTATTCTTTTTTGGGATAATAACGAAACTTCAGTTGAGAAAAAAACTAGTGGTATTGGCTTGTGTGCTTCCTCCCGTTTTCACCTATTTCCTTAATTCTTCACTCTCAAATCAAGGGTTTGAATTGGGTGGATCTTTAATCATAGCGAATTCAATCATTACTTTCCTTATGCTACTAAGCATCTCAAAAAAAAGAGAAACTTTAGTTACTTAAAGTTGTTAAGTAGACTAATGAATTCAGGAAGGTGATTCAATTCTTCATGGTAAGCAAACAGCGCTTTGTGACCCTCAAAATCAATTGACAAACACTGTTCAAATTGATTGAGTGCTTTTTTGAGCTGATTGAGCATCAGAAAGTAGGCAACTAACCTAAATTGACACGCACTATTTTCTTTATTCTGGAGATAATCAATTGCTTCCTGCAAGGATAAATTCTCTGCGATGAAGTTTGAAAAATCCAATTGAATCTGAACATTATCTTCGGAATCGTATTCATCGGCTTTTGCATATGCCAGATAGGCTTCATCGTATCTTTGGAGCTTATTGTAAACTTCTCCAGCAATGTACCAGCACGATGAATTTTTAGGAAACAATCTGATTGCTTTTTCAATGTACGGTAGAGACTCACCAGTTCTTCCTTGTTTGTCATGAACGATAGCCATTCCGATTAACGCTTCTTGTAAATCATCGTTTAATGACAAGGCAATTTCATAACTTTTCTCAGCCTCTTTGTAATTGAGTAACTTTTCGTAGCACTCTCCAATATAACAAAACGTAATTGCCTGATTATCTTCAAACTCAAAAGTTTGGTAATAACACTCCAATGCCTCGCCATATTGATGAAGATTAAAATGAGCATTCCCTTTGTTGAAATAAGCCGAAACAAAATCATTTTTGATAATGGTAGCGTAATCAAATGCAAATACGGCTTTTTTGAAATCCTTGATGTCGTTGTAAACGATACCCAAATTATACCAACCATTGTAGGAATAAGGATGCTCATCCAAGAACCTCTTGTAAAATTCGATACACTCGTTTTGTTTGTTCAGTTCCTCATAAAAATAAGCTATCTCAAACAACAACGTGTCTTCCTCTGGATTTTTGTCCAAAGCTAATTTAAGGTACTTCAGCGCATTTTCGTAATCCATCAAAGATTCATACTCCCAAGCAATGTCATTGTACACCAAATCCAAACCTTCGTTTCTGCCTTTTTCTAGGAACTGTAGATAATATTCGATTGATTGTTGATGCTCGCCCATATAGCTGTGTATCTCGGCTTTGAGCACAATCACCTCTTCATTGTTTGGCTCTAATTCTAAGGTTTGTTCAGCAAAATCGAGGGCATTTTTGTAATCGCCTTGTGCCGTATACACCTGCGCAATATGCAACTTTATATCTCCTGAGATTGGGTGTAAACTATGACCTATTCTCAAGATAGCCATCGCTTTGCTTACCATTCCTTTTTCCAAATAATAGCTAGAAACTCGACTTATTTCTTCTACATCCAGGTAAAAGGAGTCTTTGTTCTTGATTTTTTGTTCAATAGACTTGATCAGAGCTTTAAACTCTTCGTTATGTTCAGGAAAATCGTTCATAGAAAAGTGGTTTTGCTTTACAACTCCACGTGAATTACTTTTTTGGTTTCGAAGAAATCCTCCTCGAAATACAAAGGTAAAGAATAAGACTGATACTTTTTGGAAATCTCGCCCAACTCTTCGACTAAATCTCCTCCCTTGAGGTACAAGATTCCATTTGGCAAGTCGTTGTAGCTGTTCTTCTTAATATTCATTTTTATCCACCCAATAAAAGGATGAAGACGAGTAACTGCTCTACTGATTACAAAATCATATTTTTCGGTAATGTTCTTGGCATTCTGATGAGAAGCTTTTACATTCTTAAGCCCCAGTGAATCTGCTACACCCTGAACGACTTTTATTTTTTTTCCAATCGAATCCACCAAATGAAACTTACACTTAGGAAACAGAATAGCCAAGGGAATTCCCGGAAATCCACCTCCTGTTCCCACATCTAGCAACTGGGTGTTCTGTTTAAATTTCATTATTTTCGCAATACCCAAAGAATGAAGCACATGCCGTTCATAAAAGTTATCCATGTCTTTCCGACTGATTACATTTATTTGAGCATTCCACTCTTCGTAAAGCGGTTTGAGCTGGGTTAGTTGATCCATCTGAAGCTCCGTAAGCTCAGGGAAATAATGAAGTATTCGTTTAAAATCCAATTAAATATAATCCATTTTAGGTTTAATAATCTCTTCTAAGGTTTTTCTGGCTCTAAAAAGTTGAGCCTTTACCGTCCCCAAAGTTAAGTCTAATTCTTTAGAAATTTCATCATAGGACAAACCTTTAAAATACCTCAGTTCGATTAGTGTTTTATATTGAGGTTTGAGCTCATCTACAAGCTCTCGCATAATTTTAAATTTTTGGGTTCGAATAGCTTCTTCTTCGGGATTTCTACCTTTGGATGGCAAGAAAATATAAGGCGCATCTTCGTTGTCAAATTGTTGATCTATGGAGGTTGTATTCATCTTTTTCTTTCTCAAAAAATCGATGCAATTGTTCGATGCAATTCGGAATAACCAGGTACTAAATGCATACTTGGGTGAGTATTGTTCTAGGTTCATAAATGCTTTTCCAAATGCTTCCAGAGTCAAATCCTCTGCATCGTCCTTATTTCTGACCATTTTGAGCAACATAAAGTAAATTGAATCTTTGTAACGAGACATTAGTTCTGTGTAGGCAGAGTCATCTTTTTTATCAATGGCTCGCTTAATAAGTTCGTAGTCTCCTTTAGCTTTCGCTGAAAAATTTTTTCCAATCAAATTTTTAGATAATTTCGGTTCTTTAAAATTATTGAAAAAAACATTAAAAAGAATTGGTTTTTACCAATCATTACAAACAAATCGATGTTATTATTTCTCCTCAAATTGAATCGAAACGAATCAAAAGTGTTAGTTTTGCCCATTAGTCGATAATACTTAACCCTTTATTCACCGATGGATTTTAAATTACTTAAGACAGACAAAGATTCGAGAGCAAGAGCTGGAGTCATAAAAACGGATCATGGAGAAATAGAAACTCCTATTTTTATGCCAGTTGGAACTGCGGGAACCGTAAAGGGGGTGCATCAAAGAGAGCTAGACGAAGATATTCAAGCTCAAATTATATTAGGAAACACCTACCACTTATATCTAAGACCAGGACTAGATACGTTAGAAAAGGCGGGAGGTCTGCATAAATTTAATGGTTGGGACAAACCAATCCTTACCGATTCGGGTGGATATCAAGTTTATTCATTGTCGGGCAGAAGAAAGATTATCGAAAAAGGTGTGGAGTTCAAGTCACATATTGACGGTTCTAAACACTTTTTTACTCCAGAATACGCGATGGACATCCAGCGAACAATTGGAGCTGATATAATCATGGCATTTGATGAGTGCACTCCCTACCCTTGCGATTACAAATACGCAAAGCGATCAATGGAAATGACTCACAGGTGGTTAAAAAGATGTTGTACTCGATTTGATGAAACCGATTCAAAATACGGATACAGCCAAACTTTATTTCCCATTGTACAAGGAAGTGTGTATGATGATTTGAGAGAGAAATCTGCTGAATTCATCGCAGGTATGAATCGAGAAGGAAATGCAATTGGTGGACTTTCTGTGGGAGAGCCTGCCGAAGATATGTACAAACACACTGATATTGTAACGCGCATATTGCCAGAGGACAAACCTAGATATTTGATGGGAGTTGGAACTCCTATAAATATTTTGGAAACCATTGCACTCGGTATTGATATGTTTGACTGTGTTATGCCTACAAGGAATGCAAGAAACGGAATGCTTTTTACAAGTGAGGGATTTATCAATATTAAAAACAAAAAATGGCAAAATGATTTCACTGTTATTGACCCAAATGGAAGTTCGTATGTGGATACCTTTTATAGCAAAGCTTATTTGAGACATTTGATTATTTCAAAAGAGATTTTAGGAGCACAAATTGCCAGCATACACAATTTATCCTTTTATATTTGGTTAGTGAAAGAAGCCAGAAAACATATCATTGCAGGAGATTTTCATAGCTGGAAAACTGAAATGGTAAGAAAAATGGCTACTAGATTGTAACACATGCTTAAAACCCTTGACAAATACATCATTAAAAAGGTGCTGAAAACTTTTGTTTTCTCTATTTTGGGTGTTTTGTGTATCATCGTGGTTTTTGATATCTCTGAAAAAATAGATGATTTCCTCAAGTCAAATTTAAGTGTACCGGAACTCCTCACTCAATACTATGCAGGATTTATCATTTACATTGGAAATATGTTTTTTCCTTTGTTTATGTTAATTACCATAGTAATGGTAACACTCAAACTTAACCAAAGAAGTGAAATTACCGCCATTTTGAGTTCTGGTATCAGCTTCCATCGATTGCTTCGCCCTTTTTTTATTGCGGTGGGTGTCATTGTGTGTTTTTCATTTTTTGTCAATTTCGTTTTACTCCCAAAAGCAAACCAAAAAAGGTTGGCTTTTGAAAACATTCATACCAATTACGCATCAGTTTTAGCGGGTGTTCATTTCGAAGTGGTGCCTGGAACTATTGTTTCTTACAAATCCTATAATTTCAAGGAAATGAAATTTGTATCGGAACTTTGGGTAGACCAATACAAAAAAGACCGTGACGGTTCTTGGAAACTGGCCTACACCATGAATGCCAATTATGCCTATGGAGACAGCACTACCAATAAATTTCAATTAAAAAATGTAACAGAAAGATACCTCCTTCCCTCGGGAGACAGTGTTTCAGAATCTATTACTATCGACACAACACTCTCATTCGGATTGAAGGACTTGGGACAAAGAAACGAAGTAATTTCAACTATGTATTACGATGAAATACTTGCTTATCGTAAAAAAGAAAAACTGAAAGGATCTGCCATAGTACCGTACATCGATATCGAGATTTATTCCCGAACTTCAAATCCGCTTTCCTTATTTATTCTGGCCTTGTTAGGAGTATGTATTAGTATTTCACCGGCAAGAAGCAAAGTCGGAATGACCATTCTGCTTGGAATTGGCTCTGTGGCCCTTTACTTTGTCTTCAATCGATTTTCTACAGTTTATGCCACAAACGCAGGCCTCAACACTTTCTTAGCAGTATGGATTCCAAATCTCATCCTGCTTTCCTTCGCACTTTATCTTTATTGGAAAACTCCTAAATAATATGGATGCTTCTTTCACACTATTTTTCTCACAAAAAGATTGGAAGGATGGTGGCCAAAACTAAAACTTAACTTTATGTAGTATATTTGAATGTCTTTAATATTCCTATGCCATGAGAATAAACGTATTATTTATTTTTCTTCTTTTTTCAGAAACTTTCTTTTCCCAGAATCCAGGTAACATAGGCACTACCAATCTCACAGCTTGGTTTAAACCAGATAATTTAACTCTAGGAAATGTCACAAATTGGACCACTACTTTTCCGATAGGAGCAGGCGCAATTACCGTAACAGATAACACAGCACCTTTTCCAGTAGCAACCAACACACCTCTTGGTAATACCTCAAATTATAATACAACTATCGAATTTACTGCAAATTCAAATGCCGCCATAAAGGCTTTACAAAACAACACCTCCCTCAACTTGTTGGACAATAGAAATAGCACAAGCCAAGGAACTTTTTTTGGGGTGTATTATTTTCCAACGGTTATTCGCAACAACAATCATATGATGCTTTACAACGAAAATAGTGGAGACGCTATTCAGTTCAGAAACCTGGGAGTAGTCGGAAGATTTGCTACTGGAAGAGGAATTGGCACCAGCACAAATGCATCCAGAGATTGGACAGAAAGTCATCTCCCGACAATCATTTCTTATAAGGGAAATAGAAGTGGTACGGGAACTCTCACTACCAAAGAAAACTCAGGCATATTTACAGGCGGTGGTGCTTCTCAATCTTCAGGTCAAATCGGTCTCCATTTTGGATTAATGCCCGGAAACACAAATTCACCCTACAACGGATATTTGCATGAATTCATTTTTTACAACAGAGATTTGACTAATCTCGAGATGAATAAAGTCCACACTTATTTAGCTATTAAGTATGGAATAACCCTGGACAATACAGGTGGAGGAAATCAAGGAGATTATATTTCTACAAACGGAACAATTGTTTGGGACGCCTCTGTAACAGCCAACTATCACAATGATGTAATTGGCATTGGTAGAGACGATAGCCAAGGATTATTACAAAAACAATCTCATAGTTTTTATGATGTTACTAGAATCTATCTTGCC
This sequence comes from Flavobacteriales bacterium, assembly GCA_965657945.1. GTDB lineage: Bacteria > Bacteroidota > Bacteroidia > Flavobacteriales_D > CAJJDF01 > CAJJDF01. The sequence continues at coordinate 71,071 of CBFHPW010000005.1, forward strand.
AATTTAGCTGTAACAAATGTTGCAAACACAGGATTATTTCAATCCGATTCTTCATTTGTGGTTATAGGGAACAATGGAGGATTGACGTGTAATACGCTTGCAACTAGAAATGAATTGCCTGCTATCCCATTTTTGAATTCGAGAATAGAGAGAGAATGGAAAGTGACCAAAACGAATTTTTCTCAAAATTTTAATTGTGACATTTCTATAAGCCCTTGTGCGATTGGAATTGATTTTGACACTAGTTGTCTGGCATTACTAGTTGATGACGATGGCAATTTCAATAATTCCACCGCTTATAATTCCTCAAGCGGCCTTTCATTCAACATCAGCGGAAATACCATAACCATTTCAGGCATATCAAATCTACATATTCCCAATAATAGCACTCGGTACATTACTTTAGCCTCTGTTGATTTTACAAAAAATTTGGGAATTGACTCAATGAAATGCGAAGATGATAGCGTAACATTGGATGCGGGAAATAGTGGCGCAACTTATTTGTGGAATACAGGACAATCGACCCAACTTATATCGCCTTCATTGCCAGGAATTTACTCGGTAATCATTTCCTCTAACGGATGTTTTGAGTACGACACAATAGCAATTTCCAATCAAGAATTAGAAGCAGCTTTTACCACGTCAGATACTGCTGGATGTATCCCGTTGACCTCCAATTTCATTGACGTTTCTAATGTTGGTACGGGAAGCATTACAAGCTGGAATTGGGATTTCGGGAATGGTGACACCTCAGCAAATCAAAACCCAACAATCGATTATATTGCACCTGGATCTTTCACTGTTTCACTTTCAGTTACCTCAAATATAGGCTGTTTGGATGATACCACCATTACTGGCTACATTAATGCATACGACTTAGCTCAAGGAGATTTTAGCTTCTTTCCGAGTTTTGGCGCACCAAGAGATCTCATTTCATTTACTAATATTTCGGCCAATGCAACTTCGTATATTTGGTATTTTGGTGACGGAGACTCTTCTGCACTCACTAATCCAACTCATGCATACAACGAAGAGGGAAACTACTTAATTACACTCATAGCAATCTCACCATATAATTGTAATGACACGGTTTATTATTCGATCGAAATAAAAAGTGATAATTTTTATGCTCCAAATAGTTTTACACCTGGTGAAGACGGAAAAAATGACCTGTGGCATATAATTGGGTTAGAAGACAGTGAAGACTTTGAATTAACTATTTTTAATAGGTGGGGAGAAATTGTTTTTGAATCAACCGATCCAGGGGATAAATGGGAGGGAACTCACAAGGGGAAAGCTTGTCCTTCCGGAGTTTATGTATGGAAATTAACCTTCAAGTCTGAAGGAACAAAAATCTCAGACCAAACAGGGTATATTCACTTAATTAGATAGAAAAAGACATAAAAAAAGCCTCAAAAATAAATGAGGCTTTTTGCAATTGATCTTTCCAGTTATGCTATTTAGCAATTCCAATTGCTCTTTTCTCACGAATTACGGTAACTCTTACTTGACCTGGATAAGTCATATCAGTCTGTATCTTTTGAGATATTTCAAAGGCCAATTCATCAGCTCTTTTATCTGAAACTTTTCCACTTTCTACCATCACCCTTAGTTCTCTTCCAGCTTGAATTGCAAATGCTTTACTTACACCGTCATAACTCAAAGCGGTTGTTTCCAAGTCTTTAATTCTTTGAATGTAAGACTCAACAACTTCTCTTCTTGCGCCTGGTCTTGCTCCTGAAATCGCATCACACACCTGAATAATTGGAGAGTATAACGTAGTCATTTCCATTTCATCATGGTGAGCTCCAATTGCGTTTACCACATCTGGCTTTTCACCATATTTCTCCGCCCATTTGGCTCCAAGTATTGCGTGTGGCAATTCTGGTTCATCTTCCGGTACTTTTCCTATATCGTGCAACAATCCTGCTCTCTTAGCGGTTTTCGGATTCAATCCCAGCTCGCTTGCCATTGTCGCACATAAGTTGGCAACTTCTCTTGAGTGCTGCAGCAAGTTTTGTCCGTACGAAGAACGGTATTTCATTCTTCCTACCAATTTAATAAGTTCTGGGTGTAACCCATGAATTCCTAAATCGATACAAGTCTTTTTTCCAGTCTCAACGATTTCTTCATCCAAAGCTTTTCTCGTTTTCTTCACTACTTCCTCAATCCTAGCTGGGTGAATTCTCCCATCAGAAACTAATTGGTGCAAAGATAATCTTGCAATCTCTCTTCGGATAGGATCAAAACAAGATAAAATGATTGCCTCCGGTGTATCGTCTACTATTATTTCAACTCCGGTTGCAGCTTCTAGCGCTCTAATGTTTCTTCCCTCTCTTCCAATAATTCTTCCCTTCACTTCGTCAGAAGGAATGTTAAATATCGAAACTGAATTTTCTACTGCTTTTTCTGTGGCCACTCTCTGAATAGATTGAATGACAATCTTCTTGGCCTCTTGGTTTGCCGATAATTTTGCTTCGTCTGCAATGTTTTTGATGTAAGCCATTGCATCCGTTTTTGCTTCATCTTTCAATGCTTCTACCAATTGAGCCTTTGCATCGTCTTTGCTGTAACCCGATAATTTTTCTAATTCAGCTACTTGTTTTTCTTGTTTTTTAGACAAATCTTCTCTTTTGGTATTCACAACCTCCAGTTGAGTTTCCAGATCTTTTTTCAACCTATCCAATGATTTTTCTTTTTTGGATGTTTCTTCTAGCTTTTGAGAAATTTGTTTTTCCTTGCTCTTAATTCTGTCTTCTGCAGACTGAATTTTTCTGTTTTTTTCGTTCACAGCATTTTCATGCTTTTCCTTCAACGCCAAAAACTTCTCTTTTGCTTGCAAGATTTTTTCTTGCTTGATTGATTCTTGCTTTCCTTTAATCTCAGTAAGCATACTTTCCCTTTCTTTTTTCAAAAGGCCTTTGGAGAACATAAAAACTGCTCCTCCTCCGATTATGAGTCCTACTACGACTCCAATCACAATACTAATTAGTTCCATTTCTTTTTTTTGTTTATTAATTCAACAATAAAACAAAATGAAAGATGTACTAGGAAAAATTTAAGAGAGTGCTTGATTCAGTAGAAAAAGCAATTCGTCCAATTTGGCTGAATTATCTTTCACTCGTACTGGCTCTGGTTGAGCTTGAGCTGTATGGATTTTATTCGCAAATTCCAAACAAGTCATTGCCAACAAATCCTGAGAATCCGTTATTTTATATTGGTTCTTCAGTTTTGTTATGTTTTCAGCAATTGTGTTTGCCGACAACTCCACTCCTGCCTCTTCACTTTCTGAAACGGTTAGCGGATAAACTCTGTCTCCAATTTTTATTTTAACGTTCTTCTTACTCATTCAAAACATTATATTAACTCCTGAGCAATGCCATGCATTCCTCAATCTCTTTAATCATTCCATTGATTTTTGCCTCATCCAATTCTGTTTTCAATGGTGAGTCAACTCTTTCAATTGTTTTTAATTCTTCTACTTCTTTCACAAGTTTCGAATATCGATTTTCCTTCATTTCAATATCGTTTCTCAATGATTTATTTTCTTCTAGCAAACGCTCAGATTCAGATTTGTACTGATTTTTGAGGGCTATTAGCTCATTAATTTTTAGTGATATTTGTTCTATTTTCTGGTCTTCGCTACTCATGTCCACGATTGAGGTAGATATTGTACGAATTTACTAATACTAATTTAATTCAGCTAATTTAATTTTTACATTTATACTCCACTCAAAGTGAATAACTTTTTCTCATTTTCCACTGATTCAGTAGCAAACCTTTATTTTTGTTCTATGAAACATTCGCACCCCTCCATCTTATATTTATCTATTTTAATTCTCTTATTTTCATCAAATTACATGCTTTCTCAATCACCACCTGACTCCACTAATTTCGGCTCACCTCTGGACATTTCTTTGTATGTAGCTGGAAATTTTGGTGAGGTCCGCTCCAATCATTTTCACACAGGGATTGATTTTAAAACTCAAGGGGTAGAAGGCAAAAAGATTTACGCCATAGAGGATGGTTATATTTCTCGCATTTCATACTCCCATTACGGATACGGAAAAGCTCTTTATATCAATCACCCAAATGGATATACCAGTGTATATGCACACCTATCTAATTTTAATACAATTATTGACAAAGCCGTTCGAAACCATCAATATTCCATCCAAAAAGAGACGTTCAATCTATATGTAGACTCAACTGCATTAATTGTGAAAAAAGGAGAAATAATTGGTTTAAGTGGTAATTCAGGAGGGTCCTACGCTCCACATTTACATTTTGAAATACGTGAAACGAAATCCGAACATCCAATGAATCCTCTTTTATTTGGTTATCAAATAACGGACAGTAAAAAACCCTTGATTAATAATTTAAAAATTTATCCATTGGATAAATTTTCGCTGGTAGATGGACAGCAAAAAGCTCAAATAATTCCAGTAAAGAAAAACAAAAACGGAAAATATTTCATTGGCAAAACAATAAGGGCTTACGGTAATATTGGATGCGCGCTTCACTCTACCGACAGATTGAATGCCCCGAATATTTGCGGTTTGTATTCTTTGAATCTATCAGTTAATGACACCCATTTATTTGGACATAAAATGGATAAATTGGATTTCTCAACTAGTAGATACGTCAATCATCATGTGGATTACCCAAGGCATAAGCTTTATAACAACTCGTTTCACAAATCATTTCTTAACGGAAACAATAAGCTCGAAATTTACACCCAAATTAATAAGGGTTATACTCACATAGAAAACGATTCCTCTTATAAATTTAGTTACTTAGCTAAAGATTTTGCTGGAAACACCTCTAAATTAAGCTATCACATAAAAGGTGACTCAACGGGCTATGCAAAAGCCATTGCAAACAAAACTACTTGCGATAATTATTTTTCCTATAACACTGCCAATTTAATGGAACAAAATGGATTTACAGCCTTGCTGACTCCAAATACGATATATGAGGATTTGTGTGTAACTTATTCTGTTAACACTAGCAACAATTACCTTTCGGACATTCACAGTTTTGGAACAAAATTGGCTGGAATTCAGAAGACTTACAAACTCATTATTACTCCAACCAAACCCATTGACTCGTCTCTTCACGATAAATTGCTCATTGTATCCATCAACAACAAAGGAAGAATAACAGATTGCGGTGGTGAATACCAGTTAGGCACGGTTACTACAAGAGTAAAACAATTCGGAAAGTTTGCCATTACAATGGACACTACAAAACCAGTTTTGGTATTGCTCTCGGACACTTCTAAATTAACAAACAACAGCACGCTCGTGTTTAAAATTGGAGATAATTTATCTGGCATAGAAAGTTATTCTGCTAAAATAAATGGAAAATGGATATTAACTGAATACAAACGCAAAAAAGCAAGATGGTATGTCTCTCTTACCGAAATGGAAGAATTAACTTCCGGAAAGCAAATCTTAGAAGTTCAAGTAATTGATGAGAAAGGGAATGTTAATTTACAGAGATTTGATCTTGAGATAAATTAGTTCTCAGTGCACTTTTTAAACTCTGTAATCACTTCCTCAAAATCGATCTAGCAGGAAGAGGAGAACTATCCTCATGTCAGTTCAAGTGATTTAGTATAATTTTGATTTAAATTGCTTCTACAACTACACCTTTGTCCTCACTTTCTTCCAATCCTTAATTTGCCAATTGGTATAGCAAGTAGCCACATGATTTTGTTCCGCATCATGGAGTTTTACCTCACACTTTTTGTAGGTTACCCCTTCTTTTTTCAAAATAGATTTGATTTCTTCCACTTCCGAATCTAAGAACTGGTAATTAGCAGTTACCTCACTCTTGGCTTGATAATGGAATTTTATTTCGAGCGACTCCATAATTAATCGGTAGTCTTTCATTCCTAACTTATAAAGCAAAACCAATCCAGTGCAAAATTCTGCACAAGTTGCCATTCCGCAGGCATGAATCCCCTTTATGTGATTGTGATTTACTTGCCGTTTTGGAATTACGGTGGAAAATGAATCTTCTGTGATCTCAGTAATTTTTATTCCATGAGGTTTATTGAAAGGAATAAATCGATGTAAACCAAAGTTTAATTTCCACATTCCGAAAGAAGATGTTTTTGCTTTTTCTACTATTTTATTGAAATTCATAATTAAAATTTGATCACCTGAAGTATACTTTTCTATTCAATACCTCGTATTAAAGGTATGAAAAGTAACAGAAGAAATACAATTAGCCTTTGTTTTTTGATTCTATTTTTGGTTGGAGCAAGTTGTACTACCTCGAAAAGAAAATGCAATGGAAAGAAAGGGCAGGAAACTAGGATGGGAACAATTTAGCGATTACACTTTTCAATTTAAAAGTACCCAGTCACTTTGTCTTGCGAGATGAAATCTTTCAGTTAGCTGAAATGCTATTTATTGACAGATTCTAGATCAAGTCCAGAATAACCTTCACTTTTTAAATGAAACTATTTATTCGGTTTAAAATTCTGTTATTACATTTTTTTCGTCATAATTATTTTCTAAAAATACTCCCATCAAACTATAATATTTTGTAATTTTGACACTATCAAAATAACATTCAAAAAAATATAAATAGTATGACATTAGTAGGAAAAAAAGCGCCATTGTTTAGCGCTCCAGCATTAATTAACGGAAACGACATTGCACAAGATTTTTCTTTGGAGCAATTTATCGGAAAAAACGAGGTAATCTTTTTCTTTTACCCAAAAGATTTCACATTTGTATGTCCTTCAGAATTACATGCTTTTCAGGATAAAATAGCTGAATTTGAAAAAAGAGGAGTAAAAGTTGTTGCTTGTTCAACTGATACAGAAGAATCACACTGGGGATGGGCACAAGTAGAAAAAGGACATGGAGGAATCAAAGGAATCAAATACCCAATTGTAGCAGATACAAACAAAACAATCTCTGATGCATTTGGTGTATTGGTTGGAGAGTACGATTACGATGAGAACGGAGCTTTAGTAGCTACAGGGCCAATGATTGCTTACAGAGGTTTGTTCTTGATTGACAAAGCGGGAGTTGTTCGTCATTCATTAATCAACGATTTGCCATTGGGAAGAAATGTAGATGAAGCGATAAGAATGGTAGACGCTTTACAATTTACAGAGGAAAACGGTGAAGTTTGCCCAGCAAACTGGAGCGAAGGAAAAGAGGGAATGAAAGCCTCTTTTGATGGAGTTGCAGATTATTTGGCTAAGAACTAGGTTTATAGATGCTAGAACTTAGATTCTAGATATTAGACTTAAATCCTCTCGAAAAATCGAGAGGATTTTTTTTGCATTCTAAATTGTCATGCTGAATTTATTTCAGCATCTTTATTCATGGAAATATTACTCATGTAATATTCTCTGTTAGATCCTGAATCTTACTTCGATAAACTCAGCACACGAGTTCAGGTTGACATATTAAAAAAAATAAAGACCGATATAATGAAAATACTTATGGTTTGCTTAGGAAACATTTGTCGCTCCCCTTTGGCAGAAGGAATTCTGACAAAGAAGGCCAATGAAAAAGGATTGAACTGGAAAATTGACTCTGCGGGTACTGCGGCATATCATGTGGGCAATTTACCTGATGAACGCTCGATTGAAGTTGCTAAGAAATATGGAATTGACATCACTAGCCAAAGAGCTAGGCAATTTTCCGTTTCGGACTTTAAAGATTTTGATGTAATCTATGCCATGGATGCTGAAAACTTTAATAATATTTTAAAATTAGCTTCCACTAAAGAAGAAGAGAAAAAAGTAAAATTAATTTTGAACGAGATAGATTTACAATCCAACTCAAGTGTGCCTGACCCCTATTATGGAGGTAAAGATGGATTCGAGAATGTATACCAAATGCTTGATTTGGCTTGTGATAAGATTATTGAGAGAATTAATAATTAAATTGAAAAGATAAATTGTTTAATTGGATATTTCTCAGAAATAGTTTTTAGATGAGGTGTCTTGGCTTGTGCGAGAAAAGGCAAAATCTTAAAACGATTTTATTCCGATTTTGAGGAATAAAAATTTCCTTGAAATATTCTTGATTTTTTGGTTCGTTTTGTATCAAAACAAAATGAACAGAGCGAAAAAGCAAAACAAACTATCGTAATTGTATGTAGAAATAATCATTATTAAATACCTTTAGAAATTAAAATGAGCAAAGGAACCTTATACATACTCCCAATTACAATGGGCGAATATAACATGGAAACTACTATTCCACTGGGAGTTCAACAAGTGATGGATGAAGTGGAGGTATTTGTGGTCGAAAATATAAAAACCACAAGAAGATATTTGAGAAAAGTAAATCCCTCCTATCCGATTGACGACAAAGAGTTTTTTATCATAGACAAAAGAACATCTAGGAAAGAATTAAGCCAATTTATTCATCAACACAAGGACCAAAATATAGGTGTGATGAGTGAAGCAGGCTGCCCAGGAATTGCAGATCCAGGCGCTGACGTGGTAGAAATTGCTCACGAACTCAGTATACAAGTTAAACCTTTTGTTGGTCCATCTTCTATACTTCTGGCTCTTATTGCCTCGGGTAAAAACGGACAGCAATTTACCTTTAATGGATATTTACCAAAAGACAGAGGTGAGAGAGTGAAATCCTTGAAAAACCTTGAAAGACTTTCAAGGAAAAATCACACTCAGGTGTTTATGGAAACACCTTTTCGCAACAACCACTTAATCGAGGATATTTTGATGCATTGCGACAATTCAATCAAACTGTGTATCGCTGCCAATATAACCTTGAGCAATGAAAAAATCTTAACCAAAACCATTGGTGAGTGGAAAAAACAAACTCCAGATTACCACAAAGATTATTGTATTTTTGTATTGTAACAATTAAAACCTTGACATTTATGCCTTTCAAATTGTACTCGCTCCTACTTGTTTCTCTAATTGCCTCATTGTCCTCTTTCTCACAATATGATCCTGATTATGGCGATGAAGACAAAGAAGATTTAAGTGGACTTCCATTGAAAGAACGATTGTACACGGGAGGAAATTTTTGGGCTAATTTTGGAACTTTAACAAATGTAGAAGTCTCGCCAATTCTGGGCTACAGAATTACCAGCGACTATTCTGTCGGTGTGGGTTTAAAATACAACTATTTCAGCGACCGAAGATTTTCACCTGTTTTCACCTCTAGCATTTATGGAGGGAGTATTTTTACTCGCTATAGATTTTTTGATAGGCTGGTGGCTCATGCCGAATTCGAAATGCTCAACACTGATGACTTCAACACCATTCCTTCTGTAAGAAGAGTATGGGTGCCTATTGGACTTGTAGGAGGCGGGTACGCCTCGAATGGCTTTCAGATTTTAGCTTTGTATGATTTGATTGGAGATCCAAACAACCCTTATATCGGAACATTTGGCGCAGACTCAAGACTGTATCTTCGAGTAGGCTTTTTATTTAATCTTTAAACCAATTTATTTCCTTCTACCGGAAATACCATAGACGGCTTATAGGTTTTTGCTTCTTCAAAATCCATGTAACCGTATCCAATGATAATCACCTGATCACCTACAGCCACCAACCTCGCTGAAGGTCCGTTGAGGCAAATAATACCTGAACCTCTCTCCCCTTTTATCACATAAGTTTCTAACCTTGCTGCGTTATTCAAGTTTACAATTTGTACTCTTTCTCCTTCAATAATGTTCGAAGCATCCATCAAATCTTCATCAATGGTAATACTTCCTATGTAATTTAATTCTGCTTGAGTAATGACTACTCTATGAATTTTTGATTTTACTGCTTTAATCATCATACTAGATCGGGCCTATTTTGTTGGGTAATTAATTTTGATTTCGTTAACGAATGTAGGAATATTTTATTAAAAAATCATCATGTCAATCCCGGTGTATGTATGCGGAGAAATCAACATCAACTCTTCTTTTATCTCTTCTGAAACATCTAAATTCTTAATGAATTCTTGAATTGATTCTTGAGTCATTTTATCGTTATTTCTTGTCAACTCTTTCAACTTCTCGTAAGGATTTGGGTACGATTCTCTTCTCAGGACAGTTTGAATTGCTTCAGCAACTACAGCCCAGTTATTCTCTAAATCAGCTTTCAGTGCTGCTGAATTCAACAACAACTTACCCATTCCTTTTTTTAAGGATTTAAATGAAATAAGTGTGTGAGCTATTGGCACTCCTACATTTCTTAGTACGGTAGAATCTGTTAAATCTCTTTGCAATCTTGAGATAGGCAACTTGATCGAAAGGTGCTCATACAAAGCATTTGCTATCCCGAAATTTCCCTCTGCATTTTCAAAATCAATTGGATTTACCTTGTGAGGCATTGCTGAAGATCCTACCTCATTCGCTACAATTTTCTGTTTGAAGTAATCCATGGCAATGTATTGCCAAATATCTCTACTAAAATCAATCAAAATCGTATTGATTCTTTTCAAGCAATCAAACAAAGCAGCTAAATTATCGTAATGTTCAACCTGGGTAGTATACTGAGATCTTTTCAATCCTAAAGTCTTCTCTACAAAAGTATCGGCAAATTTCATCCAATTTATTTCTGGATACGCAATGTGATGAGCGTTAAAATTACCCGTTGCACCTCCGAACTTCGATGAATAATCAATTTGCTTCAGTTGTTTCAATTGAACCTGAAGCCTTTCAACAAAAACATATATTTCTTTTCCTAGAATAGTAGGAGAAGCTGCCTGACCATGTGTTTTAGCCAGCATAGGAATTTCTCCCCATAAACTAGCCATACTTTTCAAATGTTCCACTATTTCGGTCAATGAAGGGATATATACTTCCTCAACAGCATCTTTCAACATCATAGGAATTGCTGTATTATTTATGTCTTGGGAAGTCAATCCAAAATGGATAAACTCTTTGGTATTTCCTAAGTCAATCGTTTCTACCTTCTCCTTGATAAAGTACTCAACAGCTTTTACATCATGGTTCGTAATAGCCTCAATCTCTTTTATCCTTGAAGCATCCTCCAGAGTAAACTCCTGATACACTTTTCTTAAGGCCGAAAAAACATCTTCGGTATTAATATTCTCTAACAAAGGAAGAGGAATCTGGCATAATGAAATAAAATACTCTATTTCCACTTTTACTCGGTACTTGATAAGTGCAAACTCCGAAAAATAGGCGCCTAACTCTTCTGTTTTACTTCTGTATCTTCCGTCAATAGGTGTAACTGCTGTCAATAAGGATAAATCCATGGTGTGTTTTAATTTTTTACAAAATTAGACAAATCCCAAGAACTGAATCCCTATCTCAGCTATTTATTTGTTAATTATTCGGTTTTCTGTTCAGCTACCTCCACTTTTCTTTTTGTACTCCTTACTTTTTACTTATTTTTAAGGTGTTATCTCCAGTTAGAGCCACACATGAAATTTATCAAAGAAATAGCATTAGGGTTACGCAGTTACAAAGAAGCGTTGTTATTTATACTCAACCATGGTTTTTTGAAATACCTCATTGCCCCAGTTCTCCTTTTTGGCATTCTTTTTTATTTTGGGTACTCCTTCGAAAGCTTGAGTCATGCAGCCGAGACATCAGTAGAAACTAAAGATTATTCTCTGGGTTTTATCGGAAGAATTTGGCTACTCATTAAAGTACAATTTTTTGCGTTGCTCAAATTCTTATTTGTAGATGCAGTAAAATACGTAGTTATCATTCTCCTTTCTCCTTTACTTGCTTTCATTTCAGAAAAAACAGAGGAAGTACTTACTGGAAATCAATACAAATTCAATTTACCACAATTGATAAAGGACGTAAAAAGAGGAATTGGAATTGCGCTGCGAATGTTAGTTGCCGAGATTAGTATTTTATATTTAATTTGGAAACCAATCTGCTGGTTAGTCGGAATTGACAACTTTACCTACGAATTAGTAGCGGTTCTTATTGGGTTCTATTTTTATGGATTTGCTTACGTAGATTATATCAACGAAAGATTGAGATTTACGATAAAAGAGAGCTGGACTTTTATGAAAAATCACGCAGGCTTAGCTTTTGCAATTGGCGGTGTTTATTCCTTATTTTATAAGGTACCTTCGCTCATCCAAACGGACAATACGTGGCTTAAATTATTTTTAGATAATTTTGGTGTGCTATTTGCTCCATTTTTAGCTATTGTTGCGTCCACAATCGCAATGCATAAATTGGTAGACCTAAACACTTCCAGGTTTGCCAGCAAAAATGAAACGAACGTAACTCAAACCGATTAATTAACGTATTCAACTTTATGATAAAAAAACTTCTACCTCTCGTCACGTTACTTTTCTTAGCAATGTGTATTTCAAGCAACTCTTTTGGGCAACAAAAAACTAGTTTTGGTCAAAAGATCAAAATCAAAAAACTCCTGAATGACGGGAAAATACTTGTGTATGAAAACAATTATCGAAAGGCGCTAAATGTATTCAGAACAGTTTTATCCTACGACAGTGCGAATGCAACGGCCAACTTTCGAGTTGCAGAATGCCACTTAAATCTCGACAAACCCCGACTGGGAAAAAAATATGCATTAAGAGCCATTAGCCTCGATCCTGAAACCAACACAGATGTGTACTTTATATTGGCCGAATCATACCACAGATTGGGAGAATTAGAATTAGCCAAACAGTTTTACCAAAATTTCAAGGGAAAATCATCAAAAAGCACCAACGAAGATTACGATACTGAGGCTCGAATAAAGCAATGTGACTTCGCTAAAATTTGCCTAGAAAACCCTGTTGATGCAACAGCAGAGAATATGGGAAGAAACATCAATTCATTCAATCCAGAGTATGCAGGATCCATCTCAGCAGACGGAAAAACACTCGTTTTCACCTCTCGAAGAGCCGATACAAAAGGAGGCGAAGTAGACGAAATTGCCGACAATATGTATTACGAAGATATTTACATCTCGCAATGGAATGATTCGATGAAAGAGTGGTCGCAATCCGAGCCTATAAAAGGAAGTATAAACACTCCTGTTCACGATGCCGTTTTGAGTATTTCTCCAGATGGAAACTCCATTTACGTCTACAAAAGTGAAAACGGAGGCGATATTTTTGTTTCCAGAAAAAGAGAAGACGAAAGTTTTGGTACAGCCAGTAACATTGACGAGGGAAGAAATGTCAACTCCACTTATTTTGAAAGCTCTGCCTCGGTTACCGAAGATGAAAACTTTATTTATTTCGTAAGTGACAGACCAGGAGGAAATGGACAGGCAGACATTTATACAGCAAGAAGAATTGGAGACGAATGGACAAAACCTATTAACTTGGGCGACTCTATAAATTCGGAAGGAGATGAAAACTCGGTATTCATTCACCCAAGTGGCGATTTGCTTTTCTTTACCTCAACTGGTCATGATGGAATGGGATCGTATGACATTTTTTATTCCAAAAGAACAAACGGAAAATGGAGCAAAGCCAAAAATATGGGCTACCCAATCAACACGGTAGGATCAGAAAAAACAATTTCGGTTACCAAAAACTTAAAAACAGCGTATGTATCCACAAATTACAAAGGAAGTTATGGAAATACCGATATTTTCAAAATTGACATCAGTAAAATAAAGTTCTAAATATTTCTTATCTTGTAATTCTATATCTAACTCTTATCTTATGAAAACAATACTAAGTTCCATCCTTTTAATCACGCTCGTTACCTTCTCCTGTAAAAAAGAAAAATCCGAAGATCCGGAAGAAAACACTCCCGTGGTGGAAGCAGTGAAATTTGCTGCCGATGTTCAACCTATTTTCCAGCAAAGCTGCGGAACTGGTGGCACTTGCCATGGTTCAAGTAATGGCGCTGATGGAAAAATCTACGAAACACATGCTGGCGCGAGTTCAGTTCCAGATTCCCAAACCCTGGGTAGTATAAAGCACAGTCCAGGATTTAAAAATATGCCACAAGTAGGCTCTCAGCTCTCTGCATCCAAAATTGCCAAAATTGAAGCATGGATAAATGGTGGCAAACTAAATGATTAATGCAATGCCTACAACTCAACTCTTTGTCTCAGGTTTCCTCATGATTGTTCTTTCTTTTTCGTGTAAAAAAGAAGCGCCAGAAGAACCAAAAGTTGACACAACTACCCCTGTTCCAACCCCAACAGTATCCTTTCAACAAAGCGTGCTTCCTATTTTTAACACTCATTGTAATGGAAGTTACTGTCATGGTGGAGGAGCCGATGGAAAATCATTTAATACACATGGAGAGGCAATTTTGGTGCCTATCACATCACTTTTAGGGGCTATCAATCATACTTCTGGATTTAATCCAATGCCCAAGCTACAGTCAAAATTGGCGCAAACAGATATTGACACAATTACGAGCTGGATTAACGCAGGGAGATTAAACAATTAATTCGTTATGAATTTGAAACATACAATAATCTTCACTTCACTTGTCCTTGGAGCGATTGGCCTTGTTTCTAGTTCATTTATTCCACAATCAGCTATCATTTCTGGGGAAGACAAAGTGCTGGATATCCTTTACACTTTTAAGATAGACATGCCCCTGCATTTTATTCCGAATTACCAACTAGATTCGGCAAAGGTGAATCAAGGAAAAAACCTAGTGACCACTGGTTTTCTTGATCCGGAAAACAAAAAGATTTTCGAATTGAGGCAATCCAAACACTTTGTGTGTGTTGATTGCCATAATATTGAAAGAGAAGATCCCGATTTAACGAAAAGCAATCCCGAAACTCGCTTGAAATATATTTCAGAAAAAGAAATTAATTTTTTGCCAGCAACTACCTTGTACGGTACCGTAAATAAATCACATTGGTACAATGATGACTACCAAAAAAAGTACGGTGACCTAGTTGATCCAGCTAGAGACACGCTCGTAAATGCGGTTCAATTATGTGCGGTAGTATGTTCCCAAGGAAGAGCTTTAAATCAACAAGAAATGAATGCCGTGCTGCATTTTTTGAATTCAATCGGATATAACTACAAGGATTTAAATTTGACAAAAAAGGAAACAAATTTGATTAAGAACTCAACTAATATAAAGAAAAAAAAAGAACTGATAGAATCTAAATATTTAGATTATTCTCCTGCGACTTTTATGATTCCGCAAAAAATCGAAAACAGAAAATTTGGAGAAAATGGAAACCCAAAAACTGGAAAGTTAATTTACGACATGAGCTGCCTTACTTGCCACAAAGAAGGAGGGGTTACTAATTACAAGCTTAATAGCGATCAGCTCACGTTCAAACATTTAAAGTATTGGTCGAGAACACACAAAGCATTTTCTGTCTATGATATTACGAGGAAAGGAACCTATTCCAAAAACGGTTACAAACCCTATATGCCCAACTACACAAAAGAAAGAATGAGCGACAAACAACTAGAAGACCTGATGGCATATATTCAATCCATGGCGAGCAAAAAGACCATCGAAAACAATAAGAAAACAACACAACCGACAAGAACATCCAGTTTTTAATCCGATTTTATGAAATACCTATTCTTCATTTTAGTTCTACTTTCTTCGTCTACATTTTCTCAAGAAAATGACAAAACCCACTACACTTGGAATACATTTAATTCTACCCGAATTATCAATTCTCACTCTACCGAGATGTTAGAAAAAAAATCCATGGACATGAAAATCGGACATAGATTTGGAGACATTGCTGGAACAAATGGAGGCGTAAAAACGCTTTTTGGAATAGATAATTCTTCGGACATTGCCTTAGGATTAGAAGCCGGAATTACAAATAATTTCAACATAGGAATTACACGTTATAAAGGAGCTGGTCCTTACCTACAACTTTACGAAGGCTATGCCAAGTACAAACTTCTTGCACAAAGCAATAAAATGCCATTTACACTTGTAGGATTAGCCAAATTTAATGTTACCTCTATGCCTTCTAGTAGCAATTCTGCCTCTCCTGCTTCTTTTCCAGATTTTGTGAGTAGAACTTCTAGTTCTTACCAATTGTTGCTTGCCAAAAAATTTTCTGAACGCTTTTCTCTTCAAGTGATGCCCACTTACGTTCACAGAAATTACGTTGGATTTTATGACCAAAACGGAACCTTTGCCGTAGGTGCAGGAGCAAGATTACAGCTTACCAAACTTATAGGAATAATTGGAGAATACCACTACGTATTATTTGAAAATGGAGTTCAAGAAGCTCTCAAAACCTTTAACCCCATTGCATTAGGGTTTGAGTTTGATACTGGCGGACACATTTTCCAATTGAATTTTTCCAATTCAAGAGGGTTTGGAGAAGTCCAATATATTCCTACTACATTTTCTAATTTCACAGAGGGACAATTCCGTTTTGGGTTTTCAATCTCTAGAGTATTCAAACTATAAAATTGAACGATAATACGTGGTTCATAATCGTCAATCCTATTTCTGGAAATAAATATTTTCAAAAAAAGGAACAAATGATAAGGGATTCATTTAAGGCACTAAAAAATGGATTTACCGTTTCAATCACTTCATTTTGCGGACATGAAGAAGAGTTAGTACAGGAAGCTCTAAAAAAAGGTTACCATAAATTCATTAGTGTTGGCGGTGACGGAACTCTGCACCATGTTGTGAACGGAATAATGAAATATGGACCTGAGTTAAGTACAAAAATTAAAGTAGGTGTTATCCCCATTGGTACTGGAAATGACTGGATAAAAAACTACTCCATCCCGACACAAATAAACGAGTGCATTTCAATATTAAACAAAGAAGAAACAGCTTTTCAAGACTTGGGCAAAATAACAATGAACAACCAGGTGTATTATTTCAGTAATTTAGCTGGGGTAGGCTTTGATGGACATGTGGTAAATCAAATTAATACTTTCAGAAAGCTTGGCAAACTCTCCTATTTCATTGCCTCTCTCTGGAGCTTGGCAACTTATAAAAAAAAGAAGATAAACTATCAATCAAAAGAGAAATCCGATTCCAACAACATGTATCTGTTGGCAATTGGTCTTTGCCGATATTGCGGAAATGGAATGCAACTTACTCACAACCCAAACCCAACCGATGGTTTATTTGACATAACAGCTGTCAAAGACATTTCTACCCTAGGTTTTCTCTGGAACATTCGTAAAATGTTTAATCAAAAACTAAACGAGCACTCTAAAGTGGATACATTCAAATGTTCTGAAATTTCAATCACTTGTGATAAAACCTCCACTTTATTGATGCAAGCAGACGGAGAATTACTTTCTTTTGATTCTGCTCATATTTCTATTATCCCCGAAGCTTTTCAGGTTGTGGTTCCAAAAATTGAATAGAATTTCTTGTTAAAAAAACGTAACAATTAACCTAAAAATCTCTCAGAAAAATCTGTACATTTAAGCCTAATTCTTACCCAACCTATGTATTTAATTTTCGATACCGAAACCACCGGTTTACCAAAAAACTGGAATGCCCCAATCACGGACAGCGACAACTGGCCAAGGTGTATTCAACTTGCATGGCAAGTACACAACGACATGGGAGAACTGGTTGAGGTTAAGAACTTTATCATAAAACCAGAAGGATTTGATATTCCGTTTAACGCCTCTAAAATTCACGGAATTAGTACCGAAAGAGCTCTAAAAACAGGACAGGATCTCAGTTTCGTACTGAACGAATTCAACCAAGCTCTTGGTAAGGTAAAGTTCGTAATAGGACACAACGTAAACTTTGATTTGAATATCGTGGGAGCAGAATTTCATAGAGCTGGAATTGCTTCCTCTATGATGGAAAAGAACAAACTCGATTCTTGTTCCGAAACTACTGCGAGTCTGTGCCAAATACCTGGTGGAAGAGGTGGAAAATTCAAACTACCTAAGCTACAAGAACTTCATCAGTTCCTATTTCAAGAAGAGTTTGCTGAAGCTCACAATGCGTCAGCAGATGTAGAGGCTACAGCGAGATGTTTTCTGGAATTAATCAGAAAAAAAGTGCTGTCACTCACAGAACTAGAGCAGGAAAAAGGGTACTTTGAAAAATTTAGAGAGCAAAACCCTTCGCCTATTGCTTTGATAGGACTGAACATCAAACCCTACGGTGAAGAGGATGAACTGGAAGTTGAATCCAAATCCTTATCCAAGGAAAAATCAACAACCAAATTAACAAAGTCTGAGATTTCTGAACTCAACTTTTCTCACTTACACAATCACTCGCAGTATAGTATACTCCAATCCACATCAGACATTAATTCCCTAGTAAAGGCTGCCGTATCCAATAAAATGAATGGATTAGCACTTACAGATACAGGAAACATGATGGGGGCTTTTCACTTTGTGAGAGCGGTTAACAACCACAACAAAGAAATTGCAAAAAGAAAAGAAGAAAACCCCGAAAACAACGAAACGGAACTAAAAGCCATAGTAGGCTGTGAGTTTTTTGTGTGCAACAACCATACCGACAAATCACACAAGGACAATGGTTCGTTAGTTGTGATATTGGCAAAAAACAAAAATGGATACCACAATTTGGCCAAGTTAAGTTCTATTTCAAATATTGATGGATTCTATTATGTTCCAAGAATTGACAAAAATCTCATTGAACAATACAAAGATGATTTAATTGTCCTATCAGGAGGAGTTTATGGTGAATTAGCAAATTTAATCTTGAATGTAGGGGAAAAACAAGCTGAGGAATCTCTCATTTGGTGGAAAGAACAATTTGGAGGTGATTTCTACATTGAGCTGGTTCGACATGGAGAGGAAGAAGAGGAATATGCCAACAAGGTTTTAATAAATCTCGCAAAAGAACATGAAGTGAAGTTGGTTGCCGCCAACAATACTTTTTACATCAACCAAGAACAATCAGAAGCTCACGATGTACTATTGTGTATTAGAGATGGTGAAAAAAAATCCACACCTATTGGTCGAGGACGTGGATTTAGATACGGAATGCCGAACAGTGAATTTTATTTTAAATCACAAGACCAAATGGTTCAGCTCTTTCAAGATATACCAGAGGCTATTTCAAATACTCAAGAAATTGTAGAAAAAATTGAATCTTTTGTACTCGAAAGAGACGTCCTGCTTCCAAAATTTGATTTTCCGGAAGAATTCAAGGATGCGAAAGACGAAGAAGATGGTGGAAACCGAGGTGAAAACAACTACCTAAAACACCTGACGTATGTGGGTGCTCATAAGCGCTATGGCGAAACTTTAACAGATGAGCAGCAAGAACGAATTGACTTTGAGCTAGAAATTATTGCCAAAACAGGTTACCCAGGATACTTCTTAATTGTACAAGATTTTATCCAAGCTGCCCGCGATATGGGTGTTTCTGTTGGACCAGGAAGAGGATCTGCAGCAGGTTCAGTTGTAGCCTATTGCCTAAAAATAACAAACATTGATCCACTCAAGTATAACCTACTTTTTGAGAGATTTTTGAATCCAGATAGGGTGTCAATGCCTGATATTGATATCGATTTTGACGATGAAGGAAGAGGGCGAGTAATTGACTGGGTAATTGAAAAGTACGGTTCTCAACAAGTAGCACAAATAATAACCTACGGAACCATGGCTGCCAAGTCTTCGATAAGAGATACGGCAAGAGCTCTAGATTTACCTCTGATGGAAGCCGGAAGATTAGCGAATTTAATTCCAAACACCAAATTGAATAAGATTTTTGGAATGGATGAAAAAGCTTTGGCAAAAAAACTAGGAAGAAAAGAGGACATGGATATGGCCATGGAACTCAAGGCCATTGCACAAGGAAATACGCCAGAAGCAGAAGTTATCAATCAAGCCATTATTCTAGAAGGTTCGGTAAGAAATACTGGAACTCACGCTTGTGGAGTTATTATTACACCTGGCGACATCACCAATTATGTGCCGGTAGCAACTGCCAAAGATTCGGATATGTATGTCACGCAGTTCGACAACTCCGTGGTGGAGGACGCTGGATTACTAAAAATGGATTTCTTGGGACTCAAAACCCTAACCCTAATCAAGGACACAGTTAAGATTGTAAAAGCAATTCACAACGTAGACCTCGATCCTGAGGAATTTGACTTAGAGGATAAAAAAACCTATGAATTGTTTCAAAGAGGTGAGACTGTAGGGGTATTCCAATATGAATCTGCAGGAATGCAGAAGTATTTAAAAGATTTGAAACCGACAGTTTTTGATGATTTAATTGCAATGAATGCCTTGTATCGTCCTGGCCCATTGGAATACATTCCGAGTTTTGTAAAAAGAAAAAACGGAGAGGAAGAGATCATTTACGACATTGACGCCAGTGAAGAATATTTAGCAGAAACTTATGGTATTACAGTTTACCAAGAGCAAGTGATGTTACTTTCTCAAAAATTGGCAAACTTCACAAAAGGTGAGGCCGATGTACTGAGAAAAGCCATGGGAAAAAAGATTTTTGCCCTACTTGAAAAACTAAAACCTAAATTTATTGATGGTGGAATCTCTAATGGTCATGACGAGGATAAACTTAACAAAATCTGGAAAGACTGGGAGGCTTTTGCTGCGTATGCTTTCAACAAATCTCACTCAACTTGTTATGCATGGGTTGCATTTCAAACGGCTTACTTAAAAGCCCACTACCCTGCAGAATATATGGCCTCAGTTCTATCCAACAACATGAACGACATAAAGTCAGTCACCTTCTTTATGGAAGAATGTAAGAGAATGGGAATTGAAGTTTTAGGTCCAGACGTAAACGAATCATACTTTAAGTTTGCGGTGAATGAGGAAGGAGCCATTCGCTTTGGGATGGGCGCAATAAAAGGTGTAGGAGAAGGTGCTGTTGAATCAATTATCGAAACAAGAAAAGAACACGGAAAATATACTTCTATTTTTGATTTGACCTCTAAAATTGATTTGAGAGCTGCCAACAAACGTACACTCGAAAGTCTTGCAATCGCAGGAGGTTTCGATTCTTTTGAAGGAGTTCATAGAGCCCAATATGTAACTCCAGACGAACAAGGAAGAACAGCGATTGAAACAGCAATAAAATACGGAAACGCAATTGCCCAAGGTAAAAATTCGAATCAAGGTAGCTTGTTTGACACAGGAGATGGAGAGGTAAACATACCCGAACCTACAATCGCACCATGCGAAGAATGGGGCAGTATTGAGGCACTAAATAGAGAAAAAGAATTGGTCGGTATTTTTATTTCAGGACACCCATTAGACGATTATAAATTTGAATTGGATAATTTTTGTGGAAGCAAAGTAGAAACATTAAATCAGATGGCAGCCAACATAGGAAAAGAAATTTCGATGGGATGTATCATTAACAATGTGGAGCACAGAGTGGCAAAAAACGGAAATCCCTTTGGAACATTTGAAATGGAAGACTACGATGGATCGTTCAAGCAATTTTTATTTAAGGATGATTACCTCAAATTCAGAAACTACCTCGTAAACGGAAATTTCGTGCATATTAGAGGAAGAATAGACAAAAAAAGATGGGGAGACATGGAACCTATGTTTGTCATTAGTTCCATCGAACTTTTATCGGAAATACGAGACAAATTGAGTAAATCAATTACACTTACCATCCCCATGAGAACCTTAACTACAGATTTTATTGATTATCTTACAGAACTTTTGGAAGGTGATGAAAGTGAAGAAAAAGGAAATTGTAAACTCAAGGTCATTGTAACTGATGAAGAAAAAACAACGGTAAACTTATTCTCAAGAAAAATTAAACTAAAAGTCACCAATGAACTCTTAGCTGACTTCGGTAAAATGGAAGGTGTAAGTTATAAGTTGAATTAGAGACAATTAAACTAGAAGAAAACACTTTGGCCATTCTCATTCTTGTTTGATAATGGAGTAGGATTTTATTTCCACTTTTAATAAAGGGCCTTATTTACAGAGGGTTTCATTAAATGTAGGTAAGAATTTTAAATTTTGTAAGAAAACATTGCCCAATCCGACTTATATTTGTGTCAAGATGACAGACAACTAGAATTGGTATTCTTTTTGAAATACCTTGAACCGAATTAAAAACCAAATAAATAAAATAAAATGGCATTAGAATTAACAGCAGCAAACTTTGAAGAAACAATCAATTCAGGAAAACCGGTAATGGTTGACTTTTGGGCAGCTTGGTGTGGACCATGTAGAATGGTTGGACCGTTGGTAGATGAATTATCTAACGAGTATGCTGAAACAGCACATGTAGGAAAAGTAGATGTAGATTCAAACCAAGATATCGCTGCAAAATATGGAGTAAGAAACATTCCAACTATCTTGTTTTTCAAAAACGGAGAAGTTGTAGATAAGTCAGTGGGAGCTGTGCCGAAAGCACAATTAGCTGAAAAATTGAGTGCTTTGGTGTAAGAATCAAAAGACACCAATAAAAAAAAGGGAAGCCGATGGCTTCCCTTTTTTTATGACTTTTTTTTTACGGATTGCAACAAAAATATTATGACAAAAATCAGAAAAAAACAAAGGAAGTTATTTTTATTTATTCTAAATAAGGATTATATTTGCACATCAATTATTTGAACCACTTAACGAATCAGCACCATAACATAATTTATGAAACGAATAATCATAGCACTTACAGCAACATCCATTCTTATGGCGTCATGCAAAAAAGATGATCCAGAAAAAACTACTACCACCTCACCTACGGCTGTAACACTTCCATCCACCTATAATTTTTCTAACGTAGATTATTCTGGACAAACAGCGAGACTAGATATGCTTGCAGAAATGACTGCAGAACTAAAAAAAGCCAATTCAGGAACACAAGTAGATTCCTCAATCCTCAGAACAATGTATACAAATACAGGCAATCCATTTTCTGATGCAACTTTGAATTCTTCAGGAAAACAACTGAGGAACAAAACTTACTCCAATGTAGGCGCTTTTAACACACAATATTTTGACTATTTAATGAAAAGGCAAGGAGTCATTAGCCAACATGCCGGAAACACATGGAGCCCAGGAAATGCAGGTGTCGCAACCAGCGGAAGCAAAGCATATTTTTTTGATGAAAACGGAGTGGAATACACCCAATTAATTGAAAAAGGCTTGATGGGTGCAATTTTTTACTACAACATAGCTGAAGTGTACACAAGACCTGGTAAAATTGGTGCATCTGTGGACAACTCAACCGTAACACCAGGAAAAGGAACCGACATGGAACATCACTGGGACGAGGCATTTGGTTACTTTGGAGCTCCAATCGACTTTTCTGCTGCCAATACCGCCAATTCTCGTTATCATGCAAAATATGCATTAAAAGGAGATGCTGCAGGGCTTGGAACTATTGCAAAAGTGATGAATCAATTCATAAAAGGAAGGCACGGAATCTCCAACAAAAATTATGACATGAGAGATGCTGCGGCTATTGAGGTAAGAAAAGAATTCGAACTGGTATTAGTAACTACAGCTATTCATTACTTAAACGCTGGAAAAGCAAATTTTTCGGATGATGCACTGAGAAATCATGCTCTATCAGAGGCTTATGCTTTTATTTTTTCTCTTGCCTACAATTCAGATAAATTAATCTCAACCACTGACTTAAACACAGTGAAAGGTTTTTTTGAAACTACCGCAGGCCCCACAACTGTCCCAAGCCTATTGAATATAACGATAGCAGACATTAATGCTGCCATCGATTTATTAAGTTCAACCTACGATTTAGATTCTGTAAAAACATCCTTATAAACATTTAACTCAAAAGGTTGAGTGACAAAAATTCATTCAGCCTTTTTTTATTTTTTTGAGACACCATGAAAAACACCTGGATATTATTTTCTGCTATTTGCCTTATTGTTTTTGCCTGCAAGAAAGACAAGGAAGACGATTTGGTAGAAGAATTTGACAAAAAAGAAATGCTTGCAAATTATGCCAACAAAGTTATTGAACCAAGGTACGAAAAGCTGTCCTCAAACCTTAGTAAATTACAATTAGAACTTGATAGTTTCAACGTAGCAACTAACAACCAAAACCTAGCCCAGTTGAAAGAAGCTTTCAACAAAACCTACAAGGCATGGCAAGCAGTAAGCTACTTAGAATTTGGACCTGCCGAAAGTTATGCCCTAAAATCTACTTTTAATGTGTTTCCTGTAGATACAAACCGAATAAACCAAAATATAGCGTCCGGTAGCTACGTACTAGGATCTGCCTCTAATATTTCTGCAATTGGTCTTCCAGCCTTGGATTTTCTTCTAAACAGAGGGCGTTCTGAAACGGAAACTTTGAGCTTTTTTACCGGATCTGATTCTAGCAAACACAAACAATATCTACAAGATGTAGTCTCTCAACTTTCTTCTAATTTATCAAATGTTGTAAACCAGTGGAGCAGCACCTACTCCAATCGTTTTATTAATGCTGATGGTACAAGCCAAGGTAGCTCAGTTAGCAACATGATAAACGCACTCAATCTGGACTTTGAAAAATTTATCCGAGACGGAAAGGTAGGAATCCCTTTAGGAATCAGAAGTTTAGGCACTCCACTTCCCGAAAAATCTGAGAGTTATTACGGAAAAGAATCTCGATTATTATTGCGAGAATCCATAGCTGAGTTACAAACCTATTTCAATGGGGATAATGGTATTGGATTTGATGATTATCTCGATCATCTAGATGCGAAACACGGTACACAGTCCCTTTCCTCTAAAATAAACAATCAGTTTAGAGCTATCATTGAAAAAATAGATGGGTTAACAAATCCAATTGACCACGCTGTAATATCAAATAATTCTTCAGTTCAAGAAGTGTATAACGAAATGCAGAAAATGGTGGTGCTTCTCAAAGTGGATTTATCCTCTGCTCTTTCTGTACTTATTACTTACCAAGATAATGATGGGGACTAGCACGTGTTTAACAAAATAAACAACATATTATTCGAACCCATTTCCTATACCTCTCTTGTGTTGTATCGGGTACTTTTTGGTTTACTTACATTGATAAGCTCTGTAAGGTTTGCTGTAAACGGATGGATACAAGAGCAATATCTAGAACCGGTCTTCCATTTTAAATATTTCGGATTCGACTGGGTAGAGATTGGTTCTCCTATCACAACCTATTCGTTATTTGCTCTTATGATTTTGTCATCAATCGGAATCACGTTAGGTTTATTCTATCGTTTATCAGCTAGTTTATTCTTCCTAATTTTTACTTATTTTGAATTAATTGATTTAACGAACTACCTGAATCACTATTATTTTGTAAGTCTGATGGCACTCATAATGATTGTTCTTCCAGCTAACATTAACTTTTCATTAGATACTAAATTTGGTTTCGCACAAAAGAAAAACACCATTCCCAAATGGACAATTTTGATTATTAAAATCCAATTGAGTATCGTCTATTTTTTTGCAGGAGTAGCTAAATTAAATTACGATTGGCTGATAGAAGCACAACCACTATCCATTTGGTTGGCTCCTCATACAAATCTTCCTTTTATTGGGAATTTAATGGATGAAAAAATTACGGCTTATCTATTTAGTTTTGGCGGAGTTCTTTTTGACTTATCTGTTCCGTTTTTATTATGGAGTAAGAAATACCGTCCTTATGCCTACTTTTTCGTCATTATTTTTCACCTACTCACTGCTATACTTTTTCCGATAGGAATGTTTCCTTTTGTAATGATAGTGAGCACACTCATCTTCTTCAGCCCAGAATTCCATCAGAGGGCATTGTCCTTAATGGGACATAAATTTTTTACAAGGAAGGAAACAACAGAAATAAAAACATCTAAAAACTTAACACGAACTTTCCTTCTGTTTTTTTTCTTTCAACTCCTATTTCCGTTTCGTTATCTATTGTATTCCAAAGACTTATATTGGACAGAACAAGGTTACCGATTCTCTTGGCGTGTTATGCTCATGGAAAAAGCTGGATATGCGACTTTCAACGTATTTCCATACGGTGATGAGAGAAGTATAGTAGTAGACAATTCTGAATTTTTAACCCCACAGCAAGAAAAAATGATGAGTACCCAACCAGATTTCATCATTCAGTACGCCCATTTCCTTGGTGAAAAATACCGAATTTCAAAAGAAATTGAACCCACCGTAACAGTAGAAAGTTACGTCTCAATCAACGGAAAAGGAAGTCAACTTTATGTGAAGAAAGACCTAAATTTGATGCCAATTAAAAACTCATTAACTCCAATCAATTTCCTTGAAGAATATAACTAATCTACTCTTAGTCATTGTTTTATCGTTCCTGATTTTGGAAGGGTATGCACAAGATAGATGCGTGGAAGTGCGATCAAAAAAAAACAACATTCTTTTATCAAAAGCACAACTTTTGAGTGTGTGCAGCAATCAGCAAATAAAACGTTCTGAGCTCGGTAAATTTTGTGTGAGCCAGGATACTTGCCAATATTTTACTTTCTCAGCACCCAACCACTTCGACAAAACGATATTTCTGGGCAACGAATCGCTCACCACCGTTATTCTATACCCTACTACAATCAATTTGGAGGAATTTGAAATAGTCGATTCAATAAGGATGTATGAATTAGACAAAATTCAATTAAGAAAAAACGAAAAAATGTTCGTGTATCATGCGAAGAAATCTGAACGGATACAACTTGACAAAGAAGAAGTGAATTTGGCTACCAATAACACAAGACAGATTTATGGAAAAATAGCTGGGCTGAATTACATAGAAACCAGTGAAAGTGGAATTGGTACTGAAATTGGCGTGAGAGGACTGAGTGCAGAACGTTCGAGCAACCTAAACATCAGGCAAAATGGATATGACATTAGTGCCGATGCTTTGGGATACCCTGATGCTTATTATGTGCCACCTGCTCAAAGCATAGAGGTAATTGAATCTGTTCGGGGAGCAGGAGCTCTTCAATACGGAACACAGTTTGGCGGTATGATCAATTACAGGTTAAAATCTTGTCACTTCACCAAAGATAGTATTGTACTAGAGGCAAGTAAAACCGCTGGGAGCAACAGTTTTTTAAATAGTTATTCAGCCATTCAGGCAAAAAAAGGCAAGTTCTCATTCTACACTAATTTTATTTACAAAAAAGGAGATGGATGGAAAATGAATTCAGAATTTAATTCAAAAAACTTTTATTTCAACACAAATTACAAACTCAATAAAAAGTTAAGCTTTTCCACAGAATTTTCTCATTATTACTACCTAGCTCAACAACCCGGAGGACTTACAGATGCTCTATTCTTGGATGATCCAAGTCAGTCTATCAGAGACAGAAACTGGTTTAGCGTCTCATGGAATTTACCTAGCCTAACCGTAAACTATGTTCGCAATGCAAACTTAGAGTTTTCCTCTAAGTTTTTTGGACTTCTAGCCAACAGAAAAGCTTTGGGCTTTTTGGGAAACATTACTCGAATTGACCCTCTAGGAGAAAGAGAAATGCTCTTGGATAACTACCTAAATATTGGAAATGAAACCAAGGTTGTAAAGCGGTATTCGTTTAACAAAAACACTAACATACTTGTTGCGGGCATTCGCTATTTTAAAGGTAATACCGAGAAAAAGCAAGGATTAGCTAATGCAGAATCGGGCCCAAACTTTACTTACAACAACCCTTCTCTGCTGGAAGGTTCCGATTATTTTTTTCCTAGTGTAAATTCATCTCTATTTGTGGAAAACGTACTTTATCTGACAAAAAAACTCAGCCTTATCTCGGGTGTTCGGGGCGAGTATATTTCTACTAATGCGGATGGATATTACCGCCTCATCAATACCGATTTGGCGGGGAATGTTCTCACAGATGAAACAATTATAGAACAAAAACAAAACGACCGTCAATTTGTACTTTTCTCAGCGGGTCTCAGCTACGAATTTTCTCCAAATTTTCAGGTCTTCGCCAATTTTTCTCAAAACTATCGAGCCATAAATTTCAATGATTTGCGTATCACAAATTCTAACTTCAGAGTGGATCCAAACTTAAAAGACGAAACAGGTTACAATGCAGACATTGGGATAAGAGGAATGTGTAAAGAAACTTTTGGCTATGACGTAAGCTTATTTTATTTAAAATACAACAATAGAATTGGATTTAGCCTAAAAACGGACCCTGTTTTATTTAATACCTACCGATTCAGAAGTAATATTTCAGAGTCAAGAAACATAGGGCTAGAAGCTTTGTTTCAGCTCAATTTCCTGAAATTATTCAACATAACTCAATCCAAAACAGCAATTTTAGGATTTCTCAACACAAGCCTTGTGGACGGAAAATACATCAACTCGACAGAAGCGGCCTATCAAAACAAACAAGTAGAACTGATACCAAATCTCATTGTAAGAACAGGAATTACTTTAAGAAAGAGGCAGTTTTCGGCCTCCTACCAATTTAATTACACTAGCGAACAATACACAGATGCCACAAACTCGGTATTTTCTTCCAATGCTATTTCTGGTGTGATACCAAGTTATTGGGTTTCGGATATTTCGGCTTCGTACTCATACAAATCTCTAAAAGGACAACTGAACATCCAAAACCTTATGAATCAAACGTACTTTAACAAAAGAGCTGTTGGCTACCCAGGTCCTGGTATCATTCCTGCACCACCCAGAACGGTATATTTTACACTATCTCTGTCATTGTAAAAGATTTTCACTAAGTTAGCAGAACAATGAAACTCACAAAAGATTCTATAGCACAATTTGGCAATCTCGAAATCCTGGCAAAACAAGTTGTAGAAGGTTTTATAACAGGATTACATAAATCCCCATTCCATGGTTTTTCGGTAGAATTTGCTGAGCACAGGCTCTACAATAAAGGTGAATCTACCAAACATATAGATTGGAAACTATTTGCCCGTACCGATAAATTATTCGTAAAACGATACGAAGAAGAAACTAACCTACGGTGTCAGTTTATGGTAGATGTTTCTTCTTCCATGCATTTCCCAAAGGACGAATCAACACTCAATAAATTAGAATTTTCGGCTCTTGCGGTGGCAAGTCTTATTGAACTTCTGAAAAAACAACGAGATGCTGTTGGTCTTTCACTTTTTTCGAATGAATTCAAACTTGAAACACCAGCTAAAACGAACCAAGCTCACCAACGCTATATTTACTCAGAGCTTGAAAAAATCCTAGATAAAGAAAACCAGATGGAAGGACAATCCACACAAATTGTGGATGCTATTCATCATTTTGCCGAAAAAATCCACAAACGTTCATTGGTGTTTATATTCAGTGATATGTTGGATAGTGAGCTAATGAACAATGACGAAGCATTTTCTGCCCTACAACATTTAAGACACAAAAAACATGAAGTAGTGTTGTTTCACGTCCTTGACAAATCAAAAGAACAAAAGTTTAATTACGAAAATAAACCCACCGTGTTTGTTGATATGGAAACAGGTGAAGAAGTAAAACTTAACCCTTCTCAGGTAAGGGAGGAGTATCAATCCAAGCTATCTGAATACCAAACCAACCTGAAACTAAAATGTGGTCAATACCAAATCGATTATGTTCCTACAAACATAGAGGAAGGTGTCTACCCCATTCTCCTTCAATATCTCATAAAAAGAAGTAAACTGACATAAGTCATAAACGAAATTACAGCCCTAAAATCGAGCGATTGATTTAATTTCATAACTTTGTAGCTCAATTTTCTTTTAACCCTTAAAAACTCGTATAGCATGCAACTGTACAATACATTAAGCTCAAAAGAAAGAGAAGAACTTATTGAACAAGCCGGTAAAGACCGACTTACCATCTCTTTCTACAAGTATCACAAAATCAAAAACCCTGAAATTTTCAGAAATTATTTGTTCCTCCTTTGGGACAAACAAGAAGTATTAGGTAGGATTTACGTGGCTGAAGAAGGAATCAATGCCCAATTATCGGTTCCCGCAGAAAATTTCAACGAGTTCAAAACCAAACTGGACGAAATTTCTTTTTTAGAAAATGTAAGACTTAATATTGCCATAGAGCATTATGATAAATCTTTTCTGAAACTGAAGGTAAAAGTACGAGACAAAATTGTAGCAGACGGACTGAATGATGACACCTTTGATGTAACGGATATTGGGGTTCATGTAAAAGCAGATAAATTCAATGAGCTCATAGAAGACCCAAACACCGTTTTGGTTGATATGAGAAATCATTACGAAAGTGAAATCGGTCATTTTAAAAATGCCGTAACTCCAGATGTAGATACATTTAGAGATTCACTCGATCTCATAGAAGACCAATTGAAAGACCACAAAGAAGACAAAAACCTAGTCATGTATTGTACAGGCGGAATTCGTTGCGAAAAAGCCTCTGCCTATTATAAGCACAAAGGTTTTAAGAATGTCTTTCAAATGGAAGGTGGAATTATCAACTATGTTAGACAAGTGAACGAGCAAGGTCTTGAAAATAAATTTATGGGTAAAAACTTTGTGTTTGACGAAAGACGAGCCGAACGAATATCAGACCACGTAATTTCTCATTGTCATCAGTGTGGCGAACCCTCAGATGTTCATGTGAATTGCTTGAATCAAGGTTGTCACCTTTTATTTATTCAATGTAGTTCTTGCTCAGAAAAAATGAACACGTGTTGCTCGGAGGAGTGTAAAGAGATAACTGCCCTTCCCGAAGAAGAACAGAAACAATTGCGCAAAGGAATAGCCGCTGGAAACAAAATATTCAAGAAGGGAAGATCAGAGGTATTGAAGTATAAAAACTAACTCATAAACCTCCTAGATATATTCAAAAAGCCAATGAGAAGGTTCTCATTGGCTTTTTTATTTACCTCCTTGTAAGAAATAATAGTTATTACCCGTTGAAGTTCATCCTTTCCTTGTCTTTGTAAAAGGCAAAACACAATCCAAAAGTTAACACAAAAAGAAAAGCCAACTATCGTCTGACAGTTGGCTTTATTTATATAAAATTAATTCTCTTTTTAGTGACTTTGCTCACCTTCCTTCAACGGAACATTTTGTGGTACAAAATCTTCTTCGTGATCTGGGTTACTGTAGTCATAAGGCCATCTGTGTACAACTGGTAAAGCTCCAGGCCAGTTTCCATGTATTGGCTTCACTGGAGTGGTCCACTCCAATGTATTCGATTTCCAAGGGTTCTGAGTAGTTACTCTTCCATGGTACATACTGTGGAAAAAATTGTAGAAGAAAATCAACTGAGCAATTCCTCCGATAATTGCAAAAATTGTGATCACCTCATTCAAATCTTGAATGTGATCTAAAAATGCAAATTCTGTATTAGAATAATACCTTCTTGGTGCTCCTGCTAATCCAACAAAGTGCATTGGAAAGAATACTCCATATCCTGAAACTAGTGTCATCCAAAAGTGGGCATAACCTAACTTTTTATTCATCAGTCTTCCATACATTTTAGGGAACCAGTGATAAACACCAGCAAACATTCCAAATATAGCCGACAATCCCATTACAATATGAAAGTGAGCAACAACGAAATACGTATCGTGTACAGGAATATCAAGTGTAGCATCTGCAAGGATAATACCTGTTAGTCCTCCTGTAATAAAAGTAGAAACAAGACCAATAGAAAATAACATGGCAGGTGTATAATGAATGTTACCTTTCCATAAAGTAGTGATGTAGTTAAACGCTTTCACTGCAGAAGGAATTGCAATCAATAAAGTGGTGAAAACAAATATACCTCCAATGAAAGGATTCATTCCCGTAATAAACATGTGGTGACCCCAAACAATAAACGATAAGAATCCTATTGCTAAAATAGAACCAATCATTGCT
This sequence comes from Flavobacteriales bacterium, assembly GCA_965657945.1. Lineage (GTDB taxonomy): Bacteria > Bacteroidota > Bacteroidia > Flavobacteriales_D > CAJJDF01 > CAJJDF01. The sequence continues at coordinate 102,671 of CBFHPW010000005.1, forward strand.
CTGTATCCAAAAATTGGTTTACGAGCGTTGGTTGATACGATCTCAGAAGTAATTCCTAGTGCTGGCAAAAGTACAATGTAAACTTCTGGGTGACCCAAGAACCAGAATAAGTGCTGGTACAAAATTGGTGAACCTCCAGAAGCATCAAGTGCTTCACCTCCAATAAAAATATCTGACAGGTAGAAACTTGTTCCGAACGATTTATCCATCAATAACAACAATACCGCTGAAACCAATACTGGGAAAGATAAAACTCCTAAAATTGCTGTGACAAAGAAAGCCCAAATTGTTAGAGGCAATCTTGTCATCTTCATCCCAATTGTTCTAAGGTTAAGAATAGTTACAATGTAGTTAAGTGCTCCTAACAAAGACGATGCGATGAACAAAGTCATAGAAAGTAACCATAAAGTCATTCCCGTACCTGAACCAGGTATTGCCTTTTCTAAGATACTCAAAGGAGGATAAACCGTCCAACCGGCAGCAGCTGGTCCCGACTCAACCATTAAGGAATACAACATGATTGCACTGGATAAGGCAAATAACCAAAATGACAACATGTTTAGTAAACCTGAAGCCATATCACGTGCTCCTATCTGAAGTGGAATTAGCAAATTACTAAAGGTTCCACTTAACCCTCCTGTCAAAACGAAAAATACCATAATGGTTCCATGAATCGTTACAATTGCTAAGTATCTGTCTGGTTTTAGCAAACCGTCTTCACTTAAATAACTATCTCCAAGAAAAAATTTCATTGACTCAAACTGTTCGTTCGGCCATGCAATTTGCATTCTGAATAGTACAGATAAAATAACCGCAACAATTCCCATAACCATTGCAGTAATTAAAAACTGCTTAGAAATCATTTTGTGATCTTGACTAAAAAGATACTTCGTGATAAAACTTTCGTGGTGGTGGTGACCTTCTTCGTGTGTGTGTGCTCCCATTTCTTTTTTATAAATCTATTAAAGTATAAATCTTCTAATTATTGAACTATAGCAACAGCAGTTGAATCTACTACTGTTTCCACAATTACTTCTTCTGTTTTATTTTCCTCTGACTTAGGTTCTTCCAATCCAACTAGAATAGGAAAAGATTTTGATTTCTTTTGCTCTGCATACCAAACATCAAATTCTTCTTGTGTATCAACAACTATGATATTCATTTGCATATTGTAATGAGAAGAACCACATATTTTGTTACACAACAATACGTAATTAAACTCAACCTCTTCTTTCCCGTCCAATACTCTTTGTTCGTTTGTTTTCTCGTACTGCTCAATAACTTCTGGCATTTTTCTCATTTCTGCCGTACTGATAGTAGGCTTGAAAGAAAATCTAGTTTCCATACCTGGTACACAGTTCATTTGAGCTCTAAAGTGAGGAAATAAGGCAGAGTGTATGACATCTCTTGATCTGAATTTAAATTCATAATTTTTTCCTTTTACCAAATACAACTCTTTCACAATCACATCATCGTTTGCCGCTTTATCTGTTTCAGGGGTTTGTGCTCTTCTCAACGGCTCCAATCGAATTAATTGTCTTTCCAATCGCTCGACCTTTTCATTCATTTCTGCCAGCTTTGCATCGGGAGTCAAATCTCCATTCTCTTCTATTTCTTTTTCAATTTTTTCAATCTCTTCTTTCCACAATTTTTCTTTTGTGTCAATCAGGGATGAAGTTACCACTCCCAGAGGATTGTTTGTTTCAATCACCTTGAAATCGGAATTCCCTAAAGTGTTATCTTCTCCTGCGTACCTTGCATTCCATCCAAACTGTTGAGCATAAATTTCAATTACTTCTGCATTTTCAACTGGTGTTGTTATTTTATTCCAAACTAACAAACCACCGATGATAATCCCTGCTAAAGTAACAGCTGGAATTACTGTCCATACCAATTCTAATTTTGTTGAGTGTGCAAAAAACACTGCCTTTCTTCCTTTCTTCTTTTGATACTTGATAGCAAACACAAACAATAAAGTTTGAGTTAAATAAAATACTATCAACAAGATAATCCAATTGGCATCGTACAAGAAATCAATGTCATTTCCATGCTCTGATGCCGATACACCAAGTCCCGGTCTTGGACCATAATGAAAAAACATCCAAGTTGAAGAAATCATCAAAGTCACATAGAACACCAACAACATTCCAGCATTGAATTTTGTTTCTCCAGGAGTTACATCTGCTTCATCCTTGTTTCTCAATTTTGATGAGAGTTCGTACACTTTCATCAATTGAGCTAATGCAACGATGACCAATACTATTACTAAAACTATTAAAAATTTCATTTGCTATTTTTATTTAATCTTCTTTAATCTATCTCTGTTGTAAAATTATTCTATTAAGTATGGTGATGCAAGTTTTCATCCAAATATGGATGATTTTTCACCAACATTGGAGCTTTTGATAAAGTTCTCAATACAGTAAAAATAAACATCCCTAAAAAGGCTACAAACATACCCACCTCGAGGAATCCGATAGCCCAGTGATCGAACACTGAACCAGGCATAACCAAAATGAAAACATCAACCCAGTGGAATACAAACAATATACTACCGATAATAATAATGGTATTTTTACTACGTTTCGCCTCTCGAGACATCAACAAGATAATTGGAATTACAAAGTTAACGGCAACTGTAGTCCAAAGTATCCACTTGTAATCTCCAAATCTATCCAAGTAATAGGTTACCTCTTCAGGGATATTGGCATACCAAATCAACATAAATTGAGAGAAGAACAAGTACGTCCACAAAAAGCTAATTGCAAACATCCATTTCCCCATATCATGAATATGAGATTCATTGATAAAATCAAGGTATCCCAAACCTTTCAACCAAAAGGTTAAAAGTAGGATAAATATAGTCGCAGACAACCAAATTCCTGAGAATACATACCACCCGTATAAGGTACTAAACCAGTGTGTATCAATAGACATAACCCACTGCCATGACATTGCCGATGATAAATATCCAAACAATACCAAGAACAAAGCTCCTTTTGCAAAGTTCTTCATGTGAATCTTTGTTCCCCCTTCAAGATCCTCTTGTAAAGATCGTTTTCTAAATCCTCTTGCAAATAAAAGAAATACTGCAAAATACACGGCATTCATTAACCAAAAGAACCATTGAGATAAGAAAGGTTTTTTATTCGCGATTATAATATCAAAGTGAGGACTATCTGGATTATGAACTTCTGGGTCCATCCAGTGATAGATGTGATTCCAATGCATGGAAGCACCAACAAAAACAATAATTAAAAAGATTGCCCCAATTGGTAACCAACCTATTATTGCTTCAAGGATTCTTTTGTACACTACACCCCAACCAGACTCAGTAGCATACTGTAACGCAATGAAAAATAAAGCTCCAAGTCCAATTCCGAAGAAAAAGAAGGCATTTACCAATAAATTTGACCAGGTTCTGGAGTGACCCTTATCTGCAAAAGCTCCTTCTTCGTGAATGATGTGTTCCAAGGTTTCCATTGGTGAATGATGAACTGCGTGTGAATCGTGCCCTCCTTCTTGGTGAGCTTCTTCATTTGCATGTTTAATCTCGTCACCGTGTGCCTCTTCGTGTGAATGATCTCCTTTTGATTCGAGTGTGTGAGGAGTTAACAACATTTTGAATTCAAATTCATCATGATGTGCAGACGAATGAGAATCTTCACCGTGGACTTCAGTTAAATCCACAAAGTCTACAGAAATGTGCGATTCAGCTGCTGCCGTTTTCACATTTGCCACAAATTCTTCTTTCGTAAAAGGAAGTTCTTTGTAATATTCTACTAACAATCCCTCTTCCCCTTCGTGAGCAGAATGAATTTCGGTGTATAAATGATTCTTTTCGCCAAGAAAACCTACCACGAACATTGCCAGACCTGCGGCAATAATGATAAATAAGTTTCTTTTTATTTTACTTGTAAATTGAAAATTCATAGTTCTAATTTTCTACAATTTGTGGTTAATTATGTTGTGCCGTTTGTGCAATTGCAACTCTTGTATCTATCGTAACTGCAGGTATTGTCATTTTTGCTTCTCCGCAAGGTCCTTCCATTACTTCTGCTCCTTTAATTGAGTTAATGTAATTGATTACTTGCCATCTTTCTTTTTGGTTCAATTGCGATGCATGAGCCCCCATAACACCTTTACCATAGGTAATAGAGTAAAACATTTGTCCGTCCGGTCTTTCGAAAGCATTAGCGGGAGGATTAATCGCATCATGATTTGATACTTTTCCATCACCTGCTCCCTTTTCACCATGACAATGAACACAAAATCTGTTGTACAATTCTTTCCCTTTTTCGGTATTACATTTGGTAAGCGGTAAAGGATTTGCATCCGCCACTGACGCCTCGTAATCTGCATCACTAAATTCCAATCCTGATAATCCGTGAGTGGTAACCATTGCACCAGAAGGTAATCTTTTGTATGGTAACTCATAAGCTGCTCTTACCTCAGTTCCTTTGAAAGGAATTGTTCCGAGTGGTGGCAATTTAGCAGATTGAGTATTCTTGATAGAATCATTCGATTTCCAAGTTCTCACCTCACCGTAATCCACATACGTTTCTTGGGCTGGAGAACGATACATATCTGGCATGTATTCGTATCCCGCAGAATTTTCATCTTTTACACAGGAAAACAACATTGTAGCAATGGCGAGTCCTGCAGTAATTTTATGTAAAGTTTTGATAGTCATCATATTTTTAAATCTATAAGACAGTTTATTTATACCGTTTTTTCGTCCAATTCTACAATGGCAGTTGATTTCACCATTGATTGTAAATCATCAGCACTGTACTTTGTATTTTCTGCAGTTCTAATCTCCATGACAAACATATCATCAGTTGTTCTTGGATCTGGATTTGAGGCAGGCATTCCTGGCAATGTTTTGTTTCTCAACAAATAAGTTATTGCCATTCCGTGAGCAGCACAAAGAACCGTAAACTCAAATGTAATTGGAATAAATGCTGGTAAATTTTCTAGGTACGAAAAACTTGGTTTTCCACCAATGTTCATCATCCAGTCATCAATCATAAAATACTTCATTCCCAATGTTGCCAACATCAAACCAGTGAGGCCGTATAAGAAAGAGGCGATACCTAATCTCGTGTGACGTACACCGATAACATCATCCAATCCATGAATTGGCATTGGAGAAAATACTTCGTTGACATGAACACCTTTCGAAACAAGCATTCTTGCCCCGTCTAACAATTTATCATCGTCATCGTACATTGCATATATAATTTTATCTGCCATGTTTTCTAATTTATTTAGTCATTAATTCTGTTGCTTGAGCAGCCCAATTGTCTCTTTCTGCTCTTCCTGGGAAGGACTTCGTTAACGAATCCAATAAATTGTATTCTTCACTAGTCATTTTACTCACTTGTTCGTACTTGAAAATCCCAATTGAGTTTAAAGTTTTTTCAAGAACAGGTCCTACTCCACTTATTTGTTTCAAATCATCCGCTTCTGAAGCATCAGCCATTCCAATTCTTTCTAACAAAGTAGTTTTGTTCTGAGCCAATTCTTCCTCAGATAATTCTTTTGTTGAATCCTCGTGCTTTGTATTTTCAACAACCTCAGTATGATCTTCGTGGTGTGCATGCCCATGAGAACCATCAGGACCATAATACCCTTCTCCTGCTCCAAATCCGTCTTTGTAGTTTTCTCCTGAAGATTTCAAAATTGTTTTTACTTCACTAATAGCGAGTACTGGGAAGTACCTTGCGTACAATAAGTACAATACTGTAAAGATTCCTATTGTTCCAACAAAAACACCAACATCAACCCACGTAGGGTAAAAGTATGCCCAGGATGCTGGCATGTGTCCTCTGTAAAGAGAGGTTACAATAATTACGAATCTCTCAAACCACATCCCTATGTTTACAACGATAGACAGGATAAAAGTAAAGGTTAGACTTCTTCTCCATTTTTTTACCCACATCAATTGTGGGGAAATAACATTACAAGTCATCATCACCCAGTAAGCCCAAGCCATTGGACCTGTTGCTCTATTCAAAAATGCATACGATTCATACTCTACTCCAGAGTACCAAGCCATAAATAACTCAGTCAAGTAAGCAACTCCAACAATAGAACCTGTTACCATGATTACAATATTCATGTATTCGATATGCTTGGTATGAATGTAAGCCTCTAGATGCATTACTTTTCTCACGATAAGCATTAATGTTTGTACCATTGCAAATCCCGAGAATACCGCTCCTGCAACAAAGTAGGGAGGAAATATAGTGGTATGCCATCCAGGAATTACGGAGGTAGCAAAGTCAAATGATACAATAGAGTGCACTGAGAATACAAGAGGAGTCGCAATACCGGCTAAAACTAATGAAACGATTTCAAATCTATTCCAGTGTTTCGCTCTTCCTGACCAGCCGAAACTCAATAAACCATAAATCTTTTTAGTTAATGGCTTAGTCATTCTATCTCTTATTGTGGCAAAATCTGGGATTAATCCTATGTACCAAAATACAAGTGACACAGAAAAATAGGTTGAGATTGCAAATACATCCCAAAGAAGAGGTGAGTTAAAGTTTACCCATAGCGAACCAAACTGGTTTGGCAATGGAAGTACCCAGTACGACACCCAAATTCTTCCCATGTGAATTCCTGGGAAAATTGCAGCCATAATTACGGCAAAAATAGTCATTGCCTCAGCTGATCGGTTTACCGCCATTCTCCATTTTTGACGAAAAAGAAGAAGTACAGCTGAAATCAAAGTTCCCGCGTGTCCAATTCCTACCCACCATACAAAGTTGGTAATATCCCAAGCCCAATCTACGGCATTGTTCAATCCCCAAGTTCCAATTCCTTCTCCTATAAGGTAAAGGATACAACCTACTCCGTAAAGAGCGATAACTGTAGCGATGGTAATTAGAATATACCATCCTCTTGGTGCTTGGTTTTCAATAGGACGACAAACATCATCTGTGATCTGTTTGAAGGATTTGTCCCCTAAAATTAACGGTTCCCTTATTGCTGATTCTTTATGCATTCGTAAGATTTTTTAATTCTTTGCTGACTATTTATTATGCTTCGTTTGTGTTTCTAACTTTTACTTGATAGTAAATGTTCGGCTGAGTTCCAATTTCTTCCAAAATATGGTAGGCTCTTGACCCCTCAGATTTTTGTCTTACCACAGAACCTTTGTTCTCATGAGACTTCTTATCATTCAAATCTCCAAAAGTTATTGCATCGGTAGGACAAGAAGACGAACAAGCTGTTTGGATTTCTCCATCAATTACCGTTCTTCCGTCTTTTTTAGCTTCTAATTTACCTGACTGAATTTGTTGTACACACATGCTACATTTCTCCATAACTCCTCTTGAACGAACCGTTACATCTGGGTTCAATACCATTCTTCCCATATCAAACTGGGATGGATTGAAATGTTGGAATCTTGAGTTTGTTGGGTAGTTAAACCAGTTAAACCTTCTCACTTTGTATGGACAGTTGTTGGCACAATACCTTGTACCAATACATCTGTTGTAAGTCATTTGGTTTAATCCTTCGTTACTGTGCGTAGTTGCCGCTACTGGACATACAGTTTCACAGGGAGCATGATTACAATGTTGACACATCATTGGAATATGAACTACAGAGGGATTTTCTTCTGGAATTTCCAATTTAGCGTAATCGTATTCTTTTGTATTATTTGCAAGGGCATCCGCTCTTACTTCATCTTCCGCTGAAGAGAAATATCTGTCTAGTCTTAACCAGTGCATATCTCTTCCTCTTCTTATCTCGTCTTTTCCTACAACTGGAACGTTGTTTTCTGTATGACACGCTACAATACAAGATCCACATCCTATACATGAACTCAAATCTATTGACATTCCCCATCTGTGGCCTACATTCTCAACTGGGTGAGAATCCCACAAATCAAATTCAGAAATATCTTTCTTCACCGTTCTACCCTTTTCGTGTGTAGATAGTTGGTGAGCTGGATTAAAGTCGTTTTTATCTCCTGCCTTGTATACACCAAAAGAAGTTTCTCTTACAATGGAAGTTCTTCCCATAAAAGTATGGTGAGTTTGTGTACAAGCCAAAGGATATTCTTGGTCTAATTTGGTAAGTTTTGCAGCTCCTGAGAACATGAGTTCTCCATCTACAAACTGAGTCAATCTAAATGCATTACCACCTATCAGCTGTTTTTTACCCTCTTTCATGATATGAGTACCGTACTCTTGAGTTTGGTAAGCAGAATCTCCTATATTCTCTTGATTTTCTCCCCTTCCATAACCTAAAGCAACACCTACTGTTCCTGATTTTTGACCAGGTAACACAAACACCGGTAATTCTAAAGAAACACTGTTTACCTCAATTTTAACAACGGTTGCAGGGCTTTTTTCTCCTAATAATATATTACATCCCAATTTCTCAGCATCTGCTCTAGACATTGTCATGTAATTGTCCCATGTTACCTTGGTAATTGGGTCTGGCAACTCTTGCAACCATGGGTTAGCGGCTTGTTGTCCATCTCCTATTCCATTTTTCTGGTACATGATTACCTCAAAATCACCTGTAGATTTAGCTCTTTTTGCAATGTGAGAACCAGCCACCGCCAAATCTCCAGCAAAAGCAGTTGTTGTCATTGGTACCATGTCAACATCCACAGATCCATTGTGAACTAACATGTTCCAATCGCCAGTAAATCTTGATTTGATGTAATCATACATAACTCTTGACTCCTTCCCTGCTCTTGATGCTTTACCAGCATATACCAAGAAAGATTCTTGAGCTTGAGCTGTCTCATACAAAGGCCTTATTGCAGGCTGTGCTACTGCATAATGTGAAGCAGTTGGAGCGTAATCATTCCATGATTCTAAATAGTGATTATCTGGACAAACGAATTTACAGTTTGTTGCTGTTTCATCTGCATATTGAGAGAAAGAAACTGACAAATCTAGTTTCTTAATTCCTTCAGCAAATTTAACTCCATTTGGCAATGAATAAACTGGGTTAACACCATAAATGAACAAGGCATCTATTTTTCCAGCCTCAACATCTTTCACCAATTCTTCTACTTCGGCATCGTTTCCTTTTGCCATGTTCGTAGGATTAGCCATATCAATTGTACTTCCGTAACTCGAGATTGCATCGTTGATGGCATTTATTACCGTTTGGGTACCAGAACAATTACTACCTCCTACAACTAAAGCTTCCCCTTTGTTAGCCTTTAGTTCTTGTGCAGCAATTTTTGTCTTATCTAATATTTCTTGAGGTACAATAACTCCAGGAACAGAGTTTCCTGTAATGTGCTTGTGTAATGCAGCTGCTACCAATCCTTCTTCCGATGGCTTGATAGGAATTCTTACGTCTGAGTTGGATCCAGTAGTGGACATCACAGACTCAAACTGGAAGTGCCTAGACATCCAATTGTTATCAGGATTTCTATTTGACAAGTAGTCAGGCATATAATCTGTAGCTAACAACCAGTTGGTTAGAAAATCTGCGGATATACTTACAATCACTCTCGCTTTATCGAAGTGGTAAGTAGGAACAACAGCGTTTCCAAAGCAAGCTTCATTCGCTTTCGTGATTCCTGAATATGAAATAGGATCGTAAGTTACTACCTTGGCATCTGCACCTTCTAAAGAAGACACAAATTCATTCAAAATAGCATCTGTTGAAGGACTTAAAGTAGAATTAGTCATAATTCTCACCTTCCCTCCTTTAGCTGATATTTCAGCTAATTGTTTTTTGATTGAGTTGTCTACTGTGCTCCAAGTTGCTTTTTTACCAGCAGCCAATGGCATTTGTAATCTTGCCCCATTGTATAATGAAAGCACAGAACCAATTATTCTTGGTGTAGTAGCTCCTTTATTGATTCCAAAACTCTTGTTTCCTTTTATAAAGATTGGACGACCTTCTCTCGTTTTTACAAGGATACTCGCGTAATCGTTTCCGTCCCAATAGGTTGAAGAATACCAGTTTGCGACACCTGGAGTAATATCCTCTGGTTTATTTACATAAGGTATAGACTTTACTACTGGTGATTCACAAGCCGCTAGAGTTGCTGCTGCAACACTGAAACCCATAAATTTCAAGAAATCTCTTCGGTTAGTAGAACTTTCTGCTAAATTTTCATCAGCTAAAAATTCCTGAACCGGAAGTTCTTGAGGAAATTCACTTTTACTTTGTTCGATAAAAGAAGCAGTTTGTTCTTTTTCTTCTATCCCTTTCCAATATGTTTTGACTTTACTCATAAATCAATTAAACTAATTTGTTTTTTTAATAATGACATTTAGAACATTCCCATCCTCCGAGCTCTTTCACTTTTACTTTTCCGTCTTCCATTACACTTTTGTACAATTCTTTGTCCGACTTCAGTCTTTCGTGAATATCATCGTAATATTTGCTATCTGCAGTTGATACTTCAGCAGTATTGTGACACTCGATACACCAACCCATCGTCAATAATGGCTTAGTTAACTTTACAATTTTCTTTCCTTCTAACTTCAGATTATTTATTGTTTCTGTTCCCGAAACTTTTCCTGTTTTGTAGGTTTTAACATCACCATGACAGTTTTCACATTCTATTTTACCTACAGTGACGTGCTGTGCGTGATTAAAATAAACGTGATCAGGCATATTGTGAACCTTCACCCATTTCACAGGTTCTGTTTTCCCTGTGTAAGCTCTTTTATCTACATCATACCCTGCAGCTGCGTGAATTTTGGCAATTTCTCTGGTTCCTTTTTCATCAGTTCCCTCTTGAATCCCTTTGTGACAATTCATACAAACATTCACCGTTGGGATACCCGCAGATTTACTTTTAGATGCAGAGTTATGGCAATATTGACAATCTATTTCATTCGTACCAGCATGAATGGAGTGATTGAACTCAATTGGCTGTTCTGGGTTGTAGTTTTCTGGAACTAAGCCTACTTTATACAATTCTTCTGCTCCGTAATAAACAAGAGTACAAGTTAGAACAAAACCAAGTACACTAACCAACTTTAGGTTTTTACCCATCCATCCTTTTACTTCTTTTGCTACCGACTCTTCGTCTTCGTCAATCTCTTCTCCTTCGTTTCTTTCTCTTACTGCATAATACAGCTGTTTTCTAACACCCCACAAAGCAACAACCAACATGGAGAGAATACCACCAATAATCAACCACATTAACCAAGTATTATTTGATTCAGCAACTGGACCTGCCTCAACGTCTGTTGGACCGGCAACAGAAACCGGAGCAGTCCACTCATCCACGTATTTTAAAATGGCATCTATTTCTTCATTATTTACTGCTTGACCTGGCATACCACCAACCATATAGTTGATAGCTAAAGCCGACTTCACCCCTGCGTCATATTGTGCTTGTGGGTTTTTTACCCACGCATAAATATCATCACCTGCTGCTTCCCACTTTGCTTTCGCCCCTTTCAAAAGAGGTCCAGTAAGATTTTTTGCAGGGTGGTGACACGATGCACAATTCTGTTTAAACAATGCTTTTCCGTCAAGCTGACTGGTTGCACTGAAAGAAATCAATACTAAGAAAAGTAGGGCGAAATATGAAGGTAATTCTTTGTTTTTCAATTTTTTGGATAAAAATGCGTTCATGTGAAGAATTTCTGAAATATCAAATAATGTAGCAAATGTAACATTGTAGTCATTTAAACGAAACTAATCTGAGAGTTTTTTTTAGACGTTTCAGCTTATTTATAACAATTCTAAATTAACTGAAATTAACCACTTATTTCTTGTTTAAAACCGTAGAAATTTTAAAATAATCTGAATCCTTACTCGGTGCATTTTTCAACGCTTGAACCTGTGTAATTGTTTCTTTTACCTCGTCTTCACGCAATACGTTTATCTCCGTATTCATGTGAATAAGAGGCTCTACACCCTCTGTGTCCAATTCATCAATTTTATCAACAAAGGCTATGATTTTATTCAAATCATTTCGTATTTCATCTCGCTGTTCATCTTTGAACTGGAGTTTGGCAAGCTTTGCCAACTTGTCGATAATTTCATTGTTGATTTCCATAAAAAATAGGTTTGGACAAAGTTAAAAAACTTAGGTGATTCCTGTTTATTTATTCTCAGATTTGTTTGGATAATCTATCCCTTTTTGAATCGTCTCGAAAGTCATTTGCATTAATTCTGGAATGTCTTTCTCACTAAAATTGCTTGTTGAAATTGCGGGATGAATCACTGCTTTTGAAACACCAGGACTTCCTGCACCAAATGGATCTGATTCAGTTGCAAATAACCTCCAATTGGTCGCAAAAGATATAGGCTGAATTGGAACTTGTTGAGAAACGGCCAATAAAAAAGCGCCTCTTTTGAATGGTTTCATTTTTGGAATATTCTCAACAGGGATTAATCCTTCAGGGAAAATAGCAATAGAAAATCCTTCACGAACTGCTTGTTTGGTTAACTCAATTGATTCTCTTGCTTTGAAACCATTACTTCTATCTACAGGAATATCCATGTTTCGAAAAAAAATTCGGATGATCGGCCATTTTAAAAGCTCTGCTTTCCCCAAAAACAAAAAAGTATGAGGCATCACCACAAACATCACTACAATATCTAGGTAAGATGCATGATTGGCACATATAACGCAGGGTGTTTGGATCAAATTCTCTTTGCCGGTTATTCTTACTTTAACAAAAGTGAGCCCACACAATACTCTTGCCCAAAGCCGTTTTAACTTAAAAGCCTTGTGAACATTTTTTTTGGACCTCAACAGAAAAAAAAATAAGGGATAAAGGAGAAATGCGAGAAGAAAAAAAACCAGCAAAAAATACAGTTTATATAAAAACCTCAAGGGCGCTGTTAAATACCAAAAGAGTGTTTTTTGCTGCATGGTCCTAATTAACAAATAATCTATCTTAAAATACAATTATTACACAAAAAAATGGTCGAAAGCTAACTTTCGACCATTTCATCTCTTTATCAAAACTCTATAATTTTCTTCCTTTTACAGAACGAGCACTTGATTGACGTTTTGTGCTATTCTTTAATTTGAAAACCAAGAATGCGCGTAAACCTGATGAATTAACCAAAAACTCCTCGCCTCCGTATATTACTGTCCCCGTTCTTTTTCTTGGGTCAAACTTTTCTGCCTTCATTCTGTACTTTCCGTCCGTGGGACTAGCTTTGAACCTCAAGTTTTTTCCTTCTTCAAAACTTACATACAAAATATCTCCTTCTATTTTTTCCACGACTCCTCTGGTTCCCGAAGCAATGATAATTTTATTCCAGTTTTGCTCATCTTTAATCACTAACTCACCGTCTTCTGTTTTGGTAGAGTTATCACTTTTGCCGTTAGTCAAAACCAAATCACCTTTTACATAAAACTGCAATTTCTGAACGTCATCATTTGTTAGCTTGTAATCAATCAAAGCTTTTGTTGTAAAAGGCACCTTTGTAGAACAAGATGCAAGGAGGGAAAGCGCCAATATGGCGTACATAATTTTTTTCATTTCAGTTATTTTTGTTTACCTCAGGCTAATTAGCAATAATCTTGCCAACACATAATACTTGCAAATTTATTACAAAATCGTAGGATGACCTATGTAATTCGAACATTTTTACTCTACCATTAAGTTACAGCCACGAATTTCGGAAGTATCAAACCTACCCATCACCTTAAAACTTCCATCAGGATGCACAAATCCCATGTCTTCTGTTGCAATAAAAGGGCAGGAATAAACATTCGCTAAATCTATTACATTGATAAGTCCTCGCTGGTTGGTTACCAAGCTTAGTGGATCTGTGGTAGATCGCGTAAGTACCTTCATCCATGGTGGGCAATGGTACAACTCGTCTCCCTGTGAGTATGCCTGTGAAAGCAATTCAGTCATTCCGTATTCTGAGTGCACTTTTCTTACTCCGGAACCTTGTTTTAATTCTTGGTGCAGTTCAGTCTTGGTCAGTTCTTTTCTTCGCCCTTTCATCCCTCCTGTTTCCATCACTATACCGCAATTAATATTTTGAGGAAATTCTTGGAAAAAGTCCAACAACGCAAAGCTAACCCCCAAAAGAATATACGACTCCTTTGCCTGCTCTAATTCAATAATCGTTTGGTTTAATTTTTCGAAATCGTTGAGATAAAAACTACTCTTTTCTTTGCCAGATTCTTTTATGAGCGAATCTGCCATGTATACAAGTGAAGATTCACCTTGTTCTAAATAAGAGGGCAACAAAGCTAATAGGGTAAACTCGGTTGGGTTTCCGTAAGCTCTTTTAAATCCTGAGCGAAAAGATTCCTCATAGATCGAGGTATCTGCAACAAAATGGTTACTTCTCATTTTACCTGTTGTGCCGCTGCTTTTAAATACAATTTGATGATCCGATTTTACGTTTAAGCGGTGAGACTTAAAAAAAGAGATGGGCAAAAATGGAATTTCTTCAAGGGAAGAAACCAAACTTGCTTCTACTTTTAGTAATTCTACAAAATCACGATACACCTCATTATTGGCATATTGAAATCTAAAAAGCTCAAGTGCTTTCGTCTCAAAATCCTTTTGGGAGTTAATAT
>CBFHPW010000006.1:0-98474 GCA_965657945.1 Flavobacteriales bacterium
GCACAGAGACAAATCTATTGTTATCGGGCGCGAATTGCTACCCTCTATTACGATTGTGTGTGAAATAGATTGAGTTAACATAGGAATTCAGTTTTACATAAAAATACAAAAAAAAGAAATGAATGTCCTAGTTAACGATGACGACCTTAGTTTTAAACTTTGGAGCGATTAAGGAAGTTTGCATCATTGAAAATCGTTGGTTGACCATTTGCAAAAAAAATCTCATAAAGAGATTCAAGAAAAGGCTTGATAAAATACACAGATACTTCTGGAAGTTATATAAAGTGAAATAATTTCACCTTAATTGTGAATCGCTCTGGAGTAATTGCCATCGCAGTTTGGATATTATACAGCAAACATGGTCTTTACAGATAGAGAGAAAAAACTTTTATCCTCCTTTAACTAATAGATTGGCTGTGTAATCAAATATTAACATAAATTATCGTACTAATCAGAATCTCATATTCCCATATTATGGACTACGAAGCGATGCGATTCATTAGGTCAACTTTAGGCTAGAATCGCTTTAGCTCTAGTCGACCTCAATGAGCCCTCTTGTTACAAAATAGACGTGACAAAACATGTTTTGAATTAGAAATTAAAACTATTCAAGACTCAATTGGAATTGTAAACTATCTAAAAATTAGAATCATCCTTAAACTAACAATTCAAACTCTATATTCTTGCTAGATTTACTTATCTTTGAGCGAAATTAAATTGAAGTATGAAAGATGAAATCCAGGAAATTATTAACAGTGAAGTACAAGCGCTTCAGAATTTGGTGGTAAATGAAAACTTTGAACAAGCTGTTACACTAATCGAAGAGCAAGTTCACCAAAAAGGCGGAAAAGTGGTGATAAGTGGAATGGGAAAAGCAGGCCAAATTGGTGTAAATATTGCCACAACTCTTGCGTCTACTGGTACCCCAGCAGTATTTCTGCATCCCAGCGAATCTCAGCATGGAGATTTAGGAATTGTTCAAAAAAATGACATCTTGTTCTTGATCTCTAATTCTGGAAAAACAAGAGAAATTGTTGAGCTTGAAACCTTGGTAAAAAGATTATTTCCGGAGATTAAAATCATTGGGCTAACGGGCAACCTAGAAGGTGATTTAGCACAATTCAGTGATGTTTCACTATTCACAGGTGCTCCAAAAGAAGTGTGTCCGCTGGGACTTGCGCCTACCACTTCTACTACTGCAATGACTGTAATTGGCGATATAATTATTGTGCTCTTGATGAAGAAAATTGGTTTTACAACAGAACAATATGCGCTTAGGCATCATAGTGGATATTTGGGAAGTAAAGCGAGAGGAGAAGAATAAAATTAAAACTGAACCCTGAGGTATTTTTCGATAGAAAAATTGTCTCGAAGGGTTATTTAGAAGAAACAAAACCACCCTTCGAGATATTTTGAGTAAACTCAAAACCCTCTGGGTTCAGAATAAAAAACAATGAAAAAATTTACGCTAATAGCTGGACCTTGTGCCATTGAAGACGATATCATTCCTTTTAAAATTGGAAAAGAAGTAAAACGAATTTGCGAAAAACTAGATATCGATTTTATTTTTAAGGGAAGTTATCGAAAAGCCAACCGTTCCAAACTTGATAGTTTTACGGGAATTGGAGACGATGTAGCTTTGAATATTTTGAAACAAATAGGAAAAGATTTAAGAGTGCCCACGATTACAGACGTGCACGAAAGTCATGAGGTAAAACATGTGGCAAAATTTGTAGATCATTTACAAATTCCAGCTTTTCTTTGTAGGCAAACAGAATTATTGCTTGCAGCAGGAAATTCTGGATGTGGAGTAAACATTAAAAAAGGACAGTTTTTGTCGCCAGAGGCAATGGTATTTCCTTTAGAAAAAGTGCTTTCTACGGGAAATAAAAATGTTTGGCTATGCGAAAGAGGAACTACCTTTGGTTACTCGGATTTAATTGTAGATGCTACTGCAATTCATAGAATGAAAAAGTTAGGAGCCCCTGTAATTATGGATTGTACTCATTCGGTTCAAAAACCCAATAAAACAGAGGGAGTTACTGGTGGAGACCCAAGTTTAATTGAATCCATTGCTTTGTCAGCTATTGCTACTGGTGCAGATGGTTTCTTTATGGAAGTTCACCCAAATCCAAGTGAAGCAAAAAGTGATCCACATACCATGCTACAGTTGGATAAATTAGAAGCAATTTTGACTAAATGCATGGCTGTGAGAGAGGCTTTGAACAAATAAAAAAAACTACAATTTCCTCATCAAATACTCGTAAAGCTTCACCATTTCCAAAATGTCTAGTTTATTGACTTTTTCGGTTGGCGAATGAACGTTGTGTTCCGCTGCGCCAATAAAGCACCAATCAAATGGATAAGGAGATTTTTGAAGTGCATTTCCGTCACTTCCACCTGCATTTTCTACCTCTAATTGGTAATTAACACCACTTTCTTGTGCCAAGTCTATTATTTTCTTGACGTAGCTTCTTCTTGGGATTCCCGAATCTCTCATGGAAATAGCAACTCCTCCTCCATCTACAACTCCCTCTGTGATCCATGTAATATCTGAAATTAACGCTTGTTTCACGCCCCAATTTCCAAACATGTATTTGGCTAAATACCCTACTGAGCCTCCTCCATGCTCTTCCCAACAAGAAAAACAAATCACTCCATTTTCCAAGGTTTCTGATACTTGTAAGGCATTCCACACTCCCAATCTGTTATCCATATAGCACGATTGCACGTGAGAATCAGTTTCAATAAATTCTCTTTTGAATACTAAATCTGTCCCTCTATCAATTTCTCTGTCGAACACATATTCGTAGTGTTCTCTTCCATTCTCGTCTTCAATCACAATTAATTCACATTCTATATCACCTTTTGAGTCCCGCCCCACTAAAACTGTACCTTCAATTGTTCTGGGTCCACCAATTTTCACAATTTCTTTGTTGTACTTAACGGTAAATCCGATGGAATCTATATGGGCAAAAATAGCTGTTGTTGGTTTCCCAAATTTTAGCATAATACAATCCTGAAATCCATCTCCAGAGAAAATCTCTGGCTGAACTTTCCATGATGATTTATTTTTTTCTATGTAGTTCAGCAAAAAATTAGTCATTTTAATTTCATTCCCTGATGGGGCATGAATTCCGCACAGTTCTTTTAATAATTCCATTTAGTCCTCTTTATTAATCAATTGATAAAACAATTCTGTTTCCCATTTTCCTTCTATTCTTACCCAGTCTTTTTTGGCTCCAGTTTTTTCAAATCCATTTTTCTCAAATAGTTTGACGCTGTGTTCATTAGATTCAAATATGTGACAAAAAAGTTGATGTAGATTCAACCTATTAAAACCGTATTTTATCATCAATTTCACCGCTTCGTCTGCATAGCCTTTGTTTCTTTCAGAAATGTCATCAATCAAAACTCCTACTCCAGCTTTTCGGTTAAGGGGATCATATTCAAACAGATCTATCGTTCCAATAGGTTTGTCATTCTCTTTCAAACAGATAATGAAACGCAATTGTTTGGTTTCAAAAATATCTTGAGCCGAGTTTACATATTGTAAAATTAAATGCTCCGAAAAAGGAACTAACGTGTTACTCACAGCCCAGTTTTCGGGGTTATTTTCCCATTGAAGCAATAATGCCGCATCACAAGGTTCGATGGTTCTTAGGTAGATTTTTTGTCCAATTAGCATGGTTGGATTCTCGTTTTAAATTGGTAGCAAGTTACTAGTTTCTGGTTCTGCTGGCTCGTTAAAAATTGTTACATCCAACTTTTTTCTACATATTGGATAAACTTATTTATTTGTTTTCCCAAAACTTCATATTTTTCTTTAAGCTCTAAAAGAGGATTTTCTTTTCTATGAATTTCATTTATGTAATCTAATTGATCATTTACTTCGTCACAAGAGCTTTGCGAATAAATTAAAAATCTAATAAAATCATTTTTATATTTCTTCCTTCCATAACCTTCTACAATATTATAAGAAACACTTTTACTTGACCTTCTTATCTGAGATCCAATTTCATATAATTCATATTTTGGGAGCTTCAAACTCAATTTATAAACTTCTATAGCCAATTTATGAGCACTTTTGTAAATCTCTAATTCTCGATAACTTTTCATTTTCAAATATAATGAGATTTAATTTAAAAGGAGTTAACAAAACCTGTATCCAGCTACTAGTAACCAATAATTAACGGTACTGTATCTCACTTAAATTCTTGTACACACCGTTCTCTAATAAAACCAAGTCTTCATGTTTTCCCGATTCTACAATATTTCCATTTTCTAGCACAATAATTATATCTGAGTTTTTAATAGTTGATAGCCTGTGGGCTATTACTAATGAAGTTCTTCCTTTCATGAGTCTATCTAGTGCCTCTTGAACTAGCATCTCCGATTCAGAATCAAGTGAACTAGTAGCTTCATCCAAAATTAAAATAGAAGGGTTTTTGAGAATTGCCCTGGCAATGGCAACTCTTTGTTTCTGCCCGCCAGATAGTTGAATCCCTCTATCTCCAACAAACGTCTCATACCCATCAGGAAAACTCAGAATAAACTCATGTGCATTTGCACCTTTTGCTGCTTCTATAATTTCCTCGTCAGTTGCTTCCAAATCTCCGTAGGCAATATTTTCTTTGATGGTTCCTCCAAACAGAATTACTTCTTGTGGCACGATCGACATTTCATTACGCAATTCGCTCAAGTCGTATTGATTAGCAGGTTTTCCATCAAATAAAATCTCTCCCGAATTGGGTTGGTAAAATTGCAACAACAAGGCCGAAAGCGTGGACTTACCAGAACCTGAAGAACCGACTAAAGCTATTTGTTGACCGGCTTTTATTGTCACAGAAACTCCTTTCAAGACCTCTACATCGGGACGAGTTTCGTATGAAAAATAGAGGTTATTCATAGTCACATCCCCTTTTAAGTTTAATGGATTATCAATTTTAGTCAAGGCCAAATTTTCGATATCTCCATCCAAAATAGCCATCAACTTTTCGGTAGATCCAATAGATTTTTGAACACTTGAAAACAACTCGGGCAAACTACTAATTGCACCACCCACAAAAATGGTGTAGAGAATAAAACTAATGAAATTCTTGTTGCTCATTTCCCCAGTATCTACCATCAATTTTCCTTGATAAATGACAAATACAATGGAACCAAACATGCAAAAAATAATGAACGTGATAAAAAGTCCTCGCCAAAAAACAATGCGCATGGTTTTGTCTTTCACTTCTTCTACTTTTTTACCATAGCGAATTATCTCAAAAAACTCATTGGCAAAGGCTTTCACGTTGGTAATTCCCATCATACTTTCTTCCAACACTGAATTGGATTCAGCCGAAGCATCTTGAGTTTCTTTGGCCACTTTCTTCACAAATCGACCAAAAACTACGGCCACAATTGCCACCACCGGGACTACTGCCAGCATGATAAAACACAATTTGGGCGACATGATAAACAAAGCTATCAAACTTACCACCACAGTAATTAGTTGTCTGATAAACGAAGCCAGCACTGTATTTAACGTTTCTCTCAGTTGTTCGATATCGTTAGAAATTCGACTTGTTAACTCCCCTACTTTGTTTTTATTAAAAAAATGGAGCGGTGAAGCGATAAGCACTGAAAAAGCGGCAACACGTAAATCCTTGAGGGCGTTAGCAGTAAAGTATCCAAACAAATAGACTCTGAAAAAAGAAAAAATAGCTTGAGCCCCAAACACTAAAATCATCACAGTAATTAAAGTAGAAGTTACATTTAAATCAATCCATTGGGTAGGTTCAGGCAAAGAATAGGTAATAGAAGGAATTCCATTAGTTGAATCTTTTCCAATCAATTGTCCCATCAAATAAGGAAATAACATAGCTGTTGCGCTGGAAAGGAACAAAAATATCATTCCCAAAATAAAGGCTAATTTATACGGTTTTATGAATCGAAAAAATGTGGAAGCTTTTTTGATGGTTTGTTTATCTAATTTTATTCTTTCAGCTCTTGCCATTGTTATATTTGAACAAAAGAGTCGATGGGTTACCCACTTCTCTAATTAATGTAAATCTATCTCTGTGTTTGTTGATCACGGGAACTAAAAATCTGCCTGTTGAGGAGTAACCCAACCTATCTACGATAACATGGGTTATGTTTTTTTCATCAAAAAATTCCAACACCTCTTCAGTAACTGGGTTATCAGGATATCTCAAAGCTTTTTTACCAGAGTGAACATAAAAAATTTGACCCTTTCTATTAGCCACAACAGCATCAGATGGCAGATTAACCTTTGCATATTCAGCGATTTTAATAAAATCATTGAGTCCAGGCGGATTGGGTGCGCTAGCCACTTTTTTCAGATCATTGATGGCTGGAGAAAAATTCTTAAAAAACACAAGCGAAATCAAAATAAAAATTGTGTAAGGAATAAGTTGACTGTTTATTTTTAGTTTCTGCAAAGCAAACACAACAAGCTCAAAAAAGCCGACAAAAATGAGAAATAAAAATAATGGGACGAGAGGCAAAAAGAATCTTGTCCCATACCAAGAAACCGGCCAAAGAAGCAAAACAGTAAAGGTTCCTGCAATGTATAAAAAGAGCATGATGCCCAATTTTTTTTCAATAAAAAATAATCCCAAAAACGCAAAAATAAGTGTTAAAACCCCTGCAACTGGCTGACTCACATCACTTTCTTCGGGTTGATTATAATTCACTTTAAGAAATGGAAAAACTCCATTAGGAATTTCCTTAGAGATATACCTATTGACGTTGGTGGCAAAACGTTCTAAAAAATCGCCAAAGTTCGCGGCTCCCTCAGCTCTGTTGTATGGATTTTTGGCAAGAAGTTGTCCCTGGTATGAACTTTTGAGGCCATAAACGCTATTCCTTATTTGCCAAGGTGCAATTATTAAAATACTTAATCCAACTACAACCAAACTCTTTTTCCACTGTTTTTGAGAAATGTAATAAAAGAAAAAGGTGAGAAACATTATAGCTCCTGTAGTTCGGATATAGAATGTGAGAGAAACAGTTGTTATCAATAGAAACAAATACAAATATTTACGCCTTCTCTTCTCCTCTTTCTCCATTAAAAAAAATAAAAACAAGGAGGCAATAGAGAAAAAAGTGAAAGATATTTCACTCATCATAATAGTCGAATATTTCAATAAATTATAATTCAATAGACAAAATATACCAATGAAAACATACACAAAAGGTCGTTTGATTTTGGTGAAATTATAGTATATCAAACATAAAAGAAGGATAGAACCTAGAAGAAAAACACCGTTCATGGTTTTTATAAAATCAAATGAATCCGAAAAAACCATCATAACAGATATTAAAAAAGGATAGCCTGGAGGATAATGATTGTGCAGCTGATTCGTTGGAGTATAGCTTGAACGATATCCGTTACCTTCGTTCAAAGATTTTCCCAAAATGTAATAATGATAATTATCACCATTAGCGTCTAACTTCGAATCAAAAATAGTATTGTAATTAGAGATAAAAAGTAAAGTAAGTACTGCGATCCCCGAAATGAGAATGCGTTTGTTGGTATTCCAGGTCATAAAATCTAGTTTTTTCAAATTTAAAATAATTTAGTCAAATTTCTTTGTTTAAATAATAAATTATGTATTTTTGCAAACCGTAATAACAACAAGATATGAAAAGAACATACCAACCATCAAGAAGAAAGAGAAGAAACAAGCACGGTTTCAGAGAAAGAATGTCGTCAGCAAATGGACGTAGAGTTCTTGCTCGTAGAAGAAAGAAAGGAAGAAAGAAGTTATCGGTTTCTTGTGAGGCAAGACCAAAGAGATAATGTTAATAAATATTAATAAGGACAACAATCGTTGTCCTTTTTTTTTGCCCTATAATCTGTATTTTTACCCGAATTATTCTAAAACAAACTTAAAAACTTAGAAAACTAGCGCCCATGCCAAAGAATCAACAAATAAAATCAATTCTTATCATAGGTAGTGGACCGATTGTGATTGGTCAAGCCTGTGAATTTGATTATGCCGGATCCCAAGCATCTCGTTCATTGAGAGAAGAAGGAATAGAAGTTACTTTAATCAATTCTAACCCGGCTACTATCATGACAGATAAAATGGTTGCGGACAATGTATACCTAAAACCTTTGGAGCCTGAGTATGTTGAAGAGATTCTTAAAAATCATAAAATTGACGCTGTATTGCCAACCATGGGTGGTCAAACTGCTCTTAATTTATGCATCAAATGCAAAGAGCTTGGAATATGGGAAGAACACGGTGTTGAAATCATTGGAGTAGATATTGATGCCATTGAAATTACGGAAAACAGAGAAAAATTCAGAGCTTTAATGGATGAAATTGGAGTTGGCTCAGCTCCTTCAGACACAGCTCGTTCTTTCCTAAAAGGAAAAGAAATTGCACAGGAAATAGGTTTCCCTTTAGTTATTCGTCCTTCCTATACTTTGGGAGGAAGTGGAGCTAGTTTTGTTCATACTGCTGATGAGTTTGATGAATTACTAAACAGAGGATTACACGCTTCGCCAATTCATGAGGTAATGATTGACAAAGCCGTCATTGGATGGAAAGAGTACGAATTGGAGTTATTGAGAGACAAAAATGACAATGTAATTATCATTTGTTCGATCGAAAACTTTGATCCAATGGGAATTCATACTGGAGATTCCATTACAGTTGCCCCAGCAATGACATTATCTGATACCACCTATCAGAAAATGAGAGACATGGCTATCAAAATGATGAGAAGCATCGGGAATTTTGCAGGAGGATGTAATGTACAATTCTCTGTTTCGCCTGATGAAAAAGAGGAAATAATTGCGATTGAAATTAACCCAAGGGTTTCTCGTTCGTCAGCGTTAGCCTCAAAAGCGACTGGGTACCCAATTGCAAAAATTGCATCGAAATTGGCTATTGGTTACACACTTGATGAACTCGACAATCAAATTACAAAAACAACCTCTGCCCTATTTGAGCCTACATTGGACTATGTGATTGTAAAAATCCCTAGATGGAATTTCAACAAATTTAAAGGAGCCAATACCGAACTAGGATTACAAATGAAATCGGTGGGAGAAGTAATGGGAATTGGAAGATCCTTCCAAGAGGCACTTCAAAAAGCCTGTCAATCTTTAGAAATTGGTAGAAATGGATTGGGAGCAGATGGCAAAGAGGAAAGAAACCAAGACAAACTTCTTCATAGCTTAAAGCATGCAAGCTGGGATAGATTATTTCACGTATACGATTCTATTAAATTGGGAATTCCGTTCAAAACCATCAAAGAAATAACCAAAATTGATGATTGGTTCTTAAGGCAAATAGAAGACTTAATTCAGACGGAAAAGAAAATCGAGAAATTCAATGTGGATACCATTCCAAGAGAATTGCTATTTGAAGCCAAACAGAAAGGATATTGCGACAGACAAGTTGCTCATTTACTAAGAACTTTGGAAAGTCAAGTTTTTGCCAAAAGGCAAGAATTGGGAATAAATAGAGTGTATAAATTGGTAGATACTTGTGCAGCAGAATTTGATGCAAAAACTCCTTACTACTACTCTACCTTTGAAATGGAAAATGAATCTGTAGTAACTGACAAAAAGAAAATTATTGTGCTTGGTTCGGGACCCAACCGAATTGGACAAGGTATTGAATTCGATTATTGTTGCGTGCATGGAATTTATGCAGCCAAAGAAATGGGCTACGAAACCATTATGATCAACTGTAACCCAGAAACGGTTTCTACTGATTTTGATACGGCCGATAAACTTTACTTCGAACCCGTTTTTTGGGAACACATTTACGACATTATTCTTCATGAAAAACCAGAAGGTGTAATTGTACAACTTGGAGGACAAACAGCATTGAAACTAGCTGAAAAACTAGAGAAATACGGAATTAAAATAATTGGTTCTGGATTTGATTCATTAGACTTAGCAGAAGACAGAGGAAGGTTCTCGAACAAACTAGAAGAATTGAATATTCCTTACCCAAAATTTGGAGTGGTAGAAAGCGCTGAACAGGCACTAGAAAAATCGAAAGAACTTGGATTCCCACTTCTTGTGAGACCTTCGTACGTTTTGGGTGGACAAAAAATGAAAATTGTGATCAACGAGCAAGAATTAGAAACTCAC
This sequence comes from Flavobacteriales bacterium, assembly GCA_965657945.1. Taxonomy (GTDB): domain Bacteria; phylum Bacteroidota; class Bacteroidia; order Flavobacteriales_D; family CAJJDF01; genus CAJJDF01. The sequence goes on from CBFHPW010000006.1 coordinate 10,127, forward strand.
GTAGTTGATATCTTGCGAGATATGCCAGACAACCAAATATTAGTGGATCACTTTTTGGGAGGTGCCATTGAAGCCGAAGCCGATGCCATTTGTGATGGAGAAAATGTTTATATCATTGGAATGATGCAACACATTGAACCTGCAGGAATTCATTCTGGAGATTCCTATGCTTTACTTCCTCCTTACAACTTGGGAGATTTAATTCTTACCAAAATGGCAGAGTATACCAAGAAAATAGCACTCGCTTTAGACACAGTTGGTCTCATCAACATTCAATTTGCTGTGAAAGATGATGAAGTATATATCATTGAAGCCAATCCAAGAGCTTCGCGAACGGTTCCTTTTATTGCCAAAGCCTATGACGAACCTTACGTAAATTACGCAACCAAAGTGATGTTAGGAGCAAAATTAACAGACTTCAACTTTACTCCTAAAAAAGAAGGCTACGCGATTAAAATACCGGTATTTTCTTACGAAAAATTCCCTGAGGTTGCTAAAGAACTGGGTCCAGAAATGAAATCGACCGGAGAAGCCATTTACTTTATTGATGATTTGAAAGATAAATTCTTTAGAAAAATTTATTCGGAAAGGAATATGTTGTTGAGTAAATAACTGAACCAAGCCAAATCAAAATTGAAAGGGAAAGAACGAAAGTTCTTTCCCTTTTTTTTATTTAAAAACAGACTAAAAAGCATTTAAAAGAAGCAAACCGACCTTTTAAAAGTTAAACCAAATTCTTTCTTGGGTAAAAAAACAATAAAACTAATTTTGACATGTCGCACAACTAATACACTAGATTTCAAACAATCATTACTAATAAAACAAATTTGAGAACAAATTTATAAAACATAAAAATTCATCCTAAAACTATTAAAAATCTACAAACAGAATATTCTTTTAGTCACAGTAATTGATCTAGGCAGTTTGGATAGTTATTTTTTTTAAGATAGCATAGTTCCAAGTAGATTTTTATTCACCTTAAAAATTAATAATATTATTAAAACCAAAGAAATGATAAATATGAAATATACACTTCTTCTGTTCTTTGCATTACCAATAATTGGTATAGGACAAAAAGATACTTTAGTGAATACTTCGAGGAAAAATCTTCGAAAAAACATGCCATCCTACATTAATATAAGTGCAGGTAAAAGTAGATCATCTTTCAGAGATTTTGGAACATCTCCACTAACCTATATAGGAACACCAAACTTTATTGGAATTTCTAGATTAAGACAGAACGAACAGAAAGAATTTGAAATTGGATCTTTTTATTCATTTGGAGATTTCAAGGTAAATTATAATGATCATAAAACAACTAGTAAAGTCCAGAGTTTATCGATTTATTATTCTAGAATTTATCAAGTAAAAACATTATCAACTGAAAAATTTACGACAAAATTAGGAGGATTATTTAATGCCACTGGGAATTTGAGAAATAATGCCTCTTTACAAAATAACGCTTTGGGAAGAGAAATCATTGCCACGCTCTTTGGATCGGCAAAAGTTAGCTGGGACATAAGTAGAAAAGAGGCAAAATCAAATAAAATATTATTTTTTCACTACCACCTTAAACCAAAAACAAGACATTTGGATTACCGACTCAATATTGGACTAATAAATAGCGCTTTAAGAAATGGGTATGCCTATATCGGACAATCCAGTGTTTTGAATGACCCCAAAGTATTTGAAGGATATAAGTACAACTTATTTTCCGGCTTTAGGCTGAGTAGTTCTTTGGACTACACCGTCCAATTGAAAAACAACAACTCTCTCCAACTATCCTATCTATGGGATGCCTATAAAACAGGAGGAAAATTTGATCAACTAGAAATGGCATCACACATAATAAAAGCAACTTTAATGTTTAATTACAAATAGTCACCTACTATGAAATATATATATCAACTACTTATAATTGGATTCTTTTTAACCTCTTGCGAAAAAGTTTTTTTCGAGAAAGATTTATCCTCCACTAGCCCAAAAGAAAACTTTGAATACCTTTGGAATGAATGCAATGAAAAATACTCTTATTTTGAGTTGAAAGGAATTAATTGGCAAGCTATTAAATCGCAATATTCCTCTAAAATATATGAAGGAATGAGCGATGACTCACTATTCAGTGTTTTAGGTGGCATGCTCATAGAATTAAAAGATGATCATACCAATCTCTTTTCAAATTTTAATGTGTCAGTTTTTGGGGTAAGGTATTTAGGAAAGGATAATTATGACGGTAGAGTTCTAAAGGAAAACTATTTATCCGACAATGTGTACCGAACAGGTCCTTTTCTCCATGACTTCATCGATAATGGACAAATTGGGTATATAAGATTTAACGAATTTACTGGTACTGTGGATTCTGTTAATTTAAACTTTATTCTTCAACGATATAGAAATACAAAAGGATTGGTCTTAGACCTCAGAGAAAATGGTGGCGGAGCTGTAACAGATATTTTCCAGATACTAAGTCGATTTGTAGAGACAAAAACATTAGTGAATTACTCCAGGATAAAAACAGGCAAAGGGCATAATGATTTTTCTGCTCCACAACCTGTATATGTTGAACCTTTTAAAGGAATTCGTTACAATAAAAAAGTGGCTGTACTAACTGATAGGGGAACTTATAGTGCAGGTTCTTTTACCTCTCTTGCCACCAAAGCTCTTCCAAAAATGGTCTTAATAGGTGATACAACAGGAGGGGGGTTAGGTCTCCCGAATGGAGGACAATTACCAAACGGTTGGACTTATAGGTTTTCCATCACTCAAGCATTATCGTTGGATAAAAATCCAGAATTTGAGAAGGGTGTTCCACCAGATATTTCGGTTCTTTTTGATTGGTCTAATCTTACAAAAGACGAAATTCTAGAAAGGGCAATTCTTGAATTGCAATAGTTCCCTCTAATTTTTATAAATTCTCTCCTCTGTCATAACTCTTTGAGGTATGGCGGAGGAGAGTTTTGTTAAATGTATCTGGGTTTTTACAATAATATTTTGTGACTGAAATACCCTAATCAATTTAAGTGAAATTCTTTTAAAAGTGGCTCTTTATAATCGAGAGAATTTTACAAAAAAGTCCCAAACCTTTCGAAATGACAGGTGTATCCATTTGGGTATCGTAGCAGGTAGTCTTGATGTTCGGGTTCTGCAGGCCAAAAAGTAGATTTTGGCTCTAATGTAGTCACAACCCTTCCTTCCCATTTTTCGGATTCTTCAACCAGCTCAATCATTTTTTTAGCTTCCTGCTCCTCCTCTTCATCTTGAAAAAAAATGGCTGATCTATAACTTGCTCCAATGTCATTTCCTTGCCTATCCAAAGTGGTAGGATTGTGAATTCGAAAAAAATAATCGAGAATTTCACGGAATGAAGTAATTTCAGAATCGTAGGTAAGCTCAATTCCTTCGGCATGACCCGGATGGTATTTATAAGAAGGCTTTTCATTTTCTCCACCTATGTAACCAACTTCCGTATCAACAATTCCTGGGCGAACTCGAAACAATTCTTCCATACCCCAAAAACATCCTCCTGCTATGTATGCTTTTTTTATCATGACCTCAATTTTGTTTACCCAATATTAGTAAATAATAGAGTGCGATGCTACACTGAAATGAAAAAATTTAATTCGACATTACTTTGTAAGTAGGATCTTCCAATACGTTTACGTCAATTACCTTTTCGGCATTGCTGAGCAACCTTTTGCAATCGCCAGACAGATGTTTTAGATGCAGTTTCTTACCAGCTTTCAAATACCTTTCTGTGAGTCTGTTCAATGCCTCAATAGCCGACATATCCGAAACTTTACTTTCGGCAAAATCTATCACTACTTCTTGTGGATCGTTTTCAACGTCAAATTTTTCGCTAAAAGTGGTAACGGAACCAAAAAACAAAGGTCCATATATTTCGTAGTGTTTCACTCCGTTTTCATCAATGTGCTTTCTTGCTCTAATTCGTTTGGCACTTTCCCAAGCAAAAACCAAGGCTGAAATAATCACACCAATTAACACAGCAAGAGCTAAATTGTGTAAAAACACCGTAATGAGAGTAACTAAAACCATGACAAAAATATCAGATTTTGGCATTCTTCTAAATGCTTTGAAACTTGCCCATTCAAATGTTCCGATAGCTACCATTACCATGACGCCAACGAGCGCTGCAATAGGAAGTAATTCAATTACCGGAGCCCCTACCAAAATAATAACAAGAATAGTAAGCGCTGCAACAATTCCAGATAACCTAGCCCTAGAACCTGCCGACAAATTTACCAAAGTTTGAGCAATCATAGGACAACCTCCCATTCCTCCAAAAAAACCATTGAGAATATTTGCACTACCCTGCGCCAAACATTCTCTGTTACTGTTTCCTTTAGTGTCTGTAATTTCATCCACTAAATTCAAAGTAAGCAATCCTTCCGTTAATCCTACTGCCGCCATTGTCAAGCCAAACGGAAATACAATTTTTAAAGTTTCCCAAGTCATGGGAACGTTTGGGATTCTAAACTCTGGCAAAGAACCACTCAATGATTTTAAAGGTTGGCCAGGCAAAGTATCTTCATTGATTATGTCCACTACCTGCTTGGTATCAATTCCTGAAAAGTAAACGACTGCGAACACCACAATGATTGCTATGAGCGATGCAGGAATCGCCTTGGTTATTTTTGGGACAATTATAATGATTGCTATGGTAAAAAGTACAAGCCCCAACATCGTATACATGGGCGTTCCAGAAATCCACTCGGTTGCCTCACCAACGCCAATCTTAAACTGATCCATTTGTGCCATAAAAATAATAATGGCCAATCCATTCACAAATCCAAACATAACAGGCTGAGGAACCAATCGAATAAATTTACCGAGTTTTAATAATCCGACAAGTAGTTGGATAACTCCAGCTACAACCACAGCAGCAAAAACGTACTCCAATCCATTAAGTCTTATCATTAGGGCCATAACCACCACCACTGTGGCACCAGCGCCACCCGAAATAAGGCCGGGTCTTCCACCAAAAATTGCGGTAACCAACCCCATAATAAAAGCCCCGTAAAGCCCTACTAAAGGGGGGAATCCTGCCAAGATTGCGAACATCAAGGATTCTGGAATCATTGTCATAGCAACTGTAAAGCCTGCCAAAATTTCGGTGCGGTAGTTCACTTTTTGAGAGAAATCAAACAGGTTTACATATTTCTTTAATGCCATAATTGTGGGATTTTTGCGAGTGCAAAACTACTGAAAAGTTATGAGAATAAATAGTAAGTTTGTGGAACCAAACGAGACTACCAAAAGAAAAAAGAATGAAAATAGGAATTGTATTGTACCCGACCTACGGAGGAAGTGGTGTCGTTGCCACAGAATTAGGAAAAGCTTTGGCCCAAAAAGGACATCAAATTCACTTCATTTCCTATAGTTTCCCTGTCCGATTGGATGTTCACGACAAAAATATATTTTACCACGAAGTAAGAGTAAACAGTTACCCACTATTCAAATATCCTCCTTACGAATCGGCATTGACAAGCAAATTGGTAGATGTAATCCGGTTTGAAAAATTGGATGTACTTCACCTCCATTATGCTATTCCACATGCCTCAGCTGCTCACATGGCACAGCAAATATTAGAAGAAGAAGGCATTTATATTCCTTTTATCACAACACTCCACGGAACTGACATTACTTTAGTGGGACGTGATCCATTTTTTAAACCCATTATTACCTATTCTATTAATAAATCAGATGCAGTAACGACAGTTTCACAAAGTTTGAAAGACGATACCTATAATTTTTTCAATATCAAAAATGACATTGAAGTGATACCCAATTTCATTTATATTAAAGATATGAAATTTAGCATCCACAGAGATAAATACGCTGAGAAAGACGAACTTATTTTGTGTCACATTTCCAATTTTAGAAAAGTAAAAAGAGTCCAAGACGTTATCCAGGTTTTTGCAAAAGTAAGAGAACAAATTAAGTGCAAACTAATCTTGGTTGGTGACGGACCCGAGAGAGACAAGATGGAAATGCTATGCAGAGAGCTAGGAACTTGTAAAGACACAAGTTTTATTGGAACTGTGAATAACACTACTGAGATTCTATCGATAGCCGATTTGTTTTTACTACCTTCCGAAACCGAAAGTTTTGGACTAGCAGCATTAGAAGCTATGGCGGTTTCGGTGCCCGTGGTTTCGACTAACACGGGAGGAATTCCTGAGGTAAATGAACACGGAGTTTCAGGCATGTTGAGTAATGTTGGAGATGTGGATGAAATGGCCAAAAACGCGATTTATATCCTTTCGGATAAAGAAAGGCATCAGGAATTTAAAGAAAATGCGCTTAAGCAAGCCGCTAAGTTTGACTTAAACGAGATTGTGGAAAAATACATTACCTTGTACAAGAAAGTTATAAAATAGAAAGTATGAAATCCAACTTAGTTGACTACTTGTCTCAGTTTGCTCATGAAAATAGGGTAACACTTTTTAACCAAAAAATTAAAGAAAGAACAAATTTTGTTACGTTGGTTTTGGAAGATATTTATCACGCCCAAAATACCAGTGCAGCTATTCGAACTTGTGATTGTTTTGGCATCCAAAAAATGCATGTGATTGAAAACAGAAATGAATTCAACTTGCATACAGGAATCACACTGGGATCGGCCAATTGGATTGATATAGAGAGACACAACCAAGAAGAAAATAATACTCGCACAGCTCTTCAAAAATTAAAAAAAGAAGGGTATAAAATTGTTGCAACAACTCCATTACCTAACACAAAATCTTTGTATGATATGGAATTGGATAAGCCAATAGCTTTGGTTTTGGGTAATGAAGCAAATGGAATCTCTGATATTGTAAAGGAGGAAGCGGATGAATTCATTACCATTCCAATGCATGGATTTACGGAGAGTTTTAACATTTCGGTTTCTGCGGCAATTTGTCTTTCTGAGCTTACAACCAAAATGAGAGAAAAAGAAGTAGATTGGCAACTAAGTGATAATGAACAAGAAAGAGTGTTATTAAAATGGTTGAAACAATCGATAAAAAAAGGAGAAAAAATAGCTGAAGAATTTGAAGCAAAAAGAAAGGTATAAATCAGTTACTTAACTAAATTTTAAGAAGATAGTTCCTCGAAACGGAAAGGAATCCTTATATTTGTACCTTAATCGAACAAAAATTACATATAAACTATGGGAAAAGGAGATAAAAAAACAAAAAAAGGAAAACGAATTATGAGTACTTGGGGGGTTCACCGTCCAAAGACAGATAAGACTAGTGCTGCTCCTGTAGCTAAAAAGAAAAAAACAACAGCCAAGCCAAAAGCCAAAGCTGCTGTCAAAAAAACTGAAGAAAAGAAAGTAGTAGCCGCTAAAAAAGAGTCTAAAACGACTACCGACCTATCTTCGCATACTGTTGCTGAATTAAAGGCAATAGCAAAAGAAAAAGGAATTACAGGTTATACCTCATTAAAGAAAGCTGAATTAATTGCTGCTTTGAGCTAGACTATAACAAACAAAACATCCCAAAACAATCTGGGAAATTATCCGCCTTAAAAAAAACTACAGTGAAACAAGTTCCACTGTAGTTTTTTTTTGCTATTTAGAGACTTTTACTTCGTTGTGATGACCAATCTTAATGAGTATTTTTCACAAAAAAAGAGGTTATCAACTGAATGACAACCTCTTCAAAAATAAGGGTGGAAGATGGGACTCGAACCCACGACACCCGGCACCACAAACCAGTGCTCTAACCAACTGAGCTACAACCACCATTTTTTCGGTCTGCAAATATAGATAATTTAAATTCTTTCCTGCAAATTTTATCGTTAGATTTTATGTTTATTTTTCATTTCAAATTTTGTAAATTTGGCATGCTTCCTGCTAAAGTTAAGGGAGTGTTAATGCAAGCAACCACCAATCTGGTAGCCCGTATGACTACCATACAGTAAAAGACAAATCATTCATTATGAAAAATATATTTCTTTCCATTTTACTTCTTCTACAGATCCTATTTTTAATCGGACAAACAGAATACACCATTGACATAAAAATTAAAGGACTTACTGACTCGGTTGCATACCTTGGGACATACACCGGAAAAAATTTATACTTTTACGACACTGCTGTTGTCAGAAAAGATGGAAGTTTTACATTTAAAAACAACAACATGCCACATGGAGTCTACGCGGTTATCCCCTCCATGAATCCTCCCAAATATTTTGATATTTTAGTAAATGAGCAAACTATAAAACTCGAAACAAATCTAGAAAATCTAGCGGGAAATGTAGTTGTAAAAAAATCGAAAGAAAACAAATTGTTTTTTGAGTATGTGCAATTTTTAGAAAAACAAGCCAAACTTAAAGAACCATTGATTAAAGAGAGAAAAATAGCATTCGAATCCAAAGAAACTAAAAAGGTAGATGAATTGAACAAAAAAATTATTGCAATAGATTCGGCTGTGATTGATTATCAAATAGCTGTTTCTACAAAAAACATTGATACGTATTTCGGCAAGTTAATTTCTATGTCTGTTGAAACTACAATTCCTGAACCCTCATTTCCTGTGGCTGATACCAATAAATGGAAATATGAGTATTACACCAATCACTTTTGGGACAATGTTGATTTATCTGACGATAGATTAGGAAAGTCAGCCTTGTTTTACAATCAAATGGAAACTTATTTCATGAAAGTAATTGCACAGATTCCGGACACCATTAACCAAAGAATCGATGCTTTTATGAATCAACTTACCCCCAATGGATTCATGATGAAATCGGCAGTAGGGTTCTTGGCTTATGCGCACGCAAAAACAAAAATTATGGGGATGGAATCTGTTTACGTTTATGTTGCGGATAACTACATCCTAAACGGAAGAAGCAATTGGATCGATCAAGATAAAATTGAAAAACTTCGGCCCAAGGTGGATAAATTGAGACCAACCTTGATCGGTAAAATTGCCCCGAATATAATTTTAGCTGATACATCTGAGAAAAAGTGGATAAACTTAGCTAACGTAAACCACGAGTATACTTTACTCATTTTTTGGGCAGAAGATTGTGGACATTGCAAAAAAGAAATTCCAAAATTCAAGAAAGTATACGACAGTTTAAAAAACATATCAGAAATTGATTTGGAAGTGTATGCTGTTTGTACCAGTATTGAAAATGATGATTGGAGAAAGTTTATAAAAGAAAAAGAACTGGATTGGATTAATGTTTCTGACTTTCAAGAAATGCGAGAGGACCACATGAAGTACTTAATTGAAAAGAAAACAACGTTAGAAAGTATAAACTACCGAAACATTTATGATGTTTTTGTTACACCTGTTGCCTACTTATTGGACAAGGACAAGCGTATTGTTGCCAAGCAATTCGATTCCGATCAGCTTTCTGAAATACTGAAGGTTTTGCAAAACAGAAAGAAATAAAATTCTTCTAAACTTGATATCACAAACTTGTATTTTTTATCTTTGAGACAATCAAAGAAAAAACTATGTTACATGAAATAAAGCTTGGAATCCCTCCAGAAATTCCAAAGAAGAAAGAATTTGATAAAACAATAAGTCACGCGCCAAAAAGGAAAGATATTCTTTCTGACGAAGAAAAGAAATTGGCCTTAAAAAATGCGCTACGATACTTTCCAAAAGACCAACACCGAACCCTGGTAAAAGAATTCAGAGAAGAACTAGAAACATACGGTAGAATCTACATGTATCGATACATGCCAGATTATAAAATATATGCCCGACCAATAGAAGAATACCCTGCAAACTCAAAACAAGCTGCAGCGATTATGTTAATGATTCAGAACAATCTGGATCACGCAATCGCTCAACATCCTCAGGAATTGATTACCTACGGTGGAAATGGTGGAGTGTTTCAGAACTGGGCTCAATATTTACTTACCATGCAATATTTGTCTGAAATGACAGATGAGCAAACTTTGGTGATGTATTCTGGTCATCCAATGGGGCTATTCCCGTCTCACAAAGATGCTCCTCGTGTTGTGGTTACAAACGGTATGATGATACCTAACTATTCAAAACCAGACGATTGGGAAAAATTCAATGCATTAGGTGTTACCCAATATGGTCAAATGACTGCTGGATCCTACATGTATATTGGACCACAAGGTATTGTGCATGGGACAACCATTACTGTACTAAACGCTGGTAGAAAGATTTCTAAAAATGGAGAAGGTTTAGCTGGAAAACTTTTTGTAACCTCCGGACTTGGTGGAATGAGTGGTGCTCAGCCAAAAGCAGGAAATATAGCAGGTTGCGTTACAGTTTGTGCCGAAGTAAATGACTTCGCTTCAATTAAAAGACATGAACAAGGTTGGGTAGACGAATTGATTGACAACATAGACGAATTGGTATCCCGAGTGCGACAAGCTAAAGAAAACAAAGAAGTTGTTTCCATTGCGTATCAAGGTAACATTGTAGATGTATGGGAAAGATTTGAACAAGAAGATATTTTTGTCGATTTAGGTTCCGACCAAACTTCTCTGCACAATCCATGGGCTGGAGGATACTATCCGGTTGGGTTGACCTACCAAGAAGCCAATAATATGATGGCTAATAAGCCTGAAGAATTTAAATCGTTCGTAGAAAAATCTTTGATAAGACAAACCAATGCCATTAATAGTCATGCAGCGAAGGGAACCTACTTCTTTGATTACGGAAATGCCTTTTTACTAGAAGCTTCAAGAGCTGGAGCAAATATCATGGCAGAAAATGGAATTAATTTTAAATACGCTTCCTATGTACAAGATATTATGGGACCCATGTGTTTTGATTACGGTTTTGGTCCTTTTAGATGGGTTTGTGCAAGCGGAAAAGATTCTGACTTAGATAAGACAGATGAAATTGCGTGTAAAGTACTTGAGGAGTTGGCGAAAGACTCACCCGAAGAAATCAAACAACAAATGTTAGACAATATCCAATGGATTAAGGGTGCCAAAGAAAATAAGCTGGTTGTGGGATCGCAAGCAAGAATATTATATGCCAACTCTGATGGGAGAATAAAAATAGCTCAAGCATTTAATGAAGCCATAGAAAAAGGAGAAATTGGTGAAATAATTTTAGGAAGAGACCACCACGATGTTTCGGGAACCGACTCGCCATACAGAGAAACGTCAAACATCTATGATGGATCCAGTTTCACAGCAGATATGGCAATACACAATGTGATTGGCGATTCGTTCAGAGGAGCTACTTGGGTATCTATCCACAATGGTGGTGGTGTAGGCTGGGGCGAAGTAATAAATGGAGGATTTGGAATGTTACTAGATGGAAGTGCTGACTCCTCTAGAAGATTGAAATCAATGCTATTTTGGGATGTAAATAATGGAATTGCCAGAAGAAGTTGGGCAAGAAATGAAGAAGCTATTTTTGCTATTAAACAAGCAATGAAAGACAATCCTGAACTCAAAGTAACCTTACCAAACCTAGTTGACGAAGATTTACTTTAGCATGTACAACTATTATAATACAAACTGACAATCTGATCAGATTGTGAGGTAAAATCTAAAAAAAACAGAGAGAAATTTGACTAATTTTCACTCTATTTTTTTAGTTTAAAATTTGGTCAAATCAGACTGTTTTGTGTTTCTAAACTGCACCTTCCTTAATGTTTTTTAGGTAACACGGTTTATCATTCTTACTGTTATTTGTTAACGCCAATGAAATTAAAATTCGACTATAAAGCCAAAGATTATGTGTCAAAATCAAGATGACTGAATCAAATTAATTTGACAATATAATTTAAGAAACAAAACTCTTTGCCAACTCCAACACCTTCTCAATCCCATCTGGATTACTCCCACCTGCAGAAGCAAAGAAAGGTTGTCCTCCTCCTCCACCATTGATTTCTTTGGCAAGTTCACGCACCATGTTTCCTGCGTGCAGATCTTTGGATTTTGATAATTCTTCGGAAACCAAAATGGTAATATTTGCTTTTTCATCAGTTTCGTTGCACAACACCAAAAACAAATTATCCATCTCAGCTTTCAGTTGAAAAGCAATCGTTTTAATTCCTTTTGGATCCAAATCTACTTTTTTAGCCAAGAAATTAATTCCGTTTACTTCTTTGATTTCTTTCTTCAGGTCTTCTTTTAAATTTCCGGCATGAGCCGCTTTGAGTTTTTCAATTTCTTTGGCTTGTGCACTGTTCTTTTGCAACAATTCTTCCACTGCCAATTTCAAGTCTTTAGGCGATTTTAATAGAGTTTTCAATTCATCTACAACTTTCAGTTTGTCGTTTACAAATTTATCGGCTGTTTCGCTAGTAATGGCCTCTATTCGTCTTATTCCCGCAGCTGTAGAACTTTCTGAAGTGATTTTAAAAGAACCTATTTTCCCCGTGGATGAAACATGAATTCCTCCACATAGCTCGATGGAATCTCCAAACTGAATTACACGAACTAAATCTCCATACTTTTCTCCAAACAAAGCTTTTGCGCCTAACTCCTGAGCTTTTTTCATAGGAGTATTTCGCAATTCATTCAAGTGTATGTCTTTGCGTATTTCTGTGTTTACACGAGTCTCAATTTCCGCTAGTTCTTCGTCCGTTACTTTACTGAAGTGTGAAAAATCAAAACGTAAATACTGTTCATTTACCAACGAACCTTTTTGCTCTACATGGCTTCCCAACACATCTTGCAATGCTTTGTGCAGCAAGTGTGTAGCTGTGTGATTATTAGCTGTCAATGCTCTTTTTTTTGCATTCACCACCGCATGAAACATCAACGTAGGATGCTCAGGTAATTTATCCGTGTAATGCAAAATAAGTCCATCTTCCTTTTTGGTATTGGTGATAAAAACTTTCTCATTTTCAGACTCAATAAATCCTGTGTCGCCTACTTGCCCACCTCCTTCTGCATAGAAAGGTGTGAAATTAAATACCAATTGATAAAACTCCTTGTTTTTGGCTTTTACCTTTCGGTATCGAGTGATATACACACTTGTATCTAATGAATCATATCCAATAAATTCTTGGACATCATCGTCTTTCAATACTACCCAATCAGAAGTATCAACTTTACTTGCTTTTTTACTTCTGTCTTTTTGTTCTTGAAGACTAGTTTCAAAGTTTTTTTCAGATACCTCAAATCCATTTTCTGAGGCAATTAATGCCGTTAAATCAAACGGAAACCCAAAGGTATCATACAATTCAAATGCATCTTTCCCTTCTATTATTTTAGTTGATTTGTTGGCTTCCATCAAATCATCCATTCGTTTAATTCCTTGTTCCAAAGTTCGGTAAAAAGAAATTTCTTCCTCTTGTATCACTTTGGTACACAGTTCTTTTTGTGCAACAAGCTCAGGAAATGCTTCTCCCATTTCTTTGGCCAATATCTCAACTAATTTATGGAAAAACGGTTCTTTCAAATCCAATACTTGGTATCCATAACGCACCGCTCTTCTTAAGATTCTGCGAATTACATAACCTGCCCCAGTATTGGATGGCAATTGTCCATCTGCTATTGCAAAAGCTAATGTTCTTATGTGATCCGCAATTACTCGAATGGCAATGTTCGTTTTCGTTTGTTCTTCAGAGTGCCCTTCTCCTTCTTTGTATTTCTTCCCCGAAATCTTTTCGATTTCTTGAATTAAGGGAGAAAAAACATCTGTGTCGTAATTTGATTTTTTGCCTTGCATGGCCATCACCAATCGCTCAAATCCCATTCCTGTATCTACGTGCTGAGCCGGAAGTGGATGCAACGAACCATCCTTAATTCGGTTGTACTGCATAAATACCAAATTCCAAATCTCTACTACTTGTGGGTGATCTTCATTCACCAATTCTCTTCCTCCCACTTTATCAATCTCAGCTTGGTCTCTTAAATCTACGTGAATTTCGGAGCAAGGTCCACACGGTCCTACTTCTCCCATTTCCCAAAAATTGTCTTTTTTATCTGCTAAAATAATTTTATCCTCCGAAACGATTTTACTCCAAATGTCTTTGGCCTCTTGATCCAAACTTGTGCTATCTTCATTATCGCCCTCAAAAACTGTTACATACAATCTGTCTTTGTCCAGCTTGTAAACTTCGGTTAGTAATTCCCAAGCCCATTCGATGGCTTCTTTCTTAAAGTAATCTCCAAACGACCAATTCCCCAGCATCTCAAACATCGTGTGGTGGTAGGTGTCTACTCCTACTTCTTCCAAATCGTTGTGTTTTCCTGAAACTCTCAAGCATTTTTGTGAATTGGCAACACGCGCATCTTTGATTTCTTTGTTTCCTAAAAACAAATCTTTGAATTGATTCATTCCGGCATTGTTGAACATCAAAGTAGGGTCATTCTTCACCACAATTGGCGCAGAATCAACTATTTTGTGTCCTTTCGATTCAAAAAAATCTTTGTATTGCTGGCGTATTTCCTTTGCAGTCATTTTTGTTGTTTGCGATTAATCAACAAAAATAACATAAATTGAGGTGAAACAAGAACTTGAAATAAAATATTATCCAGACCTTTTTCACTCCCAAACTTTGCCTAAAACCGATAATGAATTCCTGCATTTATGGAAGTGTAAAAGTTCAAGAAATTACCTCCTTTGGCTACCACAAGATGTTCTTTGTATCGTTCGCTCGAGTAGTGATATTTTTCTTGCGCAATCATTTGAAGTTCGCTCGACAAAGTCATAAAAGAAGTGAAATAAAAACGGGGAGAAATATCTAACTTAAATCCTAAACGGACATTGAGTCCACAAGTGAAGTAATGATAAACTGAGTTTAAATCATTTAAATTACCGAAAGGATTAAGCGTATCGAAGACTGCTCCATATTGAAAATAGTTATATCCATTTTGTTCTACAGTATCTATTCCTCCTTCCACTACACGCTGGTAAGTTTCACGTCTTAAGTGGCCAAACGTTACCTCCCCTCCCCAAATCAAATTCAATTTCCAGACAGCAAAGGTTTTTTCGATTCCCAGTTCTATTCTTTGATAGTTTCCACTACCCAAACGATTTCTTGAAACACCAATTAAAGGAATAATGCTGTCGTTGGTTTGGAAAAACAAATACTCATTAGAACCAACAAAATGAAAGTTATTCAATCCTCCTAAATTAAAATTGGCTCTAAAATTATACCGCGAATCAGAAAAAAATCTTCGATAGGTAATCCCAAAGTTTGGACTGCCATTTCCAAGGCCAAAATCCATACCCAAAGAGTTCTTATTTGATTTTGTAACAAACTCATCCGACTTTTGAGAATTTGAAAAGTTGCTTATCAAAACTATTGCCCATATGATAATCCATTTGTTTTTCATTTTCATTACTTTTAGTTTAAATTAAGAGGGTGTAAAACGCCACTTATTCATTATTTAGTATTCGTTCAATTAAAAGTAAATAATTTTGAAATCATTCCATTCACTCTACATTGTTATCCTAACAATTATTCTGGCCTCCTGTGCTTCTTCAAGATTTGTGGAGCCTCTCGAAAAAGGTCAGCAAGTATTGGCCTTAGATGTTGGTGGTCCTACCATAGAATTTGGTGGAGCGGTAATCCCAATCCCTTTAAGTTCTGTTGTTTATGCGCGCGGAATTGACACAAACCTTACCGTATTTGGCAGTATTCATTTCACCTCTTTGCTCTTCGGTAATATTCAAACGGATATAGGAGCGACTTATAGAATCTATGAATCAAAAAAACCTTTCATTCCTTCGCTTAGTACTTCAGTAAACGGAAATGCGGTGTACGACATGAATGATAGGATGTTTAAGTTTTGGCCACAACTGGATGTTAATGCATTTTGGAACTTTGGGGCAAATGAGCATTATTTCTATGCGGGTGTTTCTAATTGGTGGGAACTTGGTGCGTTTCGTTCCCAAGAAAGACCTCAGCTAGACAGGTGGCTTGTGAATCCGCAGCTGGGTGTTGTTCTCAAATCAAAAAAATGGTTCTATTCCATAGAAACTAAATTTCTGGCACCGAGTCACAACAATGTCAATTTGTTTGTTCCTTATTTTTCTATTCTTGGGGAAAATGGAGCTTCTGGAATCTATTTTGGAATTGGCAGAAAATTTTAACTCATTAAACCTACTACAATTATGAAATACCTACTCTATATTTTTAGTCTGATTGCTCTTTCTTCTTGTTTTAAAATGGATGACTTGCCTTTTTTGGGTGAAAAGATAACCGAATACAAGTTTGAAAATTACGAAGGAGAAAACGAAATAACGTTGCCACAAAGCTACAACATAGCGGACAGCAACATTCACCTTATGACTTTACAATCAAAGCTGCCAAATGAATCTGAAGGAGAAACGATTTATGCCGTATACATTGGCAACATAAATTCTATTTCCAACGACACCATAATTGTATACTGTCATGGACAATCCAAGCACATGGATGCTTATTGGCAAAGGGCTAAACTTTTAGCAAATACTGGAAGTAAAAATAGGTTTGGTGTGCTAATGATGGACTACAGAGGTTATGGTTTATCCACAGGGAAATCAACAGAAGAAAGCTTATACCAAGACGTAAGAACATGCCTCGATTGGTTAGATTCCAAAAATGTAACCAGCAACCAAGTCATTATGTATGGGTTTAGTTTAGGAACAATTCCCGCTATAGATTTGTCAGCCTATTATACTGTATCAGCTCCTAACAAGCTTATCATAGAGGCTCCAATGGCCTCTGTTGAGAATTTAACGGAAGAAGCTTTACTACTTGATGTCTCCTCTACCTTTTTTACAAGTCTGAAGTTTGATAATGTTGAAAAAATAAAAAACGTGTCTCAACCACTCATGTGGATTCATGGTAAAGAGGACGATTACCTATCGATTTCGAATGGAGAAGCTATTTTTGAACGCCACACAGGAACTTTCAAAGAACCTCACAGAATTGATGGAGGGAACCACGGAGACTTGCCTCTAGTTATGGGATTCCAAAATTACAGCAACAAAGTTTTATCCTTCATTTCTAGATAATTATCAGGTAGTTAAAAAAAATAATTCAGTACTAGTAATTTAATTTAATAACTTCTAACAACCGATTTGTTTCTAATCTCGCACACTTTTAAGTAAAAAGATAAAGTTGGGGTATGGTTCCTTGTTACCAAACCCGATACAGTGTCACAACTTGGCTAAAAGATCAACTCAATGAAGTTGTCTTTTTATCGATTTAATACCCAGAAACAAAACTAGAATCTGTTAATGTAAGTAAAAATGCTTTTAAATCGGCTTTTTCTTGCGGTGTGAGTTGAACTCCTCCAGCGCTTACATTTTTAAGTAAGGGAGATACAGTCGAAGAAGCTTTAAGTCCAGAGCTGTAATGGTCTATTACCTCATCCAATGTTTGGAATCTTCCATCGTGCATGTAAGGAGCAGTAAAGGCCAAGTTTCTCAAACTAGGTGTTTTAAACTTTCCGTTATCGGCAGGGTTTCCTGTTACATCTCCTAATCCGTTGTCAGTAAACGAGGCGTCCAGTCCGTTGTTGTGAAACAAATTATCTGTCCAAAGAGGGTTTGTTATATCTCCATGACAATGAAAACAATCGGCTCCAGATTCACTCATGAACAAATTATATCCAGAAAGTTCAGAAGGTGTAAGCGCTATTTGTCTTAGCGTGTATTGATCAAATCTTGAATTTCCCGAAATCAATGTTCTTTCGTATTGAGCAATTGCTTTAGCTGCCAGTAGTGAATCAACAGTAGAAGTTCCAAAAGCTGCACGAAACATGCTTGGATAGGAAGCATCGGCCTGCAATTTTGCAACCACATTGGACCAAGTATCGTGCATCTCTATTGGATTTGTGACGGGTTCTAAAGCTTGCTCCTCCAATCCTAGTGCTCTTCCATCCCAAAAAAACTTCTTGTTCGAGTTCCAAGCATGATTAAAGATAGGCATGGCATTTCTGGTTCCTGCAATTCCATCAATTCCTACACTATATCTATTGGTATCATCAAAAGATTGGGAAGGCAAGTGACAACTCGCACAAGCTTGAGTAAAATCAGCAGATAAGGTTTTGTCAAAAAATAACTTCTTTCCAAGTTCCACACCTTCAACGGTTGTCGGATTATCCGTAGGAATTGTAGGTGCAGGCAAAAACCTACCAAAAGTAGCTGGAATATTGAGCGAAAGAGGTGTTGGCGTTCCCGACTCGCTACCATATTCGCATGTTCCATTATCTACTTTGGCTTTAGAATCAAAATTATCGGCCATTTCATCCGTACAGCCTTCTCTGCGGCATGATGAAATACATCCTGCAATGGCGATAACTAAGCTAATTATTTTTATTCCCTTCATAGTATATTTTATAACTGTGGTGCAATTGTTCCCAATGAGAACACAGATTTTCCATTTTTGTTCATCATCTTTTGTGCGGTATAGTTAGGCATTAACATCATGTGATACTGGTTTAAATCCCACAACACCGGATTTTGAAACCACTCTTCTATATTCATATCAATGTCTATATTCAACCTTTCTCCTTCTTTCACTTCAAACCCTCCATTGTAATCCCACAATCTTACTCTAAAATGATTTGCTTCATTGATTCTCGTTCCATTCTCCATTTTCGATGCCGTTCCGTTATGGTAAGCAAACCCTTTCATGGTTCCTGTATTATCCACAAACATTCCTTCAAACTTTAAGAAATGATATCCTCCTCCAATCATCATTGGCCAAGACCATGAAGCTGCGTTCAAATCCGTGTAAGCACCTTCTTGGTTATCTTCTTCATCAAAACCAAAAGTCATTGAGATTCCCGTGTATTTCCCCTCAGGAATAGCAACTCCCGGAGTATAAAATCGAGTTAATGGCTTATCGATATCCACAAAGTTGTACCCTCCTAAATCTACTTCGCTTCCATCAGTTTTGTGCAACGTAATATTAGAAACCAAATATTGTAATTTTGAAATTGTATGAACATTTCCTTTTGCATTAGTGTATTGTGTACTGGCTAAATCAGAGGTTAGTACTTCATTGTCCTTGTATTTTTGTTTAAAAATAAAACTTACTTCTGTATTTACCATGTCCGTTTTATTATCCATAGGATCATCTGTCTTCTTACAACTTGTTCCTATTATAATAAGTGAAGCTAGGGCTAAAATTGTGTTTTTCATATTTGTCGTTATTGGTATTTTTAAATTTAGTGTATTTTAAGTTAATTGTCTATTGTTTTTCACAAAGACGTATTTATTTTTCATCTAGGACCAAATCTCACTCTTTTCTATTAAATAAATAATGGACTCCTAACTGAACTCTATTTCTTGTGTCAAGTTGAAGAGTTCCGTTCAACTTGTTTATGAGGGTATGTTGATACAGCAATTCGAGTTGAATATTATTCAGAAACAACTGTTTTCCAACTGTTCCGAATAACAAAGAACCTCCTGTATTTTCCTCATACATTCCATGCTCGATGTCAGTATTTCCATGCTCGACATAAGAACCAATGTATGGCATCAATGTTACCTTCTTTATCTTTTTAGAATAAAATACATTTAAAGTAGTGTTCGCTGTATTGCCAAACATGTAATCTACTTTCTTGTTGTATGTATTCAATTTATAATTGGAAGAAAACATAACTCCTCCATTTTTGTACTTTGCCGTGTAATCAAGAGCTAATAAAAAGTCTAACGTTCCTGTTCCGGCTTGTATATCGTGCTGAACCAAAGCACCTTTTTGCTTAAAATCAAATTTGCCTAAAGGAACCTTTATTCCTGCACCAATTGTTAATCGGTGATTCACTTCATTTCCCTCTATCTTATTGGTTCTAATCAAATTATATTTCGCCAAAACGAAAGGATCTCCCACTCCAGAAATAACAAATTGTCTTTGGTCATTGATTATTCTCTCATTCCTAATTACTGGCAATGAACCAATTATTCTCAGTCGATTGGAGAAATAATAAACTCCTCTAATTTCCATAACCGAATAGGTTTCCGAATGTTGCTGACTTTCCATCTCGGGTAATAAAATTACTCCGCTATGTCTGTTCCCGGTCACATTGGGTTGAGCCAAATAAGTCAAAGACGAAAAAGTCTTGGTAGCAAACCTATTTCGGTAAAGGAGTGATAGCCTATTTTTGGTGTCATCTGGAGTAAGGCTTACTGTCATGTTGCAGATATCGCAAGCCAAGCCATTGAATGCTAAAAAAAGCATCCAAACGCCAACTGTTTTTTTCATGTTGAATATTAGTTTTATCTTAATAAATTAAAGCAATGGATTTTCGATTGCTAGATTGAGGTATGAAGATAAAATGGGAGGGCGAAGCAATGGATTATAAAAACCATCTTTATTATTTTGGTTTAAAAGACCGAAAAATTGATTCAATTCTTTTCTATCTATGAATTGAATTTCCTCAATAGAGGTAAAAAATAAACCGGTAATGTGAGATTCAATAGTGAGTTCAAAATTTTCTTTTTGAGGTTTCGTAGCCTCCACCACTGCAAGAGATTTTTTTAATTGACATTTACCATTACAGGTTGACTCTTCAACGTCTTTATCTACACACAAAGTTGCTGCGATAATTCCTTGATTAATTTTGAAATGGGTAAATATAATAGAAGGCAAAAATACATTCAATAAAAAAACAGCACTGAAAGCCAGAGCTAGAATTTTATGTGCTATTGAGGTATTCATAATTATTTACTTACTACAAATCTAATGGTTTTGGTGGGAGAAAAATATGACTTGAGACATAAAAAATAGATACCTTCCTCCATATTGGAACTTAATTGTTTATTCAACAATTGAGTTTCTTGTGACACAAGAAAACTTGTAGATTCCACAAGTCTTCCCTCCAAGCTAAATATCTCTAAGGTGTATGGACCTTTTTCAAATTCAGATAACTTTAAGTTTATTTCAGAAATCGCAGGATTTGGAAACAATTCTAATGTACTTCTCTTCTCTTTCAAAACAGGAATTGAAGTAAGCGAGCAAGCTCCAGAAGTTCTTATCTCGTAACCGGCTTTTCGCACATTCAATCGGTTTCCCGAAACTGTAATGCCTTGCAAAGTAAAAAGAGAGTCTCCAAAAGTTAGTAACGTATTTTTAATAATCAAAGCTATTGAGTCAGGTCGAAGTTTATATTCTGAGGCAAAATTGGAACATCCGATGGAATGCATTAGGGCTACTGCCCCCGCGACCTGAGGAGTAGACATCGAAGTTCCACTGCGATTTCCAAATGAGTTTCCAGGCAAAGTAGAATAAATGCTTGAACCAGGAGCTCCAAGATCGATGTGAGTAGCTCCAAAACCTGCTGTAACTTTTGTATCATTTCTATTGGTATTCGTTACCGAAATTAAATAATCACTCGAACAAGTTGTTGGAATATCTCCGCTAACATCTACATTAATATTACTATTAGAAGTTGCACCGCAGCTTAGTATTCCATAGGCACCTAATGTATCATAAAAAGCACACCACAATGGGTAACTTGCAGCGTTGGCGTAATCTATACCAAAACTTGAATTTGTCGCGACCACAAATGCACCTTTAGCACCTGAAGTTTCGTCATATAGTTTGCGCATGCTCAAAACGTAGTCATACGCCTTTAATACAACTGATTCCAGTGCTACACCACTTTGAACTGGCAATATTTTTACTCCCCAGTTTACCCCTACACCCCCTAATCCGTTGTTTGCTTTAGCTCCAGAAATACCAGAAACATGTGTGCCATGGGAATTAGATGAAATAGCCCCTGTATCTAGGTTAGCATTCCAACCCTGCACATCATCCACATAGCCATTCCCGTCATCATCTATTTGGTTATTAGGTATCTCCTGATGATTTTTAAAAAAATTAATGTCGTTATGATTCAGAAAAAAACCATCGTCAATTACTGCAACAACTAATGTATCTCCAAGTGCGGAAAGATTACTATGCGAGATTCCCCAGGCAGATATTGAAGACATATCTGCACCGACTTGACCGCCAAACTGACCTATATTCTTGTGATGCCATTGATTTCCAAAACCAGGATCTGTAGGTGTTGTATCTCCACGTAAAGTCACATTGTTGTGATTAGGTTGAGCTAACACTACAGTTGGGCTGTTAGTTACTATTCCCATCAATTCTAAAACTTCTTTGGAAGAAGAGGACAAAAGCCAAATATTTAAGTTTTGAGAGATTGACTCTTTAATTTGGACATTAATTAAAGGGTAATTTTGATTTAACTCTTCGACAAGATGAGAGATTTTTGAATCGGCATTCAACATGACTAATAATTCTCCTTGCTCAAAATTAGATTCTTGAGAATATCCTACAAAAGAGATATTTAGGATAAGAAAGGTTAATATTTTGGTCAAATAATTCATCATAGTTCGTAATCGTCTATATTTTCGAAGCTTCCAAACTCATCTTCAATGTTTCCGTACAAATCATCTTCGTCTTCCTCCATCATAAAATCCAAATCGTCCACCATTTCTATTTGCTTAGATTCTTCTGCTGGAGCCTCTCCATAAACCAATTCTGTTAGTGGATAAACCTTGCCGGAGTCAAGGGAGTTAATCTCGACTAATTCAACAAAAAAGCACCACATTGACAAAAAATCATACACATAAAGAAGCTTTTGATTCAATTCGTCCACTTTCTCGTGAATTTGGGTTGATTCCATTTCTACAAAGTCATCACTTTCCCCCGTCATATCCATCAAACCAATCTCCTGACCTTTGTCCCAATCTTCGTTACTCAGGTAAAAAGAAGCTACTTGATCTCCATTAAAATCAAATGCATTATTAATCCCTTCATGCAATTTATCAAAAGTAAAAGAGCTATCTATCACGATGTCTCTGAATGCATTTTCCTCTTCTAAGGTATCAATTAAAACTCTGAATTTGTATTCTTTCATTATCAAGATTCTTGAATTATATACGTATCTAATTTAAAATATAACAAAAATTTAGAGAGAAATAACTGAGGCTACATTCTCAATAATCTCCATGGTAACTTCCGCCATTTTATTCTTTTTCTCGTCTAAAGTCGGGTTCACTTCAACAGTTTCAAACGCAACTAACTTAGGACTAGCACACAAAGTCTGTAACAGCTGAGTTACATCTTCCACTTTTATTCCATTTGGGACGGGAGTTCCCGTTCCGTGAGAGGTTTCAATTGGATCCATGCTATCCACATCAAAAGATACGTACAACATATCACAACCAGATAAGCTATCTAAAATTTCTTCCCCAACTTTTTTTCCTCCTTTGTCCTTTATCTCTGCCACTTCGTAGTTTTTAATCCCTTCATTCTTTATCAAGAAGTCTTCAGGATCTTCGGTATCTCTTACACCTACAAAAATCAAATCGTCAGTCCTTAAGGCCTTGCCAGACATATTTTTGATTTTTTCCCAATATTGGGAAGCTTTTGGAGAAATCTCTCTTACTCTACACTCTTTGTTATCAATCTTACAGGCCATTGCAAGTGGCATTCCGTGCACATTTCCTGTTGGTGAGGTGTACGGTGAATGTAAATCTCCATGGGCATCAACCCATACTACACCCAATCTTTTGGTCGGGTGAGCTTGCTGAATACCCGCAATTGTTGCAGCAGCTGTGGAGTGATCACCTGCCAATACAAAAGGGAACTTTTCCTGCTCTATCGCAGATTTAATTTGGTTTACAATAAGTTCAAACTGCTTTACGATGTACTCTATTCTAATGGCTCCTGGAGTATCACTCGCAGAAAATATATGTTCATTAAAATTAGGTACCGCTTGAGATTTATACGTAGTAAAAAATTGAGAGTTTTGGTTGTAAGCGGCTGTTTTCAATGCGCCTACCCCCAAACTGGCACCTCTTGTTCCTGCTCCAAGTTCAGAGGTAACCTCTATTACTGTGATATTCTTTTTCATTATTTGTTGTTTAGGAACCCTATTATAGCGAGTGATATAAGAGTAAAAGTTAAAATCAATAAAATCATTTTTATTGTCGGATGACTAAAAAAAGGCTTTCTAAATTTTGCCCAAGTTTCAATGTAAAGTTCCATGCTTTTGGTCCGGTTACTTTGCAGTATCGCAAAATGATAGAGCTTTTTATTTTGCCTATTCACATCTGTATCCGTTTCGTATTTGATGGACGATTCTTGAAGTTTTTCTTCAAAATAGTCCGACATATCTTTTCTTCTCAAAGTATAAATGAGGTAATTAGGATCGGTGGGATGCTCGTAATAGTGATAGCTTGGAAAAATATGATACATAGCTTATTTCCATTGGGTTAAATATTCAATTGGCTTTCTTTGCCCTTTTGGCCAATCAATGGCTGGATAACCCATATAAAACAGTCCCAAGCACTTTTCTCCGTCTTTTAAATCTAGAAAATCATTCATCTCTTGGGTATACATTAATTTTGGAGTAGACCAAAACCCTCCAATTCCGTAGGCAGTGCAGGTAAGGTACATATTTTGAATGGCGCAAGCCACAGCCTCTACTTCCTCCAATTCACTTATTCTGTTGTTTGGATCGGGAGTCATTGTCACCGCAATTACAACAGGAGATTGAAGAGGACGATTCTTAAGTTTGTTAAATTTGACCTCATTGAATAAATCCCCTTTAAATTGTTCAGAATACAAATTGGATAAGAATGAAGACAATTCAGTTCTAGAGTCATTCATAAAAACTTGAAATCTCCAAGGTTGAGTTTTTCCATGTGTAGGAGCCCAAATTGCATTGTTTAATACGTCTTCAATAATTTCTTTGTGAATTTTTCTTTCCGTGTACTGTTCTGGATAGATAGTTCTTCTATTCTTTATTACCTCGGTAATTTCGCTCAAGTTGTACTTCACTGTTCTTGTTTCTTAGATTATAGAGTAAAATTAAGTAATCGAGAAGGATTTGTCAAAAGGAAATGGAACTATTCCTTTAGTTCCACAATATGCGAAGGTATGTCCCGAAGCTAGGGACAAATTTTTTGGCGTTTTCTATATTCTCGACCAAATAAAGTGAGCCTTCAGTGAGCCTTTCGATATATTGACTATTCTTGGTCAGTCTACCCTCCAAACCAAAAGCAATCGTAAATTTTTCATTCAATAAAAGCGTAACACCGTTGTCTAGAAACATGCCATAACCAAAACCATCTACACGCTGAACAGTCAAGCCAGCATTCTGTAGTCTCGTAATATCATAGTTATCGGAACGAATTACCAATTCCTGGTTTTCTAACTGGATGTAATTAAAACCGATTCCTGGTGCTACAAAATAATTCAGTTTGGGCTGAATTTCTATGTTTTTTTGAATTCCTAGTTTATATCCAAATCTTCTTTCTCTCGCATTTACTCGAGCTTGTTCAAATTCTCCTGTAAAGTTTCTAGGATTGTCCAATTCAATGACCAATGGTGTAGAAAAACGAATCATAGCAAGATCAAACTTCATGATAAAGGACCAAGTGGAGTTGACATCAAAACCGAGATAAACACCAGAAAAAAAAGAGGCAGGATATTCATTGTTCCCTGCATATTCCCATCCATTTATTGGGTAACCAAACTGATCCTGTAGTTTTTGACGAGTTTGAGGATTTGCAAGAATTCTTGAAACACCAAAAGGATGAGATCCATCTAAAAATTGAGCAGATTGGTTATTTGGGAAGTCAATTCCTAAATCAATTCCAAATCTAAATTTCTTGATTTTGGATTCTTGTTGACTAAAAAAAGTAAAATAACTTCCAGTAAATACAATTAATAGTTTGATTTTTATTCCCTTCATTGATTTCGAAAGTACAAAATCTATTGCTTTGAAACACGCTTTTTTTTATTAAGTTTGTTCCGTAACCGAATACTTTTTTATGAAAAAACTGTTTCCCATTCTTGTGTTGGCGATGTCGTTAATAAGCTGTGCAACAATTTTAAGGAAGGATACTTTGCAAGAAGTGAACTTCCATACAAATCCGCCAAATGCCAGTATTTTTGTAGATGGTGAAAAAGTGGGGACTTCACCCATGACTTATTCGCTTGAAACAAGGAAAGAACACTCCATAGAATACCAACTCAAAGGATACCCAACTACTGTTTATTACTTGAAAGGGGAAGTTTTGCCAGAATATGTTGTTGGAGATATTATTATTGGCGGAGGTGTTTTAGGTTGGATACCAGTTTTGGTGGATAATCATACAAATAAATGGCGTGGGTTTGACCAATTCATAATTGATCAAAATGCCAGTTTTGGTGAAAAATTACCAATCCAAGATAAAGATGGAGATGGAATTGCTAATGACAAAGATGACTGTCCAACTGTGAAAGGGATTGCTGCCTTTAACGGCTGTCCAGATTCTGACGGAGATGGAATAAAAGACAGTGAAGATGTTTGTCCATCTACACCTGGTTTGGCGAAGTACAAAGGTTGTGCAGATACAGATGGGGATGGTGTTCCAGATAATTTCGATAAGTGCCCGAACGAAGCAGGAATGATAGAAGGATGTCCAAAGAAATGAATTAAAAAAAAGTAAAATTGAGTTGAAATTTACTCAATGACTAAACGGTAACCTATTCCCCTCACATTTAAAATCTTTATTTTCTCGTCACATTCCAATTTCTTTCTTAGTTTGGAAATATACACATCCAAAGTACGTCCGATATAACTTCCTTCATCAGACCAAATTGCATTAAGTAATAGTTCGCGTTCTAGTGTTTCGTTTAAATGCAAAAATAGCATCTTCAAAAGTTCATATTCTTTATTCGATAAAGTTCTTTCTTTCCCTTTGTACAAAAGTGTCATTCTTGCCTTATTCAGCTTATAATTCCCAATTTTTAAGTATTGATTATTTTTGTTACTACGATATATTACTACAAGCAGAATACCCAATCCAACCAAAAATATCGAAACCAAAAACTGGAAAATCAGAGGGTTTTCTTTTGTTAATTTGCTGATACTAGAAAGCGAAATTGGAGTAAAATGGAATTCATAACATGATACAGGTAGAGCTCGTAATTTGCAGGGAAACTCCTCATCTAACTGAGACAAATCTGCCATATAACTATACACCACATCGTTCTGATTGCATTCCTTTACTTCAATTAAATACCCGCCATCAACTTCGTACCTTTCGAGGGTTTTAATAGCACAAAAAGCAAGTAAATCTGGTTCAAAAGAAAATAATCTATCAAAAGAAACTTCATAGCTATTTCCTGAATGATGAATAGGTAAAACGCGTGAATTGCTATCGCCTAGTTGCAACAAAAACTCATTTCCCACAGCTCTTAGAAATAACTGATGTTGCTGATCTACAGATTGAGATGAACAGTTAACTATCATGAATATAGCTGTAAATAACCAGAGGCAAAGATGCTTAGAGACAATAGTTTTCATAGTTCAAAGCTATTAGTTTAAGTAATATAATAAAACCAAGTTTATTCAATTTACGGGTTATTTTACATTATTTTACAGTCTTTTAAGCTATATTTTGGTTCTAAGTGTTAGATTCATTTCAAATCAACTCTATCCTTATGAAAAACAAAAAACAAATACTGCTATTTTTTTTATTGGTTTCTTCGATTTTCACTTGCGCTCAGTCAGAACAAACAGCTCAAGAAAAGAAAGAAAAAGTTATCCAATTAAAACCCCATAAATATGGTGGATGGTACTGTCCTGACAACCTCACTGGTTTTCCTGCCGTTGATTTTAATAAATGGAACAAAGTCCCCGTAATAGCAAATAGACTTCCTACAAAAAAAGAAGTTGAAACGGAGGCCTCTCTTATTTATATAGATGCTAAGGAATATCCAACTGCTCAAGCAATTGAAATAAAGCTGCCACAGCTAGCCACTTTTTACAATATCAATACACGAAGAAATGAATTGGTTATAGTGATCCAAGCGATTTCAATTGGAAATGACTCAATTGTTGGTTTTAGATACTTAAATGGAGGAAATGGCAGTGCAAGAATAGAGGAGGTAAAGTTCCTTGAAAACGTTCAAACTAGTGGTTTGGTAAATAGTAAATTTGTGTCCTTAGATATGACAATTAGAGCAAGTGAAGATAAAATCTGGAAGGTGTTAACGGACACTTCCTATATTCAAATATTATCTCCTATTTTCGATAAAAATAAAACTCTAAAAAAGAAGTGGAGAAGCCAAACGAACATGAATTACGCTTACTCGTATAGTGGTATTAAAAAAGCACAGTTTGGAGGTAAACACTTTGGTAGTTTTTATATTCAAAACGATTATGAAACTTTAAATTATTCTGAAAAGATTTTCATCTCGCAGAATAACCTAGCCGAATTTTCCAAAGTTCAATTAGTTTTCGGTCCATTCCTTAAGGATTTCGATAAACAAGAAATCATGTTAACTCAATGGTTAGCAAGAGTAAAATTACTAAGCGAAGTTCAAACAGATTAAAAAAAAAGGCTCCACTTTCTTGGAACCCTTTTAAGTTGATGTATTAGATTGGTTAGACGATTACTGCCTTTGAATTTGGAGCAGCAGCCATAATTTCTTCATTTGCGGCATCCTCGAACTTCTTGAAGTTTTCAACAAAATTACCAGCTAAATTACTTGCTTTGGCGTCATACGCTGATTTATCTGCCCACGTATTTTTAGGGTGAAGCATTTCCGTAGGTACGTTCTCACATTCGTTTGGCATGGCCAGCCCGAATACTTCATGAGTTGTGTACTCTACATTCTCCAACTTCCCTTCTAAAGCAGCTGTAATCATGGCTCTGGTATACTTCAATTTAATTCTGCTTCCTACTCCATATTCTCCACCGGACCATCCTGTGTTAATTAGCCAAACCTTTACACCAGTCTCCTCAATCTTTTTTCCAAGCATTTCTGCGTACTTGGTTGGATGTAACGGCAAAAATGGAGCTCCAAAACATGCTGAAAAAACTGTTTGCGGCTCAGTTACTCCTGCTTCAGTACCTGCCACTTTCGCTGTATACCCCGAAATAAAATGATACATTGCTTGTCCAGGTGTTAACTTAGAAATTGGAGGTAATACTCCGAACGCATCAGCTGTTAGGAAAAAGATATTTTTTGGAATTCCTCCTTTTGAAGGAACCATAATATTATCGATGTGGTGAATAGGATACGATACTCGTGTGTTTTGAGTAATTGCAGTGTCACTGTAATCTGGAGTTGAAGTTCCTTCTTGGAACCCAATATTTTCCAAAATTGCACCAAATTTTATTGCATTATAAATCTGTGGCTCTTGCTCTTCTGTTAAGTCAATTGTCTTGGCATAACATCCACCTTCAAAATTAAAAACACTGTCTTTTGACCATCCGTGCTCGTCATCTCCAATTAGCCTTCTATTTGGATCAGAAGATAAGGTGGTTTTTCCTGTTCCTGAGAGCCCAAAAAACACGGCAGTATCACCATCTTTTCCCACATTAGCTGAACAGTGCATTGATAGCGTGTTTTTTTCGTGAGGCAAAATGAAATTCAAAACAGAGAAAATTCCTTTTTTGATTTCACCAGTATATCCAGTTCCACCGATAATTATCATCTTTTTAGTGAAATTTACCACCGCAAAATTATGCTGTCTCGTGCCGTCTTCAGCAGCAACAGCCATCATTCCAGGAGCATTTATTACATACCACTCAGGGTTGAAGTTTTCTAGCTCAGCTTTTTCTGGTCTTAAGAACATGTTACTAGCAAACATATTTGACCAAGGAAACTCTGTGATAACTCTTAGATTTAGTCTGTAGTCTTCATCAGCGCATGCGTATGCATCACGCACAAACACTTCTTTTCCAGCTAAGTAATCATTAATTTTAGCGTGTAGCTTATCAAAGTTTTCAGGGGTAAATTTGATATTAATATCTCCCCACCATACTGATTCTTCGGTTTTGTCATCACAAACAATGAATCTATCCTTAGGTGATCTACCTGTAAACTCACCTGTATTTATTACAAGTGCACCAGTGTCTGACAATTTTCCTTGTCCCAAATCTATGGTTTTTTGAGTCAATTCTTCTGGTGTAAGATTCCAATGAGCTTTGTCAATTTTTCCAAGCCCAAGTTCTTTGAGGTTTGAAGTGTTAGGTACTAATCCTAATTCATTCATAAATTTTCTTTTTTGAAATTATGAAACAAAATTACTGCTAATTCTAGTATTATACTCTTAATTAAGATATGTTTTTCCACAAATAGTTCGAGTTTTCCACTAATTGTAAAGTGTACAATTACCTATAAATTAATCATTTTTAATTAATTTATAGAGCAACAAAATAACTGCCAAAATCATTAATAAGCCTCCAATTGGGGTTACAGGCCATACATAACTTGATACTCCCGATTGATAAAAAAGGCTAATCGCGTAAAGCGAAAAACTAAAACAACATGCCCCAATAACAAAGAATAAAGCCGGTAATTTTATGGAAAAATTAAATGCATTGTAGTTCAACCCTAAAATCAACAGAACTATACCTGCATAAAACTGATAATCAACTCCAGTTCTTAAAGATTTAAGCTGTTTTGGTTCCAATACGTTTTCAAAGTAATGAGCACCAAAAGCACCCATAACTATTGCAAATGCAATAAAAATTAATCCAATAATTGTCGTGCTTTTATTCACAGAAAAAGTATTAGGCTTGAGTTGTCGGTCCTCCAAAGTTCATAGGTATTCCACCACCTTGATTTCCATTATCAAGGTCTTTTATCACACCATGTTGGCTTTCGTACTTTCCAATATTATCAACCAAAGCTTTCATCAATCTTTTGGCATGTTGTGGAGTTAGTAAAATTCTCGATTTTACTTTCGCTTTGGGAGTTCCTGGCATCATCCTTACAAAATCCACCACAAATTCTGCCGGTGAGTGAGTAATAATGGCCAAGTTGGAATAAATTCCATCAGCAATTTCTTCTGATAATTCAATATTAATTTGGTTTGGGTCTTGATTTTGATCTTCCATTGTCAGTTTATTTTGAATATAAAGTTAAAAAAAAAAGCCTTCCCGAAATCTCGAGAAGGCAATCTTAGTGTATCTTGTTTTTAATTATGCTTCAGTTTCTTCAGTAACTTCCTCTGTTACCTCTTCAGCTTCATTTACCGAAGTTGAAACTACCTCCATGTTGTCATATTTTCTCATTCCAGTACCTGCTGGTATTAAGTGTCCTACGATTACATTTTCTTTCAATCCTTTCAAGTAGTCTACTTTTCCTTTTACAGCTGCTTCGTTCAATACCTTTGTCGTTTCTTGGAAAGAAGCCGCAGACATGAAACTATCAGTTTGTAGAGAAGAACGTGTAATACCCTGAAGCATTGGACGAGAGGTTGCTGCTACAGCATCTCTTGCCGTAACCAACTGAGCATCTTTTCTCTTAAGGTTAGAATTCTCGTCTCTTAGTTTTCTTGCAGAAATAATCTGACCTGGTTTTAACACATCAGAATCTCCAGCATCTTCCACCACTTTCATTCCCCAAATTCTATCGTTTTCTTCTAAGAATTTGATTTTGTCAGCAGCTTGCTTTTCTAAGAATTTCGTATCCCCAGCATCAATAATCTCCACCTTTCTCATCATTTGACGCACGATTACTTCAAAGTGCTTGTCATTAATTTTTACTCCTTGTAGTCTGTACACCTCCTGAACTTCATTCACGATGTATTCTTGCACAGCAGTAGGCCCTTTGATTTCCAAGATACTCTTTGGAGTAATAGCTCCGTCCGATAATTGCATTCCGGCTCTTACGAAGTCATTTTCTTGAACTAAGATGTGTTTAGACAAAGAAACTGCATATTTCTTCACAATTCCTGTTCTTGATTCAATAATAATTTCTCTTTTTCCTCTTTTGATTTTACCGAATGAAACGATACCATCAATTTCAGAAACCACAGCTGGGTTTGAAGGGTTACGTGCTTCGAATAATTCTGTAATTCTAGGTAAACCTCCTGTAATATCACCCGTTTTACCAGAAACTCTAGGTATTTTTACTAGAATACGTCCTGATTCTATTTTCTCATTATCATCTACGTTAATGATCGCTCCTACTGGAATGTTATAACTCTTGATTACGTTCTTTTTAGAATCCATAATTCGAATTACCGGAATCTTCTTCTTATCCTTAGAGTCAGTAATTACTTTATCAGCAAATCCTGTTTGCTCATCCACTTCTTCTCTAAAAGTAATACCTTCTTCAATATTTTCGAAAGAAATAGAACCTTTAGATTCCGAGACGATCACTGCGTTGTATGGATCCCACGTACAAATCACATCTCCTTTTTGTACAGAACTTCCGTTTGGCGTTTTCAAGAACGAACCATAAGGAATATTATTTGTAGCTAAAGTAACTCCAGTTTTAGGATCTAGAATCTTCATTTCTGCCGAACGACCAATAACTACAGTAATGTCATTACCCTCTTTATCTTTTGTATCGATAGTTTTAAGTTCGTCAATATCCAATTTCCCTTCGTACTTCGCCTGAAGACTATTTTCATCCGCAATATTCGAGGCTGTTCCCCCTACGTGGAATGTTCTTAATGTCAGCTGTGTTCCTGGTTCTCCAATGGACTGGGCAGCAATTACTCCAACAGTCTCACCTACTTTTACCATTCGTGAAGTAGATAAGTTTCGTCCGTAACATTTCGCACAAACTCCTCTTTTCAATTCACAAGTAAGAACCGATCTCACTTCTACTTCATCAATATCTGCTTCTACAATTGCAGTGGCAGTTTCTTCTGTAATTTCATCTCCTTCAACCACCAAAACCTCTTCAGTTTTAGGATGTTTCAATGTAAATACACTTACTCTACCAACGATTCTATTGTACAATGATTCAATTTCTTCGTCATTCTTTTTCAAAGAAGTAACGTTAATACCTCTCAATGTTCCACAATCTTCATCATTAATGATTACATCTTGTGATACATCTACCAGTCTTCTTGTTAAATATCCTGCATCGGCTGTTTTCAGAGCTGTATCTGCAAGACCTTTACGCGCACCGTGAGTAGAAATAAAGTACTCAAGTACTGAAAGTCCTTCTTTAAAGTTAGACAAAATTGGGTTTTCGATAATTTGTTGGCTTGTTGCCCCAGATTTCTGTGGTTTTGCCATCAATCCCCTCATTCCTGATAACTGACGAATTTGCTCTTTAGAACCCCTTGCTCCAGAATCAAACATCATGTAAATTGAGTTGAATCCTTGCATGTCATTCTTTAATTGATCCATTAAGATATGAGTCAACCTAGAGTTGGTGTGCGTCCAAATATCAATAATTTGGTTGTAACGCTCATTATTTGTAATAAGTCCCATGTTGTAATTCTCCATTACATCTGTTACTTCATCTTGAGCTTTGTTTACCAGAATATCTTTTTCAACTGGAATAATAATATCATCAAGGTTGAATGACAAACCACCTTTGAAGGCATTTGTGTATCCCATTTCCTTAATATCATCCAAAAATTCTGCAGTTTTAGAAACTCCACAAATCTTAAGGACTCTTCCAATAATGTCTCTCAAAGATTTCTTAGTAAGGACATCATTTATATATCCTACTTCTTTAGGAACTAGATCATTAAACAATACTCTACCACAAGTTGTTTCTATCAATTTAGTAACCGCTTGACCTTTTTCCATGTCGTGCGTTCTTACTTTGATTGTTGCATGCAAGTCCAATTTCTTTTCGTTGTATGCTATCACTACTTCTTCTGGAGAGTAGAAAATTTTATCTTCTCCTTTCACTATTTCCTCGTCAGTAGTTCTTTTTTGCTTGGTAATGTAATACAATCCCAATACCATATCCTGCGAAGGAACCGTAATTGGTGCTCCATTGGCAGGGTTCAAGATATTGTGAGAAGCAAGCATTAATAGCTGTGCTTCAAGTATTGCCGCATTAGAAAGAGGCAAGTGAACCGCCATTTGATCTCCATCAAAATCGGCATTAAATGCTGTACATACCAAAGGGTGTAGTCTAATAGCTTTTCCTTCTATCAATTTAGGCTGGAAAGCTTGAATACCTAATCTGTGAAGAGTTGGGGCCCTGTTCAAAAGAACTGGGTGATTCTTCAATACGTTTTCCAAAATATCCCAAACAACAGGGTCTTTTGAATCAACAATTTTCTTTGCAGATTTAACAGTCTTTACAATTCCTCTTTCAATCATTTTTCGGATTACAAAAGGCTTGTAAAGCTCGGCTGCCATGTCTTTTGGAATTCCACATTCGTGCAACTTCAAATTTGGTCCTACCACAATGACAGAACGTGCAGAATAATCTACCCTTTTTCCAAGTAGGTTCTGTCTGAAACGTCCAGATTTTCCTTTCAATGAATCCGAAAGTGATTTCAAAGGTCTGTTACCATCCGCTTTTACTGCACTAGATTTTCTTGAGTTATCAAATAAAGAATCTACAGATTCCTGCAACATTCTCTTTTCATTTCTCAAAATTACTTCTGGAGCTTTAATCTCGATCAATCGTTTTAAACGATTGTTTCTGATAATAACTCTTCTGTACAAATCATTCAAATCTGATGTGGCAAATCTTCCTCCGTCCAATGGTACCAATGGTCTCAATTCTGGTGGAATAACTGGAACAACTTTAACAATCATCCACTCAGGTCTGTTTTCAACAGCCTGGTTTACAGAGTTTCTCATTCCTTCAACAACTTGCAATCTTTTCAGCGCCTCCGCTTTTCTTTGTTGCGAGGTTTCTGTATTAGCTTGATGTCTTAGGTTATAAGACAATTCATCTAAATCCAATCCTTTTAACAAATCGAAAAGAGCTTCCGCTCCCATTTTTGCGATAAATTTATTTGGGTCAGAATCATCAAGATATAGGCTTTCTTTCGGTTGCTTTTCTAGAATATCTAAATATTCTTCTTCCGTAAGGAAATCCATAAATTGAACAGGTTCACCTTCAGCATTTATTGTTCCTGCAGCTTGAATTACAACGTATCTTTCATAGTAGATAATTTGATTCAGCTTTTTTGTAGGTAATCCCAAAAGGTAACCAATTTTGTTTGGCAACGATTTGAAATACCATATGTGAGCTACTGGCACTACCAATTGGATGTGTCCAGTTCTTGTTCTTCTCACCTTTTTCTCAGTTACTTCTACTCCACATCTATCACATACAATTCCTTTGTACCTGATTCTCTTATATTTTCCACAGTAACATTCGTAATCTTTTACTGGGCCAAAAATTCTTTCACAGAACAAACCATCTCTTTCTGGTTTGTATGTTCTGTAATTGATTGTTTCTGGTTTCAGTACTTCACCATGCGAACTCTCCAAAATAGTTTCTGGAGAAGATAGACTAATGGTTATTTTATTGAACTTTTGAGGTTCTTGTTGGTTATTTTTCCTGTATGACATAGGTTACAGTTATTTTAAAATGTGTAATAAAAATTAATCTAAAGTAAGGGTCAATCCTAATCCTTTCAGCTCGTGCATAAGTACGTTGAAAGATTCTGGAATACCTGGCTCAGGTATGTTGTCACCTTTTACGATAGCTTCATACGTTTTCATTCTTCCATAAACATCATCAGACTTAACTGTCAATATTTCTCTCAAAATGTGAGCTGCTCCAAATGCTTCAAGAGCCCATACTTCCATTTCTCCAAATCTTTGACCACCAAATTGCGCCTTACCTCCAAGTGGTTGTTGCGTAATCAATGAGTAGGGTCCAATAGATCTAGCATGCATCTTATCGTCAACCATGTGACTTAGTTTAAGCATGTAAATGATTCCTACAGTAGCTGGTTGATCAAATCTTTCTCCTGATCCACCATCGTACAAGTATGTCTTACCAAATCTTGGTACTCCCGCTTCATCTGTGTATCCATTTATCTGATCAATAGTAGCTCCGTCAAAAATTGGTGTAGCAAACTTCTTTCCAAGTTTTTCTCCTGCCCAACCTAACACAGTTTCATAAATCTGTCCTAAGTTCATTCTTGATGGTACACCAAGTGGATTCAGTACGATATCTACTGGAGTTCCGTCATCCAAGAATGGCATATCTTCATCCCTTACGATTCTCGATACAATCCCCTTGTTTCCGTGACGTCCTGCCATTTTATCACCCACTTTTAGTTTTCTCTTCTTAGCAATGTAAACCTTCGCAAGTTTTACAATTCCATTTGGCAATTCATCTCCAACCGTTACTTTGAATTGTTTTCTTTTGAATGCTCCTAATAGGTCGTTTGCTTTGATACTAAAGTTGTGAAGTAGCTTGGCAATATTTGAATTGATTTCAGCATCCGAAGTCCAATTTTCTGAACTAATGATAGTAAAGTCAATTTTCTCCAAATTCTTTGCTGTAATCTTGATTCCTTTTTTGATTACCTCCTCTTTGTAGTTATTGAAAATACCAGCACTTTTATTCGTGTCAATTAGTTTCAATAATTTCTCAATCAATACATTTTTCAAAGATGCGTAATCTTTGTTGTATTCAGCTTCTACTTCCAATAACAAGGCTTTATCAGCGGCCCTAGATTTTCTATCTTTTACAGCTCTTGAAAATAATTTCTTATTTACAACAACACCTCTTAATGAAGGGGAAGCTTTTAAGGAAGCATCTTTTACATCACCTGCTTTGTCTCCAAAAATTGCTCTTAGTAACTTTTCTTCAGGTGAAGGATCAGATTCTCCTTTTGGAGTAATCTTTCCAATCAAAATGTCTCCTTCTTTAATTTCAGCACCTTCTCTAATGATACCGTTTTCATCCAGATTCTTTGTTGCCTCTTCACTTACGTTTGGAATGTCAGATGTTAATTCTTCCAATCCTCTCTTCGTATCTCTCACATCCATGGTATACTCATCAATGTGCAAAGATGTAAAGACATCGTCTCTCACTACTCTTTCAGAAATTACGATAGCATCCTCAAAGTTGTATCCTTTCCATGGCATAAATGCTACTTTCAAGTTTTGACCAATTGCCAATTCTCCTTTTTGCGTTGCATATCCTTCTGATAAAATCTGACCTTTCTTAACTTTCTGACCAACTTTTACCAATGGCTTTAGGTTAATACAAGTATTTTGATTTGTTTTTTGGAACTTAATTAAGTTGTACTCCTTCTTATCTCCATCAAAAGAAACCAATTTTTCGGTGTCGGTTCTCTTGTACTCAATTACAATTTTCTCTGCATCAACGTAATCTACTACCCCATCACCTTCAGCGTTGATAAGTGTTCTTGAATCTCTAGCTACCAATCCTTCAATTCCAGTTCCTACAATCGGAGAGTTTGGTACTAACAATGGCACAGCCTGACGTTGCATGTTGGATCCCATCAAGGCTCTGTTGGCATCATCATGCTCCAAGAATGGAATTAAGGACGCTGCAATTGAGGCTATTTGATTGGCACCAACATCCATATATTTCAATGTACCTGGGTCAACCAATGGGAAATCTCCTTCAAGTCTTGCTTTTACTTCATCAGTTTTAAAGTTACCTTTTTTATCAATTTCAGTGTTCAGCTGAGCAATAATAGTATTGTCTTCTTCCTCTGCACTCAAATATATAGGTCCTTTTTCTAACTGAACTTTACCTTTTTCAATCTCCCAATAGGGAGTTTCTATAAATCCAAGTTTGTTAATTTTTGCGTAAACGCACAAAGAAGAAATAAGACCAATGTTGGGTCCTTCTGGTGTTTCAATTGTACACAATCTTCCATAGTGAGTGTAGTGTACATCTCTTACCTCAAAACCTGCTCTTTCTCTCGATAAACCACCAGGTCCAAGGGCAGAAAGTCTTCTTTTGTGTGTTACCTCGGCCAATGGATTCGTTTGATCCATGAACTGAGACAGTTGGTTTGTTCCAAAGAATGAATTGATAACAGACGATAAAGCTTTTGCGTTTATCAAATCTGCAGGCGTGAACACCTCATTATCTCTTACATTCATTCTTTCACGTATCGTTCTCGACATTCTAGCTAATCCTACTCCAAATTGGTTGTATAACTGCTCTCCTACCGTTCTTACACGTCTGTTACTCAAGTGATCGATATCATCAATTTCTGCCTTAGCATTTATCAATTCTATCAAATACTTGATTATATTAATGATATCTTCTCTAGTCAAGACTCTTTGGTCCATTCCTAAATCTGTACCTAATTTCTTATTAATTCTATATCTTCCTACTTCCCCTAAATCATACCTTGCCTCTGAGAAAAATAATTTATCAATTACTCCTCTTGCTGTATCAATGTCTGGTGGTTCAGCATTACGCAGTTGTCTATAGATATGTTCAACGGCTTCTTTTTCAGAATTAGAAGTATCTTTTTGAAGTGTATTGTAAATAATCGAGAAGTTAGAAGCGGTAATATCTTCCTTGTTAATGATAATTTTCTTTACACCTTCTTCAATGATTAAATCAATATTTTCTTCCGTAAGAACGATGTCTCTATCAAGAACTACCTCATTTCTTTCTATCGATACAACTTCACCGGTATCTTCATCTACGAAATCTTCTACCCAAGTTTTTAAAACTCTTGCAGCCAATTTAGATCCAACCAATTTTTTCTTTGAAGATTTACTTACACTTACTTCGTGAGCAAGGTCAAAAATCTCTAAAATATCTTTATCAGTTTCAAATCCAATAGCCCTTAGTAAGGTAGTAACAGGAAGCTTCTTCTTTCTGTCTATGTATGCATACAGGATATCATTAATATCTGTAGCAAATTCAATCCAAGAACCTTTAAAAGGAATTACTCTTGCCGAGTACAATTTGGTACCATTGGCGTGAGTACTATGCCCAAAGAAAACCCCTGGTGATCTATGAAGTTGTGAAACTATTACACGTTCAGCACCATTGATTATAAACGAACCTTTTGGCGACATGTAAGGAATAGTTCCTAAATATACATCCTGAACAATCGTTTCGAAATCCTCATGTTCTGGATCTGTACAATATAATTTTAATTTTGCTTTCAGAGGAACACTGTAAGTTAATCCTCTATCGATACACTCCGTAATGGAGTAACGTGGTGGATCCACGAAATAATCGATGAATTCCAATACGAATTGGTTTCTAGTATCCGTAATTGGGAAATTTTCACTAAACACCTTGAAGAGACCTTCGTCTGCTCTTCTGTCTGGTGCTGTTTCTAGTTGAAAAAAGTTTGTAAATGATTCCAATTGAATTTCTAAGAAATCCGGGTAATCAAATTTGTTGTGATTAGAAGAGAAGTTTACTCTTATTGGGTCGAACTTTATATTAGCCATGTAAAATTGTTGATTTAAATCCTTTTATTCTAAATCTTGCTGATTAAACTCTGAGCTTAATCACTGATTATAAGTTTCTTAGAATCAGTTTATTCTTTATTGCTACTCTCTACAAAAAAATGGTTCTTATAGAAACAACAAAAGGTTTAGATGCATAAAGCACCTAAACCATTAGTGTTTTTAAGTAGTAAATTACTTAATCTCAACTTCAGCACCAGCTTCTTCGAGAGATTTTTTCAATCCTTCAGCTTCGTCCTTAGCGATTCCTTCTTTGATAGTGTTTGGTGCACCATCAACCATATCTTTTGCTTCTTTCAATCCTAAACCAGTCAATTCTTTTACCAATTTTACAACTGCTAATTTAGAACCACCTGCTGCTTTCAAGATTACATCGAATTCAGTTTTTTCTTCTGCTGCATCAGCTCCACCTGCTGCTGGTCCTGCAACTACTGCTGCTGCCGCTGCTGGTTCAATGTTGTACTCATCTTTCAAGATTGTTGCCAATTCTTGAACGTCTTTTACAGTTAGGTTTACTAATTCTTCTGCTAATTTTGCTAAATCTGCCATTTTTTATTTTTTTATTGTGTGTTATTCTATTTATTTAATATCCTTGAGAGAAGCATCCGTTATTTCAACAGAACTCAAGAAAAATTCTTTATTTATCTTTCACCTAAAGTTTTAACAAGACCTGCAATTGTGCTTCCTCCCGAATTAAGGGCAGAAATAACATTTTTAGCAGGTGATTGAAGAAGTGTGATGACATCTCCAATAAGCTCCTCTTTAGATTTAAGGGCAACTAATGTATCGATTTGATCATCTCCTACAAAAATAGCTTCTTCTACAAAAGCTCCTTTTAAAATAGGCTTGTCACTTTTCTTTCTGAATTCCTTGATAATTTTTGCAGGCTCATTCCCTTTCTCGCTTATCATTAAAGAGGTTTGACCCTTCAATAAATCATAAAATGGAGACATGTCTTTCCCCTCAATATTCTCAAGAGCTTTCTTCACCAAAGTATTTTTAACTACTTCCAAAGAAACTTCCCCCTTGAAACATCTTCTTCTCAATTTACTTGTTTCATCAGCACTAAGTTCTGATGTGTCAGCCAAATAAAAGATACTTGCATTACTAATCTTATCAGTTAAGTATGCTATTTGTTTACTTTTTTCGTCTTTATTCATTGCTGTTTTTTTAAATAGAACTTACGTCCACATTAATACTCGGACTCATTGTAGATGACATGTAAATACTTTTTACGTACTGACCTTTAGCAGATGCCGGCTTCAGTTTTACAATTGTATCTATCAACTCTTTTGCATTCCCAAAAATATTATCTCCTGAGAAAGATGCTTTTCCAATTAAAGTATGAATAATTCCAAATTTATCTACTTTGAAATCAATTTTTCCTCCTTTTGAATCTTTCACAGCTTTCGCTACGTCCATAGTAACTGTTCCTGTTTTTGGATTTGGCATTAAGTTTCTTGGTCCTAGGATTCTTCCTAAAGCACCAATTTTACCCATTACGTTCGGAGTAGAAATGATTACATCTACATCTGTCCAGCCACCTTTGATTTTTTCGATATACTCATCTAATCCTACGAAATCAGCACCTGCTTCTTTTGCTTCTGCTTCTTTGTCAGGAGTACACAAAACCAAAACCTTCATATCTTTCCCAGTTCCGTTTGGAAGTGAAACACTTCCTCTCACCATTTGGTCAGCTTTTCTAGGGTCAACATTTAGCCTGATTGCTACATCAACTGTTGCATCAAATTTTACTGTCGTAATTTCCTTAATTAAATTACTCGCATCTTTTAAAGAATAGGACTTTTCCAAGTCATATTTCTCCAAAATTGCTCTTTTTGCTTTTGACATTTGTTATTATTTATGATTAATTATTGCTCCATGGTGGAGTTCCTTGTACCGTTAATCCCATGCTTCTTGCTGTTCCTGCTACCATTCTCATTGCTGATTCGATCACGAAACAGTTTAGATCAGGCATCTTGTCTTCTGCAATTGCTTTTACTTGTTCCCAAGTTACTTTACCCACTTTTACTCTGTTCGGCTCAGCTGACCCAGATTTAAGTTTTGCTGCTTCCAGTAATTGAACTGCCGCCGGTGGGGTTTTAATTACGAAATCGAAGGATTTATCCGAGTATACCGTAATTACTGCAGGAAGTACTTTTCCTGGTTTATCTTGGGTTCTCGCATTAAACTGCTTACAGAATTCCATGATATTAACACCTTTTGCTCCTAATGCAGGTCCAACTGGTGGGGAAGGATTCGCAGCTCCTCCTCTGATTTGTAGTTTAATTAAACCACTTACTTCTTTAGCCATCTTTTAGTTAATTATTGCTTTTCTACTTGCATGTAATTCAATTCAACAGGAGTTTTCCTACCAAATATCTTTATCATGATTTTTAATTTCTTCTTTTCTTCGTTTACTTCTTCAATGATTCCATCAAATTTGTTGAAAGGACCATCGGTTACAGTGACACTTTCTCCTACCTGGAAATCGATCGTTGCTTGGTCTTCTAAATCAATAGAATCGTCTGCATGACCTAAAATTCTGTTTACTTCACTTTCTCTAAGAGCTGATGGATCTCCTCCTTTTTCAAGTCCGAGGAATCCCATTACGTTTGGTATACTTTTAATTAAGTGCTTTACCTCTCCCTGAAGATTTGTTTGAACCATAATACAACCAGGCAACAAACTTTTTTCTTTTACAATCTTTTTTCCGTCTTTGATTTGAATGACTCTTTCCATTGGCACGATTACCTGACCAATGTAAGACGACATATTCAACCTTTCGATTTCAATATCCAAATACTCCTTAGATTTCTTCTCTTTACCTGTTACGGTTTTCACTATATACCACTTCATAAGTTTATCCAATAAATTGGTAAATAAATCCTAACACACCTTTCCATCCTCCTACGTTGATACCGAAAGTAAAATCCATTAACCAAACAAGAATAGAAACAATCGCAGATGCGATTAGTACAACAA
Organism: Flavobacteriales bacterium; assembly: GCA_965657945.1. GTDB lineage: Bacteria > Bacteroidota > Bacteroidia > Flavobacteriales_D > CAJJDF01 > CAJJDF01. Next base: position 52,147 of record CBFHPW010000006.1, read on the forward strand.
ACGAACTATTTTGAAGTTCTGACCAAGTTGGCCATGTTACTTTTTCGAATAGTTCAGAAACTACTTCTTGTATGTATGTTCTAATTTTAACCATTTCTTATTTGTTCAACTATTACTAGTTTGTTAATTCAATTAAGCTTACCGATAAAACTTAACTAGGTATTAATTCCATGCAGAACTAACCTCTTTGAGCACGGGTGGAGAGACTCGAACTCCCGGCACCTGGTTTTGGAGACCAGTGCTCTACCAGCTGAGCTACACCCGTAAAAATAGCAAAACAATTCCAGCCTTAGAAAAGACTGGAATTGCTAACTATTGTATAAGTGTAATTCTTAATCTAGAATCTCAGTAACTTGTCCTGCACCTACTGTTCTTCCACCTTCTCTGATTGCAAATCTAAGTCCTTTAGACATTGCAACTGGAACGATCAAATCAACAGTAATTGTAACGTTATCACCAGGCATTACCATTTCTCTTCCTGCTTCTAGAGAAATTTCTCCAGTTACATCAGTAGTTCTCAAGTAAAACTGAGGTCTGTATTTGTTTTGGAATGGAGTATGTCTTCCACCCTCTTCTTTTTTCAAAACATATATTTCAGCTTTGAATTTTTTGTGAGGCGTAATAGTTCCAGGTCTAGTAATAACCATTCCTCTTTTAATTGCAGATTTTTCTACCCCTCTCAATAAAAGTCCTACGTTATCTCCAGCTTCTCCTCTGTCCAATATTTTTCTAAACATTTCTACTCCAGTAACTGTAGATTTCAATGGAGTTTCAATCATTCCTGAAATTTCTACTTCGTCTCCTGAGTTAATTACTCCAGTTTCAATTCTTCCTGTAGCAACCGTTCCTCTTCCAGTAATTGAGAATACATCTTCCACTGGCATCAAGAAATCTTTGTCTACATCTCTTGGAGGCAATTCGATCCAAGTATCAACAGCTTCCATCAATTCGTTTACAGTAGCAACCCACTTCTCTTCTCCGTTAAGAGCTCCAAGTGCAGATCCAGCGATAACCGGTCCGTTGTCACCATCATATTGATAGAAAGACAATAATTCTCTGATTTCCATTTCAACTAGTTCTAACAACTCTTCGTCATCAACCATATCCACTTTATTCATGAATACAACCATTCTTGGAACACCTACTTGTCTTCCTAATAAGATGTGCTCTCTAGTTTGAGGCATAGGTCCGTCAGTTGCTGCAACTACCAAGATAGCTCCATCCATTTGAGCAGCTCCCGTTACCATGTTCTTCACGTAATCTGCGTGACCTGGACAATCAACGTGCGCGTAATGTCTGTTTGCTGTTTGATACTCAATGTGTGATGTGTTAATTGTAATCCCTCTTTCTTTTTCTTCAGGGGCATTATCAATTGAACTAAAATCTCTGTTCTCAGCTAATCCCTGAGATGCAAGCACACTAGAAATAGCGGCTGTTAAAGTAGTTTTTCCGTGATCTACGTGACCAATTGTACCGATATTAACGTGCGGTTTTGATCTGTCGAATGTTTCTTTAGCCATGGCTATGTTGTTTTTTTGTTGTTATTATTTATTTATATTATAAGTCGTTTAATTAGAGCTAATGACGGGAATTGAACCCGTGACCTCTTCCTTACCAAGGAAGTGCTCTACCCCTGAGCTACATCAGCAAAACAATGAGCGGGAGACGGGGCTCAAACCCGCGACCCTCAGCTTGGAAGGCTGACGCTCTATCAACTGAGCTACTCCCGCTTATAATCTTACTAATTTATTCTTGTGGGGAGAGCAGGATTCGAACCTGCGAAGACGTAGTCAGCAGATTTACAGTCTGCCCTCGTTGGCCGCTTGAGTATCTCCCCAAATGAATTATATTTCAAAAAACTAAAAGTCTTAACTCGACTTCCTAACATGAAAAATCATGCTTAGTTTCAAACAAAAGAGCCGATAGAGGGACTCGAACCCACGACCTGCTGATTACAAATCAGCTGCTCTAGCCAGCTGAGCTATATCGGCTTTTATTCCCCTGAACGTTTTAGGGTTTGCAAATCTAGAAAAGATATTTTACTATTCAAACATTTTTAATAAAAATATTTACTTTTTTTCATCCCAACTTATTTATTGCTTTTTACAGCCTGAAAATAAGAGGTTTTTATACAAAAAAGCCCTGCTTTTTTTAGCAGGGCTCGAAATTAATATTTTTTTATTAATTCTTAGTTTTATGTTTATTAATTTGTCTTCTTAGAGCTTCTATCGCCTCATCGGTCGCCTCCTCAAAGGTTTTACACTGTTTCTTTGCAAATAAATCTTTTCCCGGAATAGCAAGTTTTATTTCAGCCACCTTATTCTCTTTATCAGCTGGTTCCAGTTTAAGAAATACATCCCCTCCTATTATCTTGTCGTAATATTGAGTTAACTTACCTAGTTTATCCTCTATAAACTTTACTAATTTTTGATCCGCGTCAAAATGAATTGACTGTACTTTAATTTCCATAATTCTTGTTGTTTAAGGTTAATACTAATTTTCTTTAGGATGAAATTTCTTGTAAGCATCCTTTAATCTTTCTATTGAGTTGTGAGTGTACACCTGAGTAGCTGTCAGATTTGCATGACCTAAAATTTCCTTAATTGTTTGGAGCTGTGCTCCGTTATTCAGCATATTGGTAGCGAAAGAATGCCTCATGGTATGAGGACTGCGTTTACTCTCATTTGTTACTAATCCAAGATAGTGATTTACCGTTCGATAAACAAACTTTTCATACAGTTTATTCCCTTTGTTTGTGACTAACAAAAATTCATGGTCACAACTCCCAAACTCTTCTTTTTTGCTCTGTTTATAAAGTTTCAACAACTCTATTAATCTTTGAGTCAATGGAACCAATCTTTCCTTATTTCCTTTACCTAATACTTTCAATTTGTTAGAAAAGATATCCACCTCTTTAATATGAATTAATTCTGATAACCTTATACCTGTTCCGTAGAATAGCTCTAGCATTAAAATATCCCTAATTCCATAAAAAGTGTTTTGAAAGATTTCGAGCTGAAACAATTCTTCGAGTTTGTTTTGTTCAAAATAAACTGGCAATCTTTTCGATTGTTTTGGAGAGACAATACTATTCATTGGCGTAGAAATGATAACCCCTTGAATCATAAGGTATTTATAGAGAGTCTTTAAAGTAGAGATTTTTCTATTAATAGAACGGGCAGAAATACCACTTTCTTTTAGTTCTGCAATCCACGCTCTAATTTCGTTGTGTGTTGCGTCACCAAAACTTTCTGTCCGAAAAGTAGACTGAAGAAAATCTTGAAACTGATTTAAATCGCTTAAATAAGAGGTTACAGTATGGACAGAAAGCCTTCGCTCATTTTGAACATAACTCTTAAAATTGACCATTTGAGTTTCAAAGGAATTCATATTCTTTCATTTCTTTTATTGAATTTACGAAAATCTACTTCAAAACAAAAACTTATTTTAAATTCAAAAAACCAACACAAACCATTCTTTAATTGTCATTGTAAATTTTATAAAATATTGTTTCATATAGTTTTAAAACAATAAAACAAACAATTACTTTAATTGTAAAATTAGAAGGTAATTAAAGATTTGAAAATAAAAAAAGCCTCGTTTCAAACAGAAACAAGGCTTTGACTCATTAATAATTAGTTTTCTTATTTGTCTTCAGACACTTCTTCGAAATCTACATCAGTAACTTCTTCGTCACCTTCTGAACTAGCTTCTGCTCCTTCTTGAGCGCCTGCTTCATCTTGGGCAGCATACATTTCCTGGCTAGCAGCCTGGAAGGTAGTTGTTACTTTTTCAATTCCAGCTTTCATCGCAGCCAAATCTTTTGATTCGTGTGCTGTTTTTAATTCTGCTAACGCTTCTTCAATTGGCGCTTTTTTATCTGCTGGAATTTTGTCTCCGTACTCCTCAAGTTGCTTTTCAGTTTGGAAAATCAAACTATCTGCCTGGTTTACAGTTTCAGCTTCTTCCATTTTAGCTTTATCGGCATCCGCATTTGCTTCTGCTTCTTCCTTCATTTTTTGAATTTCTTCATCGCTTAAACCTGAGGAAGCTTCAATTCGGATGTTCTGCTCTTTTCCTGTTGCCTTGTCTTTAGCAGAAACATTGATAATTCCGTTTGCATCGATATCAAAAATAACCTCAATTTGCGGCTCTCCTCTTCTTGCTGGCGGGATGTCTGTCAATTGAAATCTACCTAATGTTCTGTTGTCGGCTGCCATCGGTCTTTCTCCTTGCAATACATGGATATCCACTGCTGGCTGGTTATCGGCAGCTGTAGAAAAGACTTGAGATTTTTTAGTTGGGATAGTTGTGTTTGCATCAATCAACCTTGTCAAGACCCCACCCATTGTTTCAATTCCTAAAGAAAGTGGAGTTACATCTAACAACAGAACATCTTTTACTTCTCCTGTTAACACACCACCTTGAATCGCAGCTCCTACAGCAACAACCTCATCAGGATTCACTCCTTTAGATGGTTCTTTTCCGAAATATTTTTTCACTGCATCCTGTACAGCTGGTATTCTTGTAGAACCTCCTACCAAAATAATTTCATCAATGTCACTAGCAGATAGTCCTGCAGATTTCATTGCAGTCACACAAGGTTCGATTGTTCTTTTTACCAAATCATCAATTAACTGCTCAAATTTAGCTCTAGACAAAGTTCTTACCAAGTGTTTTGGTATTCCGTCTACTGGCATGATGTAGGGCAAGTTTATTTCAGATGAAGTGGTGCTTGACAATTCAATTTTTGCCTTTTCTGCTGCCTCTTTCAATCTTTGCAATGCCATTGGGTCATCTCTTAAATCAATCCCTTCGTCATTCTTGAATTCATCTGCCAACCAGTCGATGATTTTTTGATCTACATCGTCTCCTCCAAGGTGGGTATCCCCATCTGTAGAGAGTACTTCAAATACTCCATCTCCCAGTTCCAAAATAGAAACGTCATGTGTTCCTCCTCCGAAATCGAAAACAACAACTTTCTGGTCTGTGTTCTTTTTGTCCAATCCGTATGCTAATGCTGCGGCAGTTGGCTCATTAATAATTCTTTTGATTGTTAATCCTGCAATTTCACCTGCTTCTTTGGTAGCTTGTCTTTGTGCATCATTAAAGTATGCCGGAACTGTAACCACTGCCTCTGACACTGAAGTACCCAAGTAATCCTCTGCAGTTTTTTTCATTTTTTGAAGAATCATTGCTGAAATTTCTTGTGGAGTGTACAACCTGTCGTCAATTTTAACTCTTGGTGTATTGTTGTCTCCTTTAACTACGTTGTAAGGAACTCTTTTTACTTCTTTGCTTGACTCATCAAAGCTATTTCCCATAAATCTCTTGATAGAGAAAATAGTTTTTGTTGGGTTTGTGATAGCTTGCCTTTTTGCAGGATCCCCTACTTTTCTTTCTCCTCCATCAACAAAAGCTACAACAGAAGGTGTTGTTCTTTTTCCTTCGCTATTAGGAATTACAACTGGCTCATTTCCTTCCATTACAGAAACACATGAATTGGTTGTTCCTAAATCTATTCCTATTATTTTACTCATAATTTTTATGTATTGTTTTTTTATTAAAAATTCAATATCGACTATTCAATGATTGTGCCACTGGTTCTTTCGTGTCAGTTTTATGACATTGCAATACAGAATACAGTGTCAGAAAGACAGAATGGCAGAAAGTGAAGTAAAATTCTTGAATAAGTTTGACACTAAAATTAAGAATTCACTGTCCAGGTAGTCAATCCCTGCATACAAAACTCATAACTCTGAACATATCCACCACATTCATTCAAAGTCTTGATTACATTTTGTCTGTTCGACTCTTCGGAATAAAAAATCATAAAACCTCCTCCTCCTGCACCTGAGATTTTTCCACCAGTAGCACCAGCTTGTATGGTTGCACTATAAATATCATCAATGAATTGATTGGAAATACCTGCAGCCATTTTCTTTTTATTTTCCCAGCTAAAAGCCAAAATCTCTCCCACTTTTTTAAGTTCACCAGAAAGTAATGCCCTTTTCATAAAGAATGCTTGATCTTTAACAATTTTCATTGCCTCAATAGGAATTTCTTTGTTTTGGCGAGCATTGTTCGATTGAGTTTCTATTATCTTGGCAGACTCTCTACTTGTTTTTGAGTAGTACAAAATAAGGTTGTACTGAAGTTCATTCAATACTTCATTTTTTATATTTAAAGGCTTTACAATTACAGAGTTATCTTTGTAAAATTCCATAAAATTAACCCCTCCGAAAGTTGCAGCATATTGATCTTGCTTTCCTCCAGCCATTCCCAAGTCATTCCTCTCTATTTCAAAGGCAAGCTGAGCGATGTCATATTCACCCAAAGGCAACTTGAACCATTCTACAAATGCGCCCAATACAGAAACAACCAAAGTAGAGGACGTTCCCAACCCAGATCCAGAAGACACATCCATCGAGGTGTTCATTTCAAATGACAAGTTGGTTTTTCCAAATTGTTTTACAATTCTGTTATACACTCCCACCTGTAAATCCAAAATTCCATTTGTCGGTAATACATCCGAAGAATCAAAAATTAATTCCTCCTCCCTATCAGGAGCTCTAAATATTATCTTTCCATCAGTGCGAGGGATAATTGTGGTGTAGGCATACAAATTAATTGAAGCATTGAGAGTAGCACCTCCATAATTATCAGAAAAAGGGCTGACATCACTTCCTCCTCCGGCTAATCCGATTCTAAACGGGGCTTTACTTCTGTACTTCACTGGTTTGCTTTATATTTCTTTTTCTACGGCATAATTATTCCTGATTGGAGAGTTACGACCAATTAACTCAGCTATGAAGCCAGCCAAAAATAGCTGTGTACCCACAATCATCGAAAAAAGCGCAATGTGAAACCACGTATTGTCTGCCAACAGGGTTGCTCCTTTATTGATAAACAACTTATCTATTCCCAACCAAAAGGTAAGTCCAAATCCAAGAATAAAGAACAAGGTTCCAATCAATCCAAAAAAGTGCATTGGCTTTTTTCCGAAACGAGTAATGAACGTGATTGTAAATAAATCCAAGAACCCATTTACAAATCTATTCAACCCAAATTTCGAAACCCCGTATTTACGTTCTTGGTGTTGAACTACTTTCTCTCCTATCTTATCGAACCCGGCTCCTTTTGCAATTACAGGTATGTAACGATGCATTTCTCCAAAAATCTCTATCGAGCGCACCACATCTCCCTTGTATGCTTTAAGCCCACAGTTCATGTCGTGCAATTTTATTCCACTAAAAACACGTGTTACGCCATTGTATAATTTTGTTGGAATTGTTTTCGACAAAGGATCATGCCTTTCCTTTTTCCAACCCGACACAATGTCAAAATCTTCTTTGGTAACCATTCTATACAGTTCTGGAATTTCATCTGGACTGTCCTGCAAATCTGCATCCATAGTAATGACAACAGCTCCTTTTGTAGAAGCAAATCCAGTATTCAAGGCCGCGGATTTTCCGTAATTTCTTCTGAACTTAATTCCTTTGACGAAAGCATAACTATTCTTAAGCTCCTCGACAATTTCCCAAGATCTATCTTTACTTCCATCATCAATCAATATAACTTCAAAAGAATAATTCTCCTTCTTACACACCTTGTCAATCCATGATATTAATTCCGGCAAAGACTCTTCCTCGTTATACAAAGGAACTACGATAGATAAATCCAAATTTGTTGTTTCCAATACTTTTGCTTTTAAAATTTATTTCTTCAAACCATTTGCGAATTGCTCTATAAGACTTTCGATATTTTTATCGGTTTTGAACACAGATGAATCCATCTCTTCAATTGTCTTTATAGCCTGATCTACCTCTATACTTTCAATGAATTCATTTATTCCCTCGCTACTGATATCTATTCCCTCTCCCACTTTTTCTAATATCCCGTTAACATCTATTCCTTTAAATTTATCCAATAAATTATCCAGGGCATTCACGGCCGATGACTGAATATCTACTTTCCATTCTCCATTCTCTTTAATTAGCGATAAGGGCATGGGTTTTAAATTTCCTTCTGTAAAACAATCGCAATTGCTTATTTCATTGTCGGTCACACAATCAACAGCTGTTATTTCTTCATTATCGATTGTTAAATTTAAGTTTTCTCCCACTAAATCTATCATAGATTTAGATTTTTCGGTCACTAATAACCTCGCCTTTTCTCCCTCACTATTTTGAATTGCTGTGAAAAATTCTTTTGCTACACTCTCAGGTGAGTTTGGGTTGGAACAGGCAAAAAATAGTCCTAAAAATAAAAATTTGATGTTTTTTAATAGCGCCATAAAATCATTATATGTTTATAAAAAATGAAGTTACAAAAAAAGGCACAATATAAATTGTGCCTTTTTTTTAAAAAAATTAGTTAAAATGCTAATTAGTGAGCAGAAACTTCTTCAGCTTCTTCTTCAACCATTTCTTCAGCTTTTGCTTCAGTTGTGTCGTTCGCTTCTTCAGTTGTTTCAGTAGCTTCTTCTTCCGTAGCTTCTTCTTCCATAGCTTCATCTTCAGCTCCTTCTACTCCTTCAACATTCTCAGTTCCAGCGTCTACTGCTCCTTCAGCATTATCAGTAGCAGCTTCACATGAAAATAATGCAACGGCAGCAACGATAGTTAAAAATTTAATTTTCATAATCTTTGATATAATAGGGTTAATAATTGTACAAAGCTAACATTATTCTAATAATCTCAAAAAAAAAACCTCTTAATTATTGAAAATCAATTGAATTTTTCGCGTAACTCTCCCATTTCTCCAAAACTTGTTGCATATCTTCAGGTAATTCTGAATTGAATTGCATGAATTCTCCCGTGTATGGATGTGTAAACCCTAAGGTTTTAGCATGCAAAGCTTGTCTTGGAAGCAACTTGAAACAGTTTTGAACAAATTGCTTGTATTTGGTATAGGTTGTTCCTTTTAAAATGATTTCACCTCCGTAATCAAAATCATTGAACAAAGTATGACCAATATGCTTCATATGAGCTCTAATTTGATGAGTTCTTCCTGTTTCCAATTCGCATTGAACCAAAGTTGTATACCCATATCTTTTTAATACTTTGAAATTGGTTACCGCCTCTTTTCCAAAAGATCCATCTTCATATACTGTCATTAATTTTCTGTTCTTTAAAGAACGACCGATATGACCTTCTATTCTTCCTTCATCTTCTTGCACATCTCCCCAAACCAAGGCATGATATTTTCTTTCAGTCGTTTTGTCAAAAAACTGCTTTGACAATTCTACCAAAGCTTTTTCCGTTTTGGCAACTACCATTAAACCTGTGGTATTTTTGTCCAACCTATGAACAATTCCTGGTCTTCCTTCAAAATCATCTCTTTTAGGTAGGTTATCAAAATGATAGAGCAGAGCATTTGCCAAAGTCCCCTCAAAATTACCATAACCTGGATGAACAACCATTCCCATAGGCTTATTAATTACAGCCAAATAATCATCTTCGTACACAAAATCTAACGGAATATTCTCTGCAATTAATTCTGTTTCACGAACTGGGTAAGGGTAACTAAGCGTGATTACCTCTCCTGGTTTAGCCTTGTAGTTTGGTTTTATTTCTGATCCATTTGACTTGACATAACCTTTCAATGCAGCTTCTTTAAGCTTCGTTCTTGAAATATTCGGAAGTCTATTCATCAAGAATTTATCCACTCTTATGATTTCTTGACCAGGGTCTACAGTAAATTTGTAATGCTCAAATAATTCCGGATTCTCCTCGGGATTTACAATCACTTCCTCTTCTACTTTCTCTTTCTTTCGTTCTTGACTCACTTTTATTGGAATTTAGTTTTTGACAAATCGTGTAATGACTTGCCTATTTTTTTCGTCAGTAATTCTCATTACATACATTCCATTCTTCAAATGCGAAACATCCAAAGCGGATACAAAAGTAGATGAAATAACTAGTTTTCCGGTCAAATCAATCACTTCAATGTTTTTTATTGTATTACTGGAAGATAATTCAACGGAAATTTGAGAATTAGCAGGATTTGGGAAAACTAATACGCTGGGTTGCTCTTCATTCTCATTCAACCCAACAGAATAATCTCTTTGATAAACAAAAGAAGGTCTTATCATGAGAGTTCCTTCAAAACCTGATTTTTGCCACACCCCATTGCTGTTGTAATAAGTATTATCCAGGTTGTTGATGTTTTTATCAAATCCTATATTGATTCTATCTGGAGTTGTTTGAGAAATTCCAACGAAATAATTTCCTGAAGGCAAAAAATGATTGCTATCCAAAGGGTATTCATAGAATCCATTAACACCTAAATTATAGCGAGGAACATCAAGAGTCACTTTTTCATATATGACTGAACCTGGTCTATTTCCAGATTCATTCCACAGTGTAATAATAAATGTAGTAGAACTCATGTTATAAGCAGATGGAGTAAAGTGAATGAAAACCGACTTGATCGTATCGCCTTGTGACAAGCTAAAACGAGAAGCAATTTTTGAATTTAAACCACCTAAACCCTGAACACCGTAGGCTGCTTCTGCTGTTCCGTCATCGTAAGAATAATAATCACTAAATTCTTGAACAAACCTCAACGTATCGTTTGTTCTTGTAAAATCAGGTGTGGTATTGTGGGTAACTTGCACCAAGAAAGAAGCATTGGTATCATTTACAGAGGTATCATAAAAATAACCGGTAGGAATTTTATACTCGGTTTGAAAATCAGTTAACCCCGGAATTGAGGGTGTATTTGTATTCACTATGGTTTGTTGTAAGGCTGAATGATAGAATATTTCCATTTGGTTGCTTCCTACCAGTCTTCCAGCTGTATTGTTATTGCGTTGAAAGACAAATACAGAATCGACCATCGCTGAATTCGTTTCCCACTTAAAGTGTTTCCAAGGCATTGCTGTATAGCGATTTAATAGCGTGTGAGAGGGTAACTGAAACGCAACATCATCTCTTACTCTATCGGTTGAAAAACGAGAGGAACCAAAGAATACATAATCTAAATTCCAATGATCAAAACTACCTGAAAGAGAAGCATAATTTAGAAAACGAAATTTAAACCCTGCCTTTAGAAATCGAACATCGGTAATTTTTATCATTACCTGAGTAAAATTCGTATCTAGCTGTGTTCCATCCGCTTTCCACATGCTCACCCATTCGTTATCATTTGGAGAATAAAACTGAAGTACCAGTGAATCTTCAGGCTCTGGTTCGTTTCCTAGTCCTTGAGGTTGGTAGTAAAAGCTTAAATAAATAGAATCTGAGAGAGAATAAGGGAGACCATTGGGCTTTGTGTCCAAAAATATTGGTTTGGAGGTTAAGTAATCCGCTTTGCCATAAGTGAAGGCGGTGGAGAAGTCATAGGGATATCCATTTTCATTCAGTCCATCAAAAGTTACAACGCCTATTGTAGGTGGGTTTATGGCATAATCATTATTCAAGTAAACCTGGTTGTCTTGCCAATAACTTTGAGTATCAGTGGCTCTCACAAAAAACACCTGTGCCGAATCTTGTTCCACATCAGGTGGAAAAACCCCATACACATTATCAGGATTTGCTGCTGTTCCAATTGTATCGTCCGTATTGTAGGCCGGCCAAACAGTCACAGTATTGCAAACAACGGGATATGCATTTAAGTCACAAATAGTTCGAGTTCCAATTGGAACAAGCGGAAACGTGTCAATTTGAAAAGAGTCTGGCGTGGCAGTAGGTGTATATTGATAATGATAAGTTGTATCCAACATATATCTTGCTGTATCCACATCTGGTAAACCTCCATTATAAATTACGTGGAATAGCGAATCGTACACATTTGCATCCGTAGATTTTGCAGTATACTTTTTGAATCTATCAGTAGAAAAGTCATCTTTGATTGGCAGATGAATTGTGTCCATGGCATACACAAACAACTTATCAATTGACCTTGTCTTGGCTTTTGATTTACGAACCAAGCTAGGGTTTATTCTCAAAGGCTCTAAACTTTCTTGTGAAAAAATCAAGGTTGGAAGGAGAGATAAAAAGAGTAAAAAGCTTAAACGCATATGTGCTTATTTTGACAAAAATATAATGATTTCACTTCCTTCAGCTATTGTTAAACCCTCAATATATTCGGGAGTTTGCTGGTCTATTACTGCACTTGCCGAATCGGCTGCCGTTTCACATTCATTGCAATTAAAAACAGTAACTAACTGGAAATTTTTATCCGATAACTCCAAGTTAGCTTCGCTTATTGTTTTTCCTATCAAATTTGGCACTTGTAATTGAGCAGCTTCCCCCTGACCTTTTCCAACCACAACGGTAACCGTTGATCCCTTCTCTAACATAAAACCAGTTTTTACTGAGTTTCCTCTATACTTTACATCTAAAACCACATCTTTGTAAGGACTGGCTTCATACTCCCATTTTGGAGACAATCCGGCAATAGTTAGCTTGGTTGAAGCCAACGACTTAGAGTTATCGATAATTACTGGTAACTTAATTTTTTGTTTGGTGGATCTCACCAAAGTCAAATAAATTATTCGCTGTGATTTAACCCAAGATTCAGTCGTATCAGAATGAGGAACAGGATTTTGAAGAATAACACTTTTTAGCGGTAAAGAACTGTAAACAGAATCGACAGATAACCTGAGGTTATGCTCTTCTGCCAACTGTGACGCCTCCTCTAATGACAACCCCATAAAGTTAGGAGTCTCAATTTTTTCGCCATGCAAGGTGTAGCTATTAAGCCACGTTAATGTCCCAAAAATAAGGATGGCAACTGCGACAAATGCCAAAATTGCATGCCTAAAAAAAGGACTAGATTTAATTTTTTTCCACATGGAGAATTTGAAATAATTGGTTAGGTGACAAATATAACGAAACTCATCGAATTGTATTTTATTCGCTTCCTATATTTCAATTCTTGAACCAACAAGAATAAAATTAGTGAATTTGTGATCGAACCGTTACTTTTGCTTTTCTATAAATCAAATCAAATGAATTTTACCGTTTTAGACTGGTCCATTATTGTTGTATTTCTATTGATCACCTTATTTATCGGTTTGTATTTCAAGAATTCCGCGAGCAAAAGCCTCACAGATTTCTTCTTGGCTGGACGAAATTTACCTTGGTACATTGCTGGGATTTCCATGGTAGCAACCACTTTTGCGGCAGATACTCCGCTGTGGGTCGCAGAAGAGATTTACAAAAAAGGAATTTCTGGAAACTGGCTCTGGTGGAATATGCTAATCGGAGGAATGGTAACGACTTTCTTTTTTGCTAGGCTTTGGAGAAGAGCAGATGTTTTAACAGAGTTAGAATTCTTAGAAATCAGATATTCCGGAAAGGTTGTCAATTTTTTCAGAAGTTTTAAATCTGTTTATCTCGGAGTGTTTTTCAATGCTGTGATTCTTGGTTGGGTAAATGCCGCTATGATTAAGATAATCATGGTGTTCTTTCAAATTGATTTCAATACAGCTTTTTTTGCAGTTGTAGGACTAATGATATTAGTGGCAATTTACAGCACAATTTCAGGATTATTAGGGGTAACAATTACCGACTCTATTCAATTTATCCTTGCCATGACTGGCTGCATTATTCTTGCAATTATCATGGTAAATAGCGAGCAAGTTGGAGGAATTGATGGACTGAAAGAGAAATTGCCTGCTTCACGCTTTCATTTTTTTCCTGATTTCAGCGGTTCTAACTCAATAGGTACCTTCTCTATTTCCATACTTGCCTTTGTTTCTTTCATTGGTATTCAGTGGTGGAGTAGCTGGTACCCTGGAGGAGAACCTGGAGGTGGTGGATATATCTCACAAAGAATGATGAGTACAAAAAATGAAAAGCATTCCGTTTTCGCGACTTTATTTTTTCAAATTGCCCATTATTGTCTTCGACCTTGGCCTTGGATTATTGTAGGACTTTGTGCTTTGGTTGTATACCCTGAATTGACTGAAAAAACAGCTGGAAACGGTTTTGTAATGGCCATGAATGATTTTATGCCCTCGGGATTAAAAGGTTTATTATTTACCGCTTTTTTGGGTGCTTACATGAGTACTATTTCAACACAATTAAATTGGGGAGCCAGTTTTCTTACCAATGATTTATACTTAAAAAACACAAAAAGTAAGCCTTCACAAAAAAAACTCGTTTTGGTAGGAAGGCTATCCACTATTTTCATAATGACAGTAGCCATATTTTCTACTTATATGATTGATACCATAAGTGGAGCTGCAAGATTTTTAATTGGATCTTCGGCAGGTCTTGGAGCAGTATTAATTCTAAGATGGTACTGGTGGCGAATAAATATTTGGAGTGAGATTAGTGCTACAATAGCACCAATTATTGGCTTTACATTGGCTAAGTATGTAATTTCACCACGATATGAAATCGATGGAACTAATATTTTTGTGGAAAGTGAAGGGATTCTGCTTACCACTACTCTATTCACAACCTTAGTTTGGTTGATTGTTACTTTTGTCACTCCACCAACCACTCAAGAAAAATTAAAGTCATTTTTTGACAAAGTAAAACCCGATGGAGCTTGGGGACCTTTTCAAACAAAACCAAGTAAATCAAATTTACCACATTTAACTGTTTGTTGGATTTCATCTGTTTGGATGACATACTCCGTATTGTTTTTTATTGGGAAGTTAATCTTTAAAGAATGGAACTCTGTCATGATATGGGGGGTAAGTTCGTTAGTAAGTTTTATAATTTTCAGATGGTTTTTGAATAAAACAACTATCATGGACAAAGAAGAAGTAATAAATGAATAAAAGTAAAAATTGGTTTGCAAATTGGTTTGATTCACCTCATTATCACATTCTCTACAAAAATAGAGATTACAAAGAGGCGGAATACTTTTTGAAAAAACTGACTGATTACCTCAAACCCAAAAGCACAGATAAAATTTTAGACTTAGCTTGCGGTGCTGGAAGGCATTCTATTTTTTTAAACAAACTAGGATTCAATGTAACAGGAGTTGATTTATCACCAAATAGTATAGAGGCGGCAAAAAATTTTGAAAATGATAAGTTAAATTTTGCTGTTCACGACATGAGAGAAGTATACCTAGAAAGTGGTTTCAATTATGTATTCAATATGTTTACGAGCTTTGGCTATTTTGAATCCAATGAGGAAAACTTAAAAATGCTTAGGTCTGTAGAGGCAACATTAAAACCAGGAGGAACTTTTGTTTTGGACTTCTTCAACTCACACCGAGTAGTTAGAGATTTAGTAAAGCAAGAAACCAAAGAAATAGAAGGGATTAAGTTTCAACTCAGTCGTGAGCTGGTTGATGGAAAAATCATTAAACAAATCAATTTTTCGGACAAGAACAAAATGTTTTCCTTCAAAGAAAAGGTTCAAGCGATTGACTTGCCTCAATTCGAAACTCTTTTTTCTCACACAGGATTAAAAATCATTGCTACCTTTGGTGACTATTCTTTAGAGGAATACAACCACCAACATTCAGAAAGATTAATATTGATAGCACAAAAAGTAAATGGATAATTTTTTCACCTATATTTTACTGTCAGGCATAGTTATGCTTGGCGGAGGTTTGGTTTATTTCTTGAAAGAAAAAATCACAAGCGGACTGAGATATTTGTTAGCCTTCAGTGGAGCTTTTATGTTAGGAATTGCAGCGTTGCATTTAATTCCTGAAGTATATGCCAACCACGACACCTCCATAGGTATATTTGTATTACTTGGGTTTCTTGTTCAACTTGTTTTAGAATATTTTTCGCAAGGAATCGAACATGGCCACATCCACGCACACAAAGATGCAAGCTCAAGATTTTTTGCCCCTTTACTCATCAGTCTTTGTATTCACGCATTTCTAGAAGGATTGCCTTTAGCCAACGAAACATTAGGACATAACCATTCACATGGATTTGTTCATTCGGATGAACATTCTTTTCTGATAAGTATTTTACTACATAAATTCCCTATTGCCCTAGCATTGATGACTTTATTTATTAAATCAAATGTTCGAATAAAAACTGCTTTCTTCTGGTTATTTATTTTCTCTTTAATGGCTCCACTGGGAAATGTTGTTGCTATTTATTTTATGGATTTCTTTCAAGCAAACGGAAACATCATGAACAAAATATTGGCCGTAGTTGTTGGAATGTTTTTACACATTTCAACTACCATTTTGTTTGAGACAGACGAGAGTCACAAATTCAATTTAGCCAAACTTGTATTGGTAATTTCTGGAGGTTTTATTGCTTATTTGGTAGCTTAATCAAGCAAAGGCAAATCAAATCTGTTTTCTACTTTTTGCTCTATTTTTTTGAATAACTGGGAAGGCTTGTAGGTGCGCCAATTATCCATTTCAAAATCTTCTCCACAAAGCACGTAGTTGTCAATATTGGCATCCTGAAATTCATCCAAAACATGAGGATGGAAATTTAAGAATACGATCCACCCATCTTCTAGCTCATCGTACCACTCTTCATAATACAAATCATCTGAACTGTGAAAATTCAAAACATTTTCTCCAATAAGAATAAACTTATCGATTCCTTCTCCCATTAGCAATTCTAGGACTTCTAGTTTTAGGTTCATGATGTCGTTCTCGATGCAATCATTCCACTCGCCTATTAATTCAATTATTGCAAAGTTTTTATCGTAATCGGTAAATATAATTTTCACAAACAAGGTTTCTGAACCAAAATCATCCCATTGAGGATGCAAAAGAAAATTATACACCTTATTCGTAAACTCAAACTCGCTGTACTCTCTTTCAAAAAAAGGAGAACGATAATCCTCAGAAGCTATGTAGAGGTTCCGCCAGTTGTAGTATGGTTCAATTGCGTGCATAAGGTTGATTTCTTTGTTTCAAAAGTATAAAAAAAATGTTCTGAAAGCGAGAAAAAAAATAGTGAGTAATCAAATCCAAATTTGTTTGTCTTGGAGCATAATTCCTTATATTTGAATGAAAGAATCTAACTCTTCAATTTATGGAACTATTTGGTAAAAAAAAATCGACCTCTTCATACTCCTTGCCTTCTGATGATTATTTTAATTCATTAAGACGAAAAGAGTTTTCGAGACTGGATAAGTTGGGACAAACCTACCTTGATTTTACGGGCGGAAACTTACACCCTTCATCCCTGTTGGATGAACATTTCGAATTGCTTCAAAATTCAATTTTGGGTAACCCTCATTCCACAAATCCAAGTTCACAAATGGCAACAAAATTGGTGGAAGAAACGAGAAATAAAATCATCCAATACTTTAACGCAGACGACTACTACTGCATCTTTACTTCCAATGCATCGGGAGCTTTAAAAATTGTGGGCGAGTGTTATCCGTTCGAGGATAACGGACAGTTGTTACTCCTTTCCGATAATCACAATTCTGTTAATGGAATTAGAGAATATTGCAAATCTAAAGGAGGAGAATTCACCTATTCTCCTATTCAACAGTCAGATTTAAGGATAGACGAGGAAAGATTAATGGAACATATTAATTCTTTCGGTGATAAAAAAAACAAATTGTTTGGTTTTCCGGCACAATCCAATGTTTCGGGAGTAAAGCACGACTGGAAATGGGTGGAGATTGCAAAACAAAAAGGTTGGGATGTATTGATGGATGCGGCAGCATTCGTTCCCACCTCCAAGTTAAATTTGAAGCAAGTACAACCCGATTTTGTATCGATATCTTTTTATAAAATATTTGGTTTTCCAACCGGGATAGGCTGCTTATTGGTAAAAAAAGACTCCTTTCCAAAATTAAAAAAGCATTGGTTTGCGGGAGGAACTGTAGATTACGTATCGGTAAAAGAAAGTAATCATTTACTCATTGCCAATCACGAAAGATTTGAAAACGGGACTTTGAATTATTTAGATATTCCCGCCATTAAATTAGGATTAGATTTTATTGAATCGATAGGTATAAAAAGAATAAGAGAAAGAATAATTGAATTAACTCGTTTGTTTCTGGACGAAATGTCGAGCATAAAACATGAAAACGGCACACCAGTCGTTAGATTATTTGGTCCCCTAGAAACCGAAAACAGAGGTGGAACTGTGATTCTTAACTTTCAAGACAAAAACGGCAATACATTTCCTTTCGATTGGATTGAAACTCAAGCAAACAAGGAATTAATATCAATTCGTTCGGGGTGTTTTTGTAATCCAGGAATTGACGAAATAAACCATTGTGTTTCGAATGAAGAAATGGCGCAATATTTCACAAGCCGAAAAGAAAAAACATTTGACTCTACTACGAAATACCTAAAATACATGTCGGAGCAGATTGGCAGAATGAGAGGTGCAACTAGAGTTTCTTTTGGAATTGCCACTACTACCTACGACATTGAAAAATTTGTGAAATTCGTTTCTAAACTTCAAAACAAGAATACACTTGAGGTAGACTAAAAACTCTGCCCTAAATGCAGGAAATATTGAGAAATTGAAAAACCTATTTTTTAAATTGAAAAGTTTTGTTAATGATTCAATTAGTGGAATTTCCGTTTTATGTTTAGTTGAATTGTTTAAAGGAAGAGCGGAAAATTTAGCTATTCGCAGATTTAAGTAGGGTTCCACCTCGTTGCAAAATATTTGCGACCGACTGAGATTCTATTGGGGTAAAATTAGTTTCTATCAACTCTTTGCATCCTCTATTTATTCCTATTACCTCTACTCCATGTAATACTGCAATTCGCACAACTGCTGTAATGCTTGCATTCCTAGAGCATCTCTACCAGATGAAAACAAACCTATTTTCTTCATTTGAATTATTTTTGGGCTAAATTGATGGTTAAATTAGAGTTTAAAGATAGAGAATCATTAAAATCATTCCTTAAAAACTCTTACTTTTGTCCATGGGAAAAATACTTGCCATTGATTATGGAATGAAAAGAACGGGAATAGCTATCACCGATAGTTCCAAAATCTTTGCTACCGGACTAACGACAGTTGCGAGTAATGAGATTTACACTTTTATTTCCAAACTATTGGAAGAGGAAGAAATAGAAACCATCGTGGTTGGGAAACCTATGAATTTGCAAAATCAACCAACAGATGCAACCAAACCCTCGGATACATTGGCAAAAAAACTAGGTAAGTTACATCCCGCAATAAACATTGAGAGAGTAGACGAAAGATTCACTTCAAAACTTGCCAAGAAAGCAATGTTTGAGGGAGGAATGAAAAAAAAGGATAGACGAGATAAAAAAATGGTGGATAAAATTAGCGCAACTATTATTCTGCAAAGCTATCTGGATTCGCAATCTTATTCCTATTTAAAATAAACTATATGATTTTACCAATTTACGCATACGGACATCCTATTTTGCGAAAGGAAACACAAGAAATAGAAGAATTAAACGAAGAGACAAAAACACTGATAGAAAACATGTTTGAAACCATGTATGGGTCCCATGGTGTTGGACTTGCAGCTCCCCAAATTGGAAAAGCGCTTAGGTTGTTTATTGTAGATGCATCCCCTTTTGCGGAAGACGAAGCAGAAAATGAAGAGGAAGAAAAAGAAAACAAATTTCTCAAAGATTTCAAAAGAGTATTTATCAATCCAATTATTGAAGAAGAGCACGGAGAAGAATGGGGATTTGAAGAAGGATGTCTCAGTATTCCTGGAATAAGAGAAGAAGTATGGCGAAAAGACAACGTGGTACTCTCTTATTACAATGAGAAATGGGAACTTGTAGAAGAGGAGTTTACTGGACTAGCAGCACGAGTTGTACAGCACGAGTACGATCACATTGAAGGAAAATTATTTACGGATTACCTGTCTCCAATGAAAAGAAGATTGAACAAAAGAAAACTTACCGACATAAGCAAGGGAATTGTTCCGGTAAAATACAAAATGAAATTTCCTAAAAAATAGAGATTCAAGAATCAACATTCCCATTGCGAAAATTTGACTCCGAATTATCTCAGTGTACAAATTGCTGGTAAACTGGGGCAGGATATTTTAGCCCAATAAATACAAAAATCGCCTGTCTTGAGATGCGGGAAAGTCCGTTCAGATAAAAAAATGAATAAGCTTACAAAAATACGAGTTGGCGGTGTTCCCGAACATTTTAATTTACCTTGGCATTTAGCCATGGAAAACGGTTTGTTCGAAAAAGAAGGAATTGAAATTGAGTGGACAGTTTTTAAGGGAGGTACAGGGCAAATGACCCAGGCATTGAGAAATGATGAGATCGATGTTTGTATTTTGCTCACCGAAGGTATTATCTCGGATATTGTAAATGGAAACCCTTCCAAGTTACTAGGAAAATACCTAAACACACCTCTTATTTGGGGAGTATACACCGGAATAAATAATTCGGTGAATCATTACGGTGAAATTTACGACAAAAAATACGCTATCAGTAGATTTGGGTCTGGATCTCACTTAATGCCGATAGTAGATGCCCACGCAAAAAAAATAACATTGAGCACCAATCAATTTGAGGTGATAAAAAATCTTGATGGAGCTCTTGAGTCACTAGCAAATAATAACACCGATACTTTTTATTGGGAAAAATATACGACCAAACCATTTGTAGATCAAGGATTGTTAAAACACCTGGGAGATTACGTTACTCCTTGGCCCTGCTTTATGATTGCCGCTACCAATTCAATTTTAGAAAAGGAAAAAGAAGCCATTGATAAGTTGCAAAAAGTAATTTACTTTACTTGTAAACAGTTTATGACTTCGCCAAGTTCTATTAGCGAAGTGAGCAAAAGATACCGGCAAAAACCAGAAGATGTAGAAGCTTGGTTTCATGCAACAGAATGGAGTACAAACAATGAAATATCCGATAAATTATTAGAAAATGTGTTGCACACACTAAAGGTTGCGGGAATAATTAAGGAAAAGCCCGAACTTTCATTTTTTAGATCATAAAAAAAGAGCCTTGATTACTCAAGACTCTACCCTATTTTATTCTGATTGTTTACAAATCTTCGAATTTCACATCGGATGAGTAATCTTCTTTATTGTCTTCTTTGTAATTTCCTGTAGCTCTTAGCTCTTCAATTTTTGACAATACATCTTCGAAACCATCTTTAAATTTTTCGAAATCTTCTTTGTACAAAAACAATTTGTGTTTTTCAAAAAAGAACTCACCGTCATCTTTGTACTTCTTTTTACTTTCTGTGATTGTCACATACAAGTCGTTTCCTCTTGTCGCTTTTACATCAAAAAAATAAGTTCTCTTCCCTGCTCTTACTGCATTAGAATAAATCTCATCTCTGTTCATTACATCATCCATCAATTTATTGTTTTGTATTATACAAAACAAACTTATTAAAAAAAGTACTTTAAAACCAAGAAACCTGATAGGTATTTTATCATTGTTAAATTATTTTAAATAAATTCTCTTTATTTCTTAGGATAGAAATCATATTCTATTAAGATTTTAAAAAAAGTAGATATTTAGTTTTGTGGTAAATAAAAACTAAAACTATTATGAAAACAACAGGACTATTTATCATTTTGTCACTTTCCTTCAATTTGATATTCTCTCAGAACGTAAAAGGAAAGATAGTAGATAGTGAAGACGGATCAATACTTATTGGAGCAAATATAAAAATTAAAGGTACAAACAAAGGAACTACCACAGATGTATCTGGAAATTTTGTACTAGATGTTTCTGAATCAGGTATTTTGGAAATAAATTATGTGGGATATGAAATGTCGGATGTTTCGTTCACAATGAATGGAACAGAAACCAAAAATCTTGGAAATATTAAACTTGTCTCTTCTACACTAAAGGAATTTGTGGTGTATGGTGGTGGGGTGATCGATATTGTAAAAGATAGGCAAACTCCTATCGCTGTTTCAACTATTCATGCTGAAGAAATTAGGGACAAAAGTGGCCAAGGAGATTTTACCGAATTAATGAAATCGACTCCTTCTGTTTATGTATCCTCAGAAGGTGGAGGATTTGGAGATTCAAGAATGACATTACGTGGCTTTAATCAATCAAATACAGCTTATTTACTCAATGGACAACCAATAAACGGAATGGAAGATGGTAAAATGTATTGGTCAAACTGGAGTGGAATGACTGATGTTGCTCAGGCTATTCAAATTCAAAGAGGGCTAGGTTCTTCAAAATTAGCTATCTCTTCGGTAGGTGGAACTGTTAATATAGTTATGAAAGCCACTGAAACGCAAAAAGGGGGAAGTTTTAAACAAACGATAGGTAACAATGCTTTTACAAAATCAACGATAAGTTATTCTACTGGGAAAAGCAAAAAAGGCTTGGCCTTTACTGGTTTATTGACCCATTGGCAAGGTGATGGTTTTTTTAATGGTACCAAAGGATTCGGACAGACTTATTTTTTATCTTTAGGTTACCAACCTAACAAAACTCACACATTCAATTTATTAGTAACAGGAGCGCCTCAGTGGCACGATCAAAATTACAACAAAAGACTTAGTACTTTTGTAGCGGAGGTTGCGGGTGATGATCGACCAAATAAAGACATCACTTTATTTAACAATAACTGGGGGCTTGAAAACGGTGAGTATAGAAGTGAAAGAAGAAACTTTTACCACAAACCGGTTGCAAATATAAACTGGGATTTCACTATTAATGAGTCGACTAGCCTGTCAACCGTATTATATGGTTCTTGGGGAAGAGGTGGAGGAACTGGCGGCTATAACAGCGTTCCAAGTTCAATCAAATATGATGAAGAAGGGCAAATAGATTGGGATGCGATCAGAAATTACAACGATACTTCTGGGGAACGTCCATACTTAACAAGAGCTAGTGTAAATAACCACTCATGGTATGGATTGGTAACCAACTTAACTAAAAAAATATTTGAAAATCTTGAGATAAATGGAGGATTTGATGCTAGATTTTATCAAGGAGATCATTTCAGAAGAATTGTGGATATTAATTCAAGTACTTCTACTTATGACAATTCAACAAACTTTTCGGGTGACTACACTATTAATGCAACAGATTTAGCTGGCGCAAATCCTTGGGATGCAATCAGAAATACTCCATTAGAAGAACGAATAGCTTATAGTAACCAAGAAACCATCAACTACCAAGGTGTTTTTGGACAAATGGAATACAAAAAAAATAAGTACTCAACTTTTGTTCAAGCTGCAGTATCTAACCAATCTTATCAAAAATTTGATAATTACTTTAATGACAAAGATAAAGAAGCATCTGAAAAAGTGAATAGATTGGGATATAACGTGAAAGCGGGTGCTAATTATAGAGTCAATAAAAAAAATAATGTATTTGTAAATGGAGGGTACTATTCTAGACAGCCATTTTTAGATAATGTTTTTTTAGGATTTTCAACAGATGTTAATAAATTAACTCAAAATGAAACAGTAATTGGTGTTGAAGCAGGATATGGCTACAGAAATGCAAAGTTTGCTGCTAATGTAAATTTATACAACACAATATGGACAGATAGAACAATTACACAAGATTACATTCCAAATTCAGATTCAACCGCAGTATTTAATAATGTAGGACAAACTCACAGAGGAATTGAAATAGATTTTACTTATATACCTGTGAGACAAATTGAACTGAGAGGTCAAGTTTCTATTGGAGATTGGAGATACAACAGTAATGCGGAAGCAAAAATATTCAATGATGATCAGCAAGAAGTTCCTGGATTAAGTAAAACACTTTACTTAGAAAATGTAAAAGTTGGAAATGCGGCCCAACTTACTTGGGGGGCTTCAGCAAAATGGTATACGCCTATATCTAACTTATCCATTGATTTAACATACAATAACATGAATAATTTATATCACGATTTTGATGCGGCCTCGAGCACATTCAATGATCCTGATAACGAAGGTGCTGCTAAATTGCCAAACTTTTGGCTTATGGACGCGGGGGTAAATTATGTGTTAAACTTCAAAAAAAATCAATCGTTAAGGTTTAGAGCGAATATCAATAATGTATTTGATGCATTATATATAAATAATGCTTCTTCAAACATACATCCAGATTCTGATCCTTCAAACAATTGGAATGGTGTTAATACCAATAACTTTATGGCATGGGGAATGGGCAGAACATGGAATGTGTCTGCTGCATTTAATTTCTAACTTTTTCATAATTATATTCCCCATTTTAAAACACTCTTCTTACTGAAGGGTGTTTTTTTTTCTGTTATCTTTACTCCTGAATGGAGAGGAAAAAATGGAGAATAAAATCAACTGTAATGTATGCTTTACTGATTACCTTAGTATTGCATGTACTGGTATTTCTGTATTTCAATCTTTCTACAATCCAAACAGAATTCCCCGTTCTTAACGAAGCTGCACTATTGGAATTAGATTTTAGGGAGCCCGAAGAAATAGAGCAACTGTTACAACCGCCACAGCCAGTGATAGATGAATCTAATCAAGCTATTAAGGATTTGATGCAGGATATTCAAGATATACGAAACAAAAGCAGAACAAATTTTAGTGAGAGTAAGTTAAATGAACAAGTAGAGAATGAGATCCTGGAACGAAATAACCAAACTCTAAACGAATCAAAAAAAAACGCACAAATTGGGGCAGAAAATGAGCCCAGTTCTGAAACCAAAAAAGCGACCCGCACCAAAACTGCGGAGCAAGAAGCGGAAAACAATTATGCTGGAAAAGTAACTCGGTATTGTAATGTTCCGGGAAGAGAATGCTATACAACTGCGCCAAGTTACACCTGCAAGGGCGGTGGACGAGTGCAAGTAGATATAAAAGTAGACAAAATTGGCTCCGTGAAATCGGCAAAAATAAATGCCGCCAATACCAATACTACCAATGAATGTATCCTAAATCAAGCTCTAGATTATGCCAAAAGAACCACAAAAGTGAGTTCGGACCTCAAGGGAGAACATTCTTCCTCTGGTTACATCATTTATAATTTTGTAAGTCAATAATGAAACATCTCCTTGCCATATTATTTCTGTTTTTCTCGGCTGTTGTTTTAGGACAGAGCCTGAGAGTTATTTCAACTTTTCCGAACTATCTAAACGAAAATTCTGGACTTATTGTAAAAACAAACAACTCTGCCTGGATTCACAATGACAGCGGAGATGGTCCCATTATTTATAAGATTGATTCCAATGGAATTCAATTAGACTCTATTTACCTAAATGGAATTACGGCTATTGATTTTGAAGATATTACGCAAGATAATCAAGGGAATGTATATGTAGGAGATATTGGAAATAACAACCACAACAGAACAAATCTTGTGGTTTATAAAATTCCCAATCCTGATAGTCTTTCAAGTAACGCTGTAACACCCGAGGCAATCCATTACCACTATTCCGATCAGACCCAATTTCCAGACCCAAATCAAAATTCAGATTGTGAGGCTCTTTTTCACTTCAACAATCACCTCTATTTAATTTCAAAAAACTGGGGAAACTCAGGTTACTCAAAATTATATGAATTGCCAGATACCTCGGGAACTCACGTTGCGCAACTTATTGATAGTTTTGCCTCTCCTATGGTAACCGCAGCAGACTATCATCCTTCTGGAAAGTTGGCAGTTCTCTCAATGGATCGAGTAACTGTTTTTGATCAATTTGTAGGCAACCATTTTTTTAATGGAAGAAACTCAACGTTTTTCTTTCCCTTAACCCAAAAGGAAGGGGTGAGTTTTGTCTCCAGTAATTCTCTTTACATCACACAAGAAAATCATCGATTTTTTCCTGGTGCCAAATTGTACGAATTTAAGATTGGCAATTATCTAAGTGTTGAGGAAGTAGAGAGAAAAAAAGATTTTTCAATTACTCCTAATCCAGCCAATGATAACATATCCATTATTCCAGTAGGAGATTTTACCAACAAAGAATATCACTACTCTATCTACAATGCAAAAGGTCAGTTAGTAAAAAACCGGGGCAATAATTATTCAAGTTCCTTGATTTCAATCGAGGAATTTAACCAAGGAATTTATTTTGTGATCATAAAGACCAAATCAGAATTATTTACAAAACGCTTTATAAAACAATAATATGGAATTTTTACCGAAAGAAATAGATGAATATGCCGGGAAATATACGGAAGAAGAAAACAACGTTCTTTCTGATTTAAACAGAGAAACCCACATTAAAGTTCTTATTCCTAGAATGTTATCAGGTCACATTCAAGGAAGGATCTTGAGTATGTTTAGCCACATGATTCAACCAAAAAACATACTAGAAATTGGAACCTACACGGGCTATTCCGCCATTTGTTTTGCAGAAGGAATGAAACCCGATGGTAAATTAATCACCATCGATATCAACAACGAGCTAGAAACAATGGCCACTTCTTATTTTGAAAAATCGGGATTTGGGAAACAAATAGAAATGAAAATTGGCAATGCAATGGATATTGTACCTACTCTAGAGATGGATTTTGACTTGGTATTCATTGATGCAGATAAGCACAATTATTCTAACTATTTTGATTTAGTCATTGACAAAGTGAATAAGGGAGGATACATCATTGCTGACAATGTGCTCTGGAGCGGAAAAGTAACCACGAACGAAGTAAATACTGACAAAGACACAAAAGCTTTGGATGATTACAACCGAAAAATCCATGGTGACCCACGAGTAGAAAATGTATTGATGCCAGTGAGAGATGGATTGATGGTTGCAAGAAAAATCTAATTATTTTGAAAGAAAGGCTCGTTACTTCTTTTTCTGACGTTCGTTTTTGGATTCTCCTCACTCTTCTTATTCGTATGATTGGAATCACAGATCCACCCATCGAGATAGGACACAACTGGAGACAAACCACGGTAACAATGGTTGCCAGAAATTTTCTAGAAACGGATGCCAACATTCTGTATCCTAGAATTGATATAGCAGGAGAAAAAACTGGAATAACCGGGATGGAATTTCCTGTTTTCAACTATACTATTTACCTAATTTCGGACCTTTTTGGGTATCAACACTGGTATGGCAGATTACTTAATGTAGTAATTTCCAGCCTTGGAGTTTGGTTCTTTTATTTGCTCATAACTGGATATTTCGGAGCAAAAATTGCTTTTCGAGCCACTTTAGTTTTGCTATTTTCGATTTGGCTCAGCTACTCTCGCAAAATTATGCCCGATACCTTTGCTGTCTCTTTGGTTTTAATAGGCATGTACTATTTTTCCAATTTTATTAAAAAATCGACCTACTTTCATTTGATTATTGGAACCATCCTGATAACCTTAGGCATTTTATCCAAACTTCCTGCAGGAGTAGTTTTCACTCCTTTCCTACTCTTTCTCTTCTCCAAAAAAATCACTCTTTCAACCAAAAGTATCATTTTAGTTTCGTTCTCTGTCATCTTAATTCCTGTAATTTGGTGGTACTTTTACTGGGTTCCATTCTTGAATACTACATTCGGATTCTGGCACTTCTTTATGGGAAAATCATTGTCGGAAGGCTTTCAAGAATTAACCAGCAATTTGCCTGATTTTCTTGAGAAATTTTACGGAACATCCATATTTTATATAGGATTTATTGTGTTTGTAGTGGGCATATTTTTTACCATTAAACACAAACTCCATGCAATAAAATGGACTTTAGGAATAAGCTTTTTTGCAATACTTATTATCATGTTAAAATCGGGACAAACCTTTGCTCATCACACCTATTACATGATTCCTTTTCTTCCTGCCATGGCTTTAGTTGCAGGGGTTGGACTAGCTTCTTTTCGATACAAAACTATTTCTGCGATTCTTTTAATTGCAATCATTGCAGAAGGTACACTTAATCAAATAGCGGATTTCAGAATACCCCAATCCCACCTCAGTTTGCTTGAGTTAGAATCGGAATTATCTGCTTTTTCGGACTCGAAAGATTTAATCGCCATAAACAGTGGGGAAGTTCCTACTCCCATGTATTTTGCACACCGAAAAGGATGGGTAGAAACAAACCAGAATTTACTAAACGAACAATACATAAGCGAATTAAAAATGAAAGGACTTCGATTTATTGTCGTCCTCAAGAATGGATTTGGGACAGAAACATCCTTGCCTTATCCTATTCAATTAGAAAATAAACACTACTTAATTTATTCCCTGAATTAAAAAAACTTATACATTATGTCTACCATTCACGAAGAAGTAAAAGATTATTACGGCAAAGAATTACAGAAATCGGAAGATTTGAAAACAAACGCTTGTTGCACATTAACAAAGCCGCCCAAGCATATTTTGGAGGCATTAAATGAGGTAGCGCCAGAAGTACAAGCAAAGTATTATGGATGTGGCCTTACTATTCCTTCTAATGTGAGAGGTCTCCGAATGTTAGATTTGGGTTCTGGTAGTGGAAGAGACTGTTACATAGCAGCAAAACTTGTAGGCGAACAAGGATATGTGGTAGGAGTAGATATGACAGACGAACAATTGAAAGTTGCCAACGATCACATAGAATATCATCGGGGAAAATTTGGGTATAAAAAATCGAATGTTGAATTCTTGAAAGGAAACATCGAAAAACTAGATGAATTGAATCTCGAGAAAGGCTCGTTTGATGTCATTATTTCTAATTGTGTTATCAACTTAGCGATGGATAAACAAAAAGTGTTGAAAGATGCTTACGATTTGCTAAAACCGGGAGGAGAAATGTACTTTTCTGATGTATATTCTGACCGAAGAATTCCTAATGAGTTACAACAAGACAAAGTGCTTTGGGGAGAATGCTTGAGCGGAGCACTCTATTGGAATGATTTCTTGAGAACAGCAAAAGCAGCTGGTTTCTCAGACCCAAGAGCAGTAGAAGACAAACCCATAACTATCGAGAATCAAGAGGTAGAAGAATTAGTTGGAGACATCAAATTTTACTCCGTAACCTACCGATTATGGAAAATAGAAGGACTAGAATCTGATTGCGAAGACTACGGGCAAGCTGTTGCTTACAACGGTGGAATTGAAGAAGAATTACAATCTTTTACGCTCGATAATCACCACGTGTTTCCGAAAGGAAAAGTTATGAGCGTCTGTGGAAACACATTTTCCATGCTACGAGAAACAAGATTTAAAAACTATTTTGATTTTTACGGAACTTGGGACACACATTTTGGAATTTTTGAAGGCTGTGGAGGAAGTAGCCCGTTTAGTTCCAACCAAGGAGAAGACTGCGTTGATGGCAGCTGCTGCTAATTCATCTATCAAATTACTAGCCGAGATTTCTGATACTTCTCGGCTTTACCAAAAAAATCGATTCTGTATAAGTTCTACGAAAAACCGAATATTCTAGTAGCCGTATTTCTCTTTCCAAGTAGCTTGTAATTTTTTCCTCATTTCCGCTTCTCGAGCATTGTTACCTGGCTCAAATAATTTCTTTCCAGATAGCTCTTCGGGCATAAATTCTTGAGCTACAAAATTCCCTTCGTGATTGTGTGAATATTTGTAATCTTTGCCATAATTCAGTTCTTTCATGAGTTTGGTGGGTGCATTCCTTAAGTGAAGCGGAACGGGCAAATTGCCTGTTTCTTTTACCAATTCTTGCGCATTGGCAATAGCCACATAACTCGCATTACTTTTAGCCGAACTGGCCAAGTAGGTTACGCATTGGGCCAAAATTATACGAGATTCAGGGAATCCAATAATCGAAACTGCCTGAAAACAATTATTGGCCATTACCAATGCAGTAGGATTGGCATTTCCAATGTCTTCTGAAGACAATATGAGTAATCTCCTCGCTATAAATTTTGGATCCTCTCCACCTTCGATCATTCTTGCTAAATAGTAGAGAGCTGCATTCGGATCGCTTCCTCTTATCGATTTGATAAAAGCCGAAACTATATCGTAATGTTGTTCCCCAGATTTATCATACAAAATAGTTTTGTCCTTAATCAGTGTATGAACCAGTTCGTTGGTTAATAAAACTTTACCTTCTCCTGCACTGCTAATTACCAATTCGAGTAAATTCAACAATTTACGTGCATCACCTCCCGATAATTTAATCAACTCCTCGGTTTCTTTTACTTCAATATCTAATTGGGAAAGTTCTTTATCGTCCTTAACCGCTTTTCTGATTAAATCATCTAAGTTTTTTTTGGAAAAATGCTCTAACACATACACCTGACTTCTTGAAAGCAAAGCCGGAATAACCTCAAAAGAGGGATTCTCGGTAGTTGCCCCAATCAACGTAATAATTCCTTTTTCTACTGCCCCAAGTAAAGAATCTTGTTGGGATTTGCTAAACCGATGAATCTCATCAATGAACAAAATGGCGTTACTTCCGCCAAACATTCCCTGGCTTTTTACTTTGTTAATAATTTCTCTGATATCCTTCACTCCCGAATTAATGGCGCTAAGAGTGTAAAAAGGTCTTTTGAGCGAATTGGCTATAATATTCGCCAAGGTTGTCTTACCAACTCCTGGAGGTCCCCATAAAATAAGTGAAGGAATAAACCCTGAATCAATCGCCTTCCGCAAAGAGGCACCTTCTCCAATCAGTTGCTCTTGCCCGAGGTAAGTATCCAATGATGTAGGTCTCAGTCGTTCTGCTAATGGTGTTTTGTTCATTCTTTTCAATATACGATAGTTACTAAATTAGAAAAATATTCAGTCACCTAAAAACTTCCTCTTTTGTTCTTTTCCATCTTCTGTGAGACCATAGCCAATAGGCCGGTTTGCTGCGAATTGTCTTTTCTAACTTATCTCCGTAAAGCTCCATTATTTCTCCCTTCGCTAGCTCGTTTGGTGATTCGGTAATACACTCAAACCTCACTGAATAATGGCCTCTTTTTACTTTTTTCATTTCACAATACACAACGGGCCAGTCAAACAGTTTTGCGTATTGTTCAGCACCCATGAGAACAGGAGTTTCTCTTCCCAAAAACTGAGTCCAATTGGCTCTCTTAGGGTTAGAAGGCCACTGATCAGAAGCAAAGAATATAGCGATTGGCGATTCATGCTTCATTTTAAAATACTTTAAAGTATCTGCCATCGGAAACATAGTAAGCCCAAGTTTCTCTCGAGCTACTTTCATTTTATTGTCATAAAATTTATTGTTCAACGGCTTGTATATTGCATGCTGTTTATGTTTAGCTAAATCGCCAATCGCTACCGCCAACATTTCCCAGTTTCCGTAATGACTCGTGGCAATCACTATCGATTTGTCCTTGGCGTACAATTCATCTAATAATTCAGGATTCTCAAACACGACTCTTTTCTTAATTTGAGAGTTGGAAACAGAGAAATTTTTTATTACTTCTACAAGCAAATCTGCAAAATGCTGATAGAATTCTTTCACAATAATTTTGATCTCCGCTTTGCTCTTATTCGGAAAAGACAAGGATATATTTTCAGAAATAATCTCCTTTCTGTATCCCAGCAAATAATACAGGATAATATACACAACAGAAGAAACTGAATACAGCAAAAAGTAAGGCAATTTAGATAGGGGAAAAAGAAAAACGAAATAAAGAATAGTTCCTAGTGTATGGTTCATGTTAATTTATTTCTACTTCTTGAAATACTTGTTCTTTTGTCTTTTTCCATCGCTTGTGCGACCAAAGCCAATATGGCGGGTTACTTTCAATGGTTTTTTCTAATAATTTCACATATTTTTCAATAATAGCACCTTCTTTCTCTTCTCTAGGAGCATCTGTCAACTTATGATATTTAGTAACAAAATGTCCTCTTTTCTCTCTAATTATTTCGCAATAAACCACTGGCCAATCGAATTCTTTGGAATACTTTTCAGCTCCAAACAGAAATGGAGTTTCTCTACCCAAAAACTGAACCCAAATAGCCCTTTCAGGTTTGGAAGGCCACTGATCAGAACCAAAAATAATAGTTCTTGGAGTAGTATCATCCTTGGCAAAATACGCCTTAGTTTCTTTCATAGGAATCATCTCCAGCCCATACTTCCCCCTACTCTTTTTCATTTTATCATCAAAAAACTGATTGGATAAAGGTTTGTAAATAGCGAGTTGCTTCAGTTGGGAAACTTGACAAACTGCCACTGCAAACAACTCCCAATTTCCATAATGGCCTCCTATGGTCACCACTGATTTTCCTTGAGCGTAGTAATTGTTTAATAACTCGATATTCTCAAATTTCATTCTTTTTTTTACTTGGCTCGAGGTAATCGAAAAATTCTTTATTGACTCCACTATCAAATCACAAAAATGCAAGTAAAATTTTCGTACAATTTTATCTCTCTCCTTTTTAGATAAATCAGGAAACGAATTATCGATATTTGCACGAATTACCTTTTTCCTGTAACCTATCCCATAAAATGTCATTACAAACACAACATTAGAAATGCCATATAGCACAAAATAAGGCAAAAACGAAATTGGCTTTATTAGTAAATAATATAAAATTTTTGATCCCATAGTCCAAAACAAATATAATCAATCCACTGAGAAAACAGGCATAAAAAAAGCCCTCAACAAGTTGAGGGCTCTTCACTTTCTGTTCCAAAGAAAGAAATATTCCTTATTTTTTTAATTGATCTACTACTGCTTTGAAAGCTTCTGGATGATTCATTGCTAAATCAGCCAATACTTTTCTGTTCATAACCATTCCAGATTTGTTAAAGGCACCCATAAATGATGAATAACTCATTCCGTTTAGTCTAGCAGCAGCATTTATTCTCAAAATCCACAGTTTTCTAAAGTTTCTTTTCTTTTGT
Organism: Flavobacteriales bacterium; assembly: GCA_965657945.1. GTDB lineage: Bacteria > Bacteroidota > Bacteroidia > Flavobacteriales_D > CAJJDF01 > CAJJDF01. The sequence goes on from CBFHPW010000006.1 coordinate 84,689, forward strand.
TTTCTGTGAATGTAAGAATAAGCCATTCCTTTTTCTACTGCGTTTTTCGCAACAGTGTATACATTTTTTCTCTTTCCAAAGTATCCTTTGGCAGCTTTAATGATTTTTTTTCTTCTTTTACGTGAAGCTACGCTATATGTCGTTCTTGGCATGTTGTTAATTTTTTAGTAGTCAGTGCTCTTTCGAGTCTTTTATTTCATTTACTGAATACTTGGCGTTAATAATTGAACCTAATTTTGTGTGTATTACATACACAATTGTTGCTTGATGTTGGCTACGTCAGCTTTATCAACTAAAGTTGCTTTTGTCAAGTTTTTCTTTCTTTTGTGTGCCTTTTTAGTCAAAATGTGACTTTTAAAAGCGTGTTTTCTTTTCAGTTTTCCTGAACCAGTTACCTTGAATCTCTTCTTGGCACTAGATTTTGTTTTCATTTTTGGCATACTGCTAAAATTTTTATGGTTTATTTTTTCTTTGGAACTAAGTTTACTATCATTTTTTTACCCTCCATCTTTGGCATGGCTTCCGGCAATCCGTACTCTTCCAGCTCGCTCACGAACTTTAGAAGTAATACTTCACCTCTTTCTTTAAACACAATGGTTCTTCCTTTAAAAAACACATAAGCTTTCACTTTTGCACCTTCCTCCAAGAATTTCTTTGCGTGATTCAATTTAAAATTAAAATCATGCTCATCTGTGTTGGGCCCAAAACGTATTTCTTTTATAACAACCTTCGTTTGCTTAGACTTTAAAGCCTTTTGCTTCTTCTTTTGGTCGTACAAGAACTTCTTATAATCAATGATTTTACATACTGGTGGATTCGCTTTTGGTGATATTTCAACCAAGTCAAGTTCCATTTCTTCGGCAATTTTTCTTGCCTTGTCTATGGATACAACCTGTGGTTCTACATTGTCACCAACAAGACGCACTTCTCTAGCACGAATTTTTTCGTTGATCTTGTGAGGGTCCTCTTTTTTCTCGAACCTTCTGTTTCTATTGTTGTTTCTTAACGCTATGACCTTTAGTTTTGGTTAATATTTAATTTGTTCTTCTACTTCTTTGTTTACTATATCAGCGAAATCTTTTAAAGTAAAACTACCTAAATCACCTTCGCCTTGTTTCCTCACAGAAACCACGTTTTCATTGGCTTCTTTCTCACCTACAATCAACATATACGGAGTTTTTTCTAACTCGGTATCTCTAATTTTCTTCCCTATCTTCTCATTTCTAGAGTCTACGAGGGCACGAATATCGTAATTTTTTAATGATCTAGAAAGATTTTCACAATAATCATTGTATTTTTCACTCAATGGTAATATTGCAACTTGAGTTGGAACCAACCACAAAGGGAATTTTCCAGCACAGTGTTCAATCAAAACCGCAACAAACCGCTCCAATGAACCGAATGGTGCTCTGTGAATCATTACTGGTCTGTGTTTTTGGTTGTCAGCTCCTGTGTATTCCAACTGGAATCTTTCTGGTAAATTATAATCTACTTGAATAGTTCCCAACTGCCAACTTCTTCCTATGGCATCTTTTACCATAAAGTCGAGCTTAGGCCCATAAAAAGCTGCTTCACCATATTCTATAACAGTGTTCAGACCTGCTTCTTTTGTCGTATTGATGATGGCTTGCTCGGCTTTCTCCCAATTTTCATCACTTCCTATGTACTTTTCTCTGTTGGTTTTGTCTCTCAAAGAAATTTGAGCGGTATAATCTTGAAAATCTAAAGCTTTGAAAACAAACTTTATCAGATCAATCACCTTTGAGAATTCTTCCTCAACTTGGTCTTGCATACAAAAAATATGCGCATCATCCTGAGTAAAACCTCTTACTCTAGTCAATCCATGCAGTTCTCCACTTTGCTCATATCGATACACTGTTCCAAACTCTGCGTAACGCACCGGTAAATCTTTGTATGATTTAGGTGAGGAATTATATATTTCACAGTGGTGCGGACAGTTCATAGGTTTCAAAAGAAACTCTTCTCCTTCATTGGGTGTTTTGATGGATTGAAATGAATCTTCTCCATATTTCTCATAATGCCCCGAAGTTACATATAAGTCTTTGTGACCAATATGAGGAGTTGCAACTTGCTCGTAACCGGTTTCATCTTGTGCTTTTTTCAAGAAATTAGATAACCGTTCTCTCAAAGCAGTACCTTTAGGTAACCACAATGGAAGACCCATCCCAACTTTTTGTGAAAAAGTAAATAACTCTAATTCTTTTCCTAATTTTCTATGATCTCTCTTTTTCGCCTCTTCTAGCATTTCAAGATATTCACTTAATTCCTTCGCTTTGGGAAAAGTAATCCCGTATATTCGAGTCAACTGTTTATTCTTCTCATCACCTCTCCAATAGGCACCTGCCACACTGAGTAATTTCACGGCTTTTATTACACCAGTATGAGGGATGTGAGGCCCTCTACATAAATCTGTGAAATTTCCTTGAGTATAAAAAGTAATGTTACCATCCTCTAATTCGTTGATTAATTCCAACTTGTAGGGATCATTCTTTTCAGTAAAATAAGCCAATGCATCAGCCTTTGAAACTTCTTTTCTTTCAAACTCCAATTTCTGCTTAGCCAACTCTTTCATTTTCTGCTCAACCTTCGCTAAATCTTTTTCAGAAAATTCATAGTCCATAAAATCTACGTCATAATAAAATCCATTTTCGATTGGTGGACCAATGGCTAATTTTATTCCTGGATAAAATGATTCCAATGCTTCAGCCATAAGGTGAGCGGAAGAATGCCACATCGTAGCTTTACCTTCTTTGTCGTTCCAGGTTAACAAACTTAGGGTAGAATCTTCATGAATAGGTCGGGTAGCATCCCAAACCTCTCCATTAATTTCAGCAGACAACACATTTCTGGCCAATCCTTCACTGATTGACATGGCTACATCCATAGCTGACGCACCTGCCTCAAATTCCTTCATTGTACCGTCTGGCAAAGTAATTTTTATCATAGTAAATTTTTCTAATCCGCAAATATACGCAATTGTAAAAATTTACTCTCCAGAATTTTAGTATTATTTTGATTCCATTCAATTTGGAAACAACGCAGTATTTCTCAATCAGAAATCAAAGAAAATGAAGTGGATTAATTCGCCCTTCCAGAGCCATTTCTATACAAACTGATGGAGCCCTTCAGTTTGGTTTCGGTCAATCCAGAAAGCCTAATACTGTATACTCTACAGGCATAAAAATAAACACCATCTACAACTGGCTTTCCTGTTTCTTGGTCAATTCCTGTCCAATTTATCATAGGGTCCGAAGTTCTGTAAACTTGGTTCCCCCAACGATTATATATAACAAATTCTATACTGTCAATAAATTTGTACGGTAATATTGGACGAAACACATCATTAATCCCATCACCATTTGGGCTAAACACGTTAGGTAAAAAGTAAATTGGGCAATTATCCACACAAACGATGTTACTCGGTACGCTCTCATTGTTGTATTGAATCGAGTCAAGCGCGGTTATGTAATAACATCCTGCTATAGAGCCCATATCATTATGAACTAAAGTTGTATCATTCGGATCATTAATAAGTGTTATTTCTAAATAAGGACCTTCCGGGGTTTGAGAGTAAAACACTCGGTAACGAGTTACATCATCTGCACAATCATTATTCGGATTTGTCCAACGCAGGTAATTCAATTCGTCTTCGCAACTATTGTCAATTGACAAAACTGGCGGGCAAGGCGGAGTTAAATCAATAGGTTGGTCACAAACTTCTTGAGAAAAATTTTCTAATGGACTAACGATGGTTGGATCCGTATATTGACCTACGCTCTTCACTTTGTAACAATAAGTTCTGCCATTCTGTAAATTACTATCTACATAAGATTGCAGTGTTGTTGTTCCAATTAAACTAAAACTACCTCCAATAGAGTTTCCTCGGTAAACTTCGTAAGAAGAATTTGTCCAAGGTACATTTTCTGTCCAGTTTAATGCGATTTGATTATCATTGGGCGTAGTGGAGAGAAAAACAGAGGAGGCTGAATTAGATTGACCAATCAATACAGTGTCACTTCCTACCAGGTGATACATTCCAACCACATAATTATTGGCGTTTGTTTCCGAATTAATTCCCGTGTGAACAAATACAGTATCGCTTAAATAGAGACTAGAATAAAATGGCGATGTATAGATGATTGTATTTGCACCTGACAAACCAGTTTGATGAAATACTTTGTACAAATAGGGTGGAGGATAATTAGTAACTGTGTCTATATCAGACGCTTTTGCCCAAACAATTGAATCCACTCCAGATACTAAGTCTGTTGAATTCACCGTAACATGTGTAATGATAGGAACGTCTTTTTTTAGGGTCATACAAGCCTCATCAGAAATACAGCTTTCATAATCCACTGGATAAACGATAGTGACAACGTAACAATATTCTTCACCTACGGCTAAATTTGAAACATCGAGGAAACTCGTATCGACCAAAGAATTTGTTTGACCAATAAATGTGTAGCCCAAGTCAATCGCTGATTCTTGTCCACAACAAGATGAAGGTGGTGAACTTGAGCCTTTTTTTCTATACACTTTATAGCCAACAGCATTTGAGCATGAAGATTGGTCCCAACTAATTACAACATTACCACTAAGTGGAGAGGCTGAAACTCCTGTCGGTGGAGGAGCTTTAACGGTTATATTGACTTGTTTATAATCGGATAAATTAACTTGGACTCCATTGTCCGTAGCAACGAAATAGAGAGAAAACGATGATTTCCTGATATTTGAACAATCTGTTGTCCAAGAAAAATTGGATGACACTGGAGAAGTTCCAGAAACAGAAACAAAGCTTCCGGGGTTACTCACACCTGTTAATGGCGCTCCTGTTGCGGTAAGCGTAATAATATCTCCAGAATTTGGATCAGTTGCCAAAACAGGAATTGAAATGGAACTTCCCGCTACCACACAGGTATCTGTGATGGAGGTAATTACCGGAGGATCATTATTACACACTGTCACAGTTATTTGTATATCTCTCAACACACTTCCCATTTTTATTCCATTTCGCCATTCTGTTACTAACACTGCAATATTGTACTCGCCTAAGCGCGAAGGGTTTACCCAGCACAAAGTTCCAGAAATAGGATCAATCGAGATTGTACCTCCAAAACTGCTCGGATATTGGTAAACAGCCGGTGTACTCATTGACAAACAATTCAATCCTAAACATGGCACCAAACTATAGGACAAACTATCTCCATCAGGATCTGTAGCTTGCGGATTATAGCAATATCGTTTGTTTACACAGGCTAATTCTGGACATGGGCAATCGTTGAAAACAACAGAGTTATTAACTCCTAAAAAAGGAGAAATTACTATTTCAGTAGCGATACAGAAAGGGAACTGGTCAGAATTAGTCGCACCTCCTATATTCACTATACCAGCGTTTCTGTTGGGATCCTCCATTGTTACTCTGAAAGTTCCTGCCCCAGCAAAAGTATGATCTATTATATAAAAATTCTTTTGTGCATCTGCCGGGGCCATCGATATAGTTGAAGACCTCTGAACTGTGTCTTTAGGTGTGCCGTCACCCCAGCGAATTTCGAGTTCAGGCCTATCTGCTACTGCACTGGTTTTCGTACAAGTGGTGATGGTAAATCTGTAGGTATTTCCAAAAAGATGAACGTAAGATATATCCCCTCCTCTATTGTGAGTTGCCAACGCTGAGAGCGTTGTTAGAAAAAAAAGAAAAAGGCAATAGAATCTCATGGTTTCGGTTGTGGATACTAAAAGTACAAATTATTCCTTCAATTTGTTCTAATCCGATTTTCAAATTATTGTTAATTTTTTACAAATCAAGTATCAGTTTCAATTTTTTTGCTCTTGCTTCTATCAGTTTGAAAAAACACATCAAAATTTTTTAGTATTTTTATAAATTAGAAACAACCCTGCTAGAGTTTTATCGTTATAAAATCAAACAACGAATAAATTATGAAAATACTTATCCATTACCTAACCGCGATTATTCTTGTATGTTCAGTTAATCAAACGAGTTTCTCTCAAACAATTTCAAGAGAAATATTAATGGAAGACACATTGCACAGTTTTGAAACCTCTTATAATTTCTCTCAAAAGTTAATTGATTCGACCATAATACATACTACTTCGATTCAAAACCAACAACTTTTCAAACATTATTTACGAGGTGAATTGAAAGGTTTTTATATGAGTACCTATTCGAAGTTGTTAAGTGGAATTATTACTTCTCATGATTTGCAACCAACTTATGATGATCATTTTAATTCGATAAAAAATAGTGCTTCCTTGATGAGTAATTTCAATTCTTGGAAAATAAACCATCAGCAGCTTAACTCACACCATCATTCCCACACTGCCGAAGCGGGTAACTGCGATAATGTTGATTTTGAGCTTGGAACATGGCAACATTGGTCGCCCTATGTTGCTGATGTAAACTTCCCAGGCACCACCCATACTAATTATGCCATTCAGAACTTAACAACAGGTACCTCGGGTATTGGAATGAATGCACAACATACGATTGTTACAGGTGGAGTAGACATGAACGCCCCAGCAATAACAAAACTAAATCCTAGAGGAGGAACTTATTCCCTTCAATTAGGTGATGAAGGTGGAGGATATGAAGTGAGTAGAGTGATTCATAAAGCTAACATTACAGCAGATAAACCTTATTTTACCTACGATTTTGCGGTAGTTTTTAATGATCCTTCGGGACATCCCGCAAATGAAGTTCCATTTTTCACAGTAGAATTTTTAGACACAAACAATTTGCCTATTCCTTCATGTGGAAATTATGATGTAATCTCACAAACTACCTCTTTCTCCAGAGTAGGAACATCAAATTGGAAATACAAGCCTTGGGCAAGGATAACTGTTGACTTATCGACTTATATAGGACAAGAAATTACAGTTGTATTCACAGTAGCAGATTGCGGTTATGGAGCTCATGCAGGAAGAGCTTACATTGATGGAAACTGTTTTTTACCAGACATCAAAAAAACTCAAGACTGTAAAGGAATATATTTAGAAGCAGATTCTGGATACCTCTCCTATCAATGGTATGGAGGAACTCCAATTGCCCCTCTTCCAAACGATACCAACCAAGGTTTTTATATTCCTGGACCTGGTTTATACCAAGTAGAGTTGATCTCTGAAAATGGTTGTACTTTAATGATCGACACGTTAATCAATGACATCTATGTTATCTTAAATCAAACAATTACTCAAGTTGACCCAAGCTGCATTGGTGTAAATGATGGATCTATTACCATAAATGCCTTTGGAGGTCAAGCGCCTTACACCTATTCCATTAATAATGGGGCCACTACCTCACCAAGTAATGTTTTCAACGGTCTTGCACCAGGAACATACACCTGCATAGTCTATGACTCAGGTGGTTGCTCAGATACGGTCACCTACAACTTAACGAATCCACCCAATATTCTTCCCAACCTTATCATTGAGGATGCGAAATGTTTTGCTGCATGTAACGGGGAGGTTGAGGCTGTCCCTTCCGGAGGAACATCTCCTTCTGGTAATTACCTCGTAGAATTTGACAATGTATTTTCTGTTACGAAGAAAAGAACCAACCTGTGTGCCGGACCTCACACAGTAAAAGTAACTGACGAAAATGGGTGTTTCACAATTAATCCTTTTGTCATTGCTGAACCCATTGCAGAGGTAATTGATCAAGTAAATGTGGTGGATGAACAATGTTTCAACGCCTGCGATGGTTCTATCATTATTATAGATGCGGCTGCAAATGAATATAGCATAGACAATGGTTCTACTTGGCAAACCAGCAATGTATTTAATAATTTGTGTGCTGCAGCAAGCCCTTACCAAGTAGCCATAAAAACTGCCGATGGATGCATAGGCCGAAGTGTAGAAGTTATTGGACAACCATTACCTCTTGTTCTGACTCCAATACCAGATACTTTTATTTGCTTGAATAAATTTGCTACCCTAAATGCCATTCCTCTTGGAGGTACACCGCCCTACTCGGTAAGTTGGAGTAATGGAACCTCAGGATTTTCAATGACAGAAAGTCCAGCGGTATCTACATCATACACTGCCATAGTATCTGACGCAAATGGATGTACGTACACCGAAGAATTTAATATCAATCTTCATCCTCAACCGAATGCCGATTTCACTTTTGACCCGGGACCTGAAACTGATGTCTTCAACACAAAAGTAACTTTTACCAACACAACAGATTATGGTGCTCCCCTGGACTATGAGTGGATAATTAGTGATTTTATGAGAGCGAATACAAGAGATACTTACTACGAGTTTCCAGCTAATGGAGGTAAAAGATTCTTGAACTGCTTGAAAGTAGAAAATCAATACGGATGCAGGGATAGTATTTGTAAACCATTTTTTATCAAATATGAAGTACTGTTGTACGCACCTAATACTTTTACTCCTAACGATGATGACGTGAACGAGGTGTTCCTTCCTATCGTAGAAGGATTGACAGACGAGGGATATCAATTCATGGTATTTAACAGATGGGGACAATTGATGTTTTCAACAACCAGTAAGACTGACGGATGGGACGGAACTTTTAAAGGTCAAAAAGTAGAAGAGGATGCATACATCTGGAGAGTTGTTGGGGTTACCCAGCAAACTGGAGAAGAATATGAAAATTTCGGACACATTACAGTACTGAACAAACGATAATTCTGTTGGGAGTTCAGAAAAGCCATCAATTTCTTGATGGCTTTTTTTATTCCAAAGATTTTTTCATTAATTCAGCATCCACCCAAAAAGGATGATTTACTTCTCCACAAATTGTTATCTTTGTGCAAGTTTAAGAAGAGCAATGAATCAATATCAAAAAGTAGCATTTTATACATTAGGATGTAAACTCAATTTTTCTGAAACCTCAACTATTGCAAGACAATTAGTAGAAGCAGGATTTGCAAAAGTGGATTTTCACGAATCGCCAGACATGTACGTAATTAATACTTGTTCGGTAACAGAAAATGCAGACAAAAAATGTAAGCAACTTGTGAAGAAAGCTTTGGGTTTCAATCCAAATGCATTTGTCGTAATTATTGGTTGCTATGCCCAACTAAAACCTGAGGAAATTGCAGCTATTCCGGGAGTGGATCTCGTTTTGGGTGCTCAAGAAAAGTTCAACTTAACGGCATACCTAGAAAACATAGAAAAGAAGGAGGTAGCTCACATCGAGAACAATTCTATTAAAGAAACCAAAGAGTTTGTACCCGGTTTTTCTGTGGGTGATAGAACTCGAACCTTCATGAAGATTCAGGATGGATGTGATTATTTCTGTACATTTTGTACCATTCCCTTGGCAAGAGGAAAAAGTAGAAATGCCAGTGTAGACAAAACCTTGATTGAAGCAAAAAAAATTGCCCAAACCAATGTAAAGGAAGTTATTTTGACTGGAGTGAATATTGGAGACTTTGGACAGGGAAGTGACGAAAACTTCTTTGAACTCATTAAGAAGTTAGACAAAATTGAAGGAATAGAGAGATTTAGAATTTCCTCTATTGAACCCAACCTTTTATCTACGGAAATTATTGAATTCGTTTGTAAATCAGACAAGTTTGTCCCTCATTTTCATATTCCAATGCAAAGTGGTTCAGATGCATTGCTTACAGCGATGAGAAGAAAGTATGACAAGGCGCTTTACCAATCGAGAATTGAAAAAATTAAAGACCTAATGCCTCATTGCAGTATTGGGGTTGATGTGATTGTTGGATTTCCCGGTGAAACTGAGGAAATATTTGAGGAAACTTATTCGTTTTTGGTTGACCTTCCTGTTTCCTATTTACATGTATTTACTTATTCTGAAAGAGCCAATACGACTGCCATTAAAATGAAGGATGTAGTTCCTATGGCCGTGAGAAAAGAAAGAAGTAAAAGGCTAAGAATCCTTTCAGAGAAAAAGAAAAAAGCTTTTTATTTACAAAACGAACAACAAACGGAGGAAGTACTTTTTGAGGCTGATCAAGAACATGGGGTTATGAACGGATTCACATCCAATTACGTAAAAGTAAAAGCTCCTTACAACCCTTTGATTGTAAACCATGTGGTACCAGTAAAAATGACAGAAGTAGACAGAGATGGATTAATGAAAATTGAATTCATAGAAAAAAGACAATTAACCGAACTTAAACAATTAACCAACTAATATGTATCCAACTCTTTACCATTTATTCAAAGGCAATTTTGGCATAGAACTCGAGTTTCTTAAAATGATTCCGATGCTTGGACTTTGGATTGGAATAGGTTTTATTGCTGCAAATTGGTTTGGGTCACGAGAATTAAAAAGGAGAGAATCCTTAGGCTGGATAAAAAGTACAAAAAAAACAATTGTTATTGGGAAAGGTGCTCAACCTTTAGATATTCTTATTAATGGAGTTTTAGGTTTTGTAATTGGAATGAAACTAATCCCTCTTTTTACAGTCGATGGATTGTTCAATGATTTTGTTGGTTTTCTTCTTTCTAGCCAAGGAAATATTCTTGCAGGAATTGTGGGAGGTATTCTGATGGCTTTTTGGAAATACAAAGAAGCCAACAAAGACAAATTAGACACACCGACAGAAAAAACAATAGAAGTGCGTCCTCATGAGCACATGGGAAACATAACCCTTATTGGGATAGTTGGTGGAATTGGAGGGGCTTTAATTTTTGCTTTTCTTGAGCAACCTGGTAAACTTTGGTCGGCTTTTATGGCATCAGGAAATATTGGAGATCTCAATGGAGGACTTACCGTTTATGGTGGTGTAATCTTGGCTGTATTCGGGAATATTTATTATTTCTGGAAAAACAAACTGCCTATTTTGCAATTTTTAGATGCTTTAGGACCAACTGTTCTATTAGCCTACGGCTTGGGAAGGGTTGGATGTCAGTTTGCTGGAGATGGAGATTGGGGAATCGACAACTTGAATCCAAAACCTGAATGGATGTCTTTTTTGCCCGATTGGATGTGGGCCTACGACTATCCTAACAACATAAATAACGAAGGAATAGAAATTGTCAATAGTATTTTTCCAGACTATAACCATCGATTAGAAAACCCTGTTTACCCTACTCCTTTTTATGAAACAATCATGAGTTTTATTCTATTTGCCATCATGTGGAGTGTGAGAAAAACAATTAAATTTTCTGGAATTCTCTTTAGTCTATATGTGTTTTTCACAGGTGCAGAACGATTGTTAATTGAAAGAATTAGAGTGAATGTAGAATACGGAAATGGCTTGACACAAGCTGAAATAATTTCAATGATATTGATTGGCATTGGTATTGCGGGCATAATTTTCTTTTATTTGAGAGGAAAAAAAAACAATAGCTCAAACTAATCAAACCTTTAGTTATTTAAAAAACCTCAAATTTTTGTTACTTTTAGGGATACCAAGTAACCCCATTGTAATGAAACTTATTCTCTCCATGTTTTGTTCTTTCAGTTTTATAATTGGAATTTGCCAAACATCTTACACCTCATTAAACTACGCCTCTGGAAATTATTCCATACCTATGACAACGGTAGGAAGCGGATTACTCACAGAAAATTTTGATACAACAGGACCCAATATTACCTGGAACTATTCCGCATTAGGGATGGATGCAAGCGGCAGTAGGTATACGGTTACTCCATCTAGTTCGGGTTTTCAAGCTCCATTTATTACTCAATGTATTTTAGCTGGCGGTGGTGTTACTTGCCTCACAAAATGGAATTCACTCACCAATATTGGCATTGTCGATATAGACTCCTTAGATGCATTTGTTTTTACCTTGTATGATGTAATGACAATGGCAAAAAAAGCTAATAACAAATTGATTGGTAATGTAAAAGGATTGAAAATAAAAGACTCTGCGGGAATATCAATACCTATTGTAGCTGAATACTCAAGTCCTGATACCATTCTTAACTTTCCTTTCACATATTTAGATTCTGGCTCTAGTTACGGAGCTTGGGGATTGGATCTCACTAGTATTGGCCAAAACATTCAATACAAAGTAACGTACAACAGAAAATGGAAAGCTGAAGGCTGGGGAACTTTAATTACCCCCTATCAAACTCATAACAATGTGCTAAAAGTAAAAACCACTTTGGACCAAATAGATTCGGTTGTATTTCTGTCAACTCCGTTTGGTCTTCCTCGAAAGATAGTAGAATACACCTGGTATGATGCAACCTTTGGGCTTCCCGTAATGAAAGCAGAAGGAATTGAAGTATTGGGTTTTACGACTATTAACACTGTGCAATATTACGATACAAGGGTTGTTGGGGTTACTGAGAATGAGATCGAAAAGTTGGACTTTACTCTTTATCCAAATCCTGCGACAGATGTATTGTACATTACACCAACCATTGAGACAATAATGACTTATGAGATTCTTAACTTGGCAGGACAGGCGGTACTTCCAAAAACTACGAATCAATCCCTAAATGTTTCAAATTTAGCGGCAGGAACCTATTTTGTTCGGGCAACGAATAAAGCAAATGAAACTGTCTATTTTCAAAAATTTATGAAGCAATAAGTTAAATCCTTCCTAAATAATAAACTTCATCCGATTTCGTTGATTATGTTTGTGATTTCGGTATCCAACTCCAATTTTTATCTTCATGAAATCTTTTTTTCTACTTTCCTGTATTTTTATTTTTTCTAGTAACACGTTAATAAACAAGGGTGAAATAAGAAAAGGCGATCGCTTAGACAAACACGATGAATTATTCGTACCGGTTGAAAAAAAGATGATGGCATTCGATTCCTATACAGAATCTCTTTACGATTGTCTACAAACTCCACAGCTTAATTTCAATATGTTTCAGAAGGGAATGAAAGGTTATTATTCCATGAAAAACAACCAAGAATTGACTGAAGAACGATTCCTTACTCTAATTGACTACACAAAACCTAGTAATGAAAAACGTTTTTTTGTAGTTGATTTAGAATTGAAACAAGTAGTCTTCAAAAGTATTATTGCTCATGGAAAAAACTCTGGCGGACTGTATGCTTCTAAATTTTCAAATGAATCAGAATCGAGAATGAGTAGTATTGGTTTTTTTATAACAGGGGAAATCTATGACGGAAAATACGACTATTCGATGAAAATACATGGCAAAGAATACACCAATAACAATGTTTTTGAAAGAGGCGTTGTATTTCATTCTGCAGATTATGCCACAAAAAAATTCTTGAAAAGCAACGGAAACGTTTTGGGAAGGAGCTTTGGCTGCCCTGCCCTACCTCATCTTCGTTACAAAGAAATTGTTAATACCATATCCAACGGGACTTGCCTGTACATTTATAGCCATGACAAGTCGCATAACCGAAAATCTCACTATTTAAAAGCGAGAAATTTTGTCGATACTTTTTACTCTGATTTTGAATAAAAAAGAGTTTCAATCGCAGATTTAATTTGTGTTTCTTTGTTATAAATATCCCTGTAAAACCTCATTTTTCCCTCCGGAGTTCCTTCACAACAAAAATACCTCAACGAAACTGTTAGAGGATAATCCAAATTTATTCTTTTTTGTTGGCCTGAATTAACTAAATTCTCAACTGAATCTTGAGTAAAGTTGTCATCTTTACTAGAAATGAGGTAAGTCGCTAATTCAAGCGGGTTTTCCAACCTCACACAACCGTGACTATAAGCTCTAACGTCATTTTTAAATAAACTTTTGGAAGGAGTATCGTGCATGTAAATGCTATGTTTATTGGTAAAAATAAACTTCACTTTACCCAATGCGGTACCTCCACTTCTGGTTTGCGAAATGCGATAATTGAAAGAGGTGGCA
>CBFHPW010000007.1:0-92051 GCA_965657945.1 Flavobacteriales bacterium
CAGAGCTTTATAGTTAATCCACCCCTAAATATTTGTGGGTTTGAACAGAAATTCTCCACTGAGGATTCTTGGTGATATATGACAAAATTAACTCATACATTTTTTCTTTCTTTTCCCATTCAGCTTGCATGTACAATTTGCAATCTGTAGGAACTCGTTTAGCATGAGTTTCTGCCCATTCAATGTCTGATTTATTAAACACGATAACCTTTAGTTCATGGGCTCTTGAAATTACTGAATCCAAAGGCGATTTGAATTTCTTTGGTGACAAACAAATCCAATCATACTCTCCCTTAAGTTCGTATGCTCCAGAAGTTTCTACGGCTATTTCGATATTCAACTGATGAATTTCTTGAGTCAAATAAGTCAAGTCATACATGGCTGGCTCACCCCCAGTGATTACCACAAAATTGGTTCCTGATTCTGCCACTTGTTTCACCAAGTTGGCAACCGACAGAATTTCGTGGTCGTTGGCATCCCAGCTCTCTTTCACATCGCACCATACACAACCTACATCGCATCCAGCCACTCTAATAAAAAAAGCGGCCCGACCAGAATAATACCCCTCACCCTGAAAGGTATAGAAGGTTTCCATGATTGGTAATTTTGAAAGTGGATTGATGTTACTCAAAATAAAATATTTGGGTGGGTGAAATGCAACAATGCATTTTCTTGTCAAAGGTATCAATATCTTTTATTTCATCAATAGGTTCAAAAAGAGAAAGTCCAATTAGTTGCGTTTTTTTTGACAACTGAGCTATAAACCTGTCGTAAAAACCACCTCCATACCCTACTCGATAACCTTTTTTATCAAAAGCCAACAATGGCAACAAAACAATATCAATGTCTTCAACATTACATTTTTCCGCATTTTTTGGTTCAAGAATTCCATATTTATTCTGAACCAACTTCGTATCCTTTTCAAAATAAAAATGAGACATAGAGCTTTCTTCAAAATCTGCTTTTGGAACCACTACTCTACCCTTTTCCATCATTCTATCAATCAGCAACCAAGTATCAATCTCGTTTTTCTCAGAAATGGGAATAAAACAATGGACAGTTTTCCCCTCCATTTTAAAATTCTGAGAAATGATGTCAGAAATTTTCAAGCTTTCTAATTTCACAAATTGAGCGGATAACGAATTTCTTTTGTTTAGATACTCTTCACGAATGTCTCTCTTGTCCATAGCACTTTGTCAGATTTATTTCAGCCTAAATTTGAATGGCAAAGTATATTTTACTCTCACCTTTTTTCCGTGGCTTTCACCTGGAATCCACTTCGGCATGGAACCAAGAACTCTTCTTGATTCCTCGTCACATCCATAGCCAACTCCTTTTAGTATGTTAATATCAGAAATACTCCCATCTGTATTAACAACAAATTGAGCATAAACAGTTCCTTCTATTTCATTTCTTTTGGCTTGCTTGGGATAAGTCAGATTCCGCGAAAGAAAGGCCATTAAGCTATCCACGCCTCCCACAAACTCAGGCATCTTTTCTACAAAATCATGAATAGTAGAATCGCTCGTTAGCAAAGGTTCAGGTTCCGCAGTCACCAATCCCAATATTTCTGGCTCGATTACCTCAGGCTGAATAATCACTACGTCTCCCATAAAAACGGGATCAATTTCGCCTTTCTTTGGTTCGCAAACTGACTTTTTCGATACTATTTTCCCTATTTCAGTATCATCTTGCCTAGAAAGCGTATCTATCTCGTTTTTTGCTGGGAAGGTTGTATCTTTAGATATCAAGGTATCAACTTGGATTAATTCTCCTTGTGTGGGATTAAAACCATCAACAGATACAGGTTGCCTGTTGCACGAAGCCAGAGCCAAAGTAGCCAAGGACAAAACTAAAAAAGCCTTATTTCCACCGTGTTTCCGTGTCCCTTCTATCATGGCTTCTAGCTCAGTGAAATGAAAATCAGTTTGACCTCCCAACATTCTGGCACATGTCGATTGATTTTGATTTTGAATTAAATAAACCAAAATTTCATCTCGGGTCATTTCAGTAAAATCAACAACAGATTTTACACACAATTCACAGTGTCTCGATTTTACTCCAATTTTCATTTTGGACCAATCCTCAGAACAAGGTTTTTTTATCTCAACTTTCATAGTCATAGGTTTTTTAGTTTTGGTACACTTAACTTTAATGAAAGTTCAATGATTAAAAAACATCTTCTGCCGTACTCCATTAACAATGTAAAAGCACTACATACCTGGGAGCATTCCAGCAGAGGCTGCCTTCATTTCAGATTCATTTACTCGCTCCGCTTTTTGCAAAGCATCATTGGTGGCAATAACCAATAAGTCTTCCAATTCTTCTTTCTCCAAATTGGTTAATTCCTCATTTATTGAGATAGAATTTACTTTTCTATTCCCAGTCATCGTTACAGAAACCTTTCCATTTCTCGCTTTTCCCTCCACGGTGATTGTATCCAATCTCGCTTTAGTTTCTTTTACTTTTTGTTGCATTTCCTGCAACTTTTTCATCATTCCGTTTCCTCCAAACATATTTTTTAGTTCTTAGTGATTAGTAAATAGTTCTGCCCCTTTGAACCCTGATTTTAAAAGACATAGAGAGAATCGAAGGGTAACTTAGCTTTTTAAGAAATTTAGTTAGCCGGCAACACTTTGGCTTTCACTTCTCCAAATCCAATTCTCACTCCATCTTTTTCAGAAAATCCTCTCATAATAACGGTATCGTTATCGTTTATAAATTTTCTTTCAGTTCCGTCTTTCATCGGGATAGTTTTTGTTCCTTTCCAAGAAAGTTCAAGCATAGAACCAAATTCGCTTTCTTTGGGTCCAGAAATTGTACCTGACCCCATGCAATCACCAATTCTAATATTACATCCATTTACAGAGTGGTGCGCCAATTGCTGGTTCATATTCCAATACATGTATTTATAGTTTGAGTTAGAAACAATAGTCTCTTCTGCACCCTCTGGTTGAATTGCTACTTCCAAATTAATATCAACATGCTTTTCTCCCGTATATTCGAGGTAAGGTAAGACTTTGGGCTCTTGTACAGGTCCAGCAGTTCTGAATGGCTCAAGAGCATCCAATGTGACAATCCAACAAGAAATATGTGAAGCAAAATTCTTCCCTAAAAAAGGGCCAAGCGGAACATATTCCCACCCTTGAATGTCTCTTGCGCTCCAATCATTCAATAAAGCCATACCAAAAATATACTCATCAGCTTCTTCAGTAGAAATTGACTCTCCCAAAGGTTTCCCTTCGTAAGTAAAAAATGCTGTCTCTAATTCAAAATCTAATAAATTACAATTTCCAAAAACTGGAACCTCAGCAGTAGGCGGTTTTTTCTGTCCTTTTGGTCTGTGAAAATCTACTCCCGAAGGAACAATAGAACTAGATCTCCCGTGGTAACCTACAGGAATGTGTTTCCAGTTTGGTAACAACGCATTGTTTGGATCTCTAAACAGACATCCAACATTAAAAGCATGCTGTTCGCTTGAATAAAAATCGGTGTAATCTCCTATTTGCATAGGCAGTAACATTTCTACTTCATTTTGTGAATGAAGAACTTGCTCGCAATGATGTTCATTTTTTTGAAGCTCATCATTTTCGATGTTCAACAAATCCGAAATTCTATTTCTCAACTCTCTTGTCCCCTGCTTTCCATGACGCATCATTGTATTCAAAACATTTGAGTCAAAATCTTCAATAGCAAATTGCAATCTTGTTAAATAACCCAATGAATGTAAAGCTTTTAAATCCAAAACTTTATCTCCAATTGCAACTCCCACTCTGGGAGAGTTCCCATTGTGTGCAAACACTCCAAAAGGAAGATTTTGAATAGGAAAATCAGAATTACCAGGGACTTCTACCCATGATTTTAGTGCTGGATTATTGGCTTTTATTTGAGTCATAATTTGTTTTATTTTTCATTTGTCATTCCCTTGAAAAAGGGAATCTAAACACGAGAATCTTTCATAGCTAGAAGATTCACACTTTCGCGAGAATGACAATAAAAAGGAGAATTTCCTTTTTAATCATTTAGAAGGTAAAAATACAAAACTGTTAAGAGGTTTGAAAGTTTAGACTCCTATTTTCCAAATTCCTTTTTCCAAAAATGCAGGAATAGTTTGTCGGTTTGCTTTATTCAGCAAATTGGAGTGAGATATTTTCTCTTTTTTGGAGTATTCACTTAAAGAAATTATTTTTTTTCCTTCTAAATAAGCAAGTCTTCTATGGTAACTTTGGCATAAAGCTTTTCCAATAATTTCTTCCATTATTTTAGTCGAACCATTTTTATCAAACTCTTGAAATGCTTCATAATATTCTTTTTTATTGATAAATTTTATATTGATAGGCACATAGTTTTCTCGCAACAAAGCATAGTTTATGAGTACTCTTCCAATCCTTCCGTTCCCATCTACAAAAGGATGAACGTGCTCAAAGGTCAAATGTAATTTAACCACTCTTTCCACTATATTTTTAGCATCACTTACTTGGTATTCTACCAGCATTTCTTTCAAAAGGTCTAGCACAAATTTTGGATCTGGAGCAATGTGATTTCCAACTCTTACCCACTCATCTTTATTTCTGAATCTACCCGCAATATCGTCTCGAATATTACTAATTAGCATTTTGTGTAGGATTAAAATTGCATCTAAGGTTAATTCCTTTTTTGTTGCTTTGTTATTGATATAAGTCACAACTCTTGCCAAATTTTTTGCTTCAAATAATTCTCGCTCATTTATATATCTATCTAAATCAATTTGCAAAAGGATTTTTTCGGTTTCATCCAAACTCAAGGTGCTGTTTTCTATGGCATTTGAGTTGTAAACCTGTTCAGCAACTTCTGTTTCGCTAAGAAGGTTAATGAGTGCTTGTTTATCAAAAGCCAACCGATAATATCGTTCTTTTAATACTTGCAAATACTGATTTATTCGGTATGATTGTGTCATTTAGTCGTGAATTTATGTGTAAATATACTACTTATTCACGAGTTAATGTAGTAACACATGAATAAAGAGTGAAATAAGGTGTTTATTCACGAGTTGTTAGATTTGATTTTATAATGGTAAAAAAAAGGAAGCTATGAAAAGTATCGAAAGATTTGGAACAAAAAAATTTCATTAGCATCAGGAAAATGACTTGAAATTACTATTTCTCTTCTCGTTTAAGAAATTCACCCTTAATCCTCACAAGTTTGATTTCACCAAAAATCGAATTAGAACGAATAGTTAAAGAACCTTTAAATTTTAGCCCATATCTATAACTTCCATTATGAAATGTACTAATTGCTGAATCTCCTGGAAATAATGGCTTCTGACATTCTCTGTAATCAGCATTCACAACTCCAGTCGAAATAGCTGCTCAAAATACAATTGATGGTATATTTCCGACACGCTTAATTTTTTCAAAGTTTTTATGAGCACACCTTCTTTCTTTATGAGCTGGAATTTTAACAAAGTCAAAAATATTTGTATCTAATTGAAGAATTATACCGTCAACATTTAATAAGTCTTTATTTCCGGCTTGAAACAGTATTATTGAATGAAAAAAAATAATGCGGTTAAAAAAAGATAAATTTCATAGTTACAAAGATTAAGCTTATTCAAAATAATTTAAACCGGATCAAATAAGGGAAATTTTGACAATCTATTCATCTCATTAACTGTACTATAACAAAAAAAGCCACCTACTTTCGTAAATGGCTTTTTACTAATATGTCAGTTCGAGATTATTCTCTTTTTGATCGAAAACTAGTTCACATACAACACCGCTTTCACTGCATCAATCACTCTTTTTGGATTTGGCATAGCCTCTTCAATTAAAGTTGGTGAAAATGCGAATGGAGTATCTGCTTGAGTAACTCTCATTACGGGCGCATCCAAATAATCAAACCCATATCTCTGAACATAATATGCGATCTCAGATGAGATAGAGGCCATTGGCCAGCTTTCTTCCAATACAACAAGTCTGTTCGTTTTTTTCACTGATTTCATTACAGTATCCCAATCCAACGGACGAATGGTTCTTAAATCGATTACCTCACATGAGATTCCCTCTTTCGCTAATTCATCTGCGGCTACATAAGCTTCTTTGATTATTTTTCCGAAAGATACGATCGTCACATCATCACCTTTTCTTTTTACATCTGCCAATCCAATTGGGATGATGTATTCGCCTTCTGGAATTTCTCCTTTATCTCCGTACATTTTTTCCGACTCCATAATAAGTACCGGATCGTTATCTCTGATAGCTGCTTTCAATAATCCTTTGGCATCATAAGGATTTGATGGTGTAATTACTTTCAAACCAGGGACGTGCGCGTACATCGATTCAAAACTTTGAGAATGCGTTGCAGCAAGTTGTCCAGCCGTTCCGTTTCCACCTCTAAACACAATAGGAACATTGATTTGCCCTCCACTCATTTGCAACATTTTGGCCGCACTGTTTATAATTTGGTCAGCTGCAAGAATAGCAAAATTCCAGGTCATAAACTCCACAATTGGCCTCAAACCATTCATGGCGGCACCAACAGCAATTCCAGCAAATCCAAGTTCAGCAATTGGAGTATCGATTACTCTATCTGGACCAAACTCGTCTAACATGCCCTGACTCACTTTGTAAGCCCCGTTGTATTCTGCTACTTCTTCACCTAGCAAGAAAACACTTTTGTCTCTTCTCATTTCCTCGTTCATTGCTTCACGAAGCGCTTCTCTAAATTGAACTGTTTTCATCTATTCAGTTTATGGGTTATTGTAAAAATGATTTCAAAGATAGGAATACTATTTTTTATTTGTCTCATGTTTTTTGCGTTTTTTAAGATTTAAAAAATTCAACTGAACTATTCCATATTTCACTTTTTATTATGCGTGCATACTATGTCTTTTTATTTATTTTATTCTTAAATTTGAACCAGAAAAAATAATCATCTTAACTAGATCCTTATGAAAATATTAGTTTGCATAAGCAAAGCACCGGATACAACCTCGAAAATCGGGTTTACGGATAACCATACAAAATTTGATGAAGCTGGAGTACAGTACATCATTAATCCTTACGATGAGTGGTACGCTCTTGTCAGAGGAATAGAATTAAAAGAAGCAAATGGCGGCTCTGTTACCACGGTAACGGTGGGGACAGCAGCTGATGAACCCACAATCAGGAAAGCACTTGCCATTGGAGCAGATGCGGCAGTTCGAATAGATGCGGAAGCCACTGACGCTTATTTTGTGGCAAAACAAATTGCAGAATATGCCAAAAACGAGGCATTTGATTTGGTATTACTTGGAAAAGAAACCATCGAATACAACGGAGCACAAGTTGGAGGAATGGTAGCGGAAATGTTAGATTTGCCTTTCATTTCTTTAGCTACAAAGCTTGATGTAAACGGTTCTACTTGCTCTATTGCAAGAGATGCGAAGGGAGGTGACGAAATGGTTGAAGGAAATCTTCCATTGGTTATTTCGGCAGCAAAAGGAATGGCTGAACAACGAATTCCAAACATGAGAGGGATTATGGCTGCAAGATCTAAACCGTTGACAGTTTTAGCTCCAGTTTCAGTTGACGCAATGACAAGCACAGTAAATTATGAAATGCCTCCAGCTAAAACTGGGGTAAAAATGATTGACCCTAACAACATGGACGAATTAGTAGCATTATTACATAACGAAGCAAAAGTAATTTAAGAATATGTCAGTATTAGTATATATAGATTCAATAAATGGCGTTGCAAAAAACGCCAAAGAGGCAGTGTTTTACGGAAGTAAAATTGCAGCAGAACACGGAACAGATACAATCGTAGTAACAGCAGGAAACTCTGATAACGATACGTTAAGTGCCTTAGGACAATTTGGCGCCAAAAAGGTTATTTCTTTTAAAGGTGTAGATTTAGACAGTCAGCAATTAACTAAATTGGTTACAGAAACTGCCAAAGAAAACAGCTCTAACGTAGTTGTATTTTCTCAAGATTTAAATGGAAAAGCAATTGCACCTAGAGTCGCAGTGAGACTTGAGGCAGGAATTGTTTCAGGAGCTATTGCTTTACCGTCAAATGATTTTGTTGTGAAAGTAAATGCATTTTCAGGAAAAGCATTTAGCAATGTAAAAATAAACACGCCAAACAAAGTGATTTCGGTTTTACCAAATTCTCTGCAGCCTATCGCTGTCGAAGGAACAGCAGAAGTTATTGATAGTAGCGCAGATTTAGGCGATTCAAAAATTGTGGTAAAAAGCAAAGTTGAGCAATCGGGAGACATTGCTTTGCCAGAAGCAGAATTGGTAGTTTCGGCAGGAAGAGGACTTAAAGGACCAGAAAACTGGGGAATTGTTGAAGAGTTGGCAAAGGCCTTGGGTGCAGCAACGGCTTGTTCTCGTCCAGTTTCAGACTCAGATTGGAGACCTCACCATGAACACGTTGGACAAACTGGTGTAGCAATTAGACCAAACTTATACATCGCGGCAGGAATCTCAGGAGCAATTCAGCACTTGGCTGGTGTAAACGGAAGTAAGGTGATCGTAGTCATTAATACAGATCCAGAAGCCCCATTCTTTAAAGCAGCAGATTACGGAATTGTAGGTGACGCTTTTGAAGTGTTACCAAGATTAACCGAAGCTGTAAAAGCAGCAAACTTATAAAACAATAACAACCTAGTCATCCAAAGCCATTTGCGAAAGCAGGTGGCTTTTTTTTATGTCAAAAAACATCTTCGTATGATTTTCTGCAGAAAGGAGCCCGATTAAATTGTGGCCTCTAAATCCAATCTCTTTGGTTATTCTCCGTCTCCAACACCAATAACTCCTGAATGGTTAGCGCATCTTTTAGACTTAAACATCGTAATTTTATTACCCCACTAGCCGTTTGTAGTTTCAATGTGGCGACTCCCCTTTTCTTTTGAAGGATAGATTGCACCAGCTTGATATTCTGTGTTTTATAATACTCAATAAATGTTGTGACCGTACTAATCTTGCCGTCTCCCACAACTAATTTTCCTTCCTGAAAATTAAAATAAGTCTTTTTGTACTTCAATAAAACCAAGTAAACCGAGAAAGGGAACATAACTGAGTTTATCATTACGAATTGTATCAAAGAGAATGAATTGAAGTAACACACTAAATTAACCAAAATGGCAAAAATGGCTGACTTCACAAACATCTGAAACAGATAATAAGAATTTGGAGTAAAGTGACGAGAATTTGAATTCACATCATAACCAAAAAACAGTTTTGTCAAGTCATTTTGAAACTGCTCTTTCACTCCCACTAACTCTACCCGTTTCATTTTCTTGATCTTACCACTTCCAGCTTGCTTAATATGGATAGTTCCAATTCCCAAAGCTTTTTTTACAGGATTAGTTACCGAAATAGCGTATTGAATTTTTTGAATTTTAAGTACATCTTGTCGCCTAGTAAATAAGCCCTCGCTTACTTGAATTCCATCGTTTTTATACACCACTTTTTGATCAAAATGCCTGAAAAATACCCTGAGAAAAGAGACTATTACGGAAATAACCACTCCCACAATTAACAAAAGAAATAAGGCCAGTAAACTATCAGTAATTTCCTCCTTATTCACAACTATGAATCGAATCAATTCGTCAGCAAAGTTCCATTCCTCTACAATATCTGCTAGCTGATAGCCAAAGGAAAATGTTAAGGCCAAAATCCAGAAGAAACTCCTTAGATGATTTTCAGAAAAGCTTACTTTCAACAACTCTAACACACTCAAAGAATAGATCAATCGGGAGGAGTCTGTCGATTCCTCAATCGAAACCTGTTCTGACTCTTCTGGAGCTGTTTGTAATTGTCGTTTTAAAGCTTCAGCTACCTCTCTAGAAACTGCTTTGATAGAAACTTCAACATCTTTCGCTCCAGCAGTTTGAATCTCAACTTGAGTTACATTGATAAGTTGATGCACAATATTTTGTTTAAAATTAACAGACTGAATCCTCTCAATTGGGACGGTTGTTTTCTTTTTAAAAATCATTCCTTTGTTCAAAATGAATTGATCCCCCTCTATTTTAAATTTGAAATAAACAAACTGAACAATAGCAACAATCAGCAGCAAAAAAACCAAACTACCAACTACCAACAAAAGGTAACTCATTTTGTCTTCAATATTTTTTGAAAAAAGGATGGGAATAAAAACCCAAAAAGATTTCACCAATTTATACAAAAGCACACCGTAATTAATCAGTATTCCTTTAGGCGATTGCCTGCTGAACTCTTGGAATAAAAACTTACTCATCCTTGATGAAATTTGAAATAAAAGACTTAGTTTCTTGCGCTTTATTTAACTCTAAACCACTAATTTTCAAATCTCTGCCACTATCTCCAGCAGTATAAATACTCAACGTGGCAATTTTAAAAAACCTCTCAAACGGACCTTCGTCAATCTCAATGTGTTGGATTCTAGCAAATGGCACAACCGTTTCCTTTTGAAACAAAATACCTTCTTGATAGGAAACATTCTTTTCAGCTATCTTGAATTTTTTTCTTTTAAAATAAGCTTTGGCAAAAAAAAGTAATACCAGAGCTAACAACACAGTTCCAAGATAAATCAGTGACAACTCTATGAGGGTAAACTTTATGTGAGGCTGAACATAATAATAAACAGAACCGGCAGAAGCCAAAACCACAATAAAAATCATTCTTTTCACAACCATCAATTTTAATAAATTCCGATGCATTGAATTGTACGTGTTATTTTCCATGTAAGGTAAATTGTGAACCAACCAAATATAAGAAATAATAAGAGATTGAATAGACCGATTAAAATTGCTTTTGTATTGGTGTTGAATTATCGTAACTTTACCAACTTAAATCGGCAAATACTTAGCTGAAAAGTCAATGAAAAAAGTAGAACTTGAAATAGCGGGGTTATCCTACAGCCATACTCAGAGTGGAGCCTACGCACTTGTTTTTAATGAAGCGGAGGGTAACCGAAGACTTCCGATAATTATTGGCGGAACTGAAGCGCAGGCAATAGCGATTGAACTAGAGGGAATGACTCCGAGCAGACCACTTACTCATGATTTGTTCAAATCTTTTGCCGAGGAGTTTGAATTTACGGTTCAAGAAGTGCTCATATACAATCTGATTGAGGGAATTTTCTTTTCTAAATTAATCTGTAGGAACAAAGAGGGTAATTTAATCGAAATCGATTCTCGAACCTCAGATGCTGTAGCTATCGCTGTCCGGTTTGCTTGCCCAATATTTACGTATGAGTTTATTTTGAGTTCGGCTGGTATTGTATTAGATGATGACGGAGAAGAACAAAGCTTAAGCGATTCATCAGGTGATGGTTCCTCAGAATCTGTGCCAATCGAAATTGAGGAATCGGAGAGTACTCCACAGAAATCGATTGAAGAACTAGAACAAGAATTGAATGAAGCGATTGAGGCGGAAGATTACGAAAAAGCGTCTCAACTACGAGACCAAATTAACAGTAGAAACTAACCCCACATTAATTTAATTTCATGAGAAAATTGATTCGATATTCAGCGCTCATCTATTCGTTTTTTCTTATTTTCTCATGCACAAAGCAGGAATCCACTATCGAACAACGAATAGTAAGAACTTGGAACTACGATGTGGAAAACAGCCTGGAACCCATAGACTCAGGTTCGTATATTAAGTTTGAAATCGACCTGACTGATGACCAAAAAAAGCACAGTTTTAAATGGGAAATAAATGGTCGTCAGGATATAGGTACATGGGAAATTGTCGATAGCAACGAACTTCTTCTGAGCTTTCCGCTTCAACGCATAGAAACCGACATTGATTCGATAGCTCAGAGTTATGATGAAGAGGGGAACACAACGGTTTACTATTTCAAAGAAAAGGACAATGTAGCGACTCTGAAAGCCGGAAAGTTTCAAACAAAAGAAATACAACAACGCTACCTTATTAATGAGATTTCGAATGAAAAATTAACGTTGGTGTACGAAGGAACCGATGAACAACCGAACCTGGTCATCCTTCCGTTTGTATACAAATCCCGCGTAATTCCCACCAGCATTTCTTTTTACTCGGTAACGAGAGGATTATTGGGAATTGCCGCTTTGATATTCATTACCTTTTTGTTCAGCTCGAATAAAAGAGCGATAAATTGGAGCCTAGTTGGAAAAGGTTTGGGACTCCAATTGGTGCTTGCTTTAGCTGTACTCTATATTCCTTTTGTCGCCTCATTCTTTGATGCCCTGAGTGCAGGATTTATGAGGATCATTGGATTTACAGATGCAGGAGCAAATTTTGTTTTTGGTCAATTTGGAACAGGCGAAATTCAAGGTCCACTCCAGAACTTTGCTTTTAAAATACTGCCTACCATCATATTCTTCTCAGCTCTTATGAGTATGTTATATTACCTGGGCATTCTTCAGAAAGTTGTGTATGTATTCGCTTGGTTAATGCGAAGATTTATGAAATTATCTGGAGCAGAAAGTTTAGCCGCTGCAGGAAATATCTTTCTAGGACAAACGGAAGCTCCTTTTTTAGTAAGGCCCTATCTCGAAAAAATGACCAAATCTGAGTTGATGTGCTTAATGACCGGAGGAATGGCAACCATTGCCGGAGGAGTGCTGGCTGCCTACATTAGTTTTCTGGGTGGTGATGATCCTGAACAAAGTTTATTCTTTGCAAAACATTTACTCACCGCTTCCATTATGTCTGCTCCCGCAGCAGTAGTTGCCGCAAAAATATTAGTACCCGAAACAGAAGAATTCAACAAAGAGATGAGAATTCCGAAAGAAAAAATCGGTTCAAATATTCTCGAAGCCATTACCAATGGATCTACTGATGGGTTAAAATTGGCGGTAAATGTGGGAGTTATGTTGCTTGTGTTTACAGCTATTGTGTACATGGCCAACTACATGCTTTCATCAATTGGAGCTGTTACAGGACTTAACGAAATCATCGTAGAAAACACAAATTATTCGGAATTGTCATTTCAATTTATACTGGGTTACTTATTTGCTCCTATTGCTGGGCTAATGGGAATCGACAATTGGGGTGATATGGTTCTTACCGGCCAACTGCTAGGAGAAAAAACTATACTCAATGAATTTTATGCTTACGCCACTTTTGGGAATATTAAATCTCAATTTGCCTCCGAAAAAGCGGTAGTAATGAGTACTTACATGCTTTGTGGCTTTGCTAATTTTGCTTCTATCGGAATCCAGATTGGAGGAATTGGTGCCTTAATTCCTACAAGAAAAGGTCTGCTTTCTAAGCTGGGTGTAAAAGCTTTGATTGGTGGAACGGTAGCTAGTTTACTCACCGCAGTTGTGGTAGGAATGTTCTTGTAAATTTCCCCAAAGTATCTCTTTTCGGATAATAAATACCTTACAAACACCTCATTTCATTGTTTTTTTTTAGAAATTAGAAGTTCTAATCAAATAAAATTATGAAATTACTATTTACTTCTGTCCTTTCAGTCCTTATGGTTGTTGGGACAACGAGCAATTCTCATGCTCAACTTTTCAAAAAAAAGAAAAAAGTGGAAACGAAAAAATCTGCTGAAAAACCAAAATCTACTTTTAAATCCATTAAAAGTGTGACAAAAAATTGTGAAAAGTCAGACGGACTTTTTCCGATGTACCGCGACACAAATTCAGGAAAAATATATGTAGAAATTAGCGAAGATAAATTGGGCGAAGAGTTCATCTATTTTAGTTATGTAGAAAACGGTTTGATGGATGTAGGAGCATTTAAAGGGTCTTACAGAGGTTCAAAAATTTTCAAAATCAATAAGTTTTATGGAAATATTGAGTTTCAGTTGGAAAACACCAATTACTATTTTGATCCAAAAAATGAGATTAGTAAATCGGCTGAAACAAACATTAATAAACCAATCATCATATCTGAGAAAATAGTAGGAAAAACAGGAGATAATTTCTTAATTGATGCATCTTCTTTGTTTATGAAAGAAAATTTTGCAAAAATAAAACCAAAATATCGGCCAGGCTATAGAGGTGCCAAACTAGGGATGCTGAGCAAAACAAAAACAAAAGTGCTGAAAATTAAAAACTACCCAAACAACACGGATGTGAGAACGATGTATGTGTTTGACAACGGTAGCGGATATTCAAAAGAAATGACGAGTAGTCAAAGTGTGTCGATTACTTACCACCACAGTATTTTGGAAATGCCTAAAAATGATTTTAAACCAAGAAAGGATGACCCAAGACTGGGGTATTTCATGACACAAGTAACGGACCAAACATCGGCATCGGTGACGCCATACCGAGATATGATTCACAGATGGAACTTGGTAAAAAAAGATCCAGAAGCTAAGTTATCTGAACCCATAGAGCCGATAACTTGGTGGATTGAAAACACCACCCCGAAAGAACTAAGACCCATCATAAAAGAAGGAGTTGAAAAATGGAACATCGCATTCGAAAAAGCTGGTTTCAAAAATGCTGTGGTTGTAAAAATACAGCCAGACACTGCCGATTGGGATGCCGGAGACATTCGCTACAATGTATTGAGATGGACTTCAACGCCCAAACCCCCTTTTGGTGGATACGGACCGAGTTTTGTGAACCCAAGAACGGGAGAAATTTTGGGGGCTGATATCATGTTGGAATACGTTTATGTATTGGGGAGAATACGATCGGCAGAACTATTTGAAAAAGCTGGATTAGACTTTTTTCATTTAGAGGAAAGTGGAGCAAATCACGATTCGCATTCGTGTAGCGTTGGGTCCATGATGCAGGAAGATGTATTCTTCGGAAATACGGCTATTACTTTAACGGATTTAACAGGAATCGAAAAAGACAAATTTTTGAGAGAATCAATCCAGAGATTGGTGTTACACGAAGTAGGACACACTTTAGGGCTGAACCACAACATGAAAGGTAGTTCAATTCAATCTATGGAAGACCTGAAGAATCAAGAAAAAATGGACAAAGAAGGAATGTGTAACTCTGTGATGGAATACCCTTCTATCAATTTTGCTTTGAACAAAGAAGACCAAACTTATTACTACGATGATAAGCCAGGATTATATGATCATTGGGTAATTGAGTATGGATATTCTGCCGCTTTAGAAGACGAAGAGGCAGAACAAGAAAGGCTAGATAAGCTACTAGCTCGATCTACAGATCCAAAACTAGTATTTGGGAACGATGCGGACGACATGAGGTCTCCAGGTAAAGGAATTGATCCTCTCGTAAATATTTACGATTTGTCGGATGATCCAGTTGGATATGCAAAAGAAAGAATAGAACTGATAGAAACTAAATTGATGCCTCAGTTGATGAAAAAGTATTCCAAAGACAACCAGTCTTACATGGAACTAAGAAATGCTTACTTGTCGCTCAGCGGTCAAAAAGCAATTCAATTAAACATCATGACACGGCAAATTGGAGGCGTTTATGTAAATAGAGCGTTTGTAGGTCAAGAAACTACTTCGGCTCCCCTAACTCCAGTTCCTTACAAAACTCAAAAGGCCGCAATGGATGCGTTGACAAAACACGCTTTTGCACCGGCAGTATTTGAAGTAGATGAAACTCTTATCCAACATTTACAGCAACAGCGAAGAGGATTCAATCACCGAGGAAGCGGTGAAGACCCTAAAATTTTAGATAGAAATTTATCTGTACAAGCAGGGTTGTTTGCTCATTTGTTACACCCAAATGTATTAAAACGAATCTCCAACACAGAACTGTACGGAAATGAATACTCTTTGGAAGAGTACTTAGGAGACTTAACTGATGCTATTTTTAAGGCCGATAGATTCAAACCTGTTTCAAGTTCTAGACAAAATCTTCAACTATTATATACCAAGTCTCTGATTGGATATTTAGGAAACAAGAAAGCATTGTACAACACAAAGTCTCAAGTTTTGGGTCAATTGAATCAAATCTTGATAATTTCAAAAGAAAGGTCTTCTGATTCGGCAACAAAATCGCATAAAATGCATTTGAAACTGATGATAGAAAAAGCACTCGAAGCCAAGTAAAACATAGGGAAATCCAATTGTAAAATCTGCACTTAAAAATAAGTGCAGATTTTTTTTTAAATTCTTTTGTTGAAATGAAAACTTATTCTACTTTTGCAGTGGAGATGTGGCAGAGTGGTCGAATGCGGCAGTCTTGAAAACTGTTGTGCGGCAACGTACCGGGGGTTCGAATCCCTCCATCTCCGCTCAGAGCAAAGCTCAATCCCGAATCATCGGGATTGAGCTTTTTTTGTTGGTATGAATGTCGAGAATATCAATGGATGTCAATTAATAAAAAAACAAAAGCTACCCTATAAGTTTTAGGCTGTTTACTATTGTAAATAGTTAAATTAATCTAGCACAGTCCGATAAATATTACTTTTAAAACTAAAAAAAAGGTCTTTAAACAAAAATATTAACCTCGATTAACACAAAGTATAGAACACATCACTACTTTTAACCAAATTTAAAACAAAAACAAATGAAAAAATTTATTATCCCAGCCTTATTAATGGCTACAATGATGACATCTTGTGGAAGCGATGCGGTAGAAGCAACCGATGCACAAGAAATAAAAGAAACTGCGATTACTGCTACCTACTCCACTTTAGGCGATCATAACCACGTAGATTGGCAAGCATGGCACTTAGGAAAAACTGGAGAAAGATCTGGATCTGTAATGCTTAAAGATGCTGAAGTTTCAGTGAACGAAGGTGTTTTAGCAGGAGGAAAATTCGTATTAGACATAGCAGGTTTGTCGGTAACCAATTTTGGAGAAGATACTGTTCAAAACGAAAAATTGAGAGGACACTTAACAAGCGGAGACTTCTTTTTGACTGATTCTTTCCCAACTGCTACGTTCGAAATTACAAGTGTTGACACAATTTCTGGTGAATTCAATTCAACAATTAGTGGAAACCTGACTATTAAAGGTATTTCTAAAAACATTACCTTCAATGGAAATGTTGAAATTGCTGAAAATGCTGTGACGATTTCTTCTGAAACTTTTGAAATAAACAGACAAGACTGGGGATTAACCTACAATACTGAAGGAGCTGAAGGAGTTATTGCTGACTATGCAATCATGAATGAAATTGCCTTTACCATTCACGCGAATATGACTAAATAAATCAATCTGTTAGATAGGGTCCTATTAAAAGCCCAGATAACAAATATTACATGATAAAAAAGCTGAACAATAGGTTATTGTTCAGCTTTTTTAATTTACCTGCTTTCGTGCTTAAATCGTGACGGAGGGCGAATCCTTGCAACTTGGCGGTGGGTCAGTGCCCACCAATTTTTATTTCACACAGAGACAATTTTCGTAAAAAAAAACACCGTTAAAATAAATTAACGATGTTTTTTCATTTATTAAACCCCCTAATTTTTATCGGATCAAATTAACATGTCCCATAAAGAATTCTTTTTCACTAGATTGTTTAACATAAACTGATATTTTCCAAATATAAGTTTCGGTTTTCGCTCCTTCTCCATCCCAGCCTTCGTTTAAGTCTCTTGTTTCGAAAACTAACTCTCCCCATCTATTGAAAATCGTTAAATGATAGGTTTCTTCTACAAATCCTTCCGTTAACACTGGAATAAATACTTGATTAATTTCGTCTCTATTTGGTGTAAAAGTATTGGGAACATAAATCCCTATATCTTGGTACACTCTAATTGTTTTGATGATTGAATCTTGACAACCCACATTATTAGATGAAATCAATTTCACTTGATACACATTCGCACCATCCGCATAGGTATGGATTGGATTCTCTGTGATATCAAATTGATTATCCCCAAAATCCCATAAATAAACCGAAGAGAACTGAGACAAATTCGTAAATTGAACCTCGGGCGATTCTAACGAAGAAAACAAAATTCTATCAGCCACGAAATCAGCAATGGGCTGCTCGTAAAGACATATCGCATCTTCATCCAAAGTGGAAGATACACACCCTTCTTTGGAGGTAACTGTTAGGTTTACGTCATAGCAATCGGGAACTGTATATTGATGTCCAGCAAATCCTGCTTGTTGGGAAGTTGCTCCATTCCCAAAATCCCATAAATAGGAAGCTGATAGATCTATCGAGTCAGCTGTAAAAACTATGCTCAATTTATCACAACCCACACTGTCTGAATAGGTAAAATTAGAATTGGGTGTTTTGGAGATCACAATAGACTCAAATGCTGAGTCTGAACACCCTGTAAGCGGATTAGTTCCCAAAAGCTTTATGGTATAATTTCCTGTCGAAGAGTATGTATGTGAAGGGTTAAACAGGAAGGAAGAATTCCCGTCTCCAAAGCTCCAATCAAAGTTCAAGCTTCCTACAGAGTTATTCTGGAAATTAATGGGTTGAAGGTCACAAAAAACGGTGTTTAGCACATTAAAACTCACATCAGGAAGTGGATTTACTGTTACTTTTATCACTGAGTCTGGCCCTACACAACCGGATGGCAATGAAGTAGGGATAACGTGATAATCGACAACTTGAGGAGTAGTAGTTAAAATAGACAACGTATCATTAATTAATATACTTGATTGTATTGGAAAACTAGTCTCATTAAAAACAAGTGGCGTTGGTGTTGCTACCCAATTAAACGAACTTGGTATAGTTGCATTTAATAACACGTTTGTGTTATCTCCTGAACAGATTTCGATATCTGAATTTTGAACATTAGGAGTTGGATTTACGGTAATCAAATAGGAAGAGGAGGGTCCCGAACATTGAATACCTCCTTGAAGAATCGTGGGAGACACAGTCACAGTACTAAACTGTTGTACCGCAGTATTATTCGATGCATTAAAGGATGGAACATTTCCAATTCCAGAAGAATTTAATGAAATCGCAGTATTCGAATTCTGCCAATTAAAAATGGTTCCAGAAATAGAGCCACTCAATATATTTTGAGGCACTTGAATTCCGTTACAAACACTGATATCTGGCAAAGGATAAACATCCGGTGTGGGTAAAATAGAGAGGGTAAATGTTTCGGTCGGTCCTGAACAAGAAACACTGTCATTCACAAAAATAGAATACACAGAAAAACGTGAACTTTTGACTAAAGTAGATGGATTAGAAGAAATAAACCCAGGTACTGAATTTACTCCCGTTGCTGCTCCAACTCCAATTGAGGTATCGGAAATAGACCAAAAGTAATTAGCACCAATTACGGGTCCATTGAATGAAATAGGACTCATCGTTATTCCATTACAAATTGTAGTATCCGAAATAGGAAACACCGTAGGTTGAGGGTTAACGAACACTGTTATTGGAATCACTGGGCTGGAACAACCGTTACTGGTGCTTGTTCCTACTACGCGATAAGTAACTTGCTGAACAGAATTACTCACATTCACCAATGAATCATTAATTGTTGAAGATGAGACAACAGACGTGGTCTCATTCAGTACATTTAAAGATTGATCTGCGTACCAATTGAACGTAACATTAGTATTCGCAACCAAAGGTAAGTTCACACGAGTTCCACTACAAATGGTAACGGTATCCTCATTCAAGAGAGCTAAACGTGGTTTTACCGTCACCACAAATGTTTGAGCAAGTCCTGAACATTGACCCTCAATTGAAACTGGAAATACAGAATAAACCACAATTTGATTCACAGAAGTATTATTGACCAATCTATCTGTAATTAAATTACTTGTGCTTGGTAAAAGCGATTCACCCGTTACATTTGGGTTATCTATAGAAACAAACCAATTGAATGTAGAGGGTACATTAGCTGTTAAAATAGCGTTTACGGGGCTTCCACTACAAATCTCGACATTAGGCACATTTGACAAGACAACATCAGGCTGAACCTTAACCCTAACAGTCGAATCTGGTCCGAGACACCCGTGAGGAAAAGAGGTAGGTGTTATTGTATAAGTTACAAATTGAGGTACATTGGTGTTATTGGTAAGAGAATCATCTATTAAGAAGGAAGTTCGTGCAGACGTTAATTCACCTGTTACATTTGTGTTTTGAGTAGCGGACCACACAATATTGGATGGCACAGAAGTCGAAATATTAATATTCAAGCGACTATCATTGCACAAAACTGTATCAGTTAATGGATCGGTATACGGTGTTGGATTCACAATTATTTCACTATTCAAAGTGGTGGCATTATCACAACCCACACCACTATCGGTTAAAACAGCAAAATATTTATAATTCCCTGCTGTATTAAATGTAATCGGTAAAAATGCAGTATCAGTCACTCCGTTTATCAAAACATTTGGAG
Organism: Flavobacteriales bacterium; assembly: GCA_965657945.1. Taxonomy (GTDB): domain Bacteria; phylum Bacteroidota; class Bacteroidia; order Flavobacteriales_D; family CAJJDF01; genus CAJJDF01. The sequence continues at coordinate 20,173 of CBFHPW010000007.1, forward strand.
TACCAAATTGATACCATGCAATAGAAGTTGCGCCAGTTCCTCCTGAAAAAGAGAAAGACAAGGGCTGAACAATAGTCGTTCCTTGGCAAACCATTTGGCTTAACACTGGTTGATTTGAAATAACTGGATCACCTACAACCACTACTTCAGCTGGGTTTGAAATGATATTTGAACATCCACCTGCTGAGAATGACAGTACGCAATAATAGAAATCAGTGCCTGCCATCGATGTTGGGGGAAGATAAGAATCTGCTATTTCACCAATAATTGGAGTTCCCCCCACATTGGAATTAACAGTATTCTTATACCATTGATAACTTACTGAATTGTTACCACCCACATAAGAAACAGACAATAAACTAGGCGAACCACCTACACAAAGCTTCTGAAATCCGTTTGGTTGATTTGAAATTGAAGGAGTAGGAGTTGTGATTATTTTTCCAGTTTGGGAAGTGACATCACAATTTAAACCTGACTGGATAATTTCACAATAATAATAAACGACACCAACACTATTTACTGGAGGCGTATATAGCGAATCCGTTGCTCCCGGAATTAGACTTCCTCCAGAATTAGAATTTACTGAATTACTATACCATTGGAAATTAAACGTTCCTAGCCCTCCCGAAGCTCTTACTTTTAATGGAGTAACTGGCGAAGTATTTTCGCAATAAATGGCAGAATCAGGTTGCAAATCAATGATTGGATCGTCCAAAATAATAACCCGTGCATTTTGAGAAGTATCTACATCACATCCATTTCCACTTAAGCTCAATATCACGTGATAATTTACTGTATCAGGTGAAAGATAAGTTGTAGGTAAAAAAATTGAATTAGTGTCTCCTAATAAATCAACTCCATTTCTTTGCCACTGATAACTCGGAGTTCCTACACCACCTGAATAAGATACGAAAAAGGGAGCCCCAATCGTTCCACCAACACAGATTGTTTGTGAAGCGATAGGTTGTAAACTTATTACTGGATCTGGATTAATTATAATTGTAGAAATATCCGATACGAGAGAGGAGCAACCTCCTTTAGAAAGAGTGATGACACAATAGTAATATAGAGTTCCTACACTATTTGACGGAGGAAGATAACTTGGATTTGTAGCTCCTGAAATTGGTATTCCAGCAGAATAAGAATTTGAAGTATTCACAAACCATTGATAAGTTGGAACACCCACTCCATTTTGATATGTAACTGTTAAAGCTGTTAAAGCTCCATCTAAACATACCTGCTGAGAGTCTATTGGTTGAGTTGTGAAAGATGGGGCTAAATTTATTTTTATTTCTGCCACCCCAGATGTTACGTCACAATTGAGCCCACTTTGTGTTACTTCGCAATAATAATAAAATGTTCCTGCGGTAGCAACAGATGGTAAATAGGTAGAGTCAGTAGCTCCACTTATTAATACTCCACCTACGTTGCTTCTGGTTGTATTGCTATACCATTGGTAATTATAACTACCTAATCCACCTTGGGCTGAAATTAACAATGTATCTACCGTTGTAGCTCCAATACAATAAGTATCAGAAACGGGCTGCAATACTACAATTGGATCAGGTATCACAGTAATGAGAGCATCTTGAGAAGTGTCCGAATTACAACCACTTCCACTCAAACTTAACACTACAGAAAAGGAATAATTTCCGGGAGAACTTATTCCAGAAGGCATGAAAGATGAAAATGTATCTCCCAACAAGTTTACCCCTGAATTTTGCCATTGATAACTGGGTGTTCCAGTACCTCCAATATAGTTTACAAAAAGTGGAGAACCTATCGTACCGCCTTCACAAATTGTTTGAGAGGCAATAGGTTGAAGCGAAATTGTTGGATCAGGCTTGACGATTACTGTGCCCAAATCTGAAGTAATAAATGAGCAACCACCACTTGGCAGCGTAACTACACAGTAATAATAAAAAGTACCAACAGAGTCAGTTGGTGGAACATAACTTGGGTTTGTGGCACTAGTCACAGGCATACTACCCGTATAAGAATTAATTGAGTTACTAAACCATTGATAAGTAGGAGTACCCACGCCATTTTGATAAGTAACTGATAAAGCATTCAAACTTCCGTCTAAGCATACAGTCTGTGAATCGATGGGTTGAGTTGTAAAAGTAGGAGCTGGCGTTACGATAATTGTGGCAACACCAGATGTAACATCACAATTTAATCCGGTTTGTTTAATCTCGCAGTAATAATAAGTAGTTCCAACAACCGAAACAGGTGGAGTAAAAGTAGAATCGGTTTCCCCTACAAGTTGAATTCCACCTACGTTACTATTGCTATTGTTACTAAACCATTGGTAAGAATACATTCCTAATCCACCAGCTGCCTGAACTACAAGTGGTGGAACGGGAGTAGCATTCTGACAGTAAGAAGCATTAATTGGCTGTAATGAAACTATTGGATCTGGCACAATAATCACTTCTCCTATTTGAGAAGTATCCGCATTACATCCATTTCCACTTAAGTTTATAATTACTGAAAAATCTACCGTATCAGCTGAACTGAATGTAGGAGGTAAATAAAATGAATCTGTTGCAGACGAAATATCAGCTCCATTTCTTTGCCATTGATAAATTGGAGTTCCTACTCCGCCCGTGTAACCCGCAAACAAGGCTGAACCTATCGTTCCTCCTTCACAGATGGTTTGAGAAGGGATTGGGTGTAAATTAATCACCGGATCAGGTCGTACAATTACGACTCCAACATTCGAAGTAATACTTGAACATCCTCCACTTGGTAAAGTTACCTCGCAGTAATAATAAAAACTACCTACGGAATCACTCGGTGGACCATAACTTGAACTTGTTGCTCCAGGAATTAAACTCCCTCCCGTATTCGTATTGAGCGTATTCGAATACCACTGATAGGTTCCTCCTGAAACTCCATTTTGATAAGCTACTGTTAAGGCATTCAAACTTCCGTCTAAACAAATAATCTGTAATGAATCGGGATTTGTTGAAAAAGTAGGTGCTGGCGTCACAACAATCGCAGCAGGAATTGATGTAACCTCACAATTTAATCCGCTTTGACTAATGACACAATAGTAATACGTTGTGCCTATGGTTCCAACTAAAGGCACATATATCGAATCAGTAGCACCGGCTATTTGACTCCCACCTGAATTGCTATTTATGGTGTCAGAATACCATTGGTAACTATAAATTCCTAATCCGCCAGAGGCAGAAACAGATAAAGTATCAACTCCAGACGCACCTAAACAATAGGTATCTGAAACGGGCTGAATGGTTACAACAGGATCTGGAACCACTGTGATGATGGCATCTTGTGACGTATCCGTATCACAACCACTTCCACTGAGTGAAAGTACAACTGTATATAAATAGTTGCCTGTGGCAGCAAAATTTGCAGGAGTGAATGTTGAAAAAACTTCACCGGGTAAATCAATCCCAAATTCCTGCCATTGATAACTGGGAACCCCTGTACCTCCTGTGTAATTCAATGTAAGTGCAGGACTTATGGTTCCACCAACGCAAATAGTGTCGTAAGATAATGGCTGAACATTTATTGTAGGTTCGGGTTTTACTATTGCGACACCCACCTCGGATACAATTTTGGAACATCCACCTGAATTAAAAGTTATCTCGCAATAATAGTATTTAGCACCAGGAACACTTGATGAAGGTACATAACTTGAGTTGGTATCTCCCGCCAGTAATGACCCTCCAAAACTTGAGTTCACAGAATTGACAAACCACTGGTAACTTGGCTGCCCAAAACCATTAAAGTAATTCACACTTAAAGGTAAAAATGTACCATCTATACACACAGATTGGGAATCAATTGGTTGAACCGAGAATGTTGGACCTGGTGTAACGAATATTCTTGCAGGCAATGAGGCAACTCCACAATTGGATCCAGTTTGTGTTACAACACAATAATAATAACGATCACTTGCAGAACCAACAGGCGGAACAAAGGCTGAATCTGTGGCTACAGGAATGAGAGTCCCACCCACATTTGTATTCGTAAAACTGCTGTACCATTGAAAACTTTTTGCTCCTATACCTCCACTGGTACTTATGACTAAAGTGTCAACTGGTGAGGCGTTCTCGCAATAAAAAGCAGAATCAGGCTGAAGAGTTATTAAGGGATCCGGCACAATGATCACTTCTCCAATCTGAGAGGTGTCTGCATTACATCCATTTCCACTTAAGTTAATAATCACTGAAAAATCTACCGTATCAGCTGAACTAAATGTAGGAGGTAAATAAAATGAATCAATTGCAGATGGAATATCAACTCCATTTCTTTGCCACTGATAAATTGGAGTTCCTACTCCGCCCGTGTAACCCGCAAACAAGGCTGAGCCTATCGTTCCTCCTTCACAGATGGTTTGAGAAGGGATTGGGTGTAAATTAATCACAGGATCAGGTCGAACAATTATGACTCCAACATTCGAAGTAATACTTGAACATCCTCCACTTGGTAAAGTAACCACGCAGTAATAATAAATACTACCCACAGAATTACTCGGTGGACCATAACTTGAACTTGTTGCTCCAGAAATCATAGTTCCTCCCGAAGTAGAATTAGTCGTGTTTGAATACCACTGATAGGTTCCTCCTGAAACTCCATTTTGATAAGCAACTGTTAGAGGAGATAATATCCCATCTAAACAAATAACCTGAGTATCTATCGGTTGGGTACTAAATGTGGGACCTTCTGTCACTACAATCTTTACCGTATCGGATACAACTCCACAGTTTAATCCTGTTTGGGATACCACACAATAATAATAGAATACACCAACAGAATCTACAAAAGGGACAAAAGTAGAATCAGTTGCTCCAGAAATTAATTGACTAGCAGAATAAGTGCTGTTCACAGAATCCATGTACCACTGGTAAGAATAAGTTCCTAGTCCGCCAGTCGCTTGAACCAATAAAGGAGTCACGGGGAAAGCATCCTGGCAATAAACGGCTGTATCGGGTTGATTGATAATTATTGGATCTGGTACAATGATCACTTCTCCTATTTGAGAGGTGTCTGCATTACACCCATTTCCACTTAAGTTTATAATCACTGAAAAATCTACCGTATCAGCTGAACTAAATGTAGGAGGTAAATAAAATGAATCAGTTGCAGACGAAATGTCAACTCCATTTCTTTGCCACTGATAAATTGGAGTTCCTACTCCGCCCGTGTAACCCGCAAACAAGGCTGAGCCTATCGTTCCTCCTTCACAGATGGTTTGAGAAGGAATAGGGTGTAAATTAATCACCGGATCAGGTCGTACAATTACAACGCCCACATTCGAAGTAATACTTGAACATCCGCCACTTGGTAAAGTAACCACGCAGTAATAATAAAAACTACCCACAGAATTACTCGGTGGACTATAACTTGAACTTGTTGCTCCAGAAATCATAGTTCCTCCCGAAGTAGAATTAGTCGTGTTTGAATACCACTGATAGGTTCCTCCTGAAACTCCATTTTGATAAGCAACTGTTAGAGGAGATAATATCCCATCTAAACAAATAACCTGAGTATCTATCGGTTGGGTACTAAATGTGGGACCTTCTGTCACTACAATCTTTACCGTATCGGATACAACTCCACAGTTTAATCCTGTTTGGGATACCACACAATAATAATAGAATACACCAACAGAATCTACAAAAGGGACAAAAGTAGAATCAGTTGCTCCAGAAATTAATTGACTAGCAGAATAAGTGCTGTTCACAGAATCCATGTACCACTGGTAAGAATAAGTTCCTAGTCCGCCAGTCGCTTGAACCAATAAAGGAGTCACGGGGAAAGCATCCTGGCAATAAACGGCTGTATCGGGTTGATTGATAATTATTGGATCTGGTACAATGATCACTTCTCCTATTTGAGAGGTGTCTGCATTACACCCATTTCCACTTAAGTTTATAATCACTGAAAAATCTACCGTATCAGCTGAACTAAATGTAGGAGGTAAATAAAATGAATCAGTTGCAGACGAAATGTCAACTCCATTTCTTTGCCACTGATAAATTGGAGTTCCTACTCCGCCCGTGTAACCCGCAAACAAGGCTGAGCCTATCGTTCCTCCTTCACAGATGGTTTGAGAAGGAATAGGGTGTAAATTAATCACCGGATCAGGTCGTACAATTACAACGCCCACATTCGAAGTAATACTTGAACATCCTCCACTTGGTAAAGTAACCACGCAGTAATAATAAAAAATACCTATAGAATCACTCGGTGGACCATAACTTGAACTTGTTGCTCCAGGAATTAAACTCCCTCCTGTGTTCGTATTGAGCGTATTTGAATACCACTGATAAGTTCCTCCTGAAACTCCATTTTGATAAGCAACTGTTAAGGCATTCAAACTTCCATCTAAACAAATAATCTGTAATGAATCGGGATTTGTTGAAAAAATAGGTGCTGGCGTCACAACAATCGCAGCAGGAATTGAAATAACCTCACAATTTAATCCGCTTTGACTAATGACACAATAGTAATACGTTGTGCCTATGGTTCCAACTAAAGGCACATAAATCGAATCAGTAGCACCGGCTATTGGACTCCCACCTGAATTGCTATTTATGGGGCTAAAATACCATTGGTAACTGTAAGAACCCAAACCTCCAGATGCAGAAACAGATAAAGTATCAACTCCAGACGCTCCTAAACAATAGGTATCTGAAACGGGCTGAATGGTTACAACAGGATCGGGCACCACTATGATTGAAAATGTGTCACTATCCGAAATCCTACAAGAAGCTGGTCCATAAGTTACTGAACCGGTGTAGACATAAACTCCAGGCGAATTAAAGACTGAGGGATTGTAAGAAGCTGAATTTCCAACATTGACACCTCCAGCCTTCCATTGATAAGTAGGTGGATTTGACCCTCCAGTATAACTTAACACCTTTGGCGTTGAAATTGTACCTCCCACACAAATGGTATCATTCGAAAGTGGCTGAAGAACAATGGGCGCCAATAAATTGACAGTAAATATCTGCGTATCTGAACAACCACCATCAATGGAACTGGCAATGACGGTGTAAATGACAGTTTGAGAAGTAGAAGAATTATTAACCAAGCTATCCGTAATTAAATTGGATGTTTGCAAACTTGTGGTCTCACCGCTTACAAATGGATTTTGGGTTGCTTGCCATGTAATAGTGGAAGGTACGTTGACTTGATTCGATAGATCCCAATTCAACAGACCATTGCAAGATGTTAAAGAATTGATTTGAACACGAGGATATACTTTCACCAATCGAGAACAGACCGACTCACAATTTGAAAGCAGAGAATTTGTATTGGAGTCAATTGCTGTGACCGTTAATTCAACAGTGAAATATTGAATTGAGTTTGAGTTATTTACTAAGGTTATTCCTGTAGAGTCAGTTGTGCTGTTCTGAACGGAATTCGAACAACCAGAGCACCCTGAAGGGTTAGTTACTGACCAAGAGTACTGAACCGGCAAATCAAAAGAATCGCAAGTTGGTAATATTGATGAACTATGCACACCCGTATTGAGAATTGAACAACCTGCCGTATCCTCTAATTCAATGGAACAAATCGGAGGCACAATCACACAAATGGTATCAGAATACTGACTGAGCCCACAATCATTTTCCACAAATAAATCAATTATGTAGGTTCCAGAAATGAGAAATTTAATTCTGGGAGCCATAGATCCGATTGCCCAAAAGCCAGTATTTCCGGGAAAACCATTATTCGATCCTAAAGAACCCGAAACTACAGACCAGTTGGTCGTACCTGCTGAATTGTTTGGTGTAATTGTCCAATAGTAGGGAGAAACTGTATCGCAATTTGCTCCACTCGATGTTGGAATGGACAATCCAAAATCTGAGGTGTTTGTTAACTGTATTTCATCATCCGGGCAAACTATTTCTCTAGAGACAGTAAAAGAAGAATTTGGAGGAACTCCCACAGAAATTAATCCTGCAGCTGACGGCTGAGGCTGCGCAGAACAAGGGTTTTTTGTAATCACGAAAGGCTGAAAAACATTGAAATAAGTTGTTCCTGAGGTAACCACTGAGTTACCACAAGAAGATTGACCATATACATGATTCAAAACTGGAGGTGTATTGGGGTGGGTATATGTTACTTTGGGTGACCCATCACCCCAGTCAACTTCATAAGTCGTGCCATCTACATTGGAAGAAGGCACATTAAAGGTAAAACTGGTAGCATGTGGCAAACATCCATTTGCTTGATTTACAAAGAGAGCTAAACTAGCGGGCGAAGGGGAGCTCCCGACAAAGACCGAGTAGTTTAAAACGGTGGAACATCCAGCCGACACAACAACAGTAATGGTCAACGAGTAGGAGCCAGCCTGATAACTATGGGTTTGAAGTGACGCGTAACCAGAAGGTGGAATTAGTTGACTAAACCCATCTCCCCAATCTATGGCAACTGACTGAATCAAAGAACTTGGCGAGGGAAAAGCTGGAAAAAAACCAATTAATCCGGAAGTGTCTCCTGGCCCTATACATTCAACCAATTGCGTTTTATTTGGATTAAATTGACCACTATTAATTGAAATAGTGTAGACATCAAGCTCTACCGTATCATACAACACACAACCACCAATTGTAGCTGACAACACATAAGTACCGGCATTTGCTTGAGAAACAGACGAAATTGTAGGTGTTAAGGTGGTATCGGAAAAACCTCCTGGACCTGTCCATTGATAATCAGGCTGATAAGAACCAATCCCTGAAATGTTACCAGAAAAAGTAAAAGGATTAGTAGGGCAAACAAGTGTATCTACTCCAGCTTGAATAGTAACCCCAGACAACACCTCGACACACAACACATTCGAATAGGTAAAACAGTCTATACTTCCATTTTTAATCAGATTCACTTTTCTCCGATAATAGGTTTTTTGGGTTAAAGAACCCGCACTATATCCCGTTTGATTTGTACCTGAAATAGGTGACCAAGACAGGCTATCCAACGATTTTTCCCATTCGTAATTGAATGTATCCCCTGTGATGAGGGAAGCTAAAGTGCCACTGGAAAAAGGAGTGGGAATATCACCTGCACAAATTACTTCTCCCCCATTGATTTGGCCGGGATTTAGAACACCTACCAGTACAGAATCTTCCAAAAAAAATGTATCCACCCAAATACCAACCTTATAAAATCCCTGATTTGAATTGGTTAATAAGACGTTCACTGAATCGGATGAAGCCAACAAACTTCCACTATAAAACCATTTTATTGAATCAATTACGATTGATGAATTGGACAGGGTAATCCTCGGCTTCAACGTTATATTTTGGACTTCACAAACTGAAATTTCATCTTCAACAAAAACAGACACACCAGGAATTTGACTCCACAGGTTTTGGGAACCAAAAAAGAAAATGCCCAAACAAAAAACAAATAAAAATGCTTTCTGCCTAAAACGACTTGTTGGATTAAAAAAAGTAGTTTGTTTTTCCATAGTTAAAGATAATACGAAGGGATGAGGCGGAAGGTTCCGAAACAATAAAAAGTAGTATTATTGTAGTGTTTTTTATTCTTGTTATAGGGAATTTCATTAAAACCCTCTAACTAACAAAAAGAAAAATGAGAGTTGACAACAGTACGCATGCAATAGCTTTCTAACAATTTCAATATCAATATGTTAAATTTAAAGGAATCCAGTTTCTACTTCACTAGATCAGCAACACCAAAAGAATGTGGAAAAAGTAAACTAATTCTGTGAACTTTCATGTGCCTAAGTTTTAATTGACACGAATGTAAGTATTTCCCATTTTTCGTCTAAAGGCAACTACATAAATCGCATAACAAATGTTTCATTACAAGAAAATTTGAAAGGATACTCTTACAATCGAATACTATTGTTAGTAGTTGTAATTCAAACATTTAAAAGCATATCATCTGAAACATTTCGCGAATTACAAAATTAAAAAATGAGGAAAGTATAGATGTTCATTTATTTGTGACAGTCCTAACTAAATAAAAATTAATGAATATCTAATTGTAGGTCAATTAAGACAACAATGAACAAGTTAAGAACTAATAATCTCTCTTCCAATACTTTTCTAAGTACTGGTAAGTTTTTCCCAAATGGAGCATAGAATTGCAGTCCATACAAAATTAGATGAAACGGATATTTTATTAGGACTTAAGTCTCCGATGAGCCAGAGCTCTAAAAAGATGAAACACTCTCGTATCAAAATATCAGTAAACGAAGATTTTAAACTGAAAAAAGGAAAAAAACTGATACCACACAGCGAGACGAAAAAGATAGTGGTATATGCATTATACTATATAAAAATAGGTGTGAAATAGTTAACGCCTTAATATTTCGTGTAGATTATAAATCTCCCGTTACGATTGAGACTTCAACAGATACTAAACCAGAGAAGGCTGTTATTGGAATATTTTTTTTTCCACCGAACCATCTGAATAGAGATAAAACAGAATTTGACTGGGAGAGGGAGTTACCTCAACACCAAATATATTAATGACTTTTATTAATTGTTTTGAATCTGGCTTATTCTCTTTAATTTTCAACGTATTACCCCAAATCAATTCTGCGTATTCTGGATGATCGATGAATGGGTTTCTATTTTGCTGAAAACTATAATAGATAATGTCGTTTCTATTTCTTTCCCACTCGTCCACGGTATCTTCCAAATGCCACCTCATCAAATCGGATAATTTAGCATGAATAGGTAAGTTAGTATTACTATTCGCTGGAATCGAATCGATTATCTCTAAATCGGGCTCACCTCTTTCCCCTTCGTAACGTGTAGCCATATAAAATATCATTCTCGCCACATCTCCTTTCACCTTATCATTGGGCTTCCAAATCCACTCAGTGGAACTCCGGTAACTTCCTGTAGGACCATCGGCATCAATGTACTCCTCTGTACACTCTGCAAACCAGCGATTATTTCTGGCAGAATTCACACTAATATCACATGGACGAATCGCATGTACATCGGTACCAGGCCCAATGGCCGTTCCAAAATTACCTCGAGATTTTGCCCACACATGCTCTCTCGACCATCCCGCTCCAGAATTATATTCTTGATTTGCATCTACCGACCAACCAGAGTATAACAACCTCACATTACTTATATTGGCTGTATCTCGGTCTGTTTGTTTCAGAATATCCCAAACATCAGTTGAGCTACTGGTGTAAGGAAACTCTATGTGATTATCTATGATATCGTTTAATTTAGACTTTAACGAATCGCCCGTATAACCAAGAGCAGTGGTGTAGTAACCTAAAGGGATTTGGGCAAATCCAAAGGTGCTAACACAAAGAAAAATGACCAAGAAAAATATTCGCATATAGACTCGTTGAAAAACGGAAAGAGTTAAAAGTAGCCAACCAAATTTAACCTAGAAGTAAACAGACTAGTAAAGAAGTAAATATGTAGTAATAATGAGGCGATTTCGACACGCTTTTTTTGTTTCTTTGATTTTTAAAAGTCTTTTTTTATTCATTTCTATGCATTTTCTTTTACTGGCTGTCATTCTATTCTCCTTCAATAATGTACTTTGGAAAAAGAACATAGGAAAATCTTCAATTGAGTTTTTGATTTCTTACCGCGCTATTTTTACCACCATTTTTTCATGGGTCGCTCTATTTATACTACTTCCAGAATTTTCAGTAACACCTACCGATTATTTAAAAATTACTGCAGGATCCATTCTAGGAGTTATTGGTCTTTTTAGCATGCTTCTTTTCCTTAAAAAATCCTCTTTACAATGGGTCGGAATATATAATTTGATAGGAATTCTAATTACTACTTTCTATGTTTGGGTATTCGAAGAAGTGGAAGTTTCATCAGTTTTCTTTGGTGGAGCGTTTATTTTATTCGGATTTGGTTGGTTTATAATATCTAACTCAACCAATTCTTTTCAGCTAAACTTGCGTCAGCATTTATTGCTCTTTTTAATGACCCTAGCCTTTTCAGCTTCTTCCTTGATTCATTGGAAAAACTTAACAGGAAATGTTTCTCCACTCCTCATTATTTCTAATCAAGAATCAATTGTACTTCTCACTTCTCTATTTTTGTTATTGCGTAAAAGAAACATCTCACCGCTAAAAACAGAAATTCGTCAAAATTTCACTCCAATTTTCTCAATGAGTCTCGTGTTATTAGCTGCTTTTTCTTGTAGTTTATTGGGGTTAAAAATCACAAACCCTATTGTCTCAGGAATGATTTTCTTGGCCAGTCCAATTACTACGATTGTATTTAGTTCGCTCTTTTTTAAAGAGACTATTTCAAAACAAAACTGGCTTGCCATTTCAGTCATCTCAATTGGTGCCTTTTTATTACATCTAGAAACTAATTAATTTTGCAGATAATTATTCGCTACCGTCAAAAATGCGCCAAACCCAGTTTCTCGAGATAGTTTCTTGAGCTTTTCATAATAGCGATTATCACTTGTACTTTGTTCGCTTGAATAGCTAAGCTTAAAGGAAATGAGTAAATAAAAAAGCGTTACATACTTTTCATAACCCAGTTCCACTCTATCAAGTTCCACAAGCTCTAAATTTTTCTTTGCTACTGCAATATTTCCCTTGTATTGATTTACGGCCGCTAATCCAATTAGATAAATGGCCTGAGTAGTTTTGGAGGACCAAACTTCTAATTCAAAAATATCTTCGTAATAAATTGAAAATAGAAGATTAAGAAATTCGAATTCCTCCTTTATGACAAGAGCAGGCACAATCTCCTCTAGGAAATAACTGACCTTTATCGAATCACAGCGTTTTTCTATTTGGCTTTTTATTTCTTGACCTAACTCTGCAGTGCACAATATTTGATAACCAAAATACCTACCCTGCAATACAGAGTACATAGAATCAAATCTTGCAGGTTTAGAAACAACTGGTAGCTCTACTAATTTTTCGGAATAGTACTGTCCGTAACCCTTCATTAACTGAACAAACAAGTGATCCGATGGGTTTGAATGATGCTTGCCGATCATATCCAATACTTTATCATATCGCCCGGTTAAATTACTGTAGTCAATGTACAGTAATGGGACGTGGTTTCTAAAATTATCAATTGGAATTAACACCTCGTACAGCTTTAGTGCTCTCTTTTCGGACAGACTGTTTAATTTAATTGAGACCACAAGCGCAAACTTGTGGATTTCAGTTGATGAAAGGGATGAAAATTTTACTTTGGTAAAGATTTTTTGTAACACCTTTTGGTTGTTCTTTTCTATAAAATGGCAGACAAAATACCCAAAATAAATAATGTTTTGAGGATTAACTAATCCGTTATTGATAAACTCAATTTCTTTGTCCCTTACACTATTTTCTAAAATAACACGCTGCAAGTTTTGTTGAAAATACCACTGCTCATAGGTGGAATGATTGCGCTGATAATTGGAAAAAGAAGAAAAACCCAAATACACAGACAAGGTATTTAATGTAGTAACGTTGGGTGTTCTGGATTCCAAAAAACCAAATAACCTACGCAATGTATTAAAACCAATTACTCGCCCGGTCGTTGATTCAATTTCTTCCTTTAAATACCGAACATCTCGAACCGAACGAACCGTAACATTTGTCTTGTTTTGAACATCTAGTAACAATTGGGTAAAATCAGATTTCATCCGTTAAGCTAATTTTTTTTAATTCAGTCTAAAAGTAAGAATTTTCGCTTAGAGATAATGGAACATTCCTTGACCAAAAAAAAGTCTGCCTTCGAAGAGACAGACTTTCTTTGATTAGATAGTAGCGATTCTCAATACAAAACAGCTAAATCATTTTTTTTCGTCATGTTGACTTATTCAATTTCTTTATAAAATTGATCTGCCAAATCAACCTTTCGAAAGAACCCTTATCCAACGCTCGCTGACCTGTGAGCATGCTAGTAAAGAAGAAAATAGTATTCTTGTACGTATAAGTTCCAATCTTCTCATCAAACTCTAAAGTATATCCTTCGCTGAGGCCATTAACATTGCTCATAATAATATCTCGAGCAAATGCATTACTCACTACAACGATTCTTTTTTCCGAACCTTGTAAAAGGGTGTCAAGAATAGACTTGGTAAGGACCCATTGTTGATTCAAAAAATCTCTGCTATTCTCGCGTTTCAATAAATCCTTAACTGAATTCTGGCTGGTTTCTCGCAGATAAAAGATATCCAAGTGCCCCCAAGGCAGTTGGGTTGCTTTGGCAATTTCAATGAATTTCTTAAAGTATTTGTGCTCTTTATTCTCCTCTGTGCCAAAATCAGGCTTTGTCCCAATTAGCTTTTTTAGTTCTTCCTTGTTTCTTGTCAACGAAGGATTTATTCCAATAAACAAAAGACCAGTTTCAGGAATCTCAGAAAGAGCATGCGGAGTAGTTTGGGCATACTCTTCTCCTTTGTGTTCCTTCCATAATTTTTCTAGAGGAATGGCTAGTTTGGGCTTTAACTGAATCATGTAGTACTATTTTTTTTGATTTAAACAATTTAAGGAACTACGTTAAATTCTATTCCTGAAAAGGAGAAGGTTAAAATTAACGGATTACTTGAAGCATAAGAATAAAAATATGATACTTTTATCACATAAGTTCCTGACGGAAGCCATATTGGAAAATTCAAATAGCTCGGATAATCTCTAGAAATGCCCCAAACCTTATATTCATTAATAAAGGCTGCATATCTATCTCCACTAGGATTCATTGATGTTGAAGTGATTTTCAAAACCTTGCCATTTGGGACTAACAAAGTATCCTATTGATCAGTTCCGTTGTGATAAAATGAATAACTCTCTAGCCTAGCTCTATTAAACTGAAGATTTCCTTGGGCGAATGAATTTACAGTAAACAACGTAATAAGACTGATTAATGTTATTTTGATTATTTTTTTCATATTGTTTAGTTGTTGTAGAATTTAAAAGTAAATTTTTATTTGGCCTTCAGCACCCAAACCAGGACCTTGAGTTGAATTAGTGCCATCAGCTCCTGAACCACCTCCGCCTCCTGGCATCTCGCCAGTACGGCCAATCCTCTTCCAAGTTCCTTCCGCTTCATGACCTATAGCTCCCTTTCCGCCCATACCACCTGCATCTCCTCCTCCTGCTCCAGCATATGTAGTATTATTATATTCGCCCACCTCACCATCCTCAGAATAGGCAGCATTGGAAACACCGCCTATTCCCGGTGTATTTGATACACCGTCACTTCCTCTTGTGGCATAGATGAGTGAATCAAAAAATATGGTATCAGTTGTGAAAATAAGTTCAATAGAGTCTCCTTCAAGAACATTGAAACATTCATAACCATAGCCTCCTCCTCCACCTCCAACCCTTGAGAACGCTCCATTACCCCCTCTCCCCCATATCTCAACACAAATAGAGGTAACACCTTGAGGAACTTGCCAATAACCTGACTTATTGAATACTCGAGGCGAAACAAACACACTTGGCTTTGTCTCATTACTAAAATTAACATTACCAAGAAAGTCTACGTTAACCCCTGTCCCAATTGCTTCAATCTTCCATGTTTTACCATTTGGCACCGAAGAATTGGATGTGAGATGAATGGTTTTGTTGTAAACCAAATTATTACTATCTATGGTAAATTCCAAAATAGAAACCGATATAGCATTGGCGCCAAGCGAAACTGTTTTACCAGCATCTAACCAATAAGGAAGTGAGATGTCACTCTCAAATTTTATAGCTTTCCCATCGATAATCAAAGAAGGAGAGGCTTGAGAAAAAGAAAGGATACTCGCAAGTAAAAAACTAAGTGATAAGATTATTTTTTTCATTTTAGTTGTCATATTTATTGATTAAAAACCTGATGTAGTGTAAATTAATGTGTTTCCATCGGAGCCTCCATAACTGGAAGTACCTGAGCCTCCTACTAGCTGCCAAGCAGTACCGTTATAAAAATAAAATCCGGACACTCCATTACTTTGAAACACCAGTAAACCAGTGGCAGGTGAGGAAATCGCATTTCTTTGAGCTTCCAACAATCGAGGTAATAACACCCCTTTTGAAGTAGATTGAATGTCTAACACTGCTGAATTATTTGGTGAAGAAGTTCCAATACCCACCTGATTGTTTCGATTGGTAATTGTACTAGAAGCTTGCCAATCAGAACCGTCATGAGCCAATGTTTGCCCATTATTTCCTGGCGTTAATATTCCTGCAGGACCCTGAGGCCCCATAATACCGGTGTCTCCCTTAGGCCCTTGTAGCCCTTGCGGTCCCATTGCTCCAGTATCACCTTTGGGACCTTGAATTCCCTGAATCCCTTGTGGACCTGCTGCCCCTGTCAATCCTACTGGTCCTTGGATTCCTTGAATTCCTTGCGGTCCCTGAGGTCCAGTTGCTCCCGTATCTCCTTTTGGTCCCTGAAGACCCGTCAATCCAATGGGACCTTGAACTCCTGGAATTCCTTGTGGACCCTGAGGTCCAATTGCTCCGGTATCTCCTTTGGGGCCTTGAATTCCCTGAGGGCCTTGTGGACCTGTTGCTCCAGTTAATCCAATTGGACCTTGAACTCCCTGAATTCCTTGTAGCCCTTGCGGTCCAATTGCTCCGGTATCTCCTTTGGGACCCTGAATTCCCTGAATACCTTGTAGACCAGTTGCTCCTGTTAATCCTATGGACCCTTGAATTCCTTGCGGTCCAATTGCACCGGTGTCTCCTTTTGGTCCCTGAATTCCCTGAATCCCTTGTGGACCTGTTGCGCCAGTCAATCCTATTGGCCCTTGAACTCCCTGAATTCCTTGCGGTCCAATTGCACCGGTGTCTCCTTTAGGGCCCTGAATTCCCTGCAAACCTTGTGGACCTGTTGCTCCAGTTAATCCAATTGGACCTTGAACTCCTTGAATACCTTGCGGTCCCATTGCTCCGGTGTCTCCTTTGGGGCCCTGAATTCCCTGTGGGCCACTTCCAGGTGCTGGAAGAATCACAAACCCTGCATTTGAAAGGAACAACGTATCATTAGAATAAGATAGGATTTGAATTTCATTGTTCGGGTCACTGTCTGCGTCATTCACTTTATCAAATTTACTGCTATCAGACATAGAAGAATACAAAGAAAAAGGAACACTTAACAACTGAGAAACACCCGTAATAGAGTAACTCACCCCTCCATTTGGATCTGTTTCAGTTTTAATAAAAAAAGGTCCATTCCCCCAATCTATTCCAGAAAAAACTCCAAAAACAGAAATACCATCACCTATTTCTATCGATACAAGTCCGTTTGCATTCGTTGTAGGGGTATGTCGCTCAGAGAATACAACTGTTCCTGTTGAAGATCCTTGAATAATAGATACTTGCATACCTATGGGTTGATTTACAACCAAATTATTTGTTGAATTTCTTATGACTGCCTGATAACTCATTTTATTTGGAGATTGTCCAAATGATAAATAAGTAAGAGCAACAAAGAAAGAAAAGAATAAAGTCTTTTTCATGAGTTTAATTTTTAATCAATTTAAAGTTTTTAATTATTTGCCCGCTTTTACTTACCCTCAATAAATAGGACGCTTGAGCCAAGTTGGACAAGTCAATTTCAGTATGTTGCAGAGAAATGGAATTAGATACGATTAGCTTACCATGAATAGTGTACAATCGATATTCCAAGCCATCTGGTTTGTTAGAATTTAATATGACTGTGCTAAAAGTGGGGTTTGGGTAAACCAGCAGTTCTATATCTGCACCCAAGATAGGAATCTCAAATGTTTTGCTTATTTCATAGGGCTGTTGAACTCCCTCGGCTATAGATTGAGAAGAACCACTATAAAAATCGCAAACCAATTGACCTACAGAAAAACTGACTGTGCCACTCACAGAAGTAAATTCTCCTCCTGAGGCGTTTGATGAGTCTTGAGCTTGAAGACCCAACACAGAAAAGAGGAAGAAAAGAAAGAATGTGTATTTGATATCCATCTAATATTTTTTTCAAATTTAGTAATGTATTCGATAATATTTAGCCCACATCAAGCCCATAAAAAATAATCACAAAAAAAAGAGAAAACATCACTGTTTTCTCTTTTTTTCAGTCTCTCACAACCAGTTTATACCTCCACACCCTTAAGCATTTTGTTCCAATACAATCTGGGTAAAATGTATTTCTTAAGCCACCATAATCTGCGGTGCTCCTTCGAAGAATCAAAGACTAACATTTGTTTTAGCTTTGGATCCGGTGTGAAATTTGAGTCATAATCGAATTCGGCTAGCACCATCTTACCGTAACCAGTAACCAACGGACACGAAGAATATCCATTATAAGTCTTTTCTCCCACTGGATTAGATTGGATCAATCTAGAAATATTTTCAACCACAATCGGAACTTGTTTCCTTATTGCCGCTCCAGTTTTAGCTGTTGGCAAAGCTGCTGCATCTCCCATTCCAAATACATTTGCGTACTTCTTATGCTGAAGCGTACCATGGTCCACATCCAACCACCCAGCTTCGTTAGCCAAGTCTGAATTTTTGATGAAATCTGGTGCTGTTTGAGGGGGAGCTAAATGAAGCATGTCAAAATGAATACCGTACATAGTATCCTTTTTTGTCACTTTTATGTCTTTGCTATTGTAATTTATCGATTCGTCTATATTAGAAGAACTATTATCTTTGTCCTCCATCAAGACACAGCCTCCCGCTTTTGGGTCTTTGGTTAACTCATACCAAGCAATTTGTTTTTCGGCATCTACTTCCACCAATTTGTGGTGATACCTCACATTGATGTCTTTTTTATTGATAACTTCCATGAGGGTTTTGGCTATTGGCTTCACGCCAAAAATAACACCTCCAGGGGTTGCAAAAACTATATCTGTTTTTTGCCTTACTCCTGATTTGGCAAAATGCTCATCGGCTAGATACATTATTTTTTGTGGAGCCCCACCACACTTAATAGGTGTAGCAGGCTGGGTAAATAAAGCCGTTCCTCCTTTAAAATTCTTTAACACTTCCCAAGTATGCTTCGGGTCAGTATAATTACTACACACAACTCCTTTATCTATTGCTTCCGTTAATCCTTTTACTAGCGAGGTATCGATTTTTATTCCAGGTGATACCACTAGATAATCGTAGTCAATTCTTTTACCTGATTTGGTGATTACTGCATTGTTTTCACAATCAAATGAATCGGCAAATTCTTTTATCCAATTAACGCCCTTTGGCATCACTGACGCCATGGATCTTTTTGTTTTTTCAAAATTGTAAGCATTAGCACCTACCAAAGTCCAAGCCGGCTGATAATAATGATATTCTGCGGGCTCAAGTAAGGTAACGGTTACATTTCTTTTTTTTAAAAACTGAGCAGCGGTCATAATTCCTCCTGTTCCTCCTCCGATAATTAATAGTTTTTTCATTGAATTTTTTTTTTAAATTTTGTAAAAAAAAATCAACTTAAATGTAACTTTTGTTACTTAAGATTTTGTAATACCCTGATCTTATGAGGAAAACACAAAAAATTAGTAGCCACCATTTCTTTTTCTAACAAACCATTCCACCCCAAGGAATGCAAGAAGTAGGTAGAATAAAAACTTAAGTTCTATCAAATCTTCCACCTCCTTTTCTTCGTATCGCACATCTACCATCGACTGATTACTTGTGATGTATTCAACTAAATCCCCTACTCTATCAAGGGGAACCATTTTGCCGTTGGTACTTGCGCTTAACTGATACATCAAATCAAAATCAGCCCTCGTGTTTTTAAATTCTACGTTTACTTTTTCTACAGAGAATTCACCGAATTTGTTCACTTTTTTTCCATCAAGCAAGGTGCTTGCTGTGTAAGAGTAATTTCCCGACTTCAATTTCCCTAAAGCTAAAGCATAGGATTCACCACTTGGAGAAAACAAGAAATCATACTTTTCTTTATTTTCATCAGTTAGTTGAAAAGCTACCTCCTGCGAATTAATTAATTCATAACTTTTGTTGTACACCTCTCCTTGAACTGTAATATCGTCTCCCTCGGCATATACGGGCTTTCCTTCTACTCGAAATCTACTTTTATCCTCTTTGGCTACCAGCAGCTGGACCGACCGCTGAAACAACTCATCAAAACTTTGGCTACTTCCTTCTTGTCCAAACTCTTGAAGTCGCCATCTCCAAAACCCTTCTCCCACCAATACACCTCTTTTCCTTTCCTCTTTGTTGGAAAACAACAACAAAGGATAATCCGTTTTTGCAGGACCTATTCTTTGAAAAAGCGCCACTTGAGAGGAGTTGCTCACTTCGTATTTATTAGAAAAAGGCACTTGAATAGGACTGTATCCGCCAAGCTTACTAATCGATTCTATGGATAACTCAAATTGATTAAAACTAGAGTTTGCCACGAGGCTGGCTTCGGTTTCTGTTTTGGCACCCTTTATTTGAACGCCCATTTCACTTTGATTGAAAACACCAAAATCTACTTGATTTCCTAGAATTGAAAAAACTGGAATATCGGAACTAAATACCTCAGGCACTTTCTGTTGAGAACTAGGCAAATTGTGAGTAATAATTAAACTGTACTCTTTCAGATTATTAGGTATGTTGCTAGCTAGCTTTGTTTCCAGTTCATAATTATCGTTGGAAATCAACCCGTTTTTTATTGCTTGTACATCTGGATGAGGTGAATTGGCCAACAACAGAATTTTTTGTTTCGATTTGAGCACCTCTACGTAAAAAGAAATTTGATTGTTTTGTAATGTTACTTCCCCTTCCACCCCCTGTAGTTTTGCCGTAAATTTCTGCAAACCTTCTTTGGCAGCTTCTATTTCAAACCTTATTTTTTGAATTCCCTTCGAACTAGAAACGACAAGGGGCTTTTCTGAAAAAAGCGCTCCTCCCGATTGCAACATAACACGTGTTTTGTCTTGAAAAACTCCACTGGATTGAATAGCTATTTCAACCGGAAATGTATTTCCTTGATAAGCAATTTTGTTGTGAAAGACATTTTCTATCCAACTGTCCTTTTGTTGGGAAGAATCACCTAACAAAACCGTATTGACCGGAACATTCTTAAACTCTTTTGCTGAGTAAATAGGATTACTTCCTTGGTTATAAATCCCATCTGAGGCAAGCACAATTGCTCCCAAATTTCTGTTGTAATAGCGCTGGTGTATTTCAGAAAAAACTGTGGATAAATTTGTTCCGTTTTCGGCAAAATTGAGGAGGTCGTTTTCGGAAAGTTGCTTGCCAAAAGAATACGAAACAACTTCAAATTCTTGAGACAAATTATCACTCAATTCTTTCATTTTGGCTTCATACTTAGAAGCATATTCCAAAGAATCTCGGTTTGCCAAAACAGAGGAACTGTTGTCTTTCAATAAAACTACGATGGGCCTTTCGACTTTGGTTTTGGCATACTCCAAAAGAGGTTCCAGCAGCAAAAAAGTAAGCACAAACAAACTGACAAAACGAAAAACGCCCAAGACTTGTTTCCAAATTTTGGGCAATTCTTTTAATTTAGAATCATTTCGATAAAGACCATACGCTCCCAATCCTGCAACGAGTATACAAATTGCAATGTACCAAACTGGAAAATTAAGAAGAATCTTCAATCAGTAGGTTCTATTAGGTTAGCATTCCTCCGCACACGTGAATCGTTTGGCCTGTCACATAAGCACTCATATCGCTTGCCAAAAACACAACCACATCTGCCACGTCATCTGGCGATCCAGCTCTTTTCAAGGGAATATCTTTTACCCATCCTTCTACTACTTCTTGATCCAATTTCGCTGTCATTTCTGTGGCAATGAATCCTGGTGCAATTGCATTACTTCTTATATTTCTAGAACCCAATTCTTTTGCAACAGATTTTGTAAACCCTATCATTCCTGCTTTAGAGGCAGCATAGTTTGATTGCCCAGCATTTCCATTCACCCCAACTACCGAAGTTAAGTTCACAATCGATCCTTTTCTTTGTTTTAACATCGGTCGCTGAACTGCTTTCGTTAAATTGAAAACAGACTTTAAATTTACACGAATCACATCATCCCAATCTTGTTCAGACATTCTCATCAGCAAGCCATCTTTTGTAATTCCTGCATTGTTTACCAACGCATCTATCTGACCAAAATCAGCCATTACATCCTCTACTAATTTTTGAGAAGCTTCAAATTCGGATGCATCAGATTGATACCCCTTTGCCTTCACTCCCATTCCAATCAATTCTTTTTCAACTTCTTTGGCCTTTTCTGGAGAAGATAAATAGGTGAAAGCAATGTTCGCACCTTGTTCTGCACATTTTATGGCAATTCCTTTTCCTATTCCTTTGGAAGCTCCTGTTATTAAGACAACTTTATCTGCTAATAATTTCATTCTACTGTTTTTTATCTTGGTTGAGTTCAAAGATAATTGATAAATGATAATTGGCAAATCATAATTAACATTTAAAAAATCATGAACACCTCTAATATTTGGTGTACTTTTGCGTAAGCAAAGTATGAATATTTTTTTGAATAAAACATGGAAGACATCAAATTAAACACCATTGAGGAAGCGCTGAATGATATAAGAGCAGGAAAGGTTATCATTGTGGTGGATGACGAAGACAGAGAAAACGAGGGAGATTTTTTGACCGCTGCTAGAAACTCAACTCCAGAAATTATTAATTTTATGGCTACTCACGGTCGTGGTTTAATTTGTGCACCGTTATCAGAAAAAAGATGTGCCGAATTGGATCTTGAACTTATGGTTCAAAACAACGATTCTCCTTACGAAACACCCTTTACAATTTCAGTGGATCTATTGGGCAACGGATGTACAACAGGAATATCGGCAAGCGACAGAGACAAAACCATTAAGGCATTGATTGACCCTGAAACTAAACCCAACCAATTGGGTAAACCTGGTCATATTTTTCCATTACGAGCAAGAAATGGAGGAGTACTGAGAAGAGCAGGACATACCGAAGCGGCTGTGGATATCTCCCGAATGGCTGGTTTTGAAGAAGCTGGAATCATTGTAGAAATATTGAATGAAGACGGTACGATGGCAAGGCTGCCACAGCTGATGAAAATTGCAAAAAAACATGACATGAAAATCATTTCAATTGAGGATTTGATTTCATACCGTTTACAAAATGAAAGCTTGGTTGAAAAACAACTAGAAATAAAACTACCCACTGAACACGGAGATTTCAATCTAGTTCATTTCTCACAAACTACTGACGGGAAAGAACATTTGGCACTGGTAAAAGGAGAATGGGAAAAAGATGAGCCAATTTTAGTTCGAGTTCACTCAAGTTGTATGACAGGCGATATTTTTGGTTCTTGTCGTTGCGATTGCGGGCCTCAGCTAAAAACGGCTATGAAGATGGTAGAAGAAGCCGGAAAAGGAGTAATTCTGTACATGAACCAAGAAGGAAGAGGAATTGGTTTGTTGAATAAACTGAAAGCCTACAAATTGCAAGAAGAAGGCTACGATACGCTTGAAGCAAATATAAAACTTGGATTTAAAGGAGACCAAAGAGACTACGGAATTGGAGCACAAATTTTGAGAAAGCTCGGAGTTACAAAAATGAAACTAATGAGCAATAATCCTCAAAAAAGAACTGGATTAATTGGCTATGGATTGGAAATCGTTGAAAATGTTCCGTTAGAAATTGAAGCTAACATTCACAACAAAGGTTACTTAGAAACAAAAAGAGACAAAATGGGTCACACCCTAAAAATGAAGTGATTCAATGAGAAGAACTAAACAAAACATGCTCATCAATAAGAATTGAAAGAGCATGTTTTTTAAGTTAAAAAACACACCAAATGCAACAAGAGCTCACAATAAATAGAGTGCCAGAATCTACCAACAATTCACTGCGAGCATGGAGCGCTGCTGATGAGTTATTAATTGCACAGCTTAATGAATCAAAGTCGGATTCTGTTCTCGTTTACAATGATGGATTTGGTTATTTGAGTGCTTATGCCCAGCCCAAAAAAGTATATGGTGCTTTTGATTCAAAGAGCCAAGTGAAAGCAACCACTGAAAACTTTGTCACCAACTCACTGAATACAGATAATTTTGTACCCTCTTCCCTCCTGTCCTCACTACCTAAAAAAGTGGAAATTGGAATGATGAAAATTCCCAAATCTCTCGAATTATTTGAATTATTCATTTCACATTTCGTGAAAAACTCCACGGAAGAATCTGTTCTTTTGTGTGGTTTTATGACTCGTAATTTCACAAAACAGTTAGTAGAAATAGCTCAACAATACTTTGAAGAAGTAGAACAATCACTATCCAAAAAGAAAGCTCGACTTCTGATTCTGAAGACACCAAAAAAGGTTTCGGAAAAATCAATGATCAAATCCATTCCATTCGGGGAGGAGGAAATTAAACAATATTATGGTGTTTTTTCTTCTAATCACATCGATTATGCCACTCAGTTTTTAATCGAAAACTTGGAACCACCAGAAATTGTGAACTCTGCCTTAGATTTAGCATCTGGAAATGGAATTTTAGCAAAAGAAATTCAGAAACAATTTCCCGAATCTGAGTTAATCTTAGTGGATGATTCGCTTCTAGCCATAGAAAGCTCAAAACTAAACTTAACCGGGGATAAACTCTCATTTTTCCACAACAATAATTTAGAGGACATCGCCTCTAATTCATTGGATTACGTGGTAAGCAATCCGCCTTTTCATGTAGAATACGAGGTAGACATCAGTCTGCCGTTGCGCTTATTTAGAGCAGTGGAAAAGAAATTAGTGAATGAAGGGAAGTTTCAGCTGGTGGCAAATTCTCACCTGAATTATAAGCCACATTTAGAAAAAATATTCAAAAGAGTAAAGGTCGTATTTGACAACGACAAATTTGTCGTGTATTCTTGTTACAAAAGATGGGACAAAAACCAAGAGTGGTAAAAATAGGAAACATTGTTTTTATTCTGTCATAAAAAAAAGAGAAACATGAGACAAGAACAAATTAAAAACTTACGCCCCGATATTCCGAAGGCAGAAATAACCAGAGGAATTTCGAAAATAGAAGAATTTCAAAATACGGCACTCCGACAAATCATAAAATTTCAGCACGAAGTCATTCTACTCCTATTTTCTAACTATGCCAGAAAAATTCACAAAGACTGGGGATCTATATCCAATGAAAAAAAGGAAGAGTTTATTGAAAGCGTATTGAGTAAAAACCAACAACTAAAAAATCAATACCTAGGAGTTGTTTTGGGTTTAATGAGCATAGAAGAAGTCCAATTTTATCTAGCCCATTCCTCTGAAATAAACCGAAGAATTAGTCAAATCATAAAACAAAGAATACAAACTAATTTGGGAAGTATTTAGATTTTCGTACCTTTTTGGGATACAAAAAAACCAGTTAAAACTTTTATGCCATTCAACCACATTGAGTACAAAAAACCTATTTACAAAATAAAAGCACCTCTGCGGGATCACTTGGAACAATACTCCAGATTATCAGATATTTCTCTAACCTATGAGGATTTACTTCGATACCAACAGTTAATCCCAATTACGGATGAGACTGGGAAAGACACCAATTGGTTTTCGGCACTTTACCCGATCGAAGAGCAAAAATACTTCCAAGAAGAACTGGTTAAAATCTACCAAACACTGGTGGCAGATGGAGACATTTTGAATTATGTAAAAGTGGGCAGTATTGATTTCTGCTCTTTCGGAAACTCAAAACCATTTCGAATTAAAGTAATCAATGAAATAAACGACAACTACGACTATTTTTATATCAAAAAAGCTGATGCTTCAAGAATTTATGGGCTTGAACTGGAAGAAATATTTTCGCCCGATAAAGTAACATTTCTTGTCAATAAATCGACATTGATTGAGGATCACGTGGTGGGTATTCCTTGCGATGAATTTATTACAAGAAATAAAAAAGTAAAAATTGAAAACAGACTCAGATTCGCAAAAGAATTTGTAAAGTTCAACGAAAGGTGCTTTGTTCGGTTGCTTGGTGACATGCGCGCTTATAATTTTGTGGTAGAAATTACACAAGATTTTGACAACGTTCAATACCGACTGAGAGCCATGGATTTTGATCAACAAAGTTATGAAGGGCGAAAAAACATGTATTTACCTCAGTACTATAAGGACAACCTTCCACTGGTAACTCTAGCAAGAGAATTACTCACAGACGAAATGGCGCAACAATACATGAAACAGGAAAGGGTAGCCATGAAAAAGAGGTACCTTGCCTACAAACAAAGAACAAAATCCTTGCTAAGACGAATGAAAAAAGACACAATTTCGAGCAAAGAAAACATTGAAACACTTAAAAAAGAATTTGCTGTTTACTACAACAATCCTCAATTTTTGAATTTTAAGACCATGGGACAAATTTTAGAATTGCACATAGAAACAAAACTTGGAATAAAGATTTTTTAATTGAAACCTAAATTATCTTACTTTTATCGATAACAATTAACACACAGAATGAACAACTTTGAATTTTATAACCCGACCAAAATTATTTTTGGAAAAGGTGAGATCACCAAACTAAAAAACGAAATACCGAAAGAGTCTAAAATTCTCGTTTTATTTGGTGGAGGAAGTATAAAAAAGAACGGAATCTATAACCAAGTCTCTGATGCATTGGAGGGATTTGAGTGGACAGAATTTGGCGGTATACCTCCCAATCCTGAATACAAAGTATTACTAAAAGCCCTGGAAATAATCAAAAAAGAAAACATCACTTATCTATTGGCAGTAGGTGGAGGATCGGTAATAGATGGAACCAAGTTCTTGAGTTCGGCTGCCTTGTACGAAGGAAAAGAACCTTGGGACATTCTTAAAAACAAAATAAGAACGGAAGTGGGAATGCCTTTTGGTACTGTTTTAACCCTGCCAGCTACTGGAAGCGAAATGAACTCAGGAGCAGTAGTCACCAATGCAGAAACAAGTGAGAAATTTGGAATGGGAGGCCCCGGATTATTTCCTCAGTTCTCAATTCTAGACCCATCTGTTGTGCACTCTATACCTGAAAAACAACTAGCAAACGGATTGGCAGACTCATTCACTCATGTTTTGGAACAATATATGACCTACCCCAACGATGCAATTCTCCAGGACAGGTTTGCAGAAAGCATTTTGAGTTCTATTCTAGAAACCGCCCCAAGAATCATGGAAAATCCTGCCGATTACAAATCTGCAGCAAACTTTATGTGGAACTGCACCATGGCACTAAACGGAATGATACAAAAAGG
The DNA here is from genome assembly GCA_965657945.1 of Flavobacteriales bacterium. Classification (GTDB taxonomy): domain Bacteria; phylum Bacteroidota; class Bacteroidia; order Flavobacteriales_D; family CAJJDF01; genus CAJJDF01. Next base: position 47,289 of record CBFHPW010000007.1, read on the forward strand.
AGTTCCTACCGACTGGGCTATTCACGCAATGGGTCATGAGCTTACCGCTTTTTACGGAATAGATCATGCCCGTACATTGGCAATTCTTACAAAAAGTCATTACACCTTTAACTTAGAAACCAAGCAAGAAAAATTGGCGCAATGTGCCGAGAGAGTTTTTGGAATTACAGAAGGGGATCAAAAAGAAAAAGCCGAACAATGCATCGAAGCTATCGAAGAGTTTTTTCTTTCGATAGGGATAAGCACTAATTTATCAAGCTATACAAACCAATTTGAGGGTACGGCACAAAAAATAGCACAACGATTTACAGAAAGAGGTTGGACAGGCATAGGTGAACTCGGAAAATTGACACCAGAACATGTGGAGGCCATTGTAGAAATGAGCTACTAATACTTTTTGCTATGGCACCCGATTCGAACTTTCATTTCTTGTCCTTTTTAAACCCTAATTTCAAACCTTCATCGGAGTTAGAAAAACAATATGAGGGTGCATTTCAGGTAAAGAAAATCAAGAAAAAAGAAATAGTACAACACAAAGGCGATACAAAATCAAAAGCCTTTTTTGTGAGAAAAGGACTTTTAAAAAGTTATGTTTTAGATGAAAAAGGGAAGGAACATATTTTTATGTTTGCCCCAGAAAACTGGATTGTTACTGACATTAACTCTGTAGTGAACTTTGGCAAAACGGAGCTTTTTATTCAAGCCTTAGAAGACTCAGAAGTTGAAATAATACAAGGAGATGCCTTCTTAGAATTGACAGAAGAAATTCAAACTAATCATAAGACTGAGGTTCAAAAATTATTAAAAAGAAATGCTGTACTACAAAAAAGAATTATCTCGCTCATGAGTAAATCAGCGTTTGAAAGATATGAGGATTTCATCGCAACCTACCCTGGAATAGTTCAACGAGTTCCTCAAAAGCTCATTGCATCTTACCTGGGAATTACTCCTCAAGCATTGAGTAAAACAATTTCCCATTCTTACAAGAAATAAAAAAATGATAACCTAGATGAATGCAACCATCTTCAACTAAACCTACATTTGGGTTCAATATAGATTGTTTAGTTTTTAATAGGGTTAAGCAATTTTACGAAAAAGGTTCAAACGAAAGTTAGAGCCTTTTTTTGTTGACTAATTCCACACATAAAACGTAACTTAGTATTTCATTACAAACTGCTAAATTCTTTTATGAAAATCAATATATTTTGGCTACGAAGAGACCTAAGATTATCCGACAATGTTGGGTTTTCTGAAGCACTAAATAGCGACTTTCCCGTTCTTCCCATTTTTATTTTCGATAAAAAAATACTGGACGAACTGCCTGAAGACGATGCCAGACTATCTTTTATACACGACACATTATCCGTTATGAATTTGGATTTAAAAAAAAATAGGGCTGGTATAAAAGGGCTTTATGGAAATCCTAAAGAATGCATAAAGAATTTAGTTAAGGAGTATGAAATAAATGCCATTTATACCAACCGCGATTATGAACCGTATGCACTGAACCGAGATAAAGAAATTAGTGAGTTTTTGGCGTCAAAAGGGATAGAATTTAAAACGTACAAAGATCAAGTGATTTTTGAAAAATCTGAGGTAACAAAAGACGATGGAAAACCTTATACAGTCTACACTCCTTTCAAAAACAAATGGCTCTCTCACTTCGACAAATCAGAAATGATTAAAGACCATCAGCTCAATCTGAAGAACTGCCTTGTAGGTAATTTTGATTTTCCTTCTCTTTCTCAAATGGGATTCACAAAAAGTGACATAAAAGTTCAACCCATAAACCTAACTCAATTAGATGACTATGAGGAAACAAGAAATTTTCCTGCCATGGATGGGACGAGTTATTTAGGTCCTCATTTTCGATTCGGAACTGTTAGTGTAAGAAGTATTATTAGGAAATTAGAAAATAAAGACGCAGTATTTTTGAGCGAGATAATCTGGCGTGAATTTTTTATGCAAATTCTTTATCATTTTCCTCACGTAGTTTCTAATAATTTTAGATCCAAGTATGACGGAATAAAATGGAGAAACAACGAAGAAGATTTCGAAAAATGGTGTCAAGGTAAAACAGGATACCCAATGGTAGACGCAGGAATGAGGCAGCTGAGCAAAACAGGATACATGCACAATAGAGTGAGAATGGTAACTGCAAGTTTTTTAGTAAAACACCTGTTGATAGATTGGAAATGGGGAGAAGCCTATTTTGCAAAAAAACTCTTGGATTATGAACTTGCATCAAACAATGGAAACTGGCAATGGGCAGCCGGAACTGGTTGCGATGCAAGTCCCTACTTTCGCGTATTTAATCCCGAATCACAATTAGTGAAATTTGATAAAAAAATGCAATACATACAAAAATGGGCCCCAGAATATCAAGAACTTATTTTTCCAAAACCCATGGTTGAACATAAATTTGCCAGGGAAAGAGCCATAGCAACTTATAAAGAAGGTATTGAGAACTAAGCCGACTCACTAGCTTGCAACAGCCAATAAAAATTCATTTATCAAAATTAAACCTAGAACATGAACATACTTATAACTGGCGGAACAGGATTAATTGGAAAAAGGTTAACGGAATTATTGTTTGAAAAAGGACATTCGGTTTCTATACTAAGTCGATCCAAAAAAGCAACTTCCGATTCCATTCGATATTATACTTGGGATTTAAAGAAAAAAACAATTGAAAAAGAGGCAATTCAGCAAGCTGATGTTATTGTTCATTTGGCCGGAGCAAATGTTGGCGCGGGAAGGTGGACCAGCAAAAGAAAAAAGGAAATCATAGATAGTAGAGTTGATTCTGGGAACCTTCTTTTTTCAGAAGTAAAAAAACACAATCCCGATTTAAAAGCTTTTGTCACTTCCTCGGCAATTGGCTATTACGGAATGACAACTACTGACAATGTGTATACCGAAGAAGACAAACCTGGATTTGATTTTTTGGCGAATGTATGCTTAAAGTGGGAAGCTGTAGCTGACCAATTTAACACACTAGGAATCAGAACAGCAAAGCTAAGGACTGGTGTGGTGCTTGATAAAAATGAGGGAGCCCTAGCAAAACTTATCACACCAATAAAACTTGGAATCGGTTCAGCTCTAGGCTCAGGAAATCAAGCTATGCCTTGGATTCATCTCGAGGATATTTGCGGAATCTACATTCATTTGATTGAAAACTCCCAGTTACAAGGAGCGTTTAATGGCGTATCACCTAGTCATGAAAACAATCAAGAATTTTCAAAAACTGTTGCCAAGGTTCTCAAGAAACCGTTTTGGTTTCCTAAAGTTCCTAGTTTTGCAATTCGTTTAGTTTTGGGAGAACAGGCAGTAATTGCACTAGAAGGATCACGCATTTCGTGTCGAAAAATTCAGGAAGCTGGATATTCCTTTCGATTCGCAAACCTATCCGAAGCATTGAATGAAATTCTATGCTAACTCAGTTTTTACTCTTTCAAACAACATCTTAAACCACTCAGTAAATTGATCAGGAAACCTATTCATTTCTGTTTGTAAATCTTCCGTTGAAACATAACGAAAACTTGCCACTTCGTCTTTATTTATTACTGGCTCATTGTTGGTAGTACCAAAAAACACATGGTCCAACTCATGCTCCACCATTTCATCATCCAACTCGGCACGATACACAAAGCTAAACTTCTTTTCTAACGAAGATTCCATTCCCATTTCCTCTTGCAGTCTTCTTTTGGCAGCATCAATTGTATTCTCGTCTTGCATGGGATGAGTACAAGCCGTATTGCTCCAAAGTAATCCAGAGTGGTATTTGTGTGCAGCTCTTTGTTGCAAAAGCCATTCTTTCTTATCGTTAAACACTAAAACAGAAATAGCCCTGTGCAAAATTCCCTTTCGATGAGCTTCCATTTTCTCAACAAAACCAATTACCTCATCCTGTTGGTTTACTGCTATTACTTCGTGTGGATTCATCCTACTTTGTATTTTTTTGCCAATTCTTTAAATCTGTTTTCTGTGTCATTTGCTACCAAATTGTTGACAATCATTTTTTTGGTCTCATCAGAAACACTTGATTTTTCGAGATTTTTTATGAGGTAAGCCACATCTTTTTCTACCTGATTTGAGTACCCTAGAAAGCTAGGGGCATTCATCTGTACCATTAGTCTTAGGTGAATATTCTCCACATTGCGATTCATTTTTATAGATTGCTCCAACATATCTTTTCCTTCATTGAACCAACTGTACTTCGAAATTGGATTTGACACATACTGGGCCATCATCATTTTACAAACTCCTTTGTAGGCGTTGATGGTTATTTTTTCTTTCAAATCGCCTACAGCAATTTCCTCTTTTAAAAAAGATTCGGCTGATGACTTATCAGTAACCTGTTGAAAATCTTTTCTAAAACTAGCTAAATCATTTCCTGCCGAAAGTGAGAAAGATAATACAACCAAGAAAAGAAGTGTAACAAAACGTTTCATATTATTCTCATTTTATAATCAAAATATGACTTCGTCAACAAGGCAAATTTCATTGGATTACTCACTCGTATTCTGTTAGACTTAATGTCTTCTACATCGCTGTTAATCAATTTTTTGAGCAATTTGCTGTAATATTTGTAAGCTGTGTAAACACCAAATTTAGCAGACTCTGGGAGTTTTTTTATTCCCTCAAAAGCTTCGTTAAAATCTTGTTGTATTTCAATGATAATTTCCGCTTTATTTTCTTCACTCAATCCCATTCCTTCTAAATGAGGAAAATACACCCTGTTCAATTCTTCTGAATCTGCCTTTAAATCTCTCAAAAAATTCACTTTTTGAAATGCACTTCCCAACTTCATTGCTGGTTCTTTTAACTCATCGTACATTTTTTGATCTCCATTCACAAAAACTTTCAAACACATTAACCCTACAACATCGGCAGAACCATAAATATACTCTTGGTAATCTTCGGTGGTTGAATAAATATTTTTATTTAAATCAAATTTCATACTTTTCATAAAAGCATCCACCAATTTATAATCAATCTGATACTTTTTTAACACATCTTGAAAAGAATTCAATATTGGATTTAAGCTTATGCCTCTTTCTATTGCTAGTTTCAAGTCTTTTTCAAATTCCAGAATTAACGTTTCTTTGTCGTAGTCGTGAAAAGTATCGACTATTTCATCTGCAAATCTCACAAAACCATAAATGGCATGGATATCATCTTGAATTTTTGGCGACAACATTTTTACAGCCAAAGAAAAGGATGTGCTGTAATTGGTTGTTACAATTTTACTTGCCTCATAAGACACTTTGTCAAATATACTTTTCATACTCTTTTCTAGTTAACTTATTACTTTCTACGCAATGCTTGCTAAATTCATTTTTTCTATCAGATCACTCACCACTTTACCCGAAATAAGGGAAGGAGGAACTCCTGGTCCTGGCGAGGTTAATTGACCTGTATAAAATAAATTCTCTACTTTCTTGCTTTTTAATTTTGGCTTTAAAAATGCCGTTTGCTTCAAGGTATTGGCCAATCCGTAGGCGTTTCCTTTAAATGAATTATACACCTCCACAAAATCTGAGTGAGCAAAAGATTCGTACACTTCGATGTGAGGCCTAATGTCCTCCCCAATATGCTTTGTTAATCTATCACAAATCATATCAAAATACTTTTTCCTTATTTCCTCTGAGTCATTAGTTAATTCAGTAGAAACTGGAACTAAAAAAAACATGTTCTCTTTGCCTTCCGGAGCAACTGAATCATCCGTTTTACTGGGACTACAGATATAAAAAAGTGGGTTATCTGGCCATTTGTGTGTATCGTATATTTCGGTAGCATGAACATCAAAGCTTTCGTCAAAAAACAAATTGTGGTGCTTAATGCCATCCACTTTTTTATTTACACCCACGTAATACAACAAACTTGAAGGGGCCATTGTTCTTTTATCCCAATATTTCTGTGTATAATTTCTTTCTTTTTCCTCGAGCAGCTTTTGTTCCGTGTGGTGATAATCTGCTCCACTCACAATAATGTCGGCCAAAATGGTTTCTCCATTCACCCTCAAACCTTTTGCTTCTCTATTCTCAACGATTATTTTCTCAACAGGAGAGTTTGTATGAAACTTAACTCCTAGCTCTTTGGCAACCGTAACCATTCCCTCAACAATTTTCCCCATTCCTCCCATAGGGTACCAAGTTCCTAATACCATATCGGCATAATTCATCAAACTGTAAAGGGAAGGAGTATTCTGTGGTTTTGCCCCCAAAAAAAGTACGGGAAACTCCAACAACTCAATTAATTTTGGGTGTTTAAAATAACTACGAATGTGTTTGCTGATTGGCTTGAATAAATCGAGGGACATTCCTTTTTTGGCAATATCGATAGTCATAAATTCTTTGATGGACAAAGAAGGTTTAGTCACAAACTCACCCATCCCAACTTCGTACTTGGTTTGAGCTTCCTTCATGAACTCCTCTAATTTTGCTCCAGATCCTTTTTCGTAGCGCTCAAAATAAGCCTTCAATTCAGTCATATCTGACGGAATATCGTCAGGAGCATCTTTCCAAAACACTCTATAACTTGGCGATAGTCTTACCAACTCATAAAAATCGCTCACTTTTTTTCCAAAATCCTCGAAATAACTTTCAAACACATCCGGCATCCAATACCAACTCGGACCCATATCAAAAGTAAAATCTTCGATTTGCTTGACCCTAGCTCTTCCTCCCAACGAACTATTCTTCTCGTAAACCGATACGCTAAAACCTGACTTTGCAAGATAACTTGCCGCTGACAAGGACGAAAATCCTGATCCTATTATTGCTACTTTTTTCTTCATTTGCTTAACGAATATGCAAAATAATTAAGATTAAACAATGAGTTTCCCAAACTATCCACTTTCTTTCTATATTTTATCAATCAACTCAACAATGGAATCATGAACCACAATGTTATTCGGCACATCGCTTTGTTTAATTTCTTTAGTATTATTTCCCAATACGTGCATTGTTTCGTTTCTTTTTCCCAAAATATTCTTACTCACGGTTTGTAAATACTCTACTACCTTTTCTCTTCCTGGTTCTACTGTAAAATAACTGATATAGGTTATGTTTTCGAATACATGCTGTAACTCATATAAGTTTTCCAGAGGCACACTTGGTCCCAGAAAAACAGATTTATACCCTTTCAACATTAACTCAAAATGGAGATACAAAATGCCAATATCATGTATTTCGTTCATCGGTAAATACAAGATATAAGTCATTTCATCTTTCGGACTCACATTTTGTACTCTTTCAATATTCACCAAAATCTTTTGTTTAATCAAGGTAGAAATAAATCGCTCGTGTGCTGGGCTAATTGTGTTTGTTGTCCAGAGATTACCGATATCTGTAAGAAGTATGAGGAATTCTTTTAAAAACACATCCCTAAATGAATTTCGGGCCAACAACTGATTGTAAGTGGATTCAAATAACGATTGATCAAAATTCAACATCGCAATTTTAAAATTGTTCACTGCTAGTGAGTTTTCCTTATTCTCAATCGTAATGTCTCTCACTTTCTCGTTCAACTCCTCTTCGCTAATATCAGCAATGTGAGAAATCTTCACACCGCTGTTGTTGAGAACAGCGATATTCAATATCTTTCTTAAGTTTTGTAAATTGTAAGTTCTAATGTTAGAATCCGATCTTTCAGGCTCTAGAAGATTGTACCTCTTTTCCCATATACGAATAGTGTGTGCCTTGATTCCGCTAAGATTTTCTAGGTCTTTTATTGAAAAAGAATTTTTAATTGACATATTTTGTTTAATACTTTATGAAATATATTAAACTAAATTAAAACAAATATATTTAGGACGAAGTTTATTTGACTAAAAGTTATAAAAATAAATACGTTGAGGCGATTAAACAAAAAGTAAAGAATCAGTCTTTTTTCTTAAAATCCCCATTTTTCCATGCTTGAATAAACTGACTCCAAGCAATTGGATTGAGCAAATTGTTTGGCGGAGCCTGACCTGCGTAATACAATCGAGAATGTACATCTTGCATTTGCCATTTAAAATTGAGCGAACCTCCAGCCGGATAAGCCTCTTGCTTGAGTGCAAGCGTCTTTGGATCGAGGTTATTCTGAGCACGAGTAAGATCATCGTTAGGAATATCTGTATTTAAAAAAGCATCTCTGAATTGCTCTCTTGATGGCCAGGGATAAACATCTAATTGTGCCAATTTAACGGTATCCTCTTCTATGGAATGGATGAGAGAGTATCTGCCGTTCCTTAGAGTATCAGGAATGACATAGGTTGATTTTTTATACCCAATGGATGAAAAAACTATGGTATCGCCAGGCATAGCAACGAATGAGAAAAACCCGTAATAATCAGAACTTGTGCCCCGGTACGAACTCTTCTCAAGAACCGTAACAAAAGGAACTGGTTCTAATTTAGAGCCAGCTACTACAATTCCCGAAATTTGAACATAAATCTCTGATACCGAATCTTTTTTTAAAGCAACAGTATCCGTTTGACAATTGGCTCCAAAAAAACTAAAAAGTAGGGTAAAAAGAAGGAGAATTTTTAATGTTTTCATGTGACATAAAGATAACAAAAATCGAAGTTACAATTCAATTCTGCCGTTAAGAGTTGTTAATTAATCTTTGTAAAAAACCCGTTTTACGCGCTGAGAAATGGAAGTAAGCACTTCATAAGGAATGGTATCCATTGCAAGAGCCATGTCTTCTATGGAATTATGTTTTCCAAAAATCTCAATCTCATCTCCCACCTTAACAGGCAGTCCCGTAATATCTATCATACAAACATCCATGCAAATATTACCAACCAAATTACAAGCTTCCTCATTCCAGAAAAAAGAAAAATTTCTATTTCCTAAACTTCTTCGTATCCCATCAGAATAGCCAATAGGAAGCATAGCAATAGTCATATCATATTCTGCCTTAGTTTTTCTTCCGTACCCAATAGAATCACCTTTCTCCAGTTCTTTGGTTTGAATCACCACTGTTTTAAGTCTGCTAATTGGCTTTATTTTAGACGCTTTATTCCCTACATTTATTCCGTACAACCCGATTCCCAGCCGAACCATATCGTACTGAAAATCATTGTAATTTTCAATCCCAGCTGTATTCAAAATATGGCGATGAATAGGATAATTAAACTGCCCTATTAAAAAAGAAGAATAGTGTTCGAACTTCTTCAACTGTTTTTCTGTGTATTCGCGCTCATTGCGATCATCAGCCGAAGACAAATGAGAAAAAATGGACTTCATATACACCTCCGGTTGAGCATAAAGATATTGGACCAATTGAGGGAGTTGAGTTGGCAAAAAACCAAGACGATTCATTCCTGTTTCCAATTTGATGTGAATGGGGTATTCTTTCTTGTCAGACACTATTAAATCTTTCACCAATTCATCCAACATTTCCAGTGAATAAACCTCTGGCTCTAGGTTGTACTTTATCAAATCCATGAAAGTTTCTGACTCTGGATTCATGACTACAATTGGCATGGTAACACCTTTTTTTCGTAAAGTAATTCCCTCATCTGTGTAGGCTACACCCAAATAATCTACTTTTTCTTGCTCCAAAAACCGAGGGATTTCTGTGGCTCCAGATCCGTAAGCAAATGCTTTTACCATCACCATTAATTTGGTTGAAGGCTTTATTTTCTTTCGATAAACTGCTAAATTGTCGGCTAATTGATTCAAGCTAATTTCTAATACCGTTCGATGATTCTTTTCTTCCAACACTTTAGCAACTTGCTCCAACCTATGGTTTCTACTTCCTTTTATCAACACGTAATGATCCCTAAAACCAAACTCCTTTAGCTGGGCCAAAAGTTCGGTTGTTGAATAGTATTGTTTTAATTCTACGGAAGAATGTATGCCCTTTAGCTTCTCGGTACCCACTACCAGCAAACGATTTATACCGCTCGAATTTAATAACTCTACTAATTTGAGGTCAGTGAAAGGTGTTTCTGGAATCTCGGTAATGATAACCGTTTTAGGAAAATTATTCGCCTGCGTCTTCAAATAATCCAATGACAAGACTAACGAGGAGTAGCTAATGTTGTATCCATCATTAATAATCGTTGAATTTTCAATCCCTTTCTTCATTTCCAGCCTCAATGCCAAAGGAGAAAGATGCGCTATTCGTGCTTGAATCACTTCTTTCTGGTAACCCATTTTTATCAAAACTGCGATACAAATTTTGCAATTTTCGATCGAAGACTTATCCGAAAACGGAAATACGTATCCTTTAATTTCTGACTCGTAAGTTACTCTTTCGTTCACATTTTTGAACAAGAGTGCTTTTTCTTCTTGTTTTTGATCGAGACTGACAAATCCATCTTGATGAGCCTCACCCATTCGGGTAAGCACCCCAATGCTCGGCTTCAATATAGACTCTAGCTTTTCCATTTCCCCTACCTTAGAAATTCCAGCCTCAAAAATTGCCAGAGTGTGCGTTTCATTCAAAAGCAAGACAGACAATGGAACTCCCAGTTGAGAATTAAAACTTTTGGGACTTCTACATATAAGATAATCCGGGCTCAAAAGCTGATAAAGCCATTCCTTCACAATTGTTTTTCCGTAACTTCCGGTTATTCCAATGACTGGGATAGGAAACTTCTGCCTGTGATGTCTGGCTAATTTCTGAAGAGCTTCAAGCGAATTGTTCACCTTAATTAAGGTAACATCCCGCTCCACGATTCCCACATTTTTTGATACGACAAAAACCTTAACCCCTTGAGCAATAAGTTCAGGAATAAACTGGTGGCCGTCTCTTTTTTCGGTTTCTATAGCAAAAAAAACTGTGGAGGATGAATTTTGTACCGAACGACTATCAACTGAAACGTGATTGACAAAACCTTCCTTCAGGGAATCTGTAATTCCCTCCATACTTTTTATAAGTTCGGTTAAAGAATATTTCATTATTTGGCAGCTTGATTAAAACAAATTCTACACAAAGGTTCATAAGCCTCAGTCTCACCCAACATCACTTGTTGCTCATCGGTAGTCTTTCGATGAGAAAATTGAGCCAAAGAACCACATTTCACACAAATAGCATGCACTTTGGTAACATATTCAGCTGTAGCGATCAAACTTGGCATTACGCCAAATGGTTTTCCAGAGAAATCCATATCCAATCCGGCAACAATCACTCTCGCTCCCTTATTTGCAAGCTGATTGCACACTTCTGTAAGTCCTTCATCAAAAAACTGAGCTTCGTCAATTCCTATTACCTCAACGCCATCGGCAAGCAACAAAATATTGCGTGAGGAAGAAACAGGAGTACAGCGAATAGAGTTTTCATTGTGACTTACAACATCCTCTTCATCGTATCTTTTATCAATCGTAGGTTTAAAAATCTCAACAGATTGCTGAGCAAATTCAGCTCGCTTTAATCGCCTAATCAACTCCTCTGTTTTACCAGAAAACATAGAACCACACACAACTTCTATCCAGCCTCTTTTTTCGTTTCCTTGCGTTAATGATTCTAAAAACATATCGTGATTTATTTAAATCAAAATTACGAATTAATAGGACATAAAAAAAGGGATAACAATCGTGTTTTGCCATCCCTTTACTTTATTTATTTTTTGTTTTATTGATTAGAAACCTCAGCTCTCATCTTTCTTCCTCCTTCTATTTCAACGCCATTTATCCCTTTCAATAATTTTCCAGCGATTTTTGGAGCAACATCTACAAAACTAAAATTATCCATCATTCTTATTTTTCCTAAGTTTTTTCCAGCAACTCCTCCTTCTTGACACAGCACTCTAATTAAGTGCCCTTTGTCCGAAAAGTCTTTTTCTCCAACATTGAGGAACAAAGTAGTAGATTCTCCTTCAACATTTCTGTTGAAACCTCCACTATCTCTATCTCCACGTCTTTCTCTCCTGTCACTTCTTGGCTTTCTGTCTCTTCCTCTGTCTCTTCCGCCTCTATCTCTTTCTCTGTCGCCTCTTCTTCGTTCGTTTCCTCTGCCTCTGTCACTTCCGCCTCGTGATTCGTCATTTATATCTCTTGCATTTTCATAATAAGACAAAAACCTATTAAATTCTGCAGAAACGAATTTTGTGATAATTTCTTCTTTCGAAAGTTCTCTCAATTTTTCATCAACCGCTGGTAAATAAGGAGCAATTTGTTCTTCTTTTACTTCAACATCAACCACTTTATCGATTAGTTGCATCAATTGCTTTTCACAAATATCTTTTCCTGTAGGAAATTTCTTTTGATCAATTTTTGAGTTAATTATCTTCTCAACAAACCTAAGTTTGTTAGACTCTCTGTTGTTTAGCAACAAAATAGAAGTTCCTTTCTTTCCTGCTCGAGCAGTTCTACCAGATCGGTGGGTATAACTTTCTATTTCATCCGGAAGGTTGTAGTTGATTACATGTGTAATGTCATCCACATCAATCCCTCTTGCTGCCACATCAGTAGCTACCAATAATTGGATATCTTTGTTTCTGAATGCTTTCATCACTCGGTCTCTTTGCGCTTGGGATAGATCACCATGTAACGGTTCGGCACTGTAGTTACTTTTCATTAGTTTATCTGCCACCTCAGAAGTTTCTCTTCTCGTTCTGCAGAAAATAACTCCGTACATAGTTGGTTCAAAATCAATAATACGTTTTAACCCCTGAAACCTATCTCGGTCATTTACTTTGTAAAAGTGATGTTCAATATTCTTAGAAGCTGCATTCTTGGTTCCCACCGTAATTTCGATTGGGTCATCCATGTAATTTTTTGCGATTCTCACAACCTCTTTTGGCATGGTAGCCGAAAACAACCAAGTCTGCTTGTCGTTCGGAGTATTTTCCAAGATAGCGTCTATATCTTCCTTGAATCCCATATTCAACATCTCGTCTGCTTCATCAAGAGCCACATAACTTACTTGTGATAAGTCAACTCTCTTTCTTTTGATCATATCCATCAACCTTCCTGGAGTTGCTACCACAACTTGCGCGCCTCTATTAAGTTGTCTTACTTGTGTATCAATACTAGCTCCTCCATAGACAGGAACAATATTTGCTCCTCTGAAGTTTCTAGAAAATTGTTGAAAATCTTTACTTATTTGAATACACAATTCTCTTGTTGGGCAAATCACCAATCCTTGAGTTGTTTTACTGTTGAAATCCACTTGGTTTACCATAGGCAATCCAAAAGCAGCAGTTTTCCCTGTACCCGTTTGGGCAAGTCCAACTAAGTCTCTTTTTGTTTCTAATAATTGGGGTATTGCTTCTTGTTGAATAGGTGAGGGCTCAACAAAACCCAAGGACGCGACTGCGTCCAAGACCTCTTGCTTGAGGCCAAGTTCTTTAAATGTCATTTCTGATTTTTTTTAATTAATAATTACGAATAAAAATCTCTTAAAAAAACACATTAACACGACATTACGAGGTTTAAGAAATCCTTATTGCTGTGCGAAGGTAAATTTAATTATTAACAATACCGAATAATCTGTTAACAAACATGAAAAGTCAAAAGCTAACAAAACCAATTAAGCGCCCAAGTCGATCTCATAACTAAAATGATGAACTCGAGTGATTTTTTATGTCTTTTTCAACATAACACGGTTCTAAAACCACTTGTAAAGATGAACGATCAGGAAAAAAACTAGTTTATTAGCACCCTTTTTTTAAACGACTATTGGTTGTTTTTAATCGATTTAAGAGCTTCTGTTCTTGCAACTCCTACCGGATTAGAAAGCGTGTAGGAAGAGAAATCCCTTGGAGCTTTGAGACTAGTTCCTCGCAAAGTAAGAGTAGGAGTTACGATATAAACCGTGCTATCCGAATAAATGTAGTTCTCTTTCAGGTAAATTTCTTCGGACAAAATAGTTTCTTTTTTGTGGTTGGTTATTTTCACATTTTTTCGAAAAATAAGCGATTCATTGTTGGCCCCAGTAAGACCATACCCACAGGTAAGTTCTGTCACTTGCTCCCCTTTTTTGTTGAAAAATTGAGCTGTCAAACCTTTTGGAAAAACAGTATAAGTTGTATCTGTTGTATACTTATGAATCAAAGGTGCTTGAAGAATTCGCTTGACTCTGCCAGAATCCGAATAAGTAAGCTTTACGTTTGTAGAAACTTCGTCAGGTAAAGATTCTTGATGAATAGTTTTCATCTTTTCCAAATCACTTCCTTGACAACTAGAAAAAATTAGAATTCCTACCAAGAATAAAACAACCAAACATTCATACTTTTTCATACCTTCAATTGGATTTAATTGGTAAACGTAATAGATTGAGGAATTGTTATCCAAAGCTAATAAAACGGAATTAATTGACATAAAAAAACCGTCTTCGATTTCTCTAAGACGGCTACTTTCATTTTTGTGTATACAACCTACTTCACTGTGGTAGAATACCCATTACAAGTTTTGTATGGTTGTCCAGTTTGTAACCCTTGCGAAAACACATCTCCTTTTTCAGGAAACCTTGCCTTATATCTGGCCATATCTTTCGATGCTTGTGAAGAAACACTAGAATCAACTGACTTCGCTTTTGCAGCCATGTCGTAGGCCGCCCAGTTAATCGCTTGATCGTCAAATCTGGAAGTTCCACAGGCAGACGCAGCGATAATCGAAGCTTTTATCAGGTAGGCATCTCCGTTGCTGCTATTCAATTTTAATGCTTCGTTTGCGTAAACTCCAGCTTTGCTTCTGTTCCCTTTATTTAATAAAATCTTAGCAGTATTTATGAGCATCGATTCTTTTTTTGAAGCATCATCCGTCATTTCAATCGCTTTGTCGTAGTAGGTAATTGATTTCGAATTATTTCCTTCTTGCAAATACATTTGAGCTAGGCCTTCATACCCTTCCGCACTCGGATTTTTTTCTACATCGATTACGATCAATGTCTTGAACATCTCATTGTCGGTACATTCTCTCTTTTTCAGAGTATTAAGCACTTTTGTTCTTAGATTGTCGTCCGTTTTTGCTTGTTCAAATTTCTTTTTTATTACCGGAAGTAATTTGTCGCAAGTCAAACAAGGCCCTAAAAATTTATCGATTGCATCTTGTGCTTTATCGTATCCATTTTGCCCTTCGTTCATCCCAATGATTGTGGACAATCTGTCGTATTCGTTCACCAATACCTCACAATCCATTTTTTCTTTATTCTTTAATACGGCCAAGGCATTCGTATAATAATATATTGAACTTGCTCTGGTTTGTCCATTGGCAGAGTCAATAGACTTTTTCATCACCTCAACTCCTTTAGAAATTTTTCCTAATTTAATTAAGTCTGCTCCGTAGTTTTCATTAATTTTTGGATTATCACCAAATAATTTGATACTTTGCTCGTAAGCCCACACAATCGAATCAGAGAGTGATTTTTGTCTTTCAGCACTCGCTCCTTTCTTCAGCTTGTTCATGATGTAAATTCCATTGTCATATAAGTTTGCATTGTACTCCGGACACACTTTTACTGCTTCAACCCAAAATTTGTAAGCATCCTTATATACTTTTTGTGTCAAATAATCTGTGTAAAGCGAAAGGTTCTTTTTACATTCTTCTGGATTATCTCCCAAATTACCCGTTTGAGCAAACATACTAATTGATGTAATTGAAATTAAGGCTGTTAATACTATACGTTTCATTATTTTATTTTTTCTTATTTAAATTTTCTTTTTACGAACCACCTATTTTGAACCTGAGGCATGATTGAAATTCCAAAGTAAACTGTGGTAAAGTTTTCTTGAATTAATCCATTTTCGCTATTACCTCTTCTTCCAGTTTCCACTCCTACATTAAACATAGAAAGTGACCTAAATTCGTTTTTAGAGGTGGCGCTTTTTCTTAGCGGTATTCCCAATCCAAAACTCGTGCCAAACACAGTGAGTTGATTGTTATTAAATTGTAAAGAAGAGTTCCCCGATCTAAATCCTGCCCGATACTCTATTCTTTCGTAAAGCTTTGCTGTTGAGAATACATCGGTGGGTGTATACCTTATTCCTACTGCAAATGATGAACTCGAAGCAAGGGTATCTGATACACTGTTTTGATCGAATATTTCTTCATAATTCGACCAATCTTGGCGATTGTATTGAACCGCTATATCCAAATTCTTGTTTAAGTTTACAGACCCACCCACTGATAAGGAAGAGGGCACAACCACTTTTCCCTCGTTTTCAGAAAAATACTGAAGCGTATCCTGAATCACCTCAACAGAAGAAAAATTGGTGTAAGTTCCAAAAAAATCTTCGCGTGTGGCGTTCAATTTTGTCCCCAGTGAATAAGATGCTCCAATCGAATATGTCATATTTTTTGATACTCTTTGCCTAAACAAAACTCCTGCCTGGAAATCTACCCCATTGTAACTAGTTTTTTGGGCCAACATGGAATTAAGAGCTGTTTCATCCTCGGGAAACTCCAATCTCCTTGTTTTATCAATATTCCCGAACAAAAAGTTTACACTTGCACCCACTGATAAGCTAATAGAATCTGATTGGATCAAGGAATACCCTCCTGACAAAAACAAGTTATTTACCCCTCCTTTTCCTTTATATAAATAAGTTACATTTCCTATTGAAGGTTCTTCGTTTGTCGTTGTAATATTATATCCAGTTGTTGTAAAAGGTTTTATCCCTAGTGCTAGTCCTAGCTTTTTGTTTACTGGCAAAGCGATACTCATTCGAGTGAAATTGGTTGAATTCAAATTGGCGGAAGAATTTTCGGAACTAAGTTTCAAAAACTGAGAAGAGCCACTTAGTTCGAAAACTGGCATGTGAGGCGAAAGGGCAGAAAGTGAAGCAGGATTGGACACATTCACCATATTAAAATCAGAAAGCGAAACAGAAGCTCCACCCATAGAAGCGTATCCGGGCGAATGAGAAAGGTTCAAATCGCCAAGACCAATTCTCGAGTAGGGTGATATGCCGGTTTCTTGCGCATTAGCATTAGCAAAACAGAAAACCACAAGGGCTGCTGCAATAAGTTTAGTTAGATGTGTTGTAACGAAGTATCTCATTTAGTCCTATCATTGTTAGGTTTGGTTCTACAAATATGTTACTTTTTAATTCCTTATCAAAGAAAGATGCATCTCCACCGGTTAAAATAACTGTTAAATTTTCATAAACAGAGTGGTAATTTGCGATTAGCCCATCGATTTCTGCTAGCATGCCATTTACCACTCCCGAATTAATGGAAGTGAACGTAGAATCCCCTATCAGCTTTGGACTCGTGGCCGGATCCAGCAACGGTAACAAGCCGGTAAATTCATTTAATGCTTTAAATCGCATTTTCAAACCCGGAGAAATGCTTCCTCCTAGATATTCTCCTTTCGCAGTGGTAAAATCGAACTTTACGCAAGTACCGCAATCAATCACCAACGTGTTTTGTTCATGCCAAAGCGACTTTGCTCCTACAGAGTTTGCCAACCGATCATTTCCTAAGGTTTCTTTGGTAGCATAGGAATTAAGAACAGGAATAGGTGTTGCGTGAGAAAGCTCAATAATAGAACAGTTTACAAGGGAAGAAAGCTGACCTAAATCCTCTTTAGTGACGCTACTTACGATGCAGGCTTTGATATGTTTACCCTCAATAAACTGAGACAAATCCTTCCAGTCACCTTTTCCTTTAAACAACAAAGTTTGCCCTTTAAAAAGAGCAAACTTCATTAATGTATTTCCTATATCTACTATTAAATACACGATTACTTAAGAGCTAAATTTAAATTGAAATCTGTCAACTTCTTAAACTCTTCCACTCTGGTGTTAATTTCGTCTAACGATAGATTCTCAATTCTTTCTGAACCAAATTTCTCTACGCAAAAAGAAGCCATTGCGGATCCAACAATTACTGCACGTTTCATATTCTCGAAAGAAGTATCATCAGTACTTGCCAAATAACCTATAAATCCTCCCGCAAATGTATCGCCTGCTCCTGTTGGATCAAACACTTCCTCCAATGGCAAAGCTGGCGCATAGAATATTTCATCTTCTCCAAACAGTAAAGCTCCGTGCTCTCCTTTTTTAATAATCAAAAACTTTGGGCCCATTTCCATAATCACTTTAGCTGCCTTTCTTAAGGAGTATTCACCAGAGAGCAATCTTGCTTCCTCATCATTTATGGTCAATAAATCCACTCTAGCTATCACTTTTTTAAGATCATCCAAAGCTATTTCCATCCATAAATTCATAGTGTCTAACATGGTAAACTTGGGTTTATCTCCTAATCTATCCAACACCTGGTTCTGGAGAGCAGGAACTAAATTACCGAGCATTACGTATTCTGCACTTTTCTGCGATTCCGGAATAATTGGGTCAAAATTCTCTAGTACATTAAGTTGCGTATCAAGCGTATCTCTTGTGTTCATGTCGTTGTGGTACCTACCAGACCAAAAGAAAGTTTTTTCACCTTTTTTTACTTGCAACCCTTCTAAATCAATATTTCTTGACTCTAATTTATCAATCATTTCTTGAGGAAAATCATCTCCTACGACAGAAACAATTCCAGATTTTTTTAAAAAATACGAAGCCGACAAAGCTATGTATGTACAAGAACCTCCTACAATCCTATCTCTTTTCCCAAAAGGGGTTTCTAATGCGTCAAATGCTACGGTTCCAATGGATAATAAATTCATTCAGTTATTTGTTTAGGTGTTTTTTAATTTAATTAGTTGATTTTATGCGCTTTAAAGTTTTAAAAAATTGATTTCCAACTTTTTTTTACAAATATATTGTTTAATTAGAAACTTTCCCTTAATATTGCACTCCGATTTGAAAAAACCGGTGAAAAACCAGATTTAAATTCCCCCTTAGCTCAGCTGGTTAGAGCGGTTGACTGTTAATCAATAGGTCCAAGGTTCGAGTCCTTGAGGGGGAGCAAAAAGACAAGCCACTTACAGTCATGTTAGTGGCTTTTTTGCTTTTACATCCTTTCGTTATGAATAAGTGTTACGTTTATATCCTATTTTCTGAATCGATCAATAAATAGTATGTAGGGTTTTCTGAAAACCCTAAAAACAGATTGGAGAACTACAACGATCAACGAAATAAAAAATGGACCAAAAACGGTCAACCTTGGTTTCTGAAAAAAGTAATTGAATTTGAAACAAAATCAGATGCCTTGAAAGCAGAAAAGTTCATCAAAATTCAAAAAAGCCGAGTCTTGATTGAAAAAATCATCGAAGAAGGTTGGGGCTCCTAAACCATCAGTTGGTTTGAGTCCCGATGAATCGGGATTAATCAATAGGTCCAATCCCGAAGTATCGGGATTGAGGGGGAGCAAAAAGACAAGCCACTTACAGTCATGTTAGTGGCTTTTTTGATATGTATATATATCCGAAAACAAAAATAAAAGATGTTTTTTGCAACCAAAATCAATAAAAAGACAATTAAACAATCCCTTTCATTTTCAAGATGAATAGTTCCTAGTCCAAGATATATTCCGTAATTTCGCCTACATTAAACAATCAAATCGTGCTCAATTTTTTTAACGAAATATTATTTACCTACGGAGACAACGATGAAAAAATAATTCGTGTCAAAGCACTATTCTTCATCCTCATTACGGTGGTTATTGCTTTTCTAGTCACTAAGACATTAAAAGCTCTTACTCACAAATTTATGGACAACAATCCGGACAGTAAAGGAAGGGTTGATTCGTTCGTGCAGATTCAAAAGTACATCATGTCTTTTATAGCTTTTTTGGTTTGTCTAAAATTCCTAAAAGTAGACCTAACAAGCATCATAGTAAGTGCCAGTGCAATTTTGGTCGTTATTTCTTTTGGGCTTCAAAGTTTATTCACCGATTTCATTTCTGGTGTAATCATACTTTTTGATGGCACCATAAAATCGAACGACATTATAGAGGTAGACAACACCATTGGAAAAGTGGAAAAAATAACGTTGAGAAATACGACACTGATTACGAGAGATGACTACACTATAATTATGCCGAATAAAAAGTTTATCACAGAAAATGTAACAAACTGGAGTCACAACAACCACATCATGCGTTTTAACATTGAGGTGGGTGTTGCTTACGGAAGCGACACTAAACTCGTGGCACAACTGTTAATGAATTGTTTAGAATCTCATTCGCTCGTCAGTAAACACAAAAAAGGGTTTGTTGGATTCAAGGATTTTGGTGATTCGGCCCTTGTCTTTGAGCTATATTTTTGGACCTCAGAAATTTTTCGGATTGAAATCTTAAAAAGTGACCTCCGTTTCATGATTGACAAAGCATTTAGAGAAAACGGGGTTACGATTCCTTTTCCTCAGAGGGATTTACGCATTATCCAGCCCAATTACGCACAAGGTGCAGAAATAAAGGTTGAGCAAAAAAAACCGGAAAAATAATGATTACTGAATTTGCACAAACCAACTCTATCCTAAGCTCATTTATGCGTGAGCTAAGAGACACAAAAATTCAGCAGGATTCTATGCGTTTCAGAAGAAACATTGAGCGAATTGGCGAAATAATGGCTTACGAACTAAGCAAAACTCTGGAGTACAAAACCGAGAACATTTCTACTCCACTTGCCCAAAAAAGTGTTTTCGCACTCTCCAACCAACCTGTAATCGCAACAATTCTGCGTGCTGGACTACCCTTACATAATGGAGTTCTCAATTATTTCGATAAAGCCGAGAGTTGTTTCATTTCCGCCTATCGAAATCACACAAGCGAAGAAGAATTTGAGGTAGAAATAGAATACCTATCCAGCCCAGCACTTGAAGGAAAGACTCTTATTTTGTGTGACCCAATGCTAGCCACAGGTGCTTCCATGATACTGGCATACAAAGCCGCCTTAAAAAATGGAACTCCAAAAAAAATTCATATCTTATCAGTGGTTGCCTCACCTGAAGGTTTAGCTGCAACACAAAATTTCTTTCCAGAAAATACCGATTTTTGGATTGGAGAAATAGACTCTCACCTGAACGAAAAATCCTATATCGTTCCTGGACTTGGAGATGCCGGTGATCTAACCTACGGACCTAAATTATAACACATGCTACTTCCTTATATTGGTATTTTCTTTTGGTCAATGATCAAATTTCTGTTTGCGCCCGCAACCTCGAGACTTATAGAAGGGAACCACATTGTTCTGACTTATTTGGTTTGCGTAACTGGCGCAATGACTGGTGCTAGTATTTGCTATTACCTTTCCGTTTACGTAATCAACCGTACTCAGGCGAGAAGAGCTAGAAAAGGGATTAAGAAAAAAGTATTCACCAAAAAAAACAAGATTATCATCAGAACTAAGAATAGTTTAGGTATTGTGGGCCTCGCCTTACTTACAGCTTCTTTTATTTCTATTCCGCTTGGAACCATTATCACAGCCAAATTCTATCGACATAAGAAGGGCGCGATTTTATATATATTTGGAGCTATTTTAATTGTGGGTTTTTTTACCACTCTCATTTCTTATTCATTGTAACTCATGAAACTTCTCTTTTATTACACCTGGTTTGCGGCCCTGATACTTACAACAACTTGTAAGAAGAAAAGAAACTCCATTCCGTTTGAGTTATATTATAAAATGGATATTGACAGAGGAGCGAATAAAAAATTAAACCCAAGAACCACAGCAACCATCCCATTTAATCACAACCAAATTTTTGACCCTTTTTTGAGTAGTAAAGACCACAGAAACTCAAAAAAAGCAAACTTCAGTAAAGGAAGTTTTCACAAATTACAAGTGCATGTACTCGACAGTATTCACACAAAAATGAACATTCAAGTACGAAAGGAAAAAAAAGAAAAATATATTCAAGCCTTTCCTGTAATTATTGAAAATACCGCTTCGCTAAAATCAATGAATTTGCCGCTTCATAGAGGTTGCGCACTCATTATTCAGCAGATGAAAACCAAAAATAACAAGTGGATTGACATTGAAAACAGAACAAAAGAAAAGCTTGGGGATTTTTATTACAAAATCAAACCCAAGCAATACATTTACACCAAAACCCCCATTTATTCAGGGAAAGATAGTGTTGAGATAAGAATCAAATTAGTTTTGGGAGACACTGCTATTTACAGCAATACTTACAAAAGTACAGTACCTAATTGGATAAAAAGAAAAGAGTAAATTCTTAGATTTCCATACTCGAAGTAGGAAACTGACGATCCACTTTTTTAAACAAACCTTGCAAAACTTTCCCAGGCCCAACCTCAACAACTTCAGCCAATCCATTTTCTATCATATTAGTCATAGTTTGGGTCCACCTCACTGCACCTGTAAGTTGATTAATCAGGTTTTCTTTGATTACCACCGGATCTGTTTCTGCTTTTGCCGTTACATTTTGGTAAATTGGACAAATCGGTGCTTTAATTTCGGCAGCTTCAATTCCAGCTTGCAATTCTTCTTTTGCTGGTGACATAAGAGGCGAGTGAAATGCTCCCCCAACAGGCAACTTCAATGCTCTTCTTGCACCCTTTTCAGTTAATAATTCACAAGCTTTGTCTATCGCTTCTACCTCTCCCGAAATTACCAATTGCCCCGGACAATTGTAATTTGCCGCTACAACAACCCCTTCAATATTTGCACAAACCTCTTCCACGATAGAATCTTCCAATCCCAGAACAGCTGCCATAGTAGAAGGTTGCTTTTCACAAGCCTTTTGCATTGCCATAGCTCTCGTGTACACAAGTCTTAATCCATCTTCAAAAGACAAGGCATCTGCCGCAACCAATGCCGAAAACTCTCCCAAAGAATGACCTGCAACCATCTCTGGTTTAAAGGTATCTCCTGCCACTTTGGCCAATATCACAGAATGTAAAAATATTGCTGGTTGAGTTACTTTTGTTTGTTTGAGCTCTTCAGGAGTTCCATCAAACATAATATCTGTTATTCGGTAGCCTAATAATTCGTTTGCTTTCTCAAACAATTCTTTTCCCAATTGTGAGTTTTCATACAATTCTTTTCCCATTCCTACAAACTGGGCTCCTTGACCCGGAAATACGTATCCTTTCATAGTGTAATTTTATAAGTTTTGTTAGTATTTTCTTTGGAGGAAACCCTCCTGATTGTCAATATAATTCTGACTCGTAGTTCATTTTTTAGTAAAACGAAAGTACCAAATGTATTTTAATTAAGGTAAAAAAAGAGTATCTTTGTGCAATTATACGAACGATGCGCAGTGCTTGATTTAGTGAGTAACTCGTATAATAAACAACAACTTAGATTCAAATTCTGAGTGTAAAACGAATTTTTGAAACCAATATGGGAACTAATATTTCAACGATAAAAATCACAAAAACTGAAAACTCAAGAATCAACGAGGTGGATTTTGACAACATTCCTTTTGGGAAAGTATTCTCAGATCACATGTTTTCTATGGACTATGCAAACGGGGAATGGAGCAACTTTGAAATCACTCCATTTCAGAATCTCAATTTCAGTCCCGCCATGTCTTCTTTGCATTACGGACAATCGATTTTTGAAGGAATGAAAGCTTACCGAAAAGAAGATAAAATCTATACATTTCGGGCCAAAGATAATTTTGAAAGACTGAACAAATCGGCTGACAGAATGTGTATGCCTAACATTCCCAACGAATTGGTAATGGAGGCTCTTGAGCAGTTACTGAAAATAGATGAAAAATGGATCCCAGACAATGACGCCAATTCATTATATGTTCGTCCATTTATGTTTGCAACGGACGAATATGTCGGGATTAGGCCTTCAGAAACCTACAAATTCATCATATTTGGTTGCCCAGTAGGAAGCTACTACACTGAACCCTTAAAGGTGAAAATAGAATCTCACTACACAAGAGCCGCTAATGGAGGTGTAGGAGAAGCAAAAGCTGCAGGGAATTATGCCGCATCCTTGTATCCAGCTAAACTTGCGAAGGAAGAGGGTTACCACCAATTGTTATGGACAGACAGCAAGGAACACAAATACATTGAAGAATCAGGAACAATGAACGTAATGTTTGTAATTGATGGAAAGCTTATTACGCCAGACCTAAGCGGCACGATTCTGCCAGGAATTACGAGAAAAAGTGTGCTAGAGATTGTAAGAAGTTGGGGAATTGAAGTGGAGGAAAGAAAAATTGAAGTTTCTGAAATTATCACCGCTATGGAAAACGGAACACTTCAAGAAGCTTTTGGTGCTGGAACTGCCGCTACTATTGCCCAAATCCACACCATTGGATACGAAGGCAAAAACTACGTACTACCAGAAATTTCTGAAAGAAAAATATCAAATAAAGTGCTAACCTTCCTAACGCGAATAAAAAGAGGGCAAGAAGAGGACAAATGGGGCTGGATTAAAACTTTTTAGTCGTTCGCAAGAAAATATTATTCAAAAGTGCTTACTCATCCTAAGCACTTTTTTTATGGAATATTTCTTGATTCGCATCTTATTAATAAATTCACACCATGAAAACTTTATTCCACATTGTAATTCTCCTTTTCTTTTTTTCTAACATTGGTTTGGGGCAAGGGCAAAAAGTAATTTCAGGAATAATTACCAACGACATGGGCGAACCCATCGAAGATGTTTCTGTTTATGTAAGTAACAACCCAAAATTAGTTACCCGCACCAACATCAAAGGAAAGTACTCTCTTCCTCTTACGTTTGTCAATAGAACTCAACTTATTGTGAGACACGTGGGATACAAAACAGCCACTTTATATCTAAATAGTGCCGATTTTAAAAATGGAAGCGCTCAACAAAACATCACGCTTCAGATCAATACACTCAAAGAGAAAGTCATATACGCGAAAGAAAAACCCGAGACGGTGTTTGGCAGTAACACCACAAGTATTGCAGATTACGAATTTATTGGAAATCACTTGGTGGTGTTGGCTTACGAAAAATCTCTAAAAAAAGACGGCTATCTTCAACTTGCCACAAAAGACAACATCCTGCTATCTGAAACTAAAACACCTAACAAACCCCAACATTTGTTTAAAGATTTTGAAAACAGACTCTATCTCATTACTGAATTCAAGGTTTATACCATTTCAATTTTTCAAAATGAATTCAGACTTCGTCCTGTTGACAAAGACAAATTTTACTCATTTACTACGCGAATCATTGACACTACTTCCCAGCATTTTCTCTACTCAGATTACAACCCTAACTATCCCGCGTTCAATTATTACTCGCAAGGACTCCAAGATACTGCAACAAAAACAATTCATCGGGTAAAGAATAATTTCATGATGGATTTGTACCGCGCGGAATATAAATACGCTCCCAACAAAGAAAAACTCTGGGCTTACCGCCAAGAACTTGTAACCGGTATAGATAAAGAAATTTGGATAGGTGCAGCCAACTTTACCCAAAGCATCTATTACGAGCCTTTGTACGCCCCTCTTTTCGTGAACAATGATACGACACTAATTTTTGACCATTATTCCGATTTTCTGTTTAAGCTAGACAAAGACTTCAATAAATTTGATTCGATTCCAATAGATTACCACAAACAAAAGGAAAAGAAAAACTGGGAACAACCTTTAATCAAAGACAAAGAAGAACACAAATTGTATGTTCTATTTTTGAAAAATGGTTTTTACTACCTAAAACCGGTAGACTTAAATAATGGCTCTACTTATGTTTCTTTCAAGCTTGCCAATAAATATGTAGAAAATGTAAAAGTAGAAAATGGCTACGTGTATTACCTCTACAGACCGTTTGAATCTTCGCAAAAGAAATATTTGTACCGAGAAGTAATCAGAAGTAGTTAAAACTTAATTGAAACCCCTACTCTTACAGTAAACTCATTAGGAAAAGTTGTGGACTTTGAGTAAATATTCTTTCGGTTTTCTGCCGGAATACGTGGATTCTCGGTGGTGTACGAAAACCTAGAAAATGAATATACACCGTAAGGTATATTTACGTCAAGCATCATATTTTTACTCAAGCGAAACGTAACTCTTGGTATAAACTGAAGTTGAAATGATTGATTTGAATTTTTAGTGTGGAAAGAAGTGCTTGAATAGGCTGGATTTCGATCATAACTCAGGTTAACCTGCCCACCCAATCCTGCGTAAAATTTCACTTTTTGGTCAGGGTTCATTCCTCTACCTATTCTCGTGTTATAGTTATAATTTATTGTGGTTCTCAAGTTTTTTGAAAAGTCATTCAGTTGCACATTCACATCCTGGATTCCAATTTCATGAAAATCACCATACTCCTTCCCCCAGGCTAATGTAGGCGAAAATGTGCGCAACAAACTTATGAAATTTGAGGCGTTCTTTTCAAAAACAAAATCAGAATGGGTGAAGATTTTTACCGCCTTGAATTTGGGCGAAATAGTCTCTTGTTGTTGCGAAAAAGCGCAAGAAAACAGAATCAACATTCCCAATGTAGCACTATTTTTCTTAAGTAAACTCATTTTATTTTCTCAATTTGATTAAAACTAACTCTTAGAATTTTGTTCACCAAGTAATTTAACTTTTTTAACAATTACTAAAATCTTACAGTGGCTCCCACTTTCAGTGAGAGTGCCCTTGGCAATGCTTCAAAATCATTGAATGTAGAAGTTTGTTGATTTACAGGTATTGTTGGGTCTTGCTCGTTGGTACGAATATTTTCGAAGGCACAAAATTTATAGGGTAAACTCAAGTCTAGTAAAATGTTGTTTCTTAATTCGTAAGTTACCCTGGGAATAACAATTCCATGAAAACGCAAGTATTTTCCTGAAGAAGCAAACCCTTGTACAGAATTTCTAAAAATCTCTGAGTAGTTACTCTGGAAACTTCCTCCGAGTCCTCCTCCCACAAAAAACTGGAACTTGCTCACGCCCTCATCACTCATTCTATAATTGAAAGAATACTCGGCACCTGCGCTGTAATTTCTTGCTTGATTTCTACTAAAAAAATTTATAGACAACAGTTGAATCTCATGAAAGTTTTCTCCCTTTCCCCAAGCAATTGCGGGCGAAAACAATCCCAATTCTATGGTCCGGGTACCAGCGGTTTGCCCTAATTCAAATTCGATGTTTTTGTATAGTTTAAACTGAATGAATTTTCCGTTTTGACCGAAAGCTGCTTGCATCAAAAAAGTAGTAAATAAGAGTAACAAGATTTTTTTCATAACACCAGAGATTTAATTAATCATTTAACTTAATAAGCCTTAAAGATATTGCAGAAAATCGAGATATACTTCTGTTTGACCGATTTTCATTTCTAAATTAATTGACAATTTCCAAACCTATTTACATTTATCCCTTTATCTTTGTTTTCAAATCCAAAAAAAGCACTATTTCTGTGAAAACAACAACTGTAAAAGAAGCCTTAACGATTACCTCGTTAATAGGAGAAAAAGTAACCATTTGTGGCTGGGTAAGAACTTTCAGAAGCAATCGATTTATCGCCTTAAATGACGGATCCACGATTCATAACATTCAAGCGGTAGTCGAGTTTGAGGAAATAGAAGAGTCTGAATTAAAAAAAATAAATACGGGCGCAGCCATTGAAGTTTCTGGAAACTTAGTAGAATCGCAAGGAAAAGGACAGAAAGTAGAAATTCAAGTAAGTGAATTCGCTATTTTGGGAGAAGCAAATCCAGAAGAATACCCGCTACAACCAAAAAAACACTCTTTAGAATTCCTGAGGGAAAAGGCTCACCTGCGGATGAGAACTAATACTTTTGGTGCAGTATTTAGACTGAGACATGCCATGTCTTTTGCCATTCATCAATATTTTCACAACAAAGGATTTTACCAAATGCACACACCCATAATTACGGGAAGTGACGCTGAAGGTGCTGGCGAAATGTTTCGAGTTACCACTTTGGACCTAGACAATATTCCAAAAGGAGAGGACAAAAAAACAGACACATCCAAAGATTTTTTTGGGAAAGAAACCAACCTAACTGTTTCTGGGCAATTGGAAGCTGAACTTGGTGCCTTGGCACTTGGTAAGGTTTATACATTTGGACCCACTTTTAGAGCCGAAAACTCTAACACTACAAGACATTTGGCGGAGTTTTGGATGATAGAGCCAGAAGTAGCTTTTGCCGATATTATCGACAACATGAATTTAGCCGAGGATTTTTTGCAGCATCTTGCACAATATGCGCTTGACAACTGCATGGATGACCTAGAATTCTTGAACAAAAGAGAAATTGCTGAAGACAAATTGAAACCACAAATTGAAAGAAATGAACTAAACCTTATCGATCGGTTGAAATTTGTTACAGCCAATAACTTTGAACGAATTACGTACACCGAGGCGATTAAAATTTTAGAAAATTCAAAGCCTTACAAAAAGAAAAAATTCAACTACATGCCCGAATGGGGCAGTGACTTGCAGACTGAACACGAACGGTATTTGGTCGAAAAACATTTCAAAAAACCAGTTGTAATTTCGGATTATCCCGCGAGTTTCAAAGCGTTTTACATGCGACAAAACGAAGACGGAAAAACTGTTGCTGCCATGGATATTTTGTTTCCAGGTATCGGAGAAATTATTGGAGGATCACAGCGAGAAGAAAGGCTTGATGTATTGAAAGAAAAATGCAAAGAATTCAATATTCCGGAAGAGCATGTTTGGTGGTACCTCGAAACGAGAAAGTTTGGAACTTGTGTCCATTCTGGATTCGGATTAGGATTTGAAAGACTTGTCATGTTTGTAACCGGCATGACAAACATTAGAGATGTAATTCCTTTCCCGAGAGCTCCGAAAAACGCGGATTTTTAATCCTAGGAAAAGAATCAAAAGTAAAACCTCTTTGAAATGTCAAGGGGGTTTTTTTTGTGCTCATGAGGCAGATATTAAAATGGATATCCAATTCCTATATTAATTTGAGGAGTGTATAAACCAGGTAAATTGGAAGAATTATTGAGAGAGTTTACAAAAGTATTGTATTCATCCTTTGGCTGAAAAAACCATCTTTCTCCTTCTATCAAGCTCGGATTTTTTAGCGGATATGCAATATCCAGTCTTATCAAGAAAAAGCTCAAATCTACTCTTATTCCAAAACCGGCACCAATGGCGATTTCGCTTGCAAATTTGTTCACTTTGAAATTGGCACCCGGTCTCAGTGAGTCCTCATTCATCAACCAAATATTCCCAGCATCAACAAACAAGGCTCCGTCCAAAAACCCAAGTAAATCAAATCGATACTCCAAATTCCCTTCTATTAAGATCTCCCCTATTTTATCAAAAACAACAGCTGAATCTCGAAAAGAACCAGGGCCAAGAGACCTTGCCTTCCAAGCTCTTGTTTTGTCTGTTCCTCCAGCAAAGAAACTTTTTTCAAAGGGCAATGCAGCGCTCAAGTTTCGCATGGGAACTCCTACACCTCCAAGTACTCTAAACACCAAACTACTTTTTTCGTTAATTCGATTGTAAACTCTCAAATCGTGCTGAGTTTTTACATATTGAGCAAACTGTATCCCCAGTATTTTGTATGCATCAATTACAGGGTCTTTTTCTTGATTGGTGAGTGTGTAGAATGCACTTAGCAAGTTTCCTGCGCTCTCCACCGAACCATCGTAATACAAGGTTGTTCTTTTCTTAGATTTAGCGGTGGGAGAATTATACACAAACCGGTAACGAGCAGCCGATATAATGTGATTTTGAAAGCTCGCAGCTAACAATTTATCATTCAAGCTGCTTATTCTATCTTCAAACTCCTGGGACTTTGTTACTTCCACCGCACTAAAAGCCAAAGGCTCTAGCAAATGAGAAAACTTATCTTTTACATTCCAAGAGTAACCAAATGACACCTCTTGAATTCCTCTTTCAAAATCAAGTTGCGCCACATTCAGTCTTCGTTGGTAATTTAGTGAAGCTGAAATAACCGTTTTGGTGTTACTTACAGTCTTGTACTTGTAGGTCGAAAAAAATAGCAGTTTGGGAATAGTCAGCGAAACTTCTGGACCAAACTCAATGGTATTAAAAGCAGAAGAAACATTAGAAAACGACTGAAAATCGATAGGAATATTACTATTATCAGCCGTATTATCGTTTACAAACAAGGGTTGCGACTCCAAAGAACCCGAAAGACCCATGTGAAATACTTCTGCTCCTCTAAACACGTTGTTATGATTAAACAGCAAAGATCCTTCAATTCCAAAATTACTTCCCGAGGTTGTGCCATTCCACTCCACCCTGGCATCCTTTCGCTTTGCTCCTTGCAACAAAACAGTTATTATCAATTCGTGCTTGCCGCCTGATGTATCAAGTTCAGTGACAATATTTACCGTCTGAAACACACCTAGAGAGGTTAGTTTCCTGAAGGTTTGTTGCTGTCTTTGTTTGCTAAAAATATCGCCAGGTTTCAGAAATAAACAAGAATAAAACAAATTCGCATTGATGTCATTTTTCCCTTGAACCGAATAGTCTATTTTCTTGAACGAATAATCTGTCACTTGGGAGCTAAATGGATTTTGCACATACTGAAATTTAACTCTACCAATTCGAAACACTTTATGAGTGGATGCGGCTATCGAATCAGTTTTGGCAACTTTCTCTTTGTATAAATCTATTCGCAAATTGATATCCACCCAGTTGCCATTTAAACTGCTACTATCCACATAAAACTTTATGTAATTTTTATTAAATAAGTAGAATCCATTGTTTTGTAAATAAGTAGCAAAACGTTCTCTTTCATCGTCCAATTTATCTACATCAAAGATTGACCCTACTTTCAATTTTGAAGTGGCTTCCAATTTCTTAATGTAATTCAAAAGCAAGGAATCCTCCGAAGTAGTTTTTATCGATTTTATTCGAAAAGGATCTTCCACTTCCACGAGGTAACTTACACTTGCCCTTTGTTTCTGTAGTCCCCAAAATCTTTTATCGATGTAGTGAATCGAATCTGTTACAGAATTTGTAAAAAATCCTTTTCTAACCAGATAAATATGGATTTGATCTGCGGTTTTTCGGGACATAGATTCGCTTAATATCACCGGAGCTTCCCCTATCGAATACAGTATTTTTTCTCCAAAAGAGTCGAAATTTTCGCTCGTTTTTCTCGTAATAAGTGGTTTGTTTTTTTTGGCTTTTCGCTCGTTCTTTCTGTCGATTCGTTTATTCTTTCTTTCTATTTTTCGTTGCTCTCGCACAGCTACTCTAGCAGAATCCATAGTATTGTGAAGCAATAAATGAAACTTTAGAACAGAAAAAATAGTTCTATTAGGCCTTTGCTTAATTACTGATTTCAAATCGTCTTTATCAACTTGGTCACTGTTGGTAATTATTCTATTCTTGTTTAACAAGTATTGAGTATCGCTCAGCTTTTTGGTGTAACACGACCCAAGCAAAAACGACAGAATAAAAACAACTATGAAGGACTTATGTGACAATTATCTGTTACTTTTATGACATAAAAATGGAAATGCTCCAACTATAATGCCTGAAATTACGAAAAACCAACTGAAACACGTTCGAAACCTGAAACAAAAAAAGTACAGAGTGCTCTCTGGCCAATTCGTTGTGGAGGGTGAAAAAAATGTGGCTGAGCTAGTTAATTCATCCATGGACATCTTAGAAATATTTGCCACAAAAGATTGGACTCCAAGCACACAAAACTTTCCTGTAATCACAGTAACGAGCAAAGAATTGTCGCAAATGAGCGGGCTAAGTACACCCAACAAAGTATTAGCGGTGGTAAAAATCCCCAAATCCTTATTTTCTTTAAGTAAATTAAAAGAAGGTGTCACTTTGGTTTTGAACGAAATAAACGACCCAGGAAACCTCGGTACAATCATCCGCACGGCAGATTGGTTCGGAATAAAGCATATTATCTGCTCGCCAAACTCGGTGGATTGCTTCAATCCTAAAGTGGTTCAATCTACCAAAGGATCCATTGCCCAAGTAGAAATTCACTACCAGGATTTAAAACCGATTTTAAAAGAGTATAATCATGCAATTTTTGCCGCAGATATGATTGGAGACAACTTGAGTAAAGAATTTCAATTCCCCAAAAATTGTCTGATTATGATGGGAAGCGAATCACACGGAATACCCAGCGAACTGAACGAATACATTACAAACCGGGTAACGATACCAAAAATAGGAGAGGCAGAATCATTGAACTTAGCGATAGCAACTTCCATTATTCTGTACCACTGTAACATCTAACAACATGACTTTAGAGCAAGCACAAAAAATTGTAGATGACTGGATAAATCAACATGGCGTTCGGTACTTTAATGAGCTAACTAATTTGGCAATGTTAACCGAAGAAGTAGGAGAAGTGGCACGAATTATCTCGCGTGAGTACGGAGAACAATCCTATAAAAAAGAAGCAAAAAAATCAGAATTGGCCGATGAATTGGCCGATGTGTTGTTTGTGATTCTTTGTTTGGCAAATCAAACTGGCATAAACTTGACGGATGCACTTGCCAAAAACCTTGAAAAAAAGACAAAAAGAGATTTAGATCGTCACAAAAACAATCCAAAACTGAGCTAAATGAGAGTTCTCTTTTTTTGTATTCTCTTGCTTCCATTTGCTTGCACCAACCCCGTAGTTATTTCAACTAAAAACCCACTTAAGGATTTGGAAGAAGAACTTTCAGGAGTGTTATTAGGCAAACAAATTCCGTACTTAACAAAAAACATAGACAACCCAGAAAATGACATTGAGATTTTTATGAACCATCACAAGCTCATAGCTTCAGAAATAGATATTTATTTCAAAAAGAATCACCAAGAAAGATTTCTACAGATTCAACATTATTACAATTCTCGGTTCCAATCCAATGAGAGAGACTCACTTCACTGCAGTTGGCAAACAGATTCGACTGAGTTTATTTTGTATAAAAACTCGGATAGTAGTATCTTGGTCAACATTTTTAAGAGAAATTAAACCAAATTTATGGCAAATACTTCAGATATCAGAAACGGGCTTTGTATCAGATTCAAGCACGATTTATTCAAAATTGTTGAATTTCAACATGTAAAACCAGGTAAAGGCCCTGCTTTTGTGAGAACTAAACTTAAGAGTCTTACGACAGGTAGAACCCTTGACAATACATTTTCTGCTGGTCATAAAATTGAAGATGTGAGAGTGGAAACAAGAAATTATCAGTTTTTATACAAAGATGATCAAGGTTTCCATTTTATGAATACGACTTCTTATGAGCAAATTATGTTGCAAGAAGCAATGATTGACAACCCTCAGTTTTTGGTAGATGGAGATTCTGCCACTATCGTATTTGATGCTGAGCAAGAAACACCTTTAACCTGTGAGCTCCAACCTTACATTGATACTGAAATTAGCTACACCGAGCCAGGTGTAAAAGGAGATACTGCAACGAATACCCTGAAGCCGGCAACGATTACAACTGGTGCAGAAATCAGAGTCCCATTGTTCATCAACATCGGTGATAAAGTGAGAGTAGATACCAGAACTGGAGAATACAAAGAAAGATTAAAATAAGAGCGGAAATCTCAACAGCATTCCGGAACTCCCAGCTCACTAAATGAGTTGGGGGTTTTTTTTTGTAATGAATTGTCAGTTAATCTGTCAAATAATTCAAAAATACATCTTGGCATAATAATTAAGGAGTAACAGTGTGAAAAAACAGGAATCAATATTTACCGGGATGGGAATCCCATTTATTTTAGTTTTTCTTTTGTGGAGTATTCATTTCCTCAACCTGGAGTTTCCTGAATTTAAATTTACTACATACGGAGTATTTCCACAAACTACAGAAGGGTTAAGAGGCATATTATTTTCTCCTTTCATACACGACACTTCCGATTTTTCTCATATCATTGGAAACTCTATCCCACTTTTTGTCTTGAGTTGGCTATTCATTTTATCTTACCGAAAATTATTTGCCCCGGTAGTTATTTTTATCTGGTTGTTCTCTGGATTGTGTGTGTGGCTAGCCGGCCGAGAGTCATACCACATTGGAGCCAGTGG
Source organism: Flavobacteriales bacterium (assembly GCA_965657945.1). Taxonomy (GTDB): domain Bacteria; phylum Bacteroidota; class Bacteroidia; order Flavobacteriales_D; family CAJJDF01; genus CAJJDF01. The sequence continues at coordinate 81,048 of CBFHPW010000007.1, forward strand.
TGTAATTTATGGACTTGCCTACTTTTTATTCTTTGGGGGTGTATTTAGCAAAAACAAACGACAGATTGCAACCTCTCTTATTATTGCCTTTTCTTACGGAAGCATGGCTTGGGGAATCTTCCCAATCGAAGAAAAGATATCATGGGAAGGTCATTTATTTGGGGCTGTTTCAGGTATAATAATGGCAATTTATTACAGACAAAAATATTTTTCTCCTGATAAGTACAACCTGAAAGTGGACCCTCTTTTTGAACAATATGTGGAAGAATACAATACCCAATTAAAACAAATCAAGGAAGAGGAAGAAGAAAAAAAACAGAATCAACAAACCACCAACAACACCCTGAACGAAAGTTACAATGTGTTTTTTGAGTATTTGAAAAAAGAGGATAAAAGCAGTTGAGAGCTAGTAGTTCGAACACAGAAAAACTATGTAATCATCCCTGTAAATTGAGTTGTCTATAAATGAGCGTATTCTTTGAGACCAAACACTTCTCCCTTACTAAAGGCAAAACGATGATTTACTTCTTACAAAAAAAAGGAACAACCATCCGGTCATTCCTTTTCAAATTTCAAGTTTCATCTACTAGTTATTCAACATCACTGGCATTACCAACATCAAAATATCTTCTCCTTCGATATCCGTTTCGCTTGGCAAAATGATTCCTGCTCGAGACGGATCACTCATTTCTAAATGAATATTATCTGATTCCAAGTTGGAAAGCATTTCGATCAAAAACCTTGAATTAAATCCAATTTCTATGTCCGTTCCCTCATAGCTACAGGTCAATCTTTCGTTGGCTGCATTGGCAAAATCTAGATCTTCTGCGCTAATAGCCAATTCACTTCCAGCTACTTTCAGCCTCACTTGGTGAGTAGATTTGTTGGAGAAAATCGACACTCTTTTCATTGAGTTCAACAAAGATTGTCTTTCTACTGTTAGCCTATTTGGATTTGTTTTTGGAATTACCGCATCATAGTTTGGATATTTTCCATCAATCAATCTACACACTACATTAAAATCATCAAATTTGAAATGAACGTTAGATTCGCTGTACTCCATCGTCACATCATCCGAGGTATTTCCTACTAAGTTCTTCAGTAAGTTAAGAGGTTTTTTTGGTACAATGAAAGAAGCCGGAGAACTGGCTTTACTTGAAGTACTTCTGTATCGTACTAGCTTATGAGCATCGGTAGCTGCAAATGTAACCGCATCGCTATCCAATTGGAAAAACACACCTGACATCACTGGTCTCAAATCGTCATTCCCAGTTGCAAAAATTGTTTTGTTAATAGCTCTTGATAATACATCAGAAGACAAAGACATTGAAGAAGGTGATTCTAATAGTGGCGTATTAGGAAATTCGTCTTTATTCTGTCCGCTAAGTTTAAACTTTCCATTATCTGAGGAAATCTCAATTCCAAAGTTTGACATGTCTACGGAAAAAGTAAGAGGTTGCTCTGAAAATGTTTTTAAAGCGTCCATCAAAAATTTGGCGGGAATTGCAACAGCACCATCTTCTTTCGCTTCTATTTCAAATTTGGAAGAAATAGTTGTTTCTAGATCGGAAGCCAAAACTGTTAATTGTTTTCCTTCTATTGAAAATAAAAAATTATCCAAAATAGGAAGAGTATTATTGGTACTCAACACTCCGCTTATTGACTGTAAGTGCTTGAGTAATAGTGTGCTTGAAACAATAAATTGCATAATTGGTTGTAATATTTAAATTGTATTTTAGGCTCAAAGATACTTCTTTGGGAAGTTCTGAATGAAATGACACTTCTATTTTTTTTAACAATTCCACTCAAGAAATGAACAACTTGAAAATATTGTAGAAAAAAATTATTTGTAAGTCAGTCACTTGTTTTATTAATGAAGTTTACTAAATTTGCAAACCACGTAAAAATGGTCTCGTGGCCGAGCGGCTAGGCAGTGGTCTGCAACACCATCTACAGCGGTTCGAATCCGCTCGAGACCTCAAAAAAACTCTTCTTGAATCAAGAAGAGTTTTTTTTTTGACTTGAAAGTGTGGGTTTATCTTTCGCGTTCTGAACGAATAATTTCAATCGAATTTAAGTTCTCATATAAAGGAGTTGAAATATCGAAATAAGATTTTTCTCAAACTATTTTTGTAAATTCACCATACAGTAAACGGTTTGCCAACAACCTAAAAAAACCAAACTTTTTTTAACAAAAAAATGTCAAAAAAATATTTTTTTTTCGAGAATCTAGGGTTGGTGGTAACTAACAAAAACGTTTGTTAATAAATGTCCTTTTTGTTAATTATTCAAATTGCCTTCTTCAGATATTTTATTCATTTTTGTAATGCGGAAGAAAGAAAAGCAATTCGGTTTTTCCTCCTTCGAACTTAAAAAATTAACAGCTAACACATTCAAAATGAACGAAACAAACCAAAACCTCCACCCCGAACCAATACTAACTGAAAACAACAACAGATTTGTTCTGTTCCCAATTCAACACGATGATATTTGGGCATATTACAAAAATGCTGAAGCGAGTTTTTGGACTGCGGAGGAGTTGGATTTGTCTTCGGACATTACAGACTGGGAAAACAAACTGAATGACGATGAGCGGTATTTCATCAAACACATCTTGGCGTTCTTTGCTGCGAGTGATGGAATCGTAAATGAAAACTTGGCCGAAAATTTTGTTGCAGAAGTGCAATACACGGAGGCAAAGTTTTTCTATGGTTTTCAAATTGCCATTGAAAACATTCATTCTGAAACTTATTCTTTACTGATTGATACATTAATTTCAGATTCGAAAGAGAAGGATTACTTGTTTAACGCGATCGAAACTTTTCCGCCAGTACAAAAGAAAGCGGAATGGGCTTTGAGATGGATTGATAACGGAAGTTTTGCCGAAAGGTTAATTGCTTTTGCTGCGGTAGAAGGAATTTTCTTTTCTGGAAGTTTCTGCTCTATTTTCTGGTTGAAAAAGAGAGGACTAATGCCAGGACTCACATTCTCAAACGAGTTAATTTCGAGAGACGAAGGTTTACATTGTGATTTTGCGGTATTGTTGCACAACAACCATGTAATAAACAAAGTTTCGCCAGAGAGAATCAAGGAAATTATTGTGAATGCTGTGGCCATTGAAAAAGAATTCGTAACAGAATCACTCCCCGTAAGATTGATCGGAATGAATTCTGATATGATGAATCAATATATCGAATTTGTGGCAGATAGATTATTGACAGAATTGAATTGTGAAAAAGTATTCAATGCTACGAATCCTTTTGATTTCATGGACATGATCAACTTGCAGGGTAAAACAAACTTCTTTGAAAAAAGAGTGGGAGAATACCAAAAAGCTGGAGTTGCAAGCGCATCATCATCTGAGCAAACTTTTTCGCTAGACGAAGATTTTTAAAAAACCCCCTCACCAATTAACACAAAATGGTATTAACACAAGCCGGTTAATAATAGCCAGTTAATTTGTGTAATGTGGTAGAATGTTTTAATTAATTTTAAAACAAACAGGAGAGAAATCCCCAAACAAAAAAAGAATATAGGAAAAGAAAAAAAAGACCCCAATTTATGTATGTAGTTAAAAGAAACGGAAAAAAAGAAGCAGTACAGTTTGACAAAATCACAGCGAGAGTTCAAAAAATGTGTTATGGACTAAACCCACTAGTTGATTATACAAAAGTCGCCATGAAAGTGATTGAAGGTCTGTACGATGGAGTAACTACAAGTGACTTGGATAACTTGGCAGCTGAAATCGCAGCCACCAATACAATTACGCATCCAGATTATGCATTGCTAGCCTCAAGAATTGCTGTTTCTAACCTACACAAGAACACAAATAAATCATTTTCCAAAACGATGAAGGTGCTCTACGAATACGTAGACCCTATTACTAACGAACCAGCAAGTCTACTGGCAGATGATGTATACAATATCATCAAGGAAAATGAGGCGTTGTTGGATTCAACTTTAATCTATGATAGAGATTTTAGGTACGATTACTTCGGATTCAAAACCTTGGAAAGATCCTATTTATTAAAAACTCACGGAAACGTTACTGAACGTCCACAGCACATGCTAATGAGGGTTTCTATCGGGATTCATAAAAATGACATTGAATCTGCCATAAAAACCTATCACCTTATGTCACAAGGATGGTTTACACATGCAACTCCTACTCTATTCAATTCAGGAACACCCAAACCACAGATGTCTTCTTGTTTCTTATTAACTACAAAAGAAGACAGTATTGATGGGATTTATGATACATTGAAACAAACTGCCAAGATTTCGCAATCTGCCGGTGGAATTGGATTATCAATTCACGATGTGAGAGCAAAAGGTTCTTACATAAAAGGAACGAATGGAACATCCAATGGAATTGTACCGATGTTAAAAGTATTTAACGATACAGCAAGGTACGTGGATCAAGGAGGAGGAAAAAGAAAAGGTTCTTTCGCTTTGTACCTAGAGCCATGGCACGCTGATGTTTTTGATTTCTTAGATTTGAAAAAGAATCATGGAAAAGAAGAACAAAGAGCAAGAGATTTATTTTACGCAATGTGGACTCCGGATTTGTTCATGAAACGAGTTGAAGCTGACGAAGAATGGACGTTAATGTGTCCAAACGAATGTCCGGGACTTGCAGACAGTTTTGGAGAAGAGTTTGAGAAATTGTACACAAAGTACGAGCAAGAAGGAAGAGGAAGGAAAACGATAAAAGCTCAAGAGTTGTGGAACAAGATTGTTGAGTCTCAAATAGAAACCGGAACTCCCTATATGTTGTACAAAGATGCAGCAAATAGAAAATCCAACCAGCAAAATTTAGGGACAATTAAGTCTTCTAACTTGTGTACAGAGATTATTGAATACACTGCTCCAGATGAAGTTGCCGTTTGTAACCTAGCCTCTATCGCTTTGCCGAAATTTGTAAAAGAGAAGAAATTTGATCACCAAAAGCTGTATGACGTAACTTACCAAGCCACTCTCAACCTGAACAAAATAATTGACAACAATTACTATCCGGTAAAAGAAGCTGAAAACTCAAATCTACGACATAGACCAATTGGACTAGGTGTTCAAGGATTAGCTGATACTTTCATTTTAATGAGGTATAACTTTGAGTCGGAAGAAGCAAGAAGATTAAACTCTGAAATATTTGAAACCATTTATTTTGCTGCTATGACAGCATCAAAAGATTTAGCAAAAGTAGAAGGACCTTACCAAACCTATGCTGGGTCTCCTGTTTCAAAAGGAGTTTTCCAATATGATATGTGGGGGGTTACTCCTTCTCCAAGATGGGATTGGGCAACATTAAAAAATGAAGTTCAAGCGAACGGAGTAAGAAACTCTCTGTTAGTCGCTCCTATGCCAACTGCTTCAACAGCATCCATTCTTGGAAACAATGAATGTTTCGAACCTTATACTTCGAACCTTTATACAAGAAGAGTTCTTTCTGGAGAATTTATCATTGTAAATAAGCACCTACTTAGAGATTTAGTAAATCTTGGACTTTGGAACAATGACCTGAAAAACCAGGTAATGATAGGAAATGGAAGTATCCAACACATTGATGAGATTCCTCAGAATATAAAAGACCTGTACAAAACAGCATGGGAAATTAGCCAAAAATCAATCATTAATATGTCCGCAGATAGAGGAGCTTTTGTATGCCAATCTCAATCATTGAACATATTCATGGAGAATGCCAATTTTGGGAAATTAACATCCATGCACTTTTACGGATGGAAAAAAGGATTAAAAACTGGAATGTATTACTTAAGAACTAAATCTGCAGTAGATGCAATTAAGTTCACAGTGACCAAAGAAAAGAAGGCAGAACCAAAACCAGAAGAAAAAAAGCCAGTTATCAACATGGCCCCAGAAACACCTGTTACTGAGCCAGCAGAACCAACCAAAGTAGAAGAAACTGATGACAACTATTCTTTTTCTCAATCTCAATCTGCCCCGGTTGTAGAACCTTTAGTTTCTCCCATGAACTCAGCGAGCGAATCAATTCCTCAGGTTCAATCTGCTCCATCCAATAACGAACCGATGTTTGTAGATGTAAATGATGCAGCTTATCAAGCTGCCAAACTACAATGCTCAATTGACAATCCAGATGATTGCGAAATGTGCGGAAGTTAATTAACTTATAATAGTTTAACACAAAATCCTGATTATTCGTTTAATCAGGATTTTTTTATGGACGAACTTTTCGTTAAAAATTCTTAAAGCTTACTAGCAACTGAAACCTGAAAACGAACTAATCAAATAAATCCAAGGAAATAAGTGCATTTCAATACTTTAAACTAAAAATTACGGGCAGATTTAATTATATTTATATTTCATAAATGCTCAAAACCAATGAAAAGACTTTCACTACTCGCTCTTATTTTTATCCAGTCATATGGGATTTCACAATCCATAGGAGACACAATTCGCATTCAATCCTTTGACTATTCAAGTCAAACAAGAGATACGATGGTTAATTTCCCTACTGATACAACTGTGAAATATGAGAAAATTTTGATGCATTACAACATGCGATGCAAAGGAGGAAGAGTCTCCACAGGAACCAACCGAAACTTGGGGTGCGGGGAATGGGATTATTCTTGCAACACGTACATTCATGATTCCACTCGATTTGACTCTACCAGAGCATTGATTTCCAATTATTTAATCTCAAATTTTTCAGGGAACTCTTTTCCTTATTCCATTAATCCAATTTATGATTACCACAGAAAGATAGAGAAAAAAACTACTGTCATAAGCATCACATCTGAGGATATTGATACTATTGGGTCTGGAAGTCTTGTTTCAAACAAAGTGATTCCTACTCAACTACATACAGGAAAAACTCAATTCCTATACACAGCTACAGAACTATTGGCTGCTGGAATCACAGCAGGAAATATAGACGCACTTTTACTAGACGCTAGTTCCACTGGATCGAGAGCAAATCAATTGAAAATTAAAATAAAATCGACTTCAAAATCCATACTGATCACTGATTCTATTGATTTAAGTGGATTTATGGAAGTATTCTACTCAACAACCCAACTTGCCACAGGCCTCAATAAATTTCAATTTCACACACCTTTTAACTGGGATGGAACCTCAAATTTAATTGTTGAATTTACATTCAACGGAAACTCAACTGGCTTACCGAACTCTATACTTTGTCACTCATCTTCACATGGCGGTCTTATGGCAGGTGGTGATTACTCACTCAAATTTGAATCGGCTAATTTCATTGAAAGTAACTCCTACAAAGGAGTTGGAGGAACAACAAACCGAACCATGGAAGCTTGGATAAAAACTACCACTATCGGAGGTGAAATTCTTTCGTGGGGAAACAATGCTACAAGTGAAAAATGGAACTGGAGAACTACGAATAATGGTTATCAACGAATAGAAATAAACGGTGCTGGCGTTGTGGGTAGTACAAACATAGCAGACGGAAATTGGCATCATGTTGCAGCCATTCTGACTGGAAGTAGATTGTCTGACATTGAGTTTTACGTGGATGGAGTTTTAGATAGCAAAACATCTAACCCTTCCACTTCTATTAATACAAATATACTCTCTGGTATAAATGTTCAGGTCAGTAAAGGAATCCATAATCGATACTTAATTGGCGAAATGGACGAGTTGAGAATCTGGAACACCAATTTAAGTGTAGCAGATTTGAGAGCATGGAAACGAAAAAAAGTCAACTCTTCTCACCCAAACTATTTGAATTTGGAAATGAATTACCGATTAAACTCTACGGGAACTATTGCTGTTGCAGATAGCTCAAGCAATGGAAATCACGGTATTATAAATGGCTCTTCCAATAGAATTTCTTTCACTGGCGAAGATTTATTCAAAGAAATTTCGGAACTGAATATTCGTCCAAATATTCAATTTGCACAAGGTACTTACGTTCTATCCACAGTAAATGACACCCTGTACGATTCTGTTGCCCATTTATCCCATTTAGTTCAAGAAAGGCAAGTATTCTCAAAATCAGGTGAATTAAGAAGCGATAGTATAGGAATTGTTGCTACGAACACTTATTACAATGCAACTAACAAATCCTATTATTACACTTCACTGGGTGTACTTTATGATTCGGCAAGTAATTCTCCTAATGGCACTCTAACCCTAACAGACCTCACCTATTACAATCGATTTCCAATGAAATTTGAAATTATGTCTTTTGTTACGCCCTATGGAATAAATCTTGACCTCGGAATGGAAGGAAAAACATGGATTTTTGATGTAACGGACTTCTCTCCCTTTCTTATTGGTAAAAAAAGAATGACCATGGAAAGAGGTGGAGAATATCAAGAGGAAATGGATATTTCGTTTCATTATATTATCGGGACTCCAGAAAGAGAAGTAAAAGAAATAAAAGAAGTTTGGCCCACTGGATATCACGGTTACAACGACATAATTGCCAATAAATATTTTGCTCCAAGAAAAATACCACTTGATACAAGCGCAAAATATTATGAAGTCAAAACCTCTATCACAGGTCATGGACAAGAAGGAGAGTTTATTCCTAGAATGCACTTTTTAAAAGTTGATAATGGAACACAATTTGATTGGCAAGTCTGGAAAGATTGTGGAGAAAATCCAGTCTATCCGCAAGGAGGAACTTGGATATATGACCGAGCAGGATGGTGTCCTGGCATGGCAACAGATGTCCAAGTTAACGATATCACAAGTATAGTTGGCAGTAATGATTCAGTTTTATTGGATTATGGTGTCACTTCAGCCTCTGGTACATCCAATTATATTGTGAGTAATAAATTAGTCACCTACGGAGAATACAATCACAACCTGGATGCCGCCATAGTAGATGTAATTGCTCCCTCTAATAGAGTAGAATACACGAGAGAAAACTCGATTTGTCATTATCCTAAAATCACCATCAGGAACACAGGAAAAACGCAATTAACTTCATTAAAAATTGAATTTTGGGTGAACAACAGTTCTACAAAAGAGGTGTTTAATTGGACCGGAAATTTAGCGCCTTCTCAAAATGAAATTGTAGAAATGCACGCTCCCAATACAATGTGGCAATCCGTTTCGGGATTGGATAATGTTTTTCATGCAGAAATAAGCCAACCTAATAATGGCAGTGATGAATACAGTTTCAATAATTATTACTCGTCTAAATTCACAGTTCCAGATTTCATTGAGTCTCCTTTCCGAATTGACTACAGGTCAAATAGTGCGGCAAGCGAAACATCCTTTAAAATTTATGATGAATTTGGAACAGAAATCTATAGTAATTCGGGTCAAGCTAACAACACTTTATTCAGAGACACCCTCAATCTTGGTCTTGGATGCTACAGATTGGTGGTAAAAGATACAGATGGGGACGGAATTGGTTTTTGGGCAAACTCAGACGGAACAGGATACTTAAGGTTTCATAAAATGACTGGACAAGCAGCTTGGGCCATAAATCCAGATTTTGGCGGATCTTTTACATACAATTTTACCATCGGTTCTTACCTAAACCTAAAAGAAATAAACAATACGATTAATTTTGAAATTTATCCAAATCCATCGCAAGGAGAATTCAGTGTTGAAGGAACGAATATTGACCTTACAGACATAGAGATAGTGAACATGCTAGGACAATCAATCCCTTTTGAAGCAATTAAAAAAGGAGAAATAACGACAATAAAAGGCACTCATTTAAAAGCGGGTGTTTATTATGTGATTGTTTCACATCCTCACGGAAAAGCAAGCAAGAAGCTAATCCTCAACAAATAAGAATGAATAGAAACAAAGTCAGAAGAGCCGCTTACAAAGGAATTTCCAAGGAGAGGAAATCACACCAAGAGTTTTTTGATGATTTCAAGAAACACAACCGAGTGAATAGTGAATTACTAGCTCAAGAAACATCTTAAATTCCTTCCTTGGCAAAAATGAAGAAAACCACTACAGTGCGTTATGTATATATTGGAATTCTTTCTATTGTACTCATACTAAGAGCATTTGGTGTAACAGAATTACTTCTGTCAGCAGGATTGGGAACAGGCACATTCATTTTGAATTAAGCAAGACAAGTGGACCGTATAGCTCTAAACCAAAAAACCTCAACTATCTATTGTTTAGACTGTTGAGGCTTTTTTGTACTCGAGACGGGAAAAACATCGAGCTTTCTGAAAGAGGATATTCAATTAGTATTGAGTTTTATTTAAACAGGTGAAAACTACCTGCAATTTGTTTTGGCTCTTCCATTTTTTTTTCTCGATAAGATAATGTGAAGTAATATACACCATCTGATGAAGTTTTTCCATTTTGTTTTCCATCCCAACCTAGCTGTATAGAATTAATGTCAGTACTTTCATAAACTAAATTACCCCACCTATTGTAAATTTTAAAATCCCCTTCGGTAATAGAGTAGTCTTTCAATGGAGAGAAATAATCATTAATTCCATCAGAATTTGGTGAAAAAACATTTGGTAATGAAGGACAAATTATCTTAATTGTTTCCCTCACTCTACAATAAGCAGTTATTACTTCGACCCAATAATATCCTGTGTCGAAAATATTGATTTCAGAAGATTGACTTCCATTGCTCCAATTATAGGATAATCCTCCATTAATCTGAACATCTAATAATAAAGACCCAGAACATAATACCGATTCTTCCGGCAATTCTAGGTCTGGTTTTGATTGCATAAATAATATAACTGAAATTGTATCAATTAAACTTGTCAATCTACTTTGCTTATATAAACTATATGTAATAGCCGAACTAGGACATAAACTAACAAAAGGGAGTGTATCCTGTATCCCATTATTCCAACTGTAACTGTAATTAGGGTCATACGGAACTTGGTCAAAATCAAGGCAGCTATCTTGACATAAGGTATCGTAATAAATTGAAACGGGTTTTACAGGGAAACAAATTTGTTGAAGATTAGAAGACCCCCCAGTTGAGGAAGTAAAACCCCAATTGACTTTTGTTTTTCCTCCAAATATTCTGTTGATTAAATCTACCTTGTG
>CBFHPW010000008.1:0-71573 GCA_965657945.1 Flavobacteriales bacterium
CGATTAGGCAAACGTTATAAGTTCCAGATGAAGAGTATGTATGACTCGGGTTTTGTACATTACTTGTATTTCCGTCACCAAAATCCCATGCCCATGAAGTAATAGCAGCTGTGGTTAGATCATTGAAGTTGACATTTAATTGATTAGTCGTATCTGACCAAATAGCCACTGGATTGTTACAGCCAATTATGGTTACTGATCCATTAGTTGAGTTAAAATTATTTCCAGACCAACCGAATCCATTATTCCAAAAAAGAATTTGAGGTGTATTCGAAAAAGTTATTGGAGAAATTTGTCCACCACTTCCGACTGCATTAAACCTGAGTGTAAACACCGTACTTCCCGCGCTTAAAGTTGGACCTATTGAAATTACTGACATCCAAGTAAAAGTTATACGACCATTTCCCTGATAGGTAAAAACAGCGCCACCAGGATTTGACAATCCCCAGAATGACATTTGGTTCCAAGTTATAACGTTCGTGTCAAACGTTATTGTTCCTCTTAAACTTGTTATGTTTTGCCAATTTGTACCTGCTTTTATCGGTACGTCCACTGTAACACCAGTTGATGTAGTGACAATGTCTGCACTTATCTCTAATGAAGGATACGTTTGAGAATTAGCTAAAAATGTAATTACTAGGGTTAGTATGATCGATAAAGTTATTTTCATGTTAGGTATTTTTTGTCTGATTAAAAATACGTCTTTCCTTTTCTTTTACCAAAGTTTAAGTTTTTTTATTTCATAATATGGTTCAGTCTCATTAACATGAAGTAACTAATAAATAGTTAGAATTAACTTTATCTTAAACCGATATTATGATTGAGCTTCACCGATATCCAAGAGTAATTATGTTGAGGGTTCTAAATTTCTGAGTGACTTGAATCAATTAGAACAATTCTTAAAAGAATCTTGTTAAACAATGTATACTAACTAAAAGTTTCAAAAAAAAAAAAGAGAATTGGAATAAACCAATCAAGATTATGTTTTAATTCTTTTGTAGTTTCTGTGTTACCCATGTGATACCAAAAATGAGAAAACTCAGTATTAATAGTAGTTACACCCTAATTTTTGATCGTTCTAGTGAGACACTAATTGTAAAACCTCCGAACCCCCAAGTAAACTTCCGTTAGAATCGATAACCCCAGCGGTAAAAGACTTACTCCAAGCTTGCGCAATTAAAGAATTTTTTATTCCAATAAAAGACCGAATAAAAATGGTTAGTTTTATTAAATTGGAATGAAATATCATTTTTTTGTAATTTTTTTTTATTGTAAGTAACATACTAACTTTTTTATAAATTTCCTTTTAGGATTAGGTGATTAACAAAAAAAAACTATATTCATAATATCTTTTTGTATTTAGCAAATCAAATAAATAAACTTTAAACCCAATGAAACACCTTTTATTATCAGTTCTTTTTTTAACATCAGTACAATTATTTTATTCTCAAACTACATTTACAATTCCTTGCAAATGTAGAGGCAGTAATCAGAGTAGAGTAGCTACTGTTACTTCTTTAAACTTTAGTTCTGGTAATCAGTTAGGGGGTCTTATAGAAAATCAAGTAGCAAGTGGTGTTACTGTAAACATACCTTACACAGGAGGAAATAGTGGAGACTATACATCTCAAAGTTTTTCATCAACTGGCGTTACTGGAATGACAGCCACTTTGTCAAGCGGTACTTTGGCTAATGGAAGTGATTCTTTGTTGTTTTCGATTTCGGGAACACCTGCCACAAGTGGTTCTGCTGTATTTGCTGTTTCTTTTGGAGGACAGAGTGGTAACCTAACTGTAAACGTGTCCAGTGCAGCCATAACTTTTAACTACACAGGATCAGTTCAAAGTTTTACGGTTCCATTAGGAGTAACAAAAATTGTGGTAGATGGTTATGGAGGAAAAGGAGGACATGGATCAACTTCATGGAATGGTCGTGGTGGTTTAGGTGGAAGAGTTCAGGCAACTTATAATGTTACTAGTGGGACTACAATTTATGTTAATGTTGGTGGAAAAGGTGGCTCTACTGTAAATTCAGGAGGTACAACTTATCAACCTCTATATAATCCTTGGACGCCCGGGAATGCACAGGGTGGTTGGAACGGAGGTGGTGATCCTGGAGGCACCAGTGGTGGTGGAGGTGGAGGTGCAACTGATATTAGAATTAACGCACCTACGTTGTCAAATAGAATTTATGTAGCTGGCGGAGGCGGAGGCGGAGGTGTTCAAAGAAGAGAATCTCAACCTGGAGGTGATGGAGGACATGGCGGAGGAACTACTGCAGGTAACGGATCAACAGGTGGAGCAGGCGGAACAAATCAAAGTGCTTCAAATCCTGGACTAACAAGAGGGCCAAATGGAAATGGAAGCTACGGCGCTATAGGCGGTAATGGTGGTAATCAAACTACTGGTGGTGTGAGTGTAAGTTACAATAGTACTAGTGGTATATTGGGTATAGGTGGTACTGGAGGTAACAACGGTAGATTCGGAGGTGGCGGAGGAGGAGGTTATTATGGAGGCGGAGGCGGAGGAGACTCTAACGGTTCAGATGCCGGAGGAGGCGGAGGCGGAGGATCATCTTATACAGATCCATCTGCAACAAATGTTACACATACTCAAGGATATAGTTTGGCTAACGGAGATGGTCAAGTTACGATAACATTCGAATGATTATTTTCCTTATTTTAAATTTGGTCTTTTTTTGTTTTCGGCTGTATGATCATCTTAATGTAGGAAGGGTTCTGTCGCATTAACTTAGTGTAACTAATAAATGTTTAGATTTGACTTCATCTAATACTGAAATTATGTTTGAGCGTCACCGATATCCAAGAGTAATTATATTACAAGCTGTTTATTTCAAATTGAGATTTACATTGAGTTATAGAGATGTGGAAGAATTGATGTCAATCAGAGGGATAAAAGTAGACCATTCCACTATCCAAAGATGGGTGTTTAAATTTTCTAAAGAAGTTGAGAAGAATATGCATAAGCGAAAAAAGCAGGTTTGTGATAGTTGGCGAATGGATGAAACATATATCAAGGTAAAAGGCAGAGATATGTGTTTATACCGAGCGGTAGATAAGTATGGAAATACAGTAGATTTCTTGTTAACTAGGCGGAGACAGAAGATGTCAGAACAGAAGTTTTTCAACAAAGCTATAGGTAATAATGGCAAGCCAAGAATTGTAAACATAGACAAAAGTGGGTCTAATAGTTCAGCAATTTTGACAGTAAACAAAAGAAGTTTAAGCACAAAGAAAATAAAGATACGAAAGGTCAAGTACTTGAATAACATCATAGAACAAGACCACCGAAGAATAAAAAGGCGAATAAGAATAACGACAGGATTCAAGGAATTTGAATCAGCACAGCGAACCCTCTCAGGAATAGAAGTAGTCAGCATAATTAAAAAGGATCAAATCATTAATCCTTGTTCAACTTCGTTCAAAACATTCTGTTCGTTAGTTGCTTAACAATGCATTAAAAATTAACTTTATTATATTTAATAAAGTTAATGCGACAGAACCGCTGAAACCCTTTTAGAGAATATATTTAAACAACAAAAGCCCCAGTTAAACTGAGGCTTTTGAGTTGTGAGCGCGAAAGGATTCGAACCTTTGACCGCCTCCTTAGAAGGGAGGTGCTCTATCCAGCTGAGCTACGCGCCCGATATATTTCAGTATTCACTGGTAAATATAGGTTTGGGTTACTCTTAAAACAACCGAATGTTTGTTTGAGTGGTGCAAAGATAGTAGTCCAATTTAATTTACCAAAGTTTTAGGAAAGACTTTTTGAAAATTTCTCTAAACTCTCAAAGCACTTGTCCGAGAGTGGGGAAATTTCTTTAGAAATCAATACCGTTTTCATATTTTTTCTTTTTCCAAACTCAATATCTGTTGGGGAATCTCCTACAATTATAGCTTTGTTGAAATCAATTTCTGGGAACTCCTGAACTGCCATTTCCGCCATTCCAGTATTCGGTTTTCTCAATTCATTATTCTCGTTAGCAAGATCAGGTGCAAAGTATATTTGATTAATTTTTCCTCCATGCAATTCAATCACATTTTTCATGTGATCATGAATGGCAGTCAGTTCGTGGAGCCCAATTATTTTTTTTCCAATGCATTGTTGATTGGTAACAACTACAATCTTACCAAATGTGCGAGTTAATTTGGAAAAACAATCCAAAACTCCTTCCAAAAACTGAAATTCATCCACCGAAGTGACGTAACCATTTGTTATTTGTTGATTAATCACACCGTCTCGATCAAGGAAAAGAGTCCAAGTTTTATCTATTTTCCAATTCTTAAATTCTTTGAAATCTTCGTGAGCTCTGTGATAATCGGATGGAATTCCAATATCTAAAAAATAACTCTTGCTCACAAATCCCGAAATTGACAAAGTGGAGTAGTGGTTCTCCAAAAAATCTTGCTCAAAGGAATAAGCTTCTTGAAGGTTTAGTTTTTTAAATTGAGTGGTGTTCAAGGCATACACACCACCATTGATAAGTCCAATTTGTTGGCGTTTTTTTTCTTCAAACCCAACAACCTTTTTTTCAGTATTGATGCGAACGACTCCGTATCGATCAAAATCTTCCATTTCTTTGAGTGCAATTGTCACAATAGAGTCATTCGATTCATGAAAATTGGCTAGCTCTGCTAAATCAGTATGAAATAGGGTGTCGCCATTTAGCACGAATACATGTTCACCTTTCGTATCCTTAAGTGCTTTCGAAATTGCGCCTCCTGTTCCCAAAGGTTTGTTTTCATTACTATAAGTTAGGCACATTCCTTTGTAAGAATCGCCATAAAACTCTCTTATTTTGTGAGATAAATATCCCACTGCCAAATAGATAGTTTTGATATTGTGCTTGGCTAAATGATCTAGTTGATAGGACAAAAAGGGAATTCCATTGATGGGAGCCATAGTTTTTGGTAATTCCGAAACACTTGATTTCAGCCTTGTGCCTTTTCCTCCTGCTAATATGATGGCTTCAGTTATCATTCTGACTGGGGGAATAAGTCCTCTTCTACCAATTGGCAAATGATGTGGCCAATCATAATATGTGCCTCTTGTATTCGAGGAGTGTCTTGGGAAGGTACAGGAATTAAAAAGTCACAGATGTCTTTCATTTTTCCACCCGTTTTGCCAGTAAGTCCTACGATGATCATCCCTTGTTCTTTAGCTTGATTAATAGCATTTATTACGTTTTGGGAATTTCCAGAGGTCGAAATAGCGAACAAAACATCTCCTTTTCTTCCTTTAGCTTTTACAATCCGAGCATATATTTCTTGGTAGGAATAGTCATTGCCTACAGCTGTAAGGTAGGAGGTGTTCACATGCAAGGCCTCTGAGTTTAAAGGTTCTCTGTCAAAGTAAAATTTACCAGATAATTCTGCTGCTAAATGTTGAGCGTCTGCAGCACTCCCTCCATTACCACAAAAAAGAACTTTTCCGTCCTGATTGTAACAGTTTACGATACTATTTGTTATCATCTGAAGGGCCTTGAGCATTTCATCATCTTCCAAAATGTGCTTTTTTACCTCAATCGATTCTTGAATTATTTGGTTTATTTTCATCTCAATTTATTTTTGAAGAAAAGAATTGTAAATCACTTTTTCAATTCTTGTTCGGATGTCATTCTTTACCAATTTCCAGTTTTCCGCATCGGGATAAACTCTATTGGATAGAAAAATGTATACCAATTGATGTTCCGGGTCTACCCAGGCTCTTGTACCCGTAAATCCAGAATGACCATAACTTGACATTGAAACTGCATCGCAAGTTGGGCCGTTTTTTAAATCACTTGTTGGTTTATCAAATCCAATTCCTCTTCTGTTTTTAGTTAGCGTGTTTTTATAGGGTGCAGAGGTAAATTCTTGGATTGTGGAATCGCCAAAGTATTGAATACCTCCGTAGTTTCCTTTGTTCAGGAACAATTGCATCATTGTGGCTAACTCGGTAGCATTTGAGAACAATCCTGCATGACCGCCTATTCCGCCTAGCATTGCTGCCGCTTGGTCGTGCACGTAACCCTGCAATAATTGTTTGCGAAAAACAGCATCCGATTCAGTTGGAGCTATTTGCTCTTTCTTGAACTTGTGCAAAGGATTGTAGGTCATGTATTGCAATCCTAATGGTTTGTAGAAAAGACTGTCCGCCACAACATCGAGACTTTTCTTCCATTTTTTTTCAATGATTTCTTTCAGAAAGTAATACCCCAAATCACTGTACCGATAGTTTTTCTTTGGCAGTAAGTCGGTACCCACTATTCTTTTGAGGATTGCCTTGTGGTAGTTTTTAAATATAAAAATGTTTTTGGCAACTTCAGTGTTGTAAAAATCTGTTTTTTGTGTTGAATAAAAACGCTTGTTAAGATTTCCATTTTCGTCCAAAGTAGCACTGTAAAATGGAATCCAAGGTTTGAACCTAGCTTGGTGGGTCAGCATTTCTTTCAAGACTATTTTTTCGTAATCACAACCTTTTACATATTCGGGTAAGTAATCGCCTAGTGTTTTATTTAGGTCAATTTCTTTATTTTCAACCATTTTCATTATGATTGCTGTTGTGGCTGCAACTTTGGTGATAGAAGCAAGATCGTATAGAGTTTCGTTATTCACTTTCTGAGAAGCGGCATGGTAAGTGAAATTTCCAAAATTTTCTTGATAAATGATTTTTCCTTCTTTGGCAACAAGTATCTGACAACCGGGGAACGCACTGTCTTTAATAGCTTCTCTTGCAATCCATCCAATACCACCTAATTTTTTACTTGGAATTCCCAATTCTTCGGGCATCGTGTATTTGAAACGTATAGGTTGTGTTTCAATACCAGTTTCTACAGGAAATTCAGCAGAGCCAGTAATGGGCAGTTTCCCCTTTGCACCTATTCCGCCAAATATAAGCTGACCTACTAAATCTTGGGTGTATGAATTGTCTTCGTATGAAACGATAATGGACTCGATGTTTTTCGCTTTACCTAACTTAGCAAGTGCATAGGCATTGGTTGGGTAATTCAATATTACTTGGTGGTTCTTTGCTATTGCTTTGACGATAGCAATGTCATTTTTGAACACTCCATAGCTTCCATTCATTTTAGTCCCATGTATGCTAACGATAACTTTTTCAAAGTTTTTTAGTTTTTTCAGCAGGGCATTGATGTTTTCTGAAGAGGCTTTTTTCGAAATTCCGAAATGGGATACTTTGGTATACCTACTCAATCCTTTTTGGAAGGCATTAGGCGATTTTTCACCAATAACTACTGAGGCAATATCTGTCGTATCTAATCTTTTTAGAGGGATAAGATTTGACTTGTTTTTTACCAAAGTTAGTGCGTTTTCAAACAGTAATTTATTGGTTAGTTCAGATGATTTTGGATTTAAATCAGCTGATAGGTTATTCTTAAAAATGGTATCAGTTGAGATGTTCATCCATTGTTTTGCATACAATATTTTCTTTACACTCTTCCAAACTCTTTCTTTAGAAATTTCACCCTTCGCTATTGCTTTTTTTACCTCTTGGATGGCAGTAGGAACGTCTTCCGAAAACAGCAATACGTCATTTCCTGCGATTAATGCTTTTACATCCACAACACCAGGTTTATAGAAAGAACTTACTCCTTTCATGTTGAGAGCATCCGTAAAAATCAATCCTTCAAATCCCATTTCTGTTTGCAACAAATCTGTCACTACTTTTTTGGAAAGTGTTGTTGCAGTATTTGGTGTGCTGTCCAAAGCAGGAATGAATAAATGTGCCACCATCATACTTCCAATTCCATGTTGTATCAATTGTTTGAAAGGATAAAATTCTACTGAATCAAGTCGATTATAATTGTGGGTAATGACGGGTAAGGCTGTGTGAGAATCTTTGTCAGTATCTCCGTGGCCTGGAAAATGTTTGGCACACGCCAACACTCCATTGTCTTGCATTCCACGCATGTAAGCGATTCCTTTTTTTGTTACATTTTCTCTTTGTTCACCAAACGACCTATAGTTAATCACTGGATTTTTTCGATTGTTGTTCACATCAATAACAGGTGCAAAGTTTACATGAATTCCAATTCGCTTGCAGTGAAGCGCCATTTCTTTTCCCATGTTGTAAATCAGAGAATCATACTGAATGGCTCCCAAAGTCATTTGTTTTGGGAATTTAAATGTGTTTTGTAGCCTCATAGGAAGACCCCATTCTCCATCAATAGCAATCATCAAAGGGGTTTTTGCGAGAGATTGGTAAAGATTTGTTAACTCAATTTCTTTTTCTGGAGTTCCTTGCATGAATATAAGTCCACCCAAGTTATAAGTTGAAACAAGGTTCGAAATGTATTTTTGGTGCTCTTTTCCTTTGTTGGAATAGGCAGCCACCATAAATAATTGGGCAATTCTCTGATCCTCGGTTAGAGTATGGAATACAGAATCGGCCCAAGCATGGTTTTGCTCAAGAAAGACAGGTTCGATTTTTGTCTTCGCTGGCTTTCTTGAAACTTTGTCAGAGTTAGTACTTAGCAAAAAGCTAGAGATTGCTACGACAGATAGATAAAATAATGATTTCATAATAGACTTCAAAAATAGAATACAAAGGAAGAATATGAGCAATTCTCGTTCTTTTTTATCCCCATTTTAATTAACAAAAAAAGTGGCTACAAAATTGTGCCACTTTCAATGAAATAGAGAGGATTGTTCTTCTATAACTTACTCTTAACAAAAGAATCCAGAGTTCCGTTTTGTTTTTGATCAACAAATTCTTTGATTCCTTTGCTTTTTTTTATTTTCGACTGGTTTGCCAAGTAGTAATCGATAACTTGATTTGTAGCTCGAAGGGTAAATTCTTCTTTATTATTCACATAGTTTTGAGTCAAACAGCTTTTTGTCCAGGAGGCAATGTAAATAACTCCAAGTTCACCATTGAGTAAAAAAGAAAATTCTTTTTTGTCGAGATGAGGGTTTACTCTTTTATTATCAATAGAATATGCGGCTAAAAAAGAAACTGCTTTGTCTCTTTTTCTTACTTGCTTATTAATAGGTGACGTCATTAACCAATCTACACAAGCTAAGATTTCAGATTCGTACTTATCATAATCTGCCTCTGTTTTGAATTCGTAGTTTTTTGGTACTTCGAATTGTTGAGCCACAGAATTAATTGTAAAAACGAAGAAAGAAAGGAGTAGAATAAGATGTTTCATAAGGATTGGTTTGTTGTCAATACGTTCTATTCAGAAAGCGGGTTGCGTTTTCCTTGCCTTAAATTTAAGAATAAATTATCGGAATGACTCTAGTCGATCTGAATCAAATTTGAGCAATAAAAATATCATGATGCTAAAAGATAGGAGTGAGGAACCTCCGTAGCTAAAAAAGGGAAGTGGAATTCCAATGATTGGTGCAAGCCCCAAAACCATTCCTATATTGATGGCGAAATGAATAAAAAATATACTCGCAATGGAATACGCAAACACTCTATTAAAGGTGGAGCGCTGTCGTTCTGCGATGGCAATAATTTTAAGAATCAGAACCATATAAATCGCAAACAAAACAAACCCTCCTAAAAAACCCCATTCTTCGGCAACGGTACAAAAAATAAAATCCGTGCTTTGCTCAGGGACTTGGCTGTACGTATCATTGGCTAAGGTTGCATTTTTATAACCTTTTCCTAAGAATTTCCCTGAACCAATAGCAGACAAAGCTTGGTGAGAATT
Source organism: Flavobacteriales bacterium (assembly GCA_965657945.1). Taxonomy (GTDB): domain Bacteria; phylum Bacteroidota; class Bacteroidia; order Flavobacteriales_D; family CAJJDF01; genus CAJJDF01. The sequence continues at coordinate 9,682 of CBFHPW010000008.1, forward strand.
ATAACCAACACCACGTGGGTCTTGTTTTAATCCAAGGATAATTTCTACTCTCACTCTTTGGTAATGATTTTCAGGAATTTTTTCGAACCCATATTTCATCATGGGGACAAGAATTATAGCTGCAACTGTTACCAAAATGATTCGGATGTACTTACTTTTTCTATAACGCTGATAGGTGGTTACATTTACACCTAAAGTAACCAATGTAGCGACTATTACTAAGGTGAAAATAAACGTATAATGAGCATGGATTGGAAATCCAAAAAAGAGATTGATGGTGTCTTTTAGAAGAAGAGAAACGACTCCAACAACCACCAGTAATAATCCGTAAAGTAGAACGTTGCCTATTATTCCTTCTCTGTAAAGGACTAAAATAAATCCTAAAAAGACCAAAACAGTTCCAAGATCAGGTTGTCTTAAAATAAGAAAAACAGGTATAAAAATAATGATGGACAACCAAACTCTCGTTTGTTGGCGCAATAAGGTGGTATTTGTGTTCGAAACAAAGGATGCAACCATCAAACTCACAGATATTTTTGCAAATTCAGCAGGCTGAATCCCGAAGCTTCCGAAACCAAACCAAGCCTTTGCTCCATTTCTTTCAGTTCCAATTAATAAAACTAATACAAGTAGAAGCACAGTGAATCCATAGAAAATAGGGATAGCTTTCTGAATAAATTCACGATCGAGTAATAAAATGATAATCCCTATACAACTGCTTATACCAAACCACATGATTTGTTTTCCGTAAGATTTACTCAAAGAGAAAATAGAAGAATAATTCTCATCATACGTGGTGGAGTATATTGTGAATATACCTAATAGTACCAACAGAAAGTAGAGTCCAAGAAGTTGTTTGTCTATATTTTTAAAGATTTGAGTCATTCTACGGAATTAAATTTGCGTCAAGTATACGCCTTTCTTTGGAGGAGTTACTAATCGAGTCGGTTAGGTATTTTTCAACCATTAAGCTGGCTACAGGAGCTGCCCAGGTTCCTCCAAAACCTGCATTTTCGATGTAGACTGCAATCGCTATTTTTGGGTTGTGCTTGGGTGCAAATGCAATGAATACAGAGTGGTCTTTCCCACGGGAATTCTCTACCGTTCCTGTTTTTCCACACAATTCAATTCCTTCAATTTTTGCTCTACCAGCAGTTCCTCCCTCACCTTCCACCACCTGTTGCATGGCATCTACAATGAGTTCGAATTTATCTGAACTTACTTTAGTGAATTGTTTATGATTGTAGACAGAATCGATGGTGTTTCCTTCTATTTTTTTAATAAAATGGGGGAAATAGAAGAATCCTCGATTTGCAATGATACATGCCAAATTAGCCATTTGATAAGGCGTTACGAGCATTTCACCTTGCCCAATTGCCAGAGAATTGCAAGTCCTGAAGTTCCAGCGCATGTTATTCTTGTAAATTTTATCGTAAGTAGCCGGTAACGGAATGTTTCCGATAGAATAGCCAGGGAAGTCGATGTGTAAATTAATTCCTAAGCCAAAAGAGGTGACATATTCATTCCAGATTTTTAATCCTTTTCTGGATTTTTCGTGCATGTCTTTCCCCTCATTTTTGGTGCTCATTCTCTTGAATGTTTCATAGAAGTAAGGGTTACAAGATACTTTTATCGCATCGGATAGTCCTTGAACGGGATTGTGGTTGTGGCATCCAACGAGATTTTTATCGCAGTATATTTTTGTACTTTTATTTATAATTCCAAGTTCCCAAGAAGATAAACCTTGCACCATTTTAAAAATAGAGCCTGGCGAATACCTAGATTGTAAAGCACGATTAAAGAGAGGTTTGAGCGAATCGTTCCGATACAATCTATTCCAGTTTTTGCTCATTGTATCACCACTCAATAAATTAGGATCGAACGAAGGTGCAGAAATCATACTCAGTATTTCACCATTAGAAGGTTCAATTGCCACAATGCATCCAATTTTGTTTTGCATGAGCTTTTCTCCGTAGCGTTGAAGAGCCAGGTCGATTGAACTCACAAGATTGTTTCCTGATTTGGCTGTATCTGAGTCAGTTAATTGTTTGAGATTGCCATAAGCATCTCTCAGGAATTGATTTTTCCCTCTTCTTCCTCGTAGTTCGTCTTCGAAATACTTTTCCAAACCTGAAATTCCAATTCTATCACCTCCCCGGTAATACGGTTTCTTTTTCACGATATCTCCGTCTACTTCACGAACATATCCAAGTAAATGAGCAGCAGCATGCCCCGGATAAATTCTGGTAGATTTTTCTACCATAGCAAAACCAGGATATTTGTACATCAAGGAGGTGAATTTTGCTACATTTTGTTCCGGAATAGTTTTTACCAATACTTGTTGCAACCTTCTATATCTTCCTAACTCTTTTAGCTTGGTTTTAAGAGAGTCTTTGGTAAGTAAAACTAAATTACATAATTCTGTTGTGTCAAATTCTTGAATCTTTGAAGGTGTAATTCTCAACTCATAAATAGTTTTGTTGGCAGCAAGGATTTCCCCATTTCTGTCAAAAATCAATCCTCTTTCTGGTTCTACTATTCTTCTCGTTTCTGAGATTTTTTTTGATTCTTCGTCCCATTTTGGACTCAATACCTGTACAAAAAGTAACCTCAGCGAAAAAATGATTCCGATAGAAAGAACAATCGCTAGAATGACTATTTTTCTGCTTTCGAAAGATTGATTTGGCATGTTAATTTGTCTGGTTTTGTGCTATTTGATTTGAGTTTCAAAGATACACGGTTTATTCCATATTTTAGTTTAGCGTGGTAGATAATTTAATTTTAGCATTAAAAAAGCTAACTTTGGGTTTTCATTTCAGAATTTTAACCATACTTATGAAGATAATTATCACTGGAGCGGGAGATGTGGGTTACCATCTGGCAAAAATGCTTTCGAGTGAATTGCAAGATATTTATGTCATAGATGAGGATGAATCCCGACTAGATTATGTTCAGTCTCATATAGATATTTTCCCCATTTTAGGTGATGCTAAATCTTTTGATGTATTGAGTGAAGCTAAAGTAAATCAATGTGATTTATTAATTGCGGTTACCTCGTCCGAAGAAACCAATCTGTTGGTATCTATTATGGCAAAAAAATATGGAGCTAAGAAGACGATCGCGCGAGTAAGTACGCTAGAAAATCTTCAGGAAGATCGCCAAGAGATGTTCAAAGACCTGGGAATTGATACACTAATTTCACCGGATATTCTGGCGGCAGAGGAAATAGAAAGATTAGTAAAAAAATCAGCTTTTACTGATAATATAGAATTTGAGGGAGGGAAACTTACGGTGTTTGGAATAGCAATTGGGAAAGAATCAAAGCTCAAGGACCAAACAGTGGGTGAAAGCTCATATTTGAATCCTAATTTATCTTTCAAACCCATTGCTATTCACCGAAACGAGAGCACCATTATTGTGACCAAAGACACCACAATTCGCGAACACGATATTGTGTATTTTATTTCCACGCCCGAATCAATTGACAGAATTACTGAGTTTTGTGACCAAAAATGTTTTGAGATTAAGAACATCATGATTTTGGGAGGAAATAGATTAGGAGAATTAACTGCCAGAATTTTTCAAGATAATTACAAAGTAATTGTGATAGAAGGAGATGAAAAAAAGTGTGATATGTTGGCTAATAATTTGAACAATACATTGGTATTAAACATTGACGGAAGAGATGTAGAAACCATGAAAGAGGAAGGTCTAGGCGATATGGATGCTTTGATTTCTGTGACTCGAAATTCTGAAACAAATATTATTTCTTCGCTCGTAGCAAAAAATCATGGAGTAAGAAAAACGATCGCTCGAGTAGAAAACATTGACTACATTCACTTGTCACAAAATATTGGAGTAGATACACTCATCAACAAAAAAGTAATTGCTGCAAGCAATATTTTTAAGCACATTAGAAAAGGACATGTAGATGCGATTGCAAATTTACACGGAGTAGATGCCGAAATAATTGAGTTTACGGTTAAACCAAATTCTAAAGTGACCCAAAAGCGAATAAAGAATTTAAAATTTCCGAAAACAGCTAATATTTCTGGCGTGATACGAGGAGATGAAAGTCTTATTCCGTTTGGAGATTTTCAGCTGAATGAAGGGGACAAAGCAGTGGTTTTTTGCTTAACCCAATCGATTCACCAAATAGAAAGGTATTTTCAATAAAAAATGGGAGGAACAAAAAAACTCATAAATTTTGGAGTAATTGGTTACGTAATTGGTTCTCTGCTTCTTATCAATGGATTTTTAATGGCTTTACCCTTAGGCTTTTCCTATTTCCATCAAGATGGGGCTCATGTTTCCTTTTTATTGGCCAGTGGATTGACATTTGCGGTTGGTTTTTCATTTAGGTATTTCCTCAGAAAATTTAAAGAAGCGGAGATAAAACGAAGAGAAGGGTTTATCATTGTTTCTTTCAGTTGGATTGCAATGACTCTTTTTGGCACATTGCCTTATGTTTTATCCGAATCCATACCTAATTTCTCCAATGCTTTTTTTGAAACAATGTCGGGATTTTCCACCACTGGAGCTTCTATTTTAGATAATATTGAGGAAATGCCTGAAAGTATTTTGTTCTGGAGAAGTATGACCCAATGGATCGGTGGAATGGGAATTATAGTTCTCACCATTGCTATATTGCCGCTTCTAGGAATTGGTGGCATGGAACTTTTTGTAAACGAAGCGCCAGGACCTACAAAAGACAAAATTCATCCAAGAATCAAAGAAACTGCCAAACGGTTGTGGGTGATTTATTTGTTCCTTACCCTTGCCGAGACAGTCGTTTTGATGTGTTGCGGAATGGGTTTCTTTGATGCCATTAATCATTCATTAACCACTACTTCTACGGGAGGTTTTTCAACCAAACAAGCCAGTATTGCTCATTTCAATTCTCCATTGATTGAAATAGTAATCTTAATTTTCATGTTCATAGCTGGTACTAATTTCACACTCATTTATTTCGGTTTTAAAGGAAAGTTAGCCAAACTTTGGCAAAATGATGAATTTAAATGGTACCTCATGGCAGTTATCGGGTTTATCGCATTGCTTACGCCAGCCGTTTTTTTGGATGCAGAAAACATGAACAATGGATTTTCGTTAGTCGAATCCTTTCGTTTAGTTGCATTTCAGGTAGTCAGTATTATTACCACAACCGGATTTGCAAGTGGTATTTTTACCGAATGGGGAGTTTTTGCGACATTTATCTTTTTTCTTCTTCTATTTTCAGGTGCTTCGGCTGGATCTACCAGTGGAGGAATGAAAATCGTGCGTATCGTTATTTTGATAAAGAATGGATTCTTGGAGTTCAAAAGAAGAATTCATCCCAACGCAATCGTACCTGTTCATCTCAATGGGAAATCAATCAATAACAAAGTGATTTATAATTTATTGGCTTTCTTGTTTTTATACCTATTTATGTTTGTAATGGGAAGTATCATCATGGCAGCCATGCCGGGAGTAGATTTATTAACAGCCATCAGTTCAGTTGCAACTTCTATTGGTAACGTGGGGCCGGGAATTGCCTCTGTAGATCCTTCGCAAAGTTTTACTCATCTTCCTGATGCTGGAAAATGGGTGCTTTCTTTCCTTATGCTTTTTGGTAGGTTAGAATTGTTTACTGTGGCAGTTCTATTTTCTCCTTATTTTTGGAGAGTGAATTAAAAAAAGTCTTCATTAGGCAATCTTTAGGTTGCCGAAGTAACCTAACAATTGTAATCCCTATGTCTCGAGAATTCGGGACGCAGCCAGCTCAACATAACATGGACTATTTAAAAATAAACAAAAATTCTTGGAATAAACGCACCGAAGTGCATTACGATTCAGAGTTTTATGACAACGCAAATTTTAAGAAAACAGGAAACTCACTCAATGAGATTGAATTGGAGTTTCTTAAGGAAGTAAAAGGAAAAAGTGTGTTGCATTTGCAATGTCATTTTGGTCAAGACAGTATCTCGTTGAGCAAATTGGGTGCAAACGTAACGGGAGTAGATTTATCTGATGTGGCGATTGACAAGGCACAAAATTTAGCCAAAGAAATGAACGTAGATACCGAGTTTATTTGTTCCGATGTGTATAATCTGCCGAATGTTCTTGAGAAAAAATTCGATTATGTTTTCTCTAGTTACGGAACAATAGGTTGGTTGCCCGATTCGCAGAAATGGGCAGCAGTAATTTCTCATTTTTTGAAACCTGGCGGAAAATTCATTTTTGCAGAGTTTCATCCCGTTATTTGGATGTTCGATAATGCGATAGAAGCAGTGACTTACCGTTATTTCAATTCGGATCCAATTGTAGAAGAAGAGGAGGGAACCTACACTGATTCAACTGCCGACCTCAAGGAAACCTGCGTAACTTGGAATCATGGGCTGAGCGAAATTTTTAATAGTTTGAAAAATAACGGATTACAAGTTCAAGAATTCCGAGAATACGATTATTCGCCTTACAATTGTTTCCAAAATTTGGAAGAAGTTGAAAAAGGGAAGTACCAGTTAAAAAAACACGGTGATAAATTGCCAATGGTGTATGCTTTGGTGGCGAAGAAAATCGATTGACCTAAAAATTTAAAAAATCGTTAGTCACCCTGAACTTGATTCAGGGTCTGTCTACAAACATTGACTCAACTAATTTACAGATTCCGCATCAAGTTCAGAATGACGCTCAGATATTTTGTTTTGCTCGATTTTTTCTGTGTGTAAAAAGAATAATAGTTGTTTAAGTCACCCTTCGATACTCTCCCTTTCAATCGAACTCAGGGTTCGGTTTAGCACAATCCTCAGACGGAGTGCCCAATTGTTAGGTACAGGCTTTACCAGAGGGAATGGGAATTTAAGTGTTTATCTCTTACTCAACGAATTTGGAGTTCCTTCCTTTAGGGAAGGTTAGGATGGGATAATCTTCCAAATTGCGATTGCATAGCCCAAATGCAATCCTTCTTGAATGTTATGGCATTTTATGGCCTCTTTAATCATGGACAAAGTTTCATTACAGCACCTTGTTTAGTCTTTATGCCTCAATAATATGTATGTTTTTAAGCTGCATCGAATTTGGTAACCAAATCGAGTGCCTTTGGTTTGAGTGAATTCAAATCTTTGTTCAAAATTGCTTCTTCGAATCTGTTTCATATTCTGATTTTATCCACTGATTTTGATCATTTAAAATAAATGATAAAACAAGGAAGTTGAGTTGAAACCATTATTTCAATAAATGAGTTGAGACGACTTTTTTTACAATTCAAATTTTCTTTCCATACTCCAAGCCTCTGGCTTGGCGCAGAACAGAGGTTTTACAGTTTTCCAAATTTTCAGAAAGAGTTCAGAGTTGCGATAAGTTTCGAGGTTCTCTTTTTTATCCCAATAGCTGTAGGTCATTACCACATTGTTGTACCTTCCTTTTTCTTGAAGTAACTCTAGCTTCTGACAACCTTCTTGCAGTCTAATTAGGTGCATGCTTGACTCGTATATTTCTTTAAACTCCTCAACCTTATCTGGGTGAATGGTTAATTTTACAATACGAATAAGCATAATTTATTTATTAAATGATACGGTAACAATTTCATCTTCTTTTAATCCTAGTAACTGCGAAGCACTCCCTCCATATCCTTCAACTCCTCTGTTTATAGCAATCTCGAGGTTTCCTCCAGTGTTAAAAAGCGCTAGCTTCATGCCATCTCCCACAATGGAGTAGGTAGAACTTAGCTCTTTTAATTCGTAGTTTCTAAAACCGATAGTAAAGCTTCTTTTTTTACCAATTTCATCAAATAATTTTCGGGAAATATTAGTAATGGCATTTCCATAAGAATCTACGTGAACTACCGAACCTCGGATAAAAAATTCTTGAGTTTGTGGAATTGGCTTTTGGAAAGTGGCTATTTTTTCAATTCTTTTTCCAATAAATTCGGGAGTTCCTCCTCGCGCAATATGACAAGCCGCTTTTGCAAAAATATCTCTCGTTGGGAAAGTAAGTACGTTCGTATCAATGTCTAGGTTTAGTTCATAGAAACTAGTAGGTGCCGTGTCATAGATTAGAGAAAATAGCCCGTTGTCTGCTCCGATAAAAAAATGACCTTTGTACTCCATCAATATCGCTTGGCGGGAGGTGGAAATTCCCGAATCTACTCCTATGATGTGGACGGTACCTTGCGGGAAATTTTCAAAAGCGTGTTTTACCGTGTAAGCCGCATTTCGAATATCGAAAATTTTTATTTCATTCGTAATGTCTACAATGGTAACATCACCTTTTAGGGCTTTCAATATACTTCCCTTTACTGCAGATACATAATAATCTTCAATTCCTAAATCGGTTGTTAAAGTGATTATAGCCATGCAGATAATTCGTGTTTCTTTATTGTTACTAATCTAAGTCAAAAATAAGAATTAAATGCAGGTTTTAAATTATTTACTCCGAATTTATTTATATTTATTGAAGGAACTATAAACTGAAAAATAAACTCAAACTTGACTGAAAAAATATTTACCATTACCGACATTGAACCAATTGATTTATTGGGAGTAAACAATAAAATTTTAAAGACAGTGGAAGCAAAGTTTCCTTCATTAAAAATAGTATCGAGAGGAAGAACGCTTAAACTAGTTGGAAAGGAAGAATTAATTGATGAGTTTATCGAAAAAATAAAATTAATGACCACTTATTTCTTAAAATACAATACACTGACAGAAGGTGATATTGAAAATATTTTGGGAGAAATGGACATGAAACGGTCAAAGATTCAAAAGGAGATTTAGTAATTGTACATGCCAATAATGGAAAAAAAGTAATTGCCCGAACGCATAATCAAAGAAGATTGGTAGAGGCAAGTTTTGAAAACGACATGGTTTTTTCTGTGGGTCCTGCTGGAACGGGAAAAACATATACTGCGGTAGCTTTGGCGGTTAGAGCCCTCAAGAACAAAGAAGTGAGAAAAATTATCTTGACAAGACCAGCGGTCGAGGCAGGAGAGAATTTAGGTTTTTTACCAGGTGATTTAAAAGAAAAATTGGATCCTTATTTACAACCGCTTTACGATGCTCTCAGAGATATGATTCCTGCCGAAAAATTGGAAGATTTCATCGAGAACAACATTGTTCAAATAGCTCCTTTGGCGTTTATGCGGGGAAGAACACTGGACAATGCTTTTGTAATTCTGGACGAGGCTCAAAACGCGACCGAAGGCCAAATTAAAATGTTCCTTACCCGAATGGGGAGAAATGCCCAATTTATTGTAAATGGAGATCCTTCGCAAGTGGATTTACCAAGGAATCAAAATTCAGGGCTAATCAAAGCACTTGCCGTCTTGCGAGACATTGAAGGAATTGCTATTGTAGAATTGGATGAAAATGACGTAATTCGTCACCGATTAGTTAAAAAGATTATCAAAGCATTTAAACAATAAGAAAATGAATATTGAAAGTACAAAAACGACTATTGAGAATAGCCAAAAAGCTGTTTATGATTTCTTAATGGATTTGAATAATGTAGAAAGTTTGCTGCCCGAGGGAAAATTCACCGAATGGAAAGGCAGTTATGACCAATGTTCATTTAAAATGCAGGGATTTAGTTTGACATTGAAAAAAGACAGTTCCACACCAAATAGCGAGATAAAACTCACTTCGAGTGAAGATTCTCCCATTGATTTCGATTTGAATATTTTCATCGAAGAAAAGGGGGAAATGAGTGCGGAGGCATTTTTGATTTGTGAGGCAAGAGTAAATTCCTTTTTGAAAATGATGATCGAAAAGCCATTGACCAATTTATTCAATCACATGAGCGAAAAATTAAGCAGAGTTGCGCTCTAAATTCTGGGTAGGATTTGGTTTGTTAAATCAGTCCTTCATCAGCAAAGCTCAAGTAATTTCCGTCACCAATAATAAGATGATCCAATACTTTTAAGTCAAGTAGATTTGCTCCTTCAACTACTTTCTTAGTCAAATTAAGATCGCTCGAGCTTGGTTTTAAGTTTCCCGAAGGATGATTGTGGACCAAAATGATGGCAGAAGCTAGTTTGTCTATCGATTTTTTAAATATTACTTTCACATCTGCTGTGGTTTGGGAAACACCACCTCTTCCAATGAGTTGTTTCCCAATAATTCTATTGGCTCTATTCAATATAACAATCCAAAATTCTTCGTGCGGTAAATCCGTTAGAACTGATTTAATGTATTCATACACCTGTTTGCTTGAGCTAACTTGAACTTTTTCAAGAATCTTTTCGCTTTTTCTTCTTCTTCCCAGTTCCAGTGCTGCAACTATGCTTATGGCTTTTGCCTCGCCAATTCCCTTAAATTTAGTGAGGTCCGAGACGGTAAGTTTTGCTAATTCATTTAGGTTATTTTGTGAGTCACTTAAAATGCGTTTGCAGAGTTCTATGGCGCTTTCCTCTCTGTTTCCACTTCCAATCAAAATAGCAATTAACTCAGCATCAGAAAGTACTTGCCTTCCTTTTGCCATGAGTTTTTCTCTTGGTTGATCTTCTTCAGACCAATTTTTTATAGAGAGTTTTTGATAAGGTTCAGAATCTTTTTTCACAAGCATTTTCGGTAAGGGCTGCACCAGAAAGATGCAGAAGAGTGTTATTTATTGTTAGATAGTTCTCTACAATTTACAAAAAAATCAAACCCTTAAAAATTTCCTTCTACCTATTTGATTATGTTAAGCTGTTTTTAGTTTACTTAATTTTGATTTACTAAACTTATTTTTAGCGTAAGATTCTGTGATTTTTAATTTTTTGATTTCTGCATTAGAAGGGATTTCAAACATTGCATCGGTGAGTATTGCTTCACAAATTGACCTCAATCCTCTAGCTCCTAATTTGTAATCTACGGCCTTGTCTACAATAAAATCGAGTGCTTTTTTGTCGAAAGTTAATTGAACATGATCCAATTCAAACAACTTGGTGTATTGTTTTAGTAAAGAGTTTTTAGGTTCTGTTAGGATTCTTTTGAGCGCCTCTTTGTCTAATGGATTGAGGTGGGTAAGAATTGGAAACCTACCAATTAACTCGGGAATTAGTCCAAATGATTTCACATCTTGAGGACTCAAGAATTCTAATAAATTGTCCTCTTCAATGTCTTCAGAACTGGAGCCAAAACCAAGAGGTTGAGTCTTTATTCTTCTTTCGATCAATCGCTCAATCCCATCAAAAGCTCCACCAGATATAAATAAGATATTTCGGGTATCAATTTCTACCATTTTTTGGTCAGGATGCTTTCTTCCTCCTTGTGGCGGAACACGCACATCAGTTCCTTCAAGGAGCTTGAGCAAGGCTTGCTGGGTTCCTTCAGAAGTTACATCCCTGGTGATGGATGGGCTGTCGCCTTTTCTTCCTATTTTATCAATTTCATCCAAAAACACGATTCCTTTTTGTGCCGCTTCCACATCGTAATCTGCAGCTTGCAATAATCTGGTTAACAAGCTTTCTACATCTTCTCCCACATACCCGGCTTGCGTAAATACAGTTGCATCCGCAATGGTAAAAGGAACATTTAGCATTCTAGCAATAGTCTTTGCGAGCAAAGTTTTCCCAGTACCAGTTCTTCCAACCAACAATATATTCGATTTTTCTAATTCAACTTCCTCCGCATCACTTCCCGGGTTCAACAATCTTTTGTAATGATTATAAACAGCTACCGAAAGAATCTTTTTTGCATCTTCTTGCCCGATAACATAATCATCCAGTCGATTTTTTATTTCTTGTGGCTTTAAGAACTTAATGTCTTCTTGTAGGTCTAGATTTTGAGAATGAGTTTCTTCTTGAACCACGAGCTCATTTGCCTGCGTAATACAGTTTTCACAAATGTGACCATCCAATCCTGCAATGAGCATGTTTACTTCTTCTCTTTTTCTTCCACAAAATGAACAAGTTGAGTTCTCTTTTTTTGACATTAATCTTGATTTTATCACAAAGATAAGGAAGATATTAGAGTTTATTCTTCAAATAGTAATACGTATTTGTTTTATTCAACCTTTTTAAATCCCATTGCCTCATTTTGTTTAACATTAATTTATTTTATTTTTTGAAGATAAAGGCAAATTCTTGTTTTTAAATAGTAAGGCTATACTTTATTTAGTAAATTTTAATGTGTTGATATACAATACTTAAAAAGCTTAATTTTTTTAATATTCAATTTTTGAAAATTTAATTCAAAATAGATAGCCAAAATTTTTTTTATTATAACGGCAACCCTTTTGTTTCTATTCACGTCTTAAGGGTAGAATAGTGAAATACTATCTCTTTTTTCTTTTTTACGTCAAGAACAGAACTCATTTTCAGACAATGGGTTCTGTTTTTGTTTTAAGGCAGTTTTATTTTGGTTATTTTTGACCAATGAGTCTTACCGAATATTATATGAAACGTTGCCTAGAGTTGGCAAAAAAAGGCATTCCAAGTACAAGGCCCAATCCTTCGGTGGGAGCTGTTTTAGTCTATAAAAATAGAATCATTGGAGAAGGATTTACCAGCCCATTTGGAGGGAGTCACGGTGAGGTGAATTGCATCAATTCCGTAGTAAACAAAGATTTAATTTCGAAATCTACGTTGTACGTCAGTTTAGAGCCTTGTTCTCACACCGGAAAAACTCCACCTTGCGCAGATTTAATTGTGAAGAGTCACATTCCAAAAGTTGTGATCGGTTGTGTTGATACATTCTCTGAAGTTGCCGGAAAAGGAATTGCCAGATTGAGGGAAAGTGGAATAGAGGTAGAAGTTGGAATTCTAGAAAATGAATGTCGAGAAATGAACAAACGATTTTTCACATTTTATGAAAAAAACAGGCCATACATCTTTTTGAAATGGGCACAAACTCTGGATGGTTTTATTGCTCCTTCCAAAGAAAATCACAACCAAGATAGATGGATTTCTGGTACTCAAACTAATCAGTTTACTCACAGATTGAGAGCAAATGAAATGGCAATTTTGGTTGGAAAGAATACCGTTTTGACAGATAATCCAAGTCTCTCAACCCGAAATTTTCCGGGAAAAAACCCGGTGAGAATTGTAATTGATAAAAAATTAGAATCTTGGATGTCACATCAAATTTTTAACATTTATAATACTGAATCAGAGACATTACTCATCAATGAGTCAAGTACTTTTAAGGACAAAAAAGTAGAAGGTATTGAGATGGATTTTTCTCGAAATATTCTTCCACAACTCATGGAGTTATTAGTTAATAGAAATATTCAATCCTTGATAGTGGAAGGAGGTTCTCAAACCTTGCAGTCTTTTATTGATATGGGTTTGTGGGATGAAGTATTTGTAATTACAGGAAAAAAGAAATTTGTACATGGTACTAAAGCACCCAGATTTGACGGACATATAGCAGAACAATTTCTCATTGAAAGTGATGAAGTGAAACGGTATAAAAATTCCAATTCGTGAGTCTGTCCATTCTGTTAGCCATTTTTTTTCCTGTCGTTTCAGTATTGCTTTTCAAGGAATTTGACAAAAGAGAAGTGGATACATTGCCCGCCATTGTGTTCAATTATTTTGGGGCAATACTCTTGGGGTTGGTATTATTTGTAACTCCCAATCAGTTTGTTTTAATTCATCAACAAGATTGGTTTGTATCAGCTTTGGTGGTTGGAGGATTATTTTTGTTGAATTTTTTTTTGATTTCCAAAACTGCTGTTCATCAAGGAATTTCGATAGCCACTTTTTCCAACAAGATAAGTTTGGTATTTCCTGTGATCTTTACTATCGTTTATTTTGGTGAATCTACTAGTATTTTAAAAATAGTTGGAATTGCCTTGGCCTTGCTATCTATTTTTTTGCTGACCTTCAAATCAGTAAACTCCAAATTTTCTTCAAAAGGTTCAGCATCGTATCCCTTACTTATTTTTGTCTTTACCGGAATTGCCGAAACTCTCATCAATTTTACACAGAAAAAATGGTTTACCAGTGCAGATGAAATTAGCTACTTTGTGGTATCTGCTTTTTTCATTTCTTTTGTTTTGGGTGTCGTGTTATTGGTCGTTAAAAAGATTAAAATAAGTAGAAAAAGCTTTGTCGCTGGACTGGTTTTATCTATTCCAAACACCTTCGGATTGTATTATTTTATCCAAGCTCTTAATCAAAACTTTGACTCTAGTTCAGTTCTTCCAATCATCAATATTGGTACTTTGATGTTTGCTATTTTGATTGGATATTTTCTTTACAAAGAAGATTTAACACCTCGCAATTGGCTAGGTGTAATAGCAGCAATTGGGTCTATTTTATTACTTTCGTCTTTTTGAAAACACCTCACACATATCGAACCATTCAGCTACCTTCTCACAGTTTGTACAAAGAGAAGGGAAGTAAGTTCTTTGGTTATGCTTTTCAGGTTTTAAATGAAGAGGATGTCAAGTTGAGATTACTTGAAATAAAAGAAAAACACAGCGATGCACGACATCATTGTTATGCCTATCGCTTGGGTATTGGTAACGAAGAAAGATACAGAGCCAATGACGATGGTGAACCTATAAATTCGGCAGGAAAACCAATTTATGGTCAGTTACTCTCTGCAGAAGTTACAAATGTTCTTGTCGTTGTGGTTCGTTATTTTGGAGGAGTAAAACTGGGTGTGGGAGGATTAATTTCTGCTTATAAAATCGCAACCAAATCTACTTTGGAACAAACTAATATCATTGAAAAAGAGGAATTGCATTATTATCAAATCAATTTTGAATACCCACAGATGAGCGAGGTGATGAGTTTTGTAAAATTAAATTGGTTGGATGTAACCGATCAAGTTTTTGAAGTGGCTTGTTTTATTCAATTTAAGCACAATATTATGTCTTCTCATGGAATATTGTCTCAGCTCAAAGAAATTGAGAATGTAACCGTAGATTTTTTAAAAAAGGAATAGTTTTATTGCCTTGACAAATTCTTAAAAATTCCCGTTAATTGATGTACTTTTGTACAAATATCAAACAGAACAAAGTGAAAACATTTACAGACATAGGAGTAAGCAAAAAATTGGTGAAAGGGCTGAACGAAATGAATATCCTTCATCCTACCGAGATTCAAGAATTAGTCATTCCTATGTTGTTAAATTTTGATACAGATTTGGTGGGGCAAGCACAAACCGGTACAGGGAAAACGGCTGCCTTTGGACTTCCATTATTAGAGAAAATAGATTCCAAGAAAGACCACATTCAAGGATTGATTTTGTGTCCAACACGAGAACTAGGACAACAAATAGCGAAGCAACTATTCAAGTTTACTAAATACTCCGATAAGGTTTTTACTGAAGCCGTTTTTGGAGGTCAGTACATTGATATTCAGATAGAAAAATTAAAAAGACCTACCCAAATAGTGGTGGCAACTCCTGGAAGATTAATTGATTTGGTGAAAAGAAAAGCATTGGATTTGAGTCAGGTTCACACAGTGGTGATGGATGAGGCAGACGAAATGTTGAGTATGGGATTCAAAAAGGAATTGGACGAAATTCTTGGGTTTATGACTTCGGTGAAGGCAAAATGGTTATTCTCAGCTACTATGCCAGAGGGAATTAAACAAATTGTAAATCAACACATGGCGCCAGACGCAAAAAGAATTGAAACAAGCGGTGATGTGGTAAACAAAAAAATTGAACATCAATACTTGGTGTGTGACGATGCCGATAAATTCAATATTCTCATTCAGTTTTTGAAATCGGAACAAAAAAACAGAGGACTTATTTTTTGTAAGACGAAAAAGGCAACACAATTACTGGCTCAGCAACTCGAATCAAAGAATGTTTCTTCGGGAGCTATTCATGGTGATTTATTACAAAAGGAAAGAGACAAAGTAATGCGTGCTTTCAAGAATGAATCCATACGAATGCTGGTTGCAACAGACCTCGCTGCAAGAGGAATTGATGTACAAGATTTGGCTTATGTGGTACATTACGAAATGCCAGATAAAGAGGAGTATTATACTCACAGAAGTGGAAGAACAGCAAGAGGAGGAAAAGAAGGAGTTTCAATTTGTTTGGTCAATTCCAAAGAACTAAAGTCGGTGAGATATTTTGAAAAGGCGTTGGGTATTTCCTTTAAACAAATAAGACCAAAGTGATATTCAAATCCTAAAAATCCTTAAATCTGGGTGTGATTCATTGTAATTCTCATTCAATCAATATCTTTGTGACATGAAACGGGTAGGAATCATTATTTTAAACTGGAATGGAAAAGAGCATTTAGCTACTTTTTTGCCCTCAGTTTTGCGCTACTCGGGAAAGAATGATGTAGTGGTAATTGACAATAATTCATCGGATGATTCGGTTGAGTTTTTATCCAAGGAATATCCACAAATTAGACTAGTTCATAATACCGAAAACGGTGGATTTGCGAAAGGTTATAACCAAGGACTCAAACAAATAGAAGGAGAATACGCGCAGTATGTGTTATTGAATTCTGATGTAGAAGTTACTGAAAACTGGATCGAACCTATTGTTTCTAAAATGGAATCTGACGAAAAATTGGTAGCTTGCCAGCCAAAAGTTTTGGCCTACAAATCCAAAAATAAGTTTGAACACGCAGGTGCATCTGGAGGTTATTTAGATAAGAACGGATATCCTTTTTGCCGTGGAAGAATATTCAATGAAATAGAAGAAGACGAAGGACAATACAATCAAGAAACCGAAATTTTTTGGGCAACTGGAGCTTGTATGTTTGTAAAAAGCAAAGTGTTTCACTCTTTGGGTGGATTCGATGAAACCTATTTTGCCCACATGGAAGAGATTGATTTATGCTGGAGAATGAAACTTCATGGGTATAGAATTATGGCGATTCCATCTTCTTTGGTATACCACTTGGGTGGCGGTACGCTCAATTACATGAGTCCAAGAAAAATATATTTAAACTTCCGAAACAGCTTGTTTACTCTTTACAAAAACTACCGAGGAAGCTTTTTATTGGCTAAGATTGCTTGGCGTTTTTTGTTGGATTATATTGCCTTTGTTGCGTTCATTGCAAATGGCGAGTTCAGAGCGTCAGTTCAAATATTGAAAGCGCAAGTTCACTTTATAGGAAGACTAGGAGAAATGAAACAAAAGAGAAAAGTGCTTAAGTTAGCGACAAAAGAAGTGGAGTTCAATGCCAGTGGTTTATATAAAAAAAGTATCGTGTTTAGTAATTTTATTAAAAGGAAAAAACATTTTTCAAACTTAGAATTAAGGAATTTTTATCGATAAGTACTATTTACAATTTTAACACGTTATTCGACTATGTGTACCAAATTTTCATTTTTTCTTTGCTTTATTTTCTTTTTTATTGAAAGCAATGTCTTTGCACAAACCAATGCACCTAAGTACAGCAATGAATTTTTAACGATTGGGGTTGGAGCTAGAAATTTTGGAATGGCAAATTCGGTTATTGCAGGAATAGAGGATGTAACAGCAGGATATTACAACCCGGCATCACTTCTCAATACCAAGAAAGACATGGAGTTTGGGATTATGCACTCAGAGTATTTCAAAGGAATTGCTAAGTACGACTATCTTGGTTTTAGCAAAAAATTGGATGAAAATTCAGTAGCTGGCATATCTTTGATTCGATTTGGAACAGATGACATTCCGAACACAACCCAATTAATAGACAAAGAGGGAAATGTAAATTATGACGAGATTACTCGTTTTTCTGCTGCAGATTATGCCTTACTTCTTTCTTATGCTCGAAAACTAAAAAGTGGTTTAGAGGCCGGAGGAAACTTTAAAGTGATTCACCGAAGAATTGGTGATTTTGCAAATTCTTGGGGATTTGGATTGGACTTTGCATTAAATTACAAAACCGAGAAATGGAAATTTGCGGGAGTAATTAGAGACGTAACAACAACGGTAAATGCCTGGAGTTACTCGATTGACGAGGCAACAATCGAAATATTTGAAAGTACAGGAAACGAAATACCCGAGAACTCCACTGAGATTACCTTGCCAAGATTGATTTTGGGAGCTTCCAGAGAATTTAAACTGAATAAAAAGTTTAAGTTAAATACCGAAATGAATTTGAATACCACTTTTGATGGCAAAAGGAATTCGATTATTCGTACTAAAGGGTTCAACGTGGAACCAAGTTTGGGAGCTGAATTGGGGTTTAAAAAAATCTTGTTTGTGCGAGCTGGTTTTGGAAATGTTCAATGGATAAGACAGTTTGATGGCTCCGAAAATCTATCCATAATGCCAAATCTAGGGGTAGGAGTGGCATTCAACAAATTTAATATTGATTATGCAATCTCTAACGTGGGAAATGGATCGTTAGCGCTTTATTCACATGTGTTTTCACTCAATTTCGGTATCAATTAGTTACCTTCTGCAAATTTCTTGAAATCTTCCAAGTATTTCATGGATTGCTTCTTGAATGCCTTCGGGAATAAAAATCCTATAATTCTCATTGCACCCTTGAATTTGAACTCTTGTTCAGTTCTGTACAAAGTCTGTTCGCCCATTTCGTGAAATTCTGTACAGATAATGTTGTAAACGCCATCTGCTTGGTAGGTGGTCACCATTTTATCAGGCAAGTCATTTTGCAAAATAGTCTCTATCATTGTCAATTGTCTTTTAGGTGTTTTAAAGACTAGTTCTGATTTAGCGTCTTTTTTTCCTTCCTCACCGCTAAGTAGCTTGACGGATTGAAGTCCTTCCATCCATTTGTATAAATTGGGGATGTTGTCGAATAGGGCTACTACTTCTTGTTTGGGTTTATTGATGGTGATTTCTAGGGTATATTTCATAACAAAACTAATTATTGGACTCTATTCAATTCCATTTAAAGACAATTATAACCATTTATAGAAAATAGAAGGGTATAAATTGATTTTTTCTTACTTTAGTAACTCGAAAAAAATTAACCAAACAAACAAAAAAATGAAAAAAATACTCTCGTTATTTTTAGCCGTTTCTCTCGTTTTTACCAGCGTAAACGTGAAAGCAGATGAAGGAATGTGGTTGCCAATGTTCATCAAAAGACTGAACATAAAAGACATGCAAAGTAAAGGACTTAAGCTTTCTGCTGAAGAGATCTATAGTGTGAATAATTCTAGCTTGAAAGATGCGATTATTTCACTTGGAGGTTTTTGTACAGGAGAAATTATTTCTGATCAAGGATTGATGTTGACAAATCACCACTGTGGATATGATGCAATTCAGCAGTTTTCTACTGTTGCAAACAACTACTTGCGAGATGGGTTTTGGGCTATGCAAAAATCTGAAGAGAAAAACGTTCCGGGACTTACGGCTACGTTTTTGGTAAGAATGGAAGATGTGACTGAACAAATTTTAGAGGGAATTTCTAGTATTGAATCCAAACAAGACAAAGCCAAAAAAATAAAGGAGATTCAAGCTGAATTGATAAAAAAAGCAACGAAAGGAACTAATTATACCGCTTACATCAAAGATTTCTTTTATGGAAGTGAGTATTACATGTTTATCAATGAAACTTTCACAGATGTAAGATTAGTTGGTGCTCCACCGGAGTCTGTTGGGAAATATGGAGGCGATACTGACAATTGGATGTGGCCAAGACATACCGGTGATTTTACATTGTTCAGAATTTACTCTGGGAAAGATGGAAAACCAGCAGAATACTCTACAGATAACATTCCAATGAAACCTAAACACCACCTGCCTGTTAATATTAAAGGTGTAGAAGAAGGAGATTTTGCCATGATTATGGGCTACCCAGGTAGCACAGACAGATACTTGTCTTCTTTTGGTGTGCAACAGGCAATCGATAAAAAAGGACCTACCGTGGTAGAAGTGAGAGATGTGAAATTGGCAACCATGAAAGCACAAATGGATAAAAAGGAAAGCGTGGATATCATGTATTCTTCTAAATATGCGCAAACGGCCAACTACTGGAAATATTTTCAAGGACAAACTGAACAACTTCAAACTAATGGGGTAGTAAAAAGAAAGTCTAAATTGGAAAGAGAATTTGAAAACTGGTTTGGACAGTCACCTCAGCTTACTGAGAAATACGGAGATGCACTGAGAATGATAAGAGAGTATTACGAATTGACAGACCAATACATCGTTGGAAATACTTACGTAATGGAGGCAGGATTGAGAGGTCCAGATTTCGTTTTGTATACTTACAGAACCGATAGAATAATCAAAACAATAGCTCAAACAAGAACTAAATTTGACACTAAAATAGAAGCTGCAACAGGTGAGGAAAAAGAGGCAATGATTGCAGAAAGAGACAAAACCATTTCTGGACTGATTGGTGCCTTGGAAGAAATGACAGAAGAACATTTCAAAAACTATGACGAAAAAACAGAAAAGAACCTTGTGGCAAATTTGTTCGATTTGTATTACAACAAAGTAAACAAAGAACAACATCCTGCATTTTTTGCTGATGTAAAAAAGGCAAATTTCGACAGATTTGCTAAGAAATTGTTTTGTAAATCTCCTTTCATGAAAGAAAAGAAAATGAACAAAGTGATTGCAAAATTGAAAGCAGGAAAGGCCATTGATATGGAAGATGACAAAGCAATAAAAGCTGCGACAGATTTTATTTCAATGTATTTTGGCTCGTCTGCTAAATTTGCCGAGGCTGAGGAAAATATGGAAGAGGGATACAGATTATTCGTTGAAGGAATTAGATTGATGCAACCTGAAAAAAGTTTTTATCCTAATGCGAACTCTACACAAAGATTGACCTATGGAAGTGTGATGTCATATGAAGTAAGCGACAAGGTGAGAAACATTGTAAGAAGTGAAGATGGATTGGATACTTATTTCACAACCATGGAAGGATTGATTGAAAAAGAAATTCCTGGAGATCAAGAGTTCAGCCTGCCTGCAAGGTTAAAAGAACTGTATGCGAAAAAAGACTATGGTCAATATGCCGATGCCGATGGAAAATTGAGAGTAAACTTCTTGACAAACAATGACATTACAGGAGGTAACTCTGGAAGTCCTGTAATTGATGGAAACGGTTACTTGATTGGTACTGCTTTTGACGGAAACTGGGAAGCAATGAGTGGTGATATTTCATTCGAAAACAGAGTTCAAAGAACTATTTCTGTTGACATTAGATACACCTTGTTCATCATCGATAAATACGCAGGTGCTGGTCACTTGGTAAAAGAAATGACAGTGATTAAATAATAAATTGATTGATAGTATAAAAAAGCTACTTGGAAACAAGTAGCTTTTTTTGTGGGCTAAAGATGTGTGCGTGCAGTTTCTGCCCAATGTTCTGCAAGTGATTTTGGATCAGCTCCTATTGACCGTGCAACCTGAAGCGCAACCGCCATCATGACAACAGAGGCTTGCTGAAGTTCTTCTAGTGATGCCACAGAGCCAAAGTCTGACTGAGCTTTGTTGAGCAAAAGCTGTAAGTGCTGGGTAGCAAATTCTGTGGGATTATTCAGTTTTATTATCTCTGGATGCATCAATTCCTTTTGCCAATCTTGTGGCAGAAAAGAAAATAATTCATCTGGCGAAGAGTTGCCCAAAATCATCCATTGATTCAAGGTTTCTGAATTTCCAGTTTCTGCCAATCCGCTATCGAGGTAGAGCTCAAAAGCAATGTCGGCAAGTTGCTGCATCACTTCCAGATAGTTGTCTTGTCCTTTTTCGAAAGTTTGGGTAGATTGATCCTGAAGGTATTCGGCAACCGTAAATTTTGGGAGCTCAGTAACAACCGGACAACCTTCCAAACAAGGAAATTCTTTTCCTTCGTGAATGTACTCTACTTTTTCGTTTTGAATTTGTCTGCCCAACGGATAAAGTCGACAGGCAAGTGGTCTTCCTGCGTGCACACTGCATCCAAAACCCTCGATGTATTGGCTGCAAGAGTGTTGGTTTTTGTATCCAATATCTCCCTCAAACTTTAGTTTGATTCCACCCCAATCACAATATTCCTTTACAAAATTTTGGGTAGAAAGTTGTTTCGATTTGGAAATCGTTGCCAATTCCCAAGGATTTAGATGAACTGTTTTTCCATGGCAGCAAGTTCCCGTTCTTGAACAAGTGAGAGGAAGGGTGTCAGATAATTTTAGTTTCGTTACAATCATTGGTGGAGTTTTTTTCAGCAGGATTTTCCATTTGATTTCCCAATGCTATGGATTCAATCAAGTTTGTATTTGTTTTTGTTGGAATTGATCAGCAAGTAAGGAATCCCAATGATTAGCGCACCGTAAAAGGAATAAAACTTAATCTCAGGAATTTCCATCCATTGTGCTGCATAAAATCCTAAACTGATTACAAATGCCATGAAAAACATGGCATTTCGAAACACGGAGGCAATCCCCTCTACATCATATTTTTTCTTTTCTTCCTCGGGTAGCGTGTTGTATCCAGCCATCAAGAAGTAGAGCTTTCCATTTTTAATGGCAATCCCCAAAATCACAAAAAAGATAGAAATTCCGATCATAAGTTGTTTGTTCCGTTTGGGAATAAAAGTAAAGGAAGTATTTCACATCTCAAAGAATATGGGTTTCTTAGTTGTTCTCCTCCCCAAATGATGGTAATTTGTAACAATTGTTTCCTTCATTAGTTCATAAAGAAAGTAAATTTAAATAAAAAAGAAAATGACACATACAATACAAACAGACTGGAAAGGCGAAATGGCTTACGAAGTAGAAACCGTGGGAGGTAAGCTTGAGTTAGATGCAACACCCGATGAAAATGGAAAAGCAAAGGGTATTACTCCCAAATACCTCATGTTGGTGTCTTTGGCAGGTTGCACCAGCATGGATGTTACTTCTTTGCTCAACAAAATGAGGGCTCAGGTTCAGGATTTTAAAGTAGAAGTAGAGGGAAACCTGACTGAAGAGCATCCAAAACATTACGACAAAGTAAAGATGGTGTATAAGTTTAGGGGTGACAACCTACAAAAGGAAAAAATAGAAAAAGCTGTGAAGCTATCCGTAGATAGGTATTGTGGGGTATTCGAGATGTTCAGACAATTTGCAGAAGTGACTTACGAAATTCAATACAACTAAGATGAAAACACCTTACGTCATTATAGGAATAGTGATTCTCCACTTTGTTGTGGGAATTGCTTTGTTGATATGGAGAATGAATAGGAAATAGGTGCAAATGTCCTAAATATTAATAGATCCATAATGATTGTCAAGAGAGAATGGAATTGAAAATCAGAAACGGAAATGTTTTTACAACACCAATTCACCAATACCTTGGCGTACTATTTCTAAATCATCTTGTGTGCAATCTACTACGGTAGAAGGTTGGTTATTTCCAATTCCTCCATCCACAATGAGTTCAATTTGGTGCTGAAAATTCTGAAAAATTTGTTCGGGATCTGTAATGTATTCCACAATTTCATCTTCGTGATGAATGGATGTGGTGACCAAGGGAACACCTAATTGTTTTACTATTCCCAAACAGATTTCATTGTTTGGAATTCGGATTCCAATCTCTTTTTTATTGGAATCGAATAGTTTTGGGATTTTGTTGCTGGCATTCAAAATAAATGTGAACGGCCCAGGCAGATTTTTGTTCAGGGCTTTGAATACACTTCTACTGAAAGGATTGGTGTATTCATCAATGGATTTTAGGTCAGGACAAACCAGCGAAAAATTTGCCTTTTTTAGTTTTATTTGTTTCAGTTTTGCTATTTTTTCAATTGCTCGCTTGTTGTCAAGCGAGCAACCAAAATTGTACACTGAATCGGTAGGGTAAGCAATAATTCCTCCTTTTTTCAATACTGAAACAACCTCTGCAATTTTGCGGTATTCGGGCGTTTCTGGATGTATAGAAAGGAAATCTGCTGCCATGTGTTACGAGTTTGCTTTTGCGTGATCTGCCAAGAATTTGGCTAATCCGCTATCTGTAAGTGGGTGCTTAGCCAAAGCTAAAATAGCGCTCAAAGGTCCTGTCATTACGTCTGCTCCAATTTTAGCACAATTGATAATGTGCATTGGGTGACGCACAGATGCCGCAAGAATTTCTGTTGCATATCCGTAGTTGTCAAAAATCAATCTGATTTCATCAATTAAGTTGAGTCCATCTGTAGAGATGTCATCCAACCTTCCAATAAAAGGGGAAACGTAGGTTGCACCAGCTTTAGCTGCAAGCAACGCTTGTCCTGGTGAAAAAATCAAGGTGCAGTTTGTTTTGATTCCTTGCTCAGTAAAATATTTAATTGCCTTTATTCCTTCTGGAATCATAGGCACTTTTACCACGATGTTTTCGTGCAATTCAGCCAAAGCAAGACCCTCTTTTACCATTCCGTCAAAATCAGTAGAAATAACTTCTGCGCTTACTGGTCCATCTACAATGTTGCAAATGTCCACGTAGTGTTTCATTACTTTGTCTGTTCCTCCAATTCCTTCTTTCGCCATCAGGGAAGGATTGGTCGTTACTCCGTCAAGTATTCCTAAATCGTTAGCTTCTTTGATGTCGTTTAGGTTTGCTGTATCAATAAAAAATTTCATAGTTTTTTGGGATAGAATTATTGTTTGTAATACAAAATTAAGGGTCAACGGTAAGTTTACCTATTTAGCTACTCAGAAGTTTTAAACAAGTTGTAACAAAACCAATATTGGTTGATTCCTTCAGAAATACGAAGCTTGTTCCTAACTGTATTTATAAACTGCCTAATTTTAGCCCCAAGTAAATGGTTCGTGGCTGTGCAGGTCCGTAAACAAAGTTACTGTCTCTGTTTTTTCCAATGTCGAATTGTGTCTGATATGAGTTAAAGATATTCCTAATTCCACCATAAAATGTGATATTGGTTTTTACTCTCTTCAACGGTAGGTTGTAGTTCAGTTTTAGACTTACTTCATGAAATGCTTTCGAATCGATTATTTCATCTGTTAGTTGGTTAGGCGCTCCCGCAAAATGAGGTACTTTCATTGTTCCGGTATACAAGTAATTGAGAACCCCATTTAATTTAGATTTAGGCAGCACAGTTACTACTCCGTATCCGTATGTTCTCGGGGTTCGAATAAAATCTTTGATTCCATCCAATCCTTCGATGTAGGAAACTTCATTTTCGTACCTACTGGTTTGCAAAGTAACTCCTGTTTCAATTTGGAGTTTCATATTTAGGTTAGCTCTTAATTCGAGCGTAGCTCCTTGGACCGTGGCTCTCTGTCCATTTTTTTTCTCGAATACCTCACCAAAGTCATCTTCCCCGATAGGATTTAAAATAAAAGCGTTGTTGAGTCGGGTATAGAATCCTTCTAGGGTGAATCCAGCAATGTATTTTGTCGAGACTTTGTCGTAGTTCACCGATGTGCTAAAACTATGTGATCTTTCGGGAGATAATTCGGGAGACAGTTGCACTCTTGAAATTCCACCACCCGCAAAGGCAATGTGTAAATCGGTATCGAATGCTTGTGGCGCTCGAAATCCAGCACCGTAACTCAATCTGAATTGAGTTTTCTTTTTGAGGGAATACAACAAAGAAGCTCTTGGACTAAAGACTAGATTTTTTACCAAATTATGTTTGTCCATTCTCACTCCCGTCAGTAGATTAAGTTGCGGAGTTATTTTCCAATCGCTTTGGATAAAAGAGCCTAAGTTTTGGGTAGATTGATCCACCAAATAGGTGTAGGCTGGAATTTCATCAAATACATTGTCGATCAGATATTCGGTTCCAAAAGTGAGTACGTTCTCTGCACCTAAAGTTTGTGTCAATTTATGATTCAATTGAAAACCTCCTTGTATGGTTCGGGTAAATGAGTTGCCGTAAGGTGGATTTGATTTGTGAATGAGGATAGAGCTATCCTCATCCGGCAAAATTCCGGTGTAGTGATCTCGCTTTGTTTGTTGCCAGCCCACATAACTGATAAACGAAGATTTCTTTTTGTTGAAATTAATTTGATAATCGGCACTTCCCATCCACACATTGTGAGTTCTTTCTTCCGCCTGTTGAGCCAAAAATGTAGGTGAATCTGTCATTTCTCCTCCGTAGCGATATTCGTAGAGTCTACTCAAGCTTACTTCTATTTTTTGATTTTTTCCGATCAGAAAAAAAGAGTTCACCCCAAAAGATGTATTGTTTAATTCGGGTAATTCAGAGTATTCATCTGAATTGTGGTCATACAGTTCTCTATTTCGTTGATTGATGAATAAAGTCATTCCAGCATTCTTATCCTTATTAAGGAGCGAAGTATTTCCGCTCAGGATATTATCTAAACTTTGATTGTTCACTAACTGACTATTCAAATTTACCTCATAATTGTTTTTTGTTGGCAGTTTGGTAATCACATTCACAGTGCCTCCAATGGCACTAGAACCATAGAGCGATGAACCACCTCCTCGTATTATTTCCACTCTTTCAATCATGTTTACAGGAATTTGTTCCAATCCGTACAAGCTTGTGATGGGACTAAAGATGGGTCTGCCATTGATAAGAATTTGTGAATAGCCGCCAGCCAGTCCATTCATTCTAAGTTGAGTGTAATTACAGGTTTGACAATCAGTTTCTACTCTCAATCCCGGCTGAAATTTCAATCCCTCAGATAGGTTGCAAGCTTGAACATTTTCAAGGGTTTGGCTTGTCAATACATTGACAATAATCGCAGATTCAGTTTTTCGTTTGGAAGTTCGAGTACCCGTAACCACGAAATCTTCCAATCGGGTAATAGTTGGAGTCAAAACCATAGAACGATAAATCACTCTGTTTTGGTCGGAAAGTGTTACTAAAAATGCAGTGTCCTTATAACCAATATGATTCACTACTAGTGTGTGTGTACCAAAGGGAATGTTCGAAAGTGTAAATTTTCCTGAGCTGTTAGTCATGGAGGTGATGCCAAGTTCTGGAATCCCAATTGAAACAAATTCTGCCGGAGAATTGTCTTCATTTGAAATCATGCCATCAATTTTTCCTTGAGAAAAACCCAGAGAAAGTAG
This sequence comes from Flavobacteriales bacterium, assembly GCA_965657945.1. Taxonomy (GTDB): domain Bacteria; phylum Bacteroidota; class Bacteroidia; order Flavobacteriales_D; family CAJJDF01; genus CAJJDF01. Next base: position 36,474 of record CBFHPW010000008.1, read on the forward strand.
CGAGTTGAATAGTACGAATACCAAGAAATATTTATATCTCATCCTTTATCCTAAAATGTTTGCGAAGACATCTTCTAATACCACATCTAGAATCATCATCACTAAAAACCCACCAATAAATCCAAGAGTAGCGTGGTCTGTAAATTTATCTCTTTGCGTTTCGGGTATTACTTCTTCTACTACCACAAAAATCATTGCACCAGCTGCAAATGCTAGGGCATAGGGCAGGAGTGGAGTAAATGTAAGAACAGCCACAGCACCCAAAACCCCAAAAATAGGTTCAACAATTGCTGAAAGTTGCCCGTACCAAAAACTTTTTCCTCTGCTCATTCCTTGTCGTCTGAGCGGCATTGAAACCGCAAATCCTTCAGGGAAATTTTGAATCGCCATTGCCAGTGCCAAAGCAACAGCACCACCAATCGTAGCACCTTCCATACCACTTGCCGCTCCACCAAACAAAACACCTACTGCCAATCCCTCGGGAATGTTATGAAGAGTAATTGCCAGAACAAGCAAAAGAGTTTTGTTCATTTTTGTTTTTGGACCCTCTGCTTCCGATACTTTTTCGTAATTCAAGTGGATGTGTGGAATCAATTTGTCGAGCGCAAAAATAAAGAGAGCTCCTAGTAAAAAACCAATAACGGTTGGGCCTACTTTTTGAAATCCTTCTCCTGAACTCATTTCCAAAGCTGGCATAATTAAACTCCAAATACTGGCTGCTACCATTACTCCACCTGTAAAACCCAATGCGATATCCAGGACAGCTCGGTTTAGGCTTTTGAAAAAGAATACTAAAGAAGCTCCTGAGGCCGTTACAAACCAAGTAAAAGTGGTAGCGACAAATGCCGCCATTACAGGATCTACAGTTTCAAACCAATGTATAATTGTTTCCATTTGTATTGTTTAATCTGTTATTTTTTCGATAATCAAAAATGAACTGACTTCTTTTGAAATCGTTACTGTTTGTTTAGCGGTTTGTATCATTTTCGATTTGTCGAAGTCGAAAACTTTTTCTACACGAATCTTTTTTCCTAGGGTTAAGTTCATCTCTTCTAGAAATTGTAAAAATTCATTGTGTGTATTTTTTACTCCCACTACAATTCCTGATTCTCCTTTGTTTAATTCACTTAAAAGTACGGCCTCTTTTCTTATCGGAATATTTCCTTTTCTGTCGGGAATGGGATCACCGTGAGGATCAAAGGATGGGTGTTCCAAAAAATCATCCAATCTGTCCACCAATTCATCTGATTTGATGTGCTCTAGTTGCTCGGCAATTTCATGAACTTCATCCCATTTGTAGTTTAGTTTTTCAACTAAAAACACTTCCCATATACGGTGATTTCTAATGATAGAAATGGCTATGTTTATTCCTTTTTTACTCAAAGAAACCCCCTTGTATTTCTCATAGGTAATGAGCTCTTTTTTAGCTAGTTTTTTTACCATATCAGTTACCGAAGATGCCTTGGTAGCCAACTTGTTTGCCAGTTCATTCGTAGAAACCTCTTTGTTGTATTTACTTTCTAAACCATAAATGGCTTTTAGGTAGTTTTCTTCTGTTTTTGTGTAACTCATTATGCAAATATAAAAATATTTTTAGATTTATCTAAAAATTATATTTGGTGAATTTAAAAAAATGAAATCGTTGCTAACAATTGTTAATAAATCTACTTAGTAACTTTTTTGTTTTAACTACGACAAAAAACTGAAGAATTCGAGTTACATTTGTGTTTCAACCAGAATTGATTTGATTCATTGAAACAGGCTAGTTTTAATGAATTAACACTTACTTATATTGAGCATTAATGAACAACAATTTACCCGATAACGACCCAGTAACAAGAATGGCAACCAAAAAGAAATCCACTCCATTTTTTCAAGATTCTGGAAGAATTCCACCACAAGCAGTAGATTTTGAAGAGGCTGTGTTAGGTGCATTGATGTTAGAAAAAAATGCGGTAAATGATGTGATTGATGTATTGAGTCCCGAGAGTTTTTACAAAGACCAGCATCAAAAAATATACGCAGTGGTTCATTCCTTGTTTGGGAATAGTCAGCCGATAGATATATTGACAGTAACCCAAGAATTAAGAAATAGAGGAGAATTGGAATATGTAGGAGGAGCCTATTACATTTCTCAATTAACCAATCGAATAGCCTCGGCTGCCAATGTGGAGCACCATTCTCGTATCATTGCCCAGAAGTTTATTCAGAGGGAATTGATTCGTATTTCCTCCGATACGATTAAATTAGCTTATGACGAAACAACAGATGTGTTTGATTTGTTGGATAAAGCCGAAAGCAGTTTGTTCCAAGTTGCGGAAGGTAATTTGAGTAAGAGTTACGAGAAGATTGACAAAGTGATGCAACATGCTATTGAGGAAATAGAAAATGCACAAGATCACCAAGACGGAGTAAGTGGAGTTCCAACTGGATTTACTGCCCTGGACAGAGTTACTTCTGGATGGCAAAAGTCTGATATGATTGTAATCGCTGCTCGTCCAGGTATGGGAAAAACAGCTTTTGTGGTTTCGATGGCGCGAAATGCTGCGGTTCAATTTAATCAAGGTGTTGCTATTTTTTCACTTGAGATGAGTTCAGTCCAGCTGGTAAATCGTTTGATTTCGGGTGAGGCTGAAATACCTGCTGAAAAACTGAGAAAAGGAAATCTTGAACCTCATGAATTTCAACAATTGCATGCTCGAATTGGAAAACTATCCGAAGCTCCTTTCTTTATCGATGACACGCCTGCTTTGTCTGTGTTTGAGTTTAGAGCAAAATGCAGAAGACTAAAAGCACAGCACGACATTCAATTGATTGTGATTGATTACTTGCAATTGATGACTGGTGGTGGAGAAGGAAAAGGTAACCGAGAACAGGAGATTAGTTTTATTTCGAGGTCTATCAAAACAGTGGCAAAAGAATTGGATGTGCCCATTATTGCACTTTCTCAGTTGAGTCGTTCGGTAGAAACGAGGGGAGGAGACAAAAAGCCTTTGCTTTCGGATTTGAGGGAATCAGGAGCTATTGAGCAAGATGCCGATATTGTTTCTTTTATTTATCGTCCAGAGTATTATGGTATAACTACAGATGAGGAAACGGGTGACAACCTTGAAGGAATAGGAGAGTTTATTATTGCAAAACATAGAAATGGCTCACTTGAATCAGTGAAACTGAGATTTGTTGGGCAGTTTGCCAAATTCGAGAATTTAGATTCCTTTGATGAACCTGGATTTACGGCAATCACTCCGAGCAACGACTTTGAAGGAAATGATGATGGTACGATGACAATGAAATCAAAAGGTTGGGACGATGATGATTCGGATGACGCTTTTGATGGAAGCGGATTTGATGACGAGGAGCCGTTCTAAGGATTTTTGACTGCAAATCATTCTTTTCTTCTCTTAATCCGTTATTTTTATTCTATGAAAAATCTAGTCACGCTCGTATTATTTGTTCTTTTTTGTCAAGTTGGGTTTTCTTCCTATTTGCTTATCCCGATGGATGAGGGAAAGCAAAAAAATCACTTGAAAGCTTATGGAATAGCTTATTGGGTGTTGCAAAATGACATCGAAATAGAGTGGCTTCTCAATTACAGAGGAGGTAGTTTTTTAATAAAATACTACGAAGACATTGAGAAGGAATGTGTAATAAGGGGAGTTTCTTTTGATTTGATAGCCGATGTACAAGCTCAATCAATCAAAAGAAAAATTGCCGATCCGGAAGTAAATCAAGAGGTGATAAAGTTGGAGAAATTTCCCAAAATTGCTGTTTACACACCTGAAGGAAAAATGCCTTGGGATGATGCGGTAACTATGGTTTTGGAATATGCCGAAATTCCTTACGACAAAATTTACGACTCGGCAATAATCAACACCGTTTTACCAAAATATGATTGGCTTCATTTACATCACGAAGATTTTACTGGACAATACGGAAAATTTTATGCAGCTTACCGCAATGCCGTTTGGTATCAAAACCAACAAAAAGAAACAGAGGCAAGGGCTGAAAGACTGGGATTTGATAAAGTGTCTAAATTGAAAGCTGGAGTGGCATTAAAAATCAAAGAATTTGTTGCGGGGGGAGGTTTTCTGTTTACGATGTGCTCCGGTACAGATTCCTACGACATTGCTCTTTCTGCGCAAGAAACAGATATATGTGAATCGATGTTTGATGGAGATCCTGCTGACAAACAAGCTCAATCTAAATTGGATTATACTCAAACTTTAGCGTTTAGAGATTTTACTCTTAAAACTAACCCTTTGGAATATGAGTTTTCTAATATTGACGGAACATATGTGAGAATAAGACAGAGAATTCCCGAGAAGGAAGATGTATTTACTTTATTTGATTTTTCTGCAAAATGGGACATTGTTCCCACTATGTTATGTCAAAATCATACTTCGGTAATTAAAGGATTTATGGGGCAAACAACAGATTTTCACAAGGAGTTTGTGAAATCAAATGTATTGGTAATGGGAGAATCTAAGGCTCTAGGAACTGCGCGCTATATTCATGGAACTCTTGGCCAAGGTCAGTGGACGTTTTATGGAGGGCATGATCCTGAAGATTATCAGCATAGAGTAGGAGATCCCCCTACAGATTTAACTCTTCATCCAAATTCACCAGGTTACCGGTTGATACTGAACAATATTTTGTTTCCAGCGGCCAAGAAAAAGAAAAGAAAAACCTAAATCAAGGACAGAAATAGGGATCTGAACTCCAGGCTGGATTATCAGAACAAAATTTCAAATCTGCTGTGTACGAGCCATTGAATAAATGTTCTACTGTTTTTTCACTCAAGTTTCTTCCAGTAATTTCTGACGTATACCTGCTGGCCCAAACGCCTCTTCCGCCTTCTATGTTCGTGTAATCTGGTTTGTCAAAAGCAATACCACTATTTGGTTTGTTTACATCGATATAGGTTTTCAGAATGAAATTAGCTGATGTAATTCTAAAATCAACTGGACCAATTACCCTTTTTATTACTCCTACTGTGTCTTTTAGTTCAGGTGTGTTGGATAACAAACCAAAGAAAGACTCTGAATTGCTAATTGCTTCTAACTCGCCACTTGTTGTCGGTTTCTTTTCTCCCAAATTCCAATCTACGAATTTTTCGAAAATGTTCCCGTTCCTATGTTCCGTGTAATGAAATCTCATTACAACTCCATAAGATTCTGCGTCTGGCGATTGTCTCCATGCTGGTTTAACATCATTATACACTCCCGAATTGAAGAGGGAAATACCACCTGGAGCTAAAGTCCTAATTCTAAAGTTATTGGTGAATTCAAAGGATTCAATCATATTGGTAGTGGCAGAAAATTTTCTCCCATCTCCATCTCCAATAATTCTGTATTCTTTGGATTCATCCAAATTGGAATCCACAAAATAGTAGACTCTTTGCTGGCCAGTAAAAAATATTCCTGATCCTTGAGCTACATCAACAACTTTGTCTTGCAAAGTATATACTTTTCCAACAGATCCATCCTCATTTATTTCCTCTACTCTCACGGTTACGTTGTCGAAGTAATTGGAATCATTTACGCTTGGGTATTTAAGGTTGTTGGTTCCTAAAAAACTTTTGTTAATCTTAATCCATTGTGTATCAACCCCTTGGTCCAACACTCCGTAAACGATTGGAATTCTATCGTAGGGTGCATTGATTTCGAAGTCAGTTTTACAACTAAACAAGCCAACTAAAAGGGCAAAAATAATAAGGATGTTTTTCATTGGGGTAACAAAGTTTGTATACGAGGGTCTAATGTACAATATTTATGGCAAACTGGGTCGAGTTATACTCTTAAAAACGGGTGAAATTATACAGGTTTAATATCCTGGCTTCATTGATTCTTGTACCACTGTGTGAAGCACCTCACTAAGGCTTGCGTGTTTATATTCTTTCACCATTTGTGGAACTAAACTTGCACCCGACATTCCTGGTGCTGTATTTACTTCAATCACAAAGGGTTGGTCGTTAACTAAAATAAAATCTACTCTAATGATTCCTTTCAACCCCAGCAATCTGTATATTTTTTTTGTAATGTCCTGAACTCTATCTCTTTGCTCGTCCGAAATTCTTGCCGGACAAATTTCTTGAGACTTTCCTTCGTATTTTGCCTCGTAATCAAAAAATTCATTTTCACTGACAATTTCTATCAAGGGTAAAGCAATGATTTCTTTGTCTGATTTGAAACAAGCGCAAGTCACTTCGTTTCCTTCCATCATCGCCTCAATCATTACTTCATTACCTTCGGCAAAAGCTCGATTGATGGCAGGTATTAGCTGTATTTCTTCTTTTACTTTGGAAATTCCAAAACTACTACCACCGTCATTTGGTTTCACAAAACAAGGCAGTCCTAATTCTTTTACTATTTCTTTGGTATTAAACATGGCTGATCGGTCATTGATTAACACTGATTTGGAAACATGAATGCCATTATTCGCCAACACTTGATTGCACAACCATTTGTCGAAAGTAAGAGCCGATGTTTTGCTGTTGCAGGAATTGTAAGGGATTCGTAACATGTCAAAATATCCTTGGAGCTTTCCGTCTTCTCCTGGAGTGCCGTGAATGGTCAGGTAAACGCAATCGAAAAAATGAGTTTTACCGTCCATTTCGAATGAAAAATCATTTTTATTGATAGGAAAAAGTGCTTCATTTACTCTCACATTCCATCCTTGGCTATTGATTATCACTACAAATTTGTGGTATTTTTCTTCTGGAAGGTGCTGAAAAACAGTTTCTACACTTTTAAGCGAAACTTCCAGCTCGCTGGAGTAACCACCGGCCACAATTGCTATGTTCTTTTTCATTCAAATTTGGTTTAATATTTTAAAGATAATTGAACCTTTTGAAACTATATTATTTCAGAAAGAATTAGAGTTAACTATGAAATGTTAATTAGTTGGAAGAGGTTTAAGTGTCAAATAATTTTTCGGAAGGTCAAGTTAATTCTTTCGGCTATACTTCGGGTTGTTTTGGGGATTTGATGTTTCCAATGATGTTGGGTTTCTCCTTCCATAATAAGCAAACTACCGTTCGACAGTGTAATATCAACTTTCTTCAGTTCAGGTTTACTAATATGTTTCAATTGAAATGGACGAGATTGTCCAAACGTAAGAGAGGCAATTGTAGGATTAATACCCAGTTCCTTTTCATTGTCCTGGTGCCAGCCCATTCCATCTTTGCCGTTTCTGTAATAGTTCAATAAACAACTGTTGAATTCAAATCCAGTTGATTGTTCTACTTTTTGTTTGATTTTCAGAAGTTCTTTTGTCCAAGATTTTGGCTCTAAAACCAAGCCGGAATATTTCATTACTTTCCCTTTGTCTCCATACCAAGCATTCAGACGAGGGATTTTATGCTTTTTTCCATATACCACGACTTCATCTTGGCTCCATTCAATCGTTTTTATAAATGCAGAAAGAAAGTCTTTCGACTCTTCTAAATTAAAAAATCCCTCATAGAAAGTGATTTTTCCATCAGGGATTTTAATATCAAGAGGTTCTGTAAACATGCGTTATTTTAGACTTTTCTCTATGTGTTTGGTTAATTTGTCCTTCTCGTTCATGATGTCAAACCATTTAGTTTTTTCATCTTTCTTGAACCAGGTCAATTGTCTTTTAGCAAAGTTACGTGTATTTTGTTTTATTTTTTCTATGGCAAAGTCCAATTCACCTTCGCCTTCCAAGTGGTTGAATATTTCTTTATACCCAACTGTGTTCAAGGAATTTAATTCTTTTTGAGCAAACAATCCTGTTACTTCTTCTATGAGTCCGTCATTCACCATTTTATCTACTCTCTGGTTTATGCGATCATAGATAATCTCCCTATCAGCAGTAATCCCAACCTGAATGATGTCAAACTCTCTTTTTTTTGCAGTCTGGTTTCTTAAGTCAGAGTATTTTTTACCCGTTATCAAACAAACTTCAATAGCTCTGATAAGTCGTTGTGGATTTTGCTTATCCATGAATTTGAAATGTTCATAGTCCAATTTTTTCAGCTTTTGTTGCATGTGTCTCAATCCGTTTTCCTCCAACTCCTTATTTAGCTCCTCCCTTAGTTCCAGATTACTGGGAATTTCATCTATCCCACTCAGTACAGCATTTACATACAACCCTGAACCTCCTACCATAATTGCAATATCTTGTTTTTCAAAGATTTCGCTTAGCTTATTCATTACATCGTTTTCAAACTGCCCGGCTGTATAAAATTCTTCAATTGAAATACAGTCTACAAAATGATGGACAACTCCATCCATTTCTTCGTGGGAAGGTTTTGCTGTACCAATGCTCATTTCTTTAAAAAACTGGCGAGAATCTGCCGAAATTATTTCGCATTTGTGGGCTTTAGCTAATTCAATAGATAAGGCTGTTTTACCAATAGCAGTAGGTCCTACGATGCTAATTAATGTTTTCTTTTTCAAGTTACTTTTACGTTTCTAATGATGCGTGCAAATAGCCCTGGAAAAAATCTTTTTACGTAAATCGCAAAAACTTCTTTCTTTCCAATCCAAGCTTCACGCTTATTTTTCTTTATCGCCTTGATGTATTTTTTTGCCAATACTTCTGGGTTCATCCCTGCCGCAATAGCCTCATCTTTTTTGTTTTGTTTTTCGCCAGACGCAGTCAATGCATTTTCAGAGATAGCGGTATTTATTGGTCCTGGACATACAATAGTGACTCCAATGTTTTGGTCATGAAGTTCGGCTCTTAAACTATCGAAGAACCCGTGCAGTGCATGTTTTGATGCAGCGTATGCAGTCCTAACAGGTGAACCAAATTTCCCAACCACACTAGAGGTGACAGCGATTTGTCCTTTTTTATTTTTGACAAAATAGGGGAGGACGGCTTTGGTAAGACCAATCGTCCCAAAATAATTGATTTCGAATATTTTTCTATCTACTTCCAAGGGGGTTTCGTTCGCAAAACCTCTTTGGCTTATTCCTCCATTATTGATTAGGATATCCAACCCGCCAAAAAGAGAAATTGCTTCTTTAGTTTTGGCTTCAAATGTTGAAATCTCTTGCAAGTCCAGTGGAAGTAGTTTTACTTTTTTGTGGTCAAGGCACAAGGATCTTGTTTTAATCAGAGCTTCATTATTTCTTGCAGATAAAATAAGCAAAGCACCTTGCTTAGAGCACTCAATGGCGAGAGCTCTTCCAATTCCCGAAGAGGCTCCAGTAATCCATACTATTTTATTTAGAGATGAGTTCATTTGAAATTTAGCTGTATTTAATAGCCATTTCTTGAGCCGTTTTATTTACGCATTGGTAAATCCTTCCAGGATAGGTTTCAATGGTTTTGTAATGGTGTGTCGCCATAAAAATCGTAACACCTTCTTGCGAAATATTAATGAGCAAATCCATTATTTCTCTAGCGGTTTCTGGGTCGAGACTACCTGTTGGTTCATCGGCAATAATCAAATCAGGCTCGTTGAGCAAAGCTCGAGCTATGGAAACTCTTTGTTGTTCTCCTCCAGAGAGTTGATGAGGGTAGTTGTTGTTTTTTCCAACAATACCTACCATTTTCAATACTTTTTCAATCTGCTCATCCATCTTCTTTCTTCCTTTCCAATCAGTGGCTTCAAGAACAAACCTCAAGTTTTCATAAACGGTTCGGTCATACAATAATTTGAAATCTTGGAATACATTTCCAATTCTTCTTCTAAGCATGGGAACGTCTTTTTGTCTTAATTTCATCAAGTCGAAACCAACGGCAGTTGCATGGCCATCCGATAATTTTATTTCTCCGTAAATAGCATCCAAAAGCGAACTTTTTCCACTTCCAGTTTTTCCAATTAAGTAAACAAATTCTCCTTTTCTCAATTCAATATCTATAGAATTCAATACTTCGTGTCCTTCGTAGTTGATTTTACCTTGTTCAATTGATACAACTATTTCTCCTTGTTCCATAATCCAAAGATAAGGTTTATTGTGTGATTATTAAATGCAATGGGTTACAAATTATATATCCATATTCGGCTAGTCCTTTTTTACCTAAGACTGAGAGTTTCGCGAAAAGTATTTTGTCGTATTTCGATTACAATCCCTCTGCTAAAATAGGAAACAAAAAAAACACCTCAATCCTAGGGATGAGGTGTTTCAATATGGTTTTGAGAAAAAATTAGTTCTCGAAAGGAACCACAGATACGAAAGATCTGTTATTTTTCTTTTTAGTAAATGTTACGATACCATCAGTTTTAGCAAACAAAGTATGGTCTTTTCCCATCCCTACGTTTGTAGAAGGATGATGTTTTGTACCTCTCTGACGAATGATGATGTTACCAGCTATACAAGCCTGACCACCAAAGATTTTTACACCTAATCGTTTCGATTCTGATTCACGTCCGTTATTCGAACTACCTGCACCTTTTTTATGAGCCATGTCTTATAATTTTTATGAAATTCCTGTTACAGTCAGTTTCGTAAGATACTGTCTGTGTCCTTTCTTTAGTTTATATCCTTTTCTTCTTTTCTTTTTAAAGATGATTACTTTATCACCTTTCAGATGTTCTTCGACTTTCGCCTTTACTGAAGCACCTTCTATAACCGGGGCGCCAAGCTTTACTTTACCGTTGTCATCGATCATCAAAACTTTATCAAAAGTAACTGAGCTACCTTCTTCGTCTTGCAATCTATGAACGTAAAGAGTTTGGTCTTTCACAACTTTGAATTGTTGCCCTGCTATCTCTACAATTGCGTACATAATTAATTAATTTTTTATTATTCGAACTGCAAAAATAGAAAATCATTTTTGTTTATCCAATCATTTATAGTTTTTATTTAAAAAAACGAATTTTTTGTGATATCCTTCTCAAATTACCGTATTCAAAATAAAAAAATGGAAATTGAAATAAACCAACTTCCCTTTGCTTGTGAACTTAGTTAAGGATTACAAAGTGAAATATAAATCTTCCGTTGATTTTCTAACTTTTTTTCCAAACTGAGAGCCATCTTCTTCGTGTCTGTAACCTACTGCTAAAAGCACGCAAGCATTGAGTCCTTTTTCTTTTAGTCCCAATAATTCAGATACTTTGTCGCTTTCAAAACCTTCCATTGGCGTTGCGTCAATTTTTAATTCTGAACAAGCGATAAGAGCTGAAGAAAGGCCGAGATAGGTTTGTTTTGCTGTCCAATTTGACATTTCCGTTCCTTTTTTTTCGCTTACTTTTTCTTGAATAAAGGTGGTGTAGCCCTCTAGATTGGCATATTCGATGTTGTTGATTTCTCCTTTCATTCGCATCATAGATTCCACATCTTCGTTGGTTACCTCCAGGTGATTCGCAAAAACAAAAAGGTGAGATGCATCAGTGATTTGGGATTGTCCCCAAGCCAGTGGTTTCAAATTCTCACGTATTTCTTTGTTTTCAATATGGATGATTTTGAAGGGCTGAAGTCCATAAGAAGTAGCTGTAAGTCTTACAGATTCTATCATGTTGTCAATGTCCTCTTTGGCTACCTTCTTCTCGGTATCGAATTTTTTTGTGGCATATCGCCAATTTAATTGGTTAATTAATTCCATGTTATTTTTATTATTGTTTAAATTAGTTAGGCACTCATTGGTATTTCCATAAGTAAAACTCTCGCATCGGTTTTGGCTAGAAGCGATAGGTCTTTTGTTTCCCAGATTCCCATTCCATCTCTTCTCGATAGAGTGGTTCCTTCAATTTCTACTTCCCCATCCAATACAAAAACATAAACCCCGTTATCTGCTTTATTCAGGGTGTAAGTATCAGAACTTTCTTTCTTAAATTTTCCTAGGCTAAACCAAGCATCTTGGTTTATCATGACTCCTTGGTCTTTTTCAAGGGGCGAAACTACTTGGTAAAATGTATTCTCTTTCTCAAGTTCTTTGATTGAAATTTGGTCGTAACGTGGTTCAATGTTTTTCTTTTTTGGGAACACCCAGATTTGAAGAAATTTCACTTCTTTGTCCTTGTTCTTGTTGTATTCAGAGTGAGTAATTCCAGTTCCGGCACTCATAATTTGAACATCACCTTGTTTTATGATGGCTTTGTTTCCCATGCTATCTTTATGCTCCAAATCTCCTTCGAGCGGAATCGATATAATTTCCATATTATCGTGAGGATGTGTTCCAAAACCCATTCCTTCTTTTACTTGGTCATCATTCAAAACCCGTAATACGCCAAAGTTCATTCTTTCCGGATTATAGTAGTTGGCAAAACTAAAAGTGTGGCGGGAATTTAGCCATCCGTGATTTGCCAATCCTCTTGTTTCTGATTTATGAATTACTGTTTTCATTGTTTTGTTTTCTTTATTAGGTAAATGATTGAATCCAACTTGATCCATTAATCGATCATAGGTGGAAGTTGATTGCGATTTTGCTGATTTCAATAGAGAAGGAGTAAGCGCTCCAGCAACACTAGTGATAAGTGCTTTTTTTAAAAATTCCTTTCTTTCCATATTTCTTTGTATTTATTGGACAATACAAAAGTGGGCCAAAAGGAACGAAAAAGGAATATGAGATTTCGACTGAAACTTATGAAAATCCGATATGTTCATTTTTTTTGAAAAACGAAGGTGAAAAACCAGTCGTTTTTTTGAAAAAATCACTGAAATTTGAAGGCTCTGTAAACCCCAATTCGTACCCAATTTCTTTATTCGATAGAGTTGAAAAGAAAAGCAATCGCTTGGCTTCAATGATTATTCTTGATTGAATGTATTCTTTAGTTGTTTTTCCAATTTTTGATTTGATTACCCGATTTAAGTAATCGGAAGACAAATTCATTTTTTCAGCATAGAATGAGGTGGAATGTTCATTTTTGTAGTGTTTGTCTACAAATTGTTTGAATTCAATAATGATTCGGTGGTTTGATTCTTCAATTTGACTATTTGAGATCTCTAAAGAGCAACTGTTGTTGCAGGCAATAAGAAGTAATTTAAGAAAAGCACCAATAGACAATTCCTTCATTTCAGAATCACTGTTATGCAAGGAATATATTTCATTCGTAAAAGATACTATTTTTTCGAAATCTGGAGTATCAGGTTCTAACGGGGGCGTTTCCCCGTAATTTTGGAATAAGTTTAAATTATCGATAAATGAAAGTTGGATGGAGTTTTCTATCAAAAATTGAGAAGAAAAAACCATTGAAAAACCGAAGGATTTTCTTTCCTCCATCACTTGGTGAACTTGACCGGGAGAAACAAAGAAAACTTGATTATTTCCCAATTCGTAGGAGTGAAAATCAATTTTATGTACACCTTTGGCTTGTTTTATAACAAGTACTGTGTAAAAATCATGGCGATGAGGCTCGTCCACAACTCCTTTTCTTTTTTCATAAATGTCTTCCATTCTAGAAATTCCGAAAGACACATTGTTGTCAGAAGAATCTACTTTCTGGTATGTTTTTACTGAATCCAATTATCGAGCATTATGAGATAACGAAGTTACATTAAATGAGCTTTAATATTGAATTTGAAACAAAAAAGAAAAAAGCACTTTAATACATACTTATTTCTTTTTTGCTTTTTTTTCAGCACGTTTTTCTTTCAGCGATTTTGTCGCCTCTTTTTTAACTGCTTTTTTAGCATCTTGTCCTTTTCCCATATTGGAGTTATTAATTTAGGACAAGATAGCGATTGGATTGATTAGTTGTTACTTTTTGGCTGACTATATTTTTTACCAAAAAAGAAAAGAGGTGCAAACCAAAATTCAGTAACAAAAAGCCCGAGAAAACTACAATTCCAGCGTAAGGCCAATGAAATAGTTTAAACATAATTCCTGTACTAATTGTAAATGAGGATAAAAATCCAAGTAGATTAAGTGACTTTTTCATACTAATTGTTTTAAGTTGATTTGCCTATATAATGCAAGGAGTAAAAAAAGTAACAGAATTGTTTTCTTTTGAACTACTCAAATCAATTCCTATCTTTACCCGCTCAAACAAACTCATGCCCAGATATTTTATCAAACTAGCGTATAATGGAGCCAAATTTCACGGATGGCAAATTCAGGATAATGCTGTTACTGTGCAAGGAGAACTGAACAAAGGTTTAAGTTTGTTGTTGGGGGAAGAAATCAAAACGACCGGTTGTGGTAGAACAGATACGGGGGTTAATGCTTCTGAGTTTTTTGCCCATTTTGATGCAGAGGAATTAATTGACAACTTAGTTTACAAACTAAATAGCTTGTTGCCCAACTCCATTGTAATTGGTTCAATTACGGAAGTAGCACTAGAATCTCACGCTCGATTCGATGCCAAATCCAGAACTTACCATTATTTTTTCCATAATCAAGCAAATCCTTTTTTGGGTAAATTTTCCTATTACATTCCACGAAAGTTGGATATCGAAAAAATGAATGAAGCATGTCAATTATTGCTCGATACGATTGATTTCACCTCTTTTAGTAAGATTCATACCGAAACTTTTACCAATAATTGCCATGTAAGCTTTGCAGAAATTACTCAAATTGAAACAGGAAGGTTTCGTTTTGAAATAACTGCGGATAGATTTCTTAGAAATATGGTGAGAGCCATTATGGGAACATTGTTGCAAGTAGGGAAAGGGAAAATAAATCTCCATCAATTTCAAGAAATAATAGATTCTAAGGAAAGACAAAATGCAGGAAAATCTGTAGAGGGTGAAGCACTTTTTTTAGCAAAAGTGGAGTATGAGTATATACCATCCCCACCTTCTCAAAGTGAAAGAGAATTCTCGGAATAAATTATTCAATTTCAAAGACTTTTTGTAAGATCCCTTATAAATTGAAGAATTTCCAATCAATCTAAAACCTGTAACTAGCCACTAATTTACCTTCAACCAGAAAACCGTTAATAACTTTTAAAAAATCGAAAACGAAATCTTTGTCCACTATTCAAAACGAAGTTACTTTTGACAAAACATCAACACAATGACAGATATTACTCAATTGAAATCAATTTCTTCACAAGTAAGAAGAGACATCGTACGCATGGTTCATGCAAATAATTCGGGGCATCCAGGAGGATCTCTTGGTTGCGTAGAATATTTTGTTGCTCTCTATTTCGAAGTCATGAATCACAAGGCTAGTGATTTTGATATGGACGGATTTGACGAAGATTTATTTTTTCTTTCGAATGGTCATATATCGCCAGTTTGGTACAGTGTTTTGGCACATTCAGGGTATTTCGAAAAATCTGAACTAGCCACTTTTAGAAAACTAAACTCAAGACTTCAAGGTCATCCTGCAACCGAGGAAGGATTAGAAGGAATAAGAATTGCATCTGGTTCGCTGGGGCAGGGACTATCTGTAGGAATTGGTTCTGCTATGACCAAAAAACTAAATGGAGAAGATAGTATCGTTTATACACTTCACGGAGATGGAGAGTTACAAGAAGGTCAGATATGGGAAGCAGCCATGTATGCAGCAGCCAATAAAGTGGATAACTTAATTGCAACTGTGGATTACAATGGTCGTCAAATTGACGGAGATGTAGAAGATGTTCTTTCTCTTGGCGATTTAGAAGCTAAGTGGAAAGCTTTTGGTTGGGAAGTGATTACAGAAGACAATGGGAATGATTTAGAGGCAGTAATCAATGTATTAAACAAAGCCAAGACGCTTACAGGGAATAAGAAGCCAGTAATGATCCTATTGAGAACGGAAATGGGACAAGGCGTTGATTACATGATGGGGACACACAAATGGCACGGTTCTGCTCCAAACGATGAGCAATTAACCAATGCCCTCGCTCAGTTGGAAGAGACTTTAGGAGATTATTAATGGCATAACAATTGCATAAATTCTACTAAAAAAAAACATGTTTATGAAAGTATTTTCAACAAACCTTTTTGTTTTCTTAGTATTTCTATGCGCTGGATTTTCCATTTTTGCCCAAACTGCCGAAACCACAAGAATTTTATTCATTTTTGACGGGTCAAATTCCATGAATGGGCAATGGCAAGAGCAAACCAAAATAAAAGTTGCTAAAAAGCTCATGTACGAAACCATGGATGAGTTATCTAAATTGGATAACATTGAAGTGGGACTCAGGTTGTATGGACATCAAACCAAATTATACCCAGGTCAGCAGGATTGTAATGATACAAAACTAGTAGTACCGTTTGGCAAGGATAATTACGACAAGGTAAAAATGAAGATTAATTCTCTTCAACCAAAGGGCACAACCCCTATTGCGAGATCACTGGAGTATGCAGCACAAGACTTTCCTAACTGTCAAAACTGTAGAAATGTAATTATTTTAATAACGGATGGAATAGAAGCTTGCGATGAAGATCCTTGTGCGGTAGCAAAAATGTTGCGAGAAAAGGGCATTGAAGTTAGACCCTATGTGATAGGAATCGCTATGGACTTAGAATCTCTTAAAGATTTTGAATGCATCGGGAAATCATATGATGCGAGTACAGAGGAGTCTTTTCGTGATGTAATGAAAGTGGTGATGAGCGAGGCGCTAAACAATACAACGGTACAGGTTAATTTATTAAATTCAAAAAAACAACCCAGAGAAACAGATGTCACTCTGTCTTTTTATGACCAAAAGACAAAAGTGCTAAAGTATACATTCATGCATACTCTTGACAGGAAAAACCGACCTGATACGATGTGGTTAGATCCCTTGTCTACTTACAAATTAGTTGTTCATACTACTCCAGAGATAGAGAAAAGAGACATACTTTTAAAACCAGGGGAGCACACGACAATATCGCTGAATGCGCCACAAGGTGGATTAAATTTTAGAATACTTGGAGCTGCCAATTCATATACAGATATTAAATGCGTTGTAAAAGAAATGGAAACAGGAAAGATTTTGAATGCGCAAAGAATGAATAGCGCAGATACATATTTAGTAGGGAAATACGATGTCGAAATACTATCCTTGCCGCGGATCACAATGAAAGGTGTTCAGGTAGAGCAGAGTAAGACCAACACGATTCAAATTCAACAACCAGGGTTAGCCAACGTGAATGTTCCCTTTTTTGGAATTGTTTCAGTATTTACGATGGTAAAGGGTGAAAGAGTGTGGGTGTGCAATTTGGAAAGAGAAAAACTTAATTATCAACTAGGATTACAACCCGGAGACTACACTGTTGTGTATCGTCCTGCAAGAAAAAAATCATCTGCCTACACAGTATCCAAAGAATTCACGGTTACTCCAGGAGCAACAGTTGAAGTAAATTTATAACTCATCATTTTAAATAAAAAACTATGAAAGAATATCCAGTATTAGGTAAAAAAGACACAAGATCAGGTTTTGGAGACGGACTCTTGGAACTAGGAAAAAAAAATGAAAATGTTGTGGCCATGTGTGCGGATTTGACTGGTTCTTTAAAAATGGGAGCTTTTAAAGAAGCTTTTCCAGCTAGATTCTTTCAAGCAGGAATAGCAGAGGCAAACATGATCGGAATGGCGGCAGGAATGACAATAGGAGGGAAGATTCCATTTACAGGAACTTTTGCCAATTTTTCTACGAGCAGAGTATACGATCAAATCAGACAATCGGTAGCGTATTCGGATAAAAATGTAAAAATATGTGCTTCACATGCGGGACTAACTTTAGGGGAAGACGGAGCAACTCATCAAGTTTTAGAGGATATCGGGATGATGAAAATGTTGCCAAACATGACAGTCATAAACCCTTGTGATTACAACCAAACCAAAGCGGCCACTATTGCAATTGCCGACTATGAAGGGCCAGTATATTTAAGATTTGGACGACCAAGTGTGCCTATTTTTATGCCGGAAGACATGCCTTTTGAAATTGGAAAAGGAATCTTGCTAAATGAAGGAAAAGATGTGACGATAGTAGCAACGGGTCATTTAGTTTGGAAAGCGCTCGAAGCTGCAATAGGATTGCAATCTAAAGGAATAAGCGCTGAGGTTATTAATATTCATACAATAAAACCATTGGATGAGGAAATCATCTTGAATTCCGTGATGAAGACAAAATGTGTGGTTACGGCAGAGGAACATCAAATAGCTGGTGGACTAGGAGAATCAGTTTCTTCGTTGTTATGTAGAACTATTCCTACTCCTCAGGAATTTGTTGCAGTGGATGACACCTTCGGAGAAAGTGGAACTCCAGATGAATTGATGACCAAATACGGACTTGACTCTGTAGATATAGTTTCTGCGTGTGAGGCTGTAATAAAAAGAAAATAATTCATTCTTACAAATTGAAAAGGCAACCAGATAAGGTTGCCTTTTTTTGTGCATAAAAAAAAGGAGAGATCATTTTGATTTCTCCTTTTTTAACACTCATAATTTTGAATGAGTTAGTTGTTGTTATCCCATCTTTCTTTGATGTCTGCTAAATGGGCTTTGTAGGCATCCATTGTTGCTACTTCACTTCTTTTGTCGCTTAATAACATCAATTGGTTCATTACATTATTCGCTTTGTCAAATTGATTTGTATGGATGTAGGCGTCAGCTAAATTGTAATAAGTTACCAATGTCACTTTTTCATTGATTCTGGCTTTCTTATTATCTACGTCAGACTCTTCTAAAGCCTTTTCCCACATTTCAATAGCCTCGTTTATTTTTTTCACTGCAACTTCGGGTTCAGAAACTAATTTGCTGTATCCCTCACTAGCAGAAATGTACGCTAATTTATAATCTTGGTAAGTATGCTTTTTTTCTTTTACTGTAAAAATTTCAGTCTTTCTGTTCACACTTCTATATCCATAATTGTCATTGATAAAGTCATTGATTTCTTTCAAGTTATCCGTAACTGCTTTATCCTCTAACATTTTGATGTAAGATTCTCTATTCATGTTTTGTCTGCTTCCCTCTGTTTTAGGAGTAGAAATCTTTTTCATTTCACTAAAGTGAGAAAAGGTTTCGTTGAACAAAATTTGTCCGTCTGGAGTTTCAATTTTTAGATTGATAGGATGCTTGTAGGAAGTTTCATACCAAGAGTAGTTTTTGTAATAATTCGATTTAGTTTTTGAATTGTACATTTTTTTACTCTCGCTTTTATATTGAGGCTCTGTATATTCAAACCCGTAAAGGTCAACTGTAATTTTCAAGGCATTTTCAATAGATTGATTAAACCCCTCTAATTTCAAGTAACTATTTGCCAACATTTCTTCATTGAATACTTTCTGAGATTTCACTTCTCTTAAATAAGGTTTTGAAGGAGGGTAATAACTTCCTGGGTGAGTGGGCTTAGTATTTTCTTCCAATACATTCTTTTCGATAAACTTTTTTCCCGCAGACTTGTTGTCGTACGCTTCTTTTTCCTTGTTGTATCTTTCCAATCTTTGGTTGTATCTCTCTTTAGCCTGTCTTTCAAGTTCTGGATATTCTGCCATGGCTTGGTCGTATTCTTTTTGAGCCTGAGCTTTTTCCGCATTTATTTCGTCAGTGTACAATAAATTTACTTTTGCAAAATAATTTTGGATAGATTGATCCAGTGGGGTAGCAGGGAGCTGCGTATAATTGAAATCAATGTCTTGGTCCTTTGGTCTTTGAGAAAAACCGATGATGGCAGCTCCAATAAAAAGTGCTGACAATGTGTGTTTTAAATTCATTTTTTTAGTTTTTTTTTCAAAGATAACATAAAATATTAAACTTATGAGCACCAGTAAAACATACTAATTCCAACTAAATCTGCTGCTAGAACCTAGTGCCAAGAACTAATCCATACATTTTAACTGACTTATTTGGAGAGATTTCCTTTCTGTTATTTCTTACTATCACTTCAAAATTTGGTTGAATGTAGGCTTTGAATTCTTTTCTTCGGATAAAATAAAAACCTATACCGGCTTGATAAGAAAAGGAATACAAAGTTTTATTTTGCAGGTCAGAGTAATTGTAAAATTTAAATTTGTCAAAATTTTCGATTGTTTGGTCCGAAAATCTATTATTAAAGTTTATTAGTACACTTGCGGCATTATGAAAATAGAATCTTTTAGTGATTCTGGCATTAAATCCTAGGCTAAATTGAGTATTGCTAAGGTTGTGAAAAACGGTGTCATAACCTATTGTTTCGTCTCCAATATAAAATAAAGTGCGATTCACTTGCTCCCCAGTAAATTGAACGCCAGCTCCTAAGTAAAGTGAAAGAAATTTATTTAGCTTTTTATTCGCTACAAATCGAAAGCTAAAAGACTCTTTAAAATCCCCAACTGAGTATCCGTCAAAAGCGAATTTATTTGAATACTTTTTCGAAATGATAGAATAGTTTGGAAACAGCTCCAAACCAAAATCCCATTTGTCTCTTTTGATTTCAACTTCTGACTGACAAAAAGCTTTTGAAGCCAAAAGAATCAAAAGGAATATAGTAGTGTTTGTTTTCATGACAAGAATATAATAGATTCGATGAATTGGCTATATGTAATCCAAGTGGTAATCAATTTACAAAAAAAAATAGCAACTGGAAGCTAACATCAGTTTTACATTTAGGATTGTACACTGAAATAGTTAGCTCGAATTTAATATTCGAAAGGACCGAGAACAAATTCAAATCAAGAAACCTATCTTTGTAGCATGTCACAGAAAGTTTTGTTAGTTATTCCTCCCTTCACCCAACTCAACACACCGTATCCTGCCACGGCCTATCTCAAAGGGTTTTTGGAATCAAAGGATATTTCTGTAGCTCAAGCCGATTTAAGTATTGAGTTGTTTTCCGCAATTTTTAACAAAGAGTTCTTGAAAGAGGCTTTTGAAGAGGCAACTCAACATGAAGAAATGGAATTTAAGTCTGTTTGGGTAAACAGAGAACAGTACCTCCATCTGGTAGATGAGATTATTTTCTTTCTTCGTTCGCCAAACAAAGAGGCGGCAGAACGATTAAGTGTATTGAGTCACTTTCCAAGAGGTCATCGCACAACCCAAGTAAACCGAGACATTAATTGGGCTTCAGGCGAAACCGGTACGATGGACAAAGCCAAGCATTATGCTACTTTGTTCATCGAAGAATTAGGAGATTTTATCCGGGCCAATGTAGATGAATTTTTTTCCTTTACGCGCTATGCCGAACAAATTGCAACTTCTGCGAGTAGCTTCGATGGATTGGAAGACTCTCTTCAATACGAACCTACCATTATTGAACATACTTTGTTTGATTTATTAGAACAGAAAATTGAAGAATTTCAGCCTACTTTGATTTGTTTCACAGTTCCCTTTCCGGGGAATTTATTTGCCACTTTACGCAGTGGTCAATTCATCAAACAATTTTACCCCTCCATAAAAATTGCCATGGGCGGTGGCTATTGCAATACAGAACTGCGGTCGTTATCCGACCCCAGAATTTTCGATTTTATTGATTTCATAACTCTAGATGACGGTGAAATGCCTTTGCTCAAGATTGTTCAGTTTTTGAATGGTGAAATTTCGACAAGTGAACTCGAACGAACATTTCTCCTGAAGGATGACAGCGTATTTTTTCAAAATAAAATCCCCAATTCGATTGTTCACCACAGTAAATTGCCTGCTCCAAATTACACAGGATTGCCATTTTCTAAGTACGTTTCGTTTTTGGATGTAATAAACCCGATGCATCGAATGTGGACAGATGACAGATGGAATAAGCTTACTATTTCGCATGGTTGTTATTGGAAACAATGTAGCTTTTGTGATGTTTCTTTGGATTATATTGGAAATTATCAAAATACAACAGCCGAAGATTTAGTGAATAAAATGGAAGTCATTATTGCCCAAACAGGGATAAAAGGTTTTCATTTTGTGGATGAGGCTGCCCCACCTAAAATGTTAAGAGCTTTGTCTCAAAAATTAATTGAAAGAAAATTATCTGTTCCGTGGTGGACAAATATTCGCTTCGAAAAAACGTTTGACAATGATTTATGCCAATTAATGGCTAAAGCTGGTTGCATTGCTGTAACTGGTGGTTTGGAGGTGGCATCAGACAGGTTGTTGGAGAAAATGAAAAAAGGTGTGGATATTGAACAAGTAGCCCGAGTAGGGAAGCATTTTGCTAATAACGGAATAATGGTTCATGCCTACTTAATGTATGGTTTTCCTACCCAAACAGAGCAAGAAACGATAGACTCATTAGAAATCGTTCGGCAATTGTTTGAACAGAATTGCATCCAGTCTGGTTTTTGGCATCAATTCACTACCACTATTCACAGTCCAATTGGACAGAACCCAGAAGAGTTTGGAATTACCATTACCGGACCAGAATTTGAGGGGTTTGCTCAGAATGATCTTTGGCACGAAGACCCTATGGGAACCAATCAAGAACTTTATACAAAAGGCCTAAACTTAGCACTGCACAATTACCTGAACGGGCAAGGTTTTGATCTTGCTTTACAAGAATGGTTTGACTTTGAAGTGCCAAACACAACACATCCTCGAACTAAAATTGCGAAAGTTATACACGAACTAGAAAATAAAAATTAAGTTCTTAGCTATGTAAATAACCTAGTGGAATCTTTCAAAAGTTTGTGGTACAAGTTTGTATTATATTCCTTATTCCTGTTACTTTGTAGTAAATACATTTACTTTGAAAATAAACATAGCAATAGACGGATACTCATCCTGCGGAAAAAGTACTTTGGCCAAATTACTTTCTCAAAAATTAGCTTACAATTACATCGATACGGGCGCAATGTATCGTTCGGTAACTTTGTATTTAGTAAATGAAGGATTGATTAAGGATGGTAAAATTTTCAAGGAATCCGTCATAGATTCACTCGATAAAATTGATGTGACTTTTCAGTTTAATGTTTCCAAAAATCAATCGGACACTTATTTGAATGGGGTAAATGTAGAAGATGAGATTCGTTCTCCAGAGATTTCTTCTTTGGTAAGCGGAATTAGCCAATTGCGAGAGGTGAGACAAAAGTTAATTTCTCTTCAGCAAAAAATGGGCAAGGACAAAGGAATTGTAATGGATGGAAGAGATATTGGCACAGCTGTGTTGCCCGATGCAGAAGTCAAGTTTTTTGTAACAGCCGATTTGGATGTACGTTCTCAAAGAAGGTACGAAGAGTTAAAATCCAAAGGTTACGAGTATTCTTTGGATAAAGTGAAAGAAAATTTACTAGAAAGAGATTACAACGATACGCACAGAGAAGAAAATCCATTGGTACAAGCAAATGATGCAATATTGATGGATAATACAGAATTGACCATTGATGAGTTGGTAGAGAAATCTTTTCAAATTGTACAAGAAAAACTAACGAAATAGCGGGAAGGATGAAAAGAGAGAACTGGATATTTTTAGTAGGATTTTTAACCGTTTTGTCTTGTCAAACACCCATAGAAAATAGCTATATTGAGTTAGTTGGACAAGCTCAAGGAACCACTTTTTATATTGCTTATTTTGATTCCAATTCTGTAGATTTTACGAATGATCTACAATCAATTTTAGAAAACTTTGATCAGGAAGTTTCTACTTATAAACCTCGGTCCATAATCAATCAGTTTAACGACAATATTCTGGATACAGTATGGAAAAAGAAATTTCCTTATTTATACCATTCTTTTGCGCTTTCTGCCGAGGTAAAATCAAATACTAACGGCTATTTTGATGCAGGTATTTATCCCATCATTCAAGTTATTAAAACCACTGATAGTTTATTGAGTAAAGGAAATAAGCTGCTAGATTCAGTAGTACAAATCAACAGAGATTTTGTGGTTACCGATGAGTTTGTGACCAAGTTAGATAAGCGCAGTCAATTTAATTTTAATGCCATTGCTCAAGGATATTCGGTGGATCTATTAGCAGATTTTTTTGATAAAAAAGGAGTTGCGCATTACATGGTAGAAATTGGTGGAGAACTAAGAGTAAAAGGGAAAAACAAGCACAATAAACTCTGGACGATTTCATTGGAATCACCAAACTCAACAGCAGATAATCGTGCAATTCAAGAAATGATAGCTGTTGACAATCAGTCTGTTGTGACTTCCGGAAGCTACAGAAAGTTCAAAGAAATAAAGGGCAAGAAATACTCTCACGCAATCAACCCATTTACTGGTCAAGGCGTTACTCATTCATTACTCAGCGTAACCGTTGTTCAGCAAGATGCTGCAATAGCTGACGGTTTGGCAACGGCATTTCTTGTAATGGGCAAAGAGAAAACTATTCAGTTTTTGGAACAGAATAATTTGTATCAAGTTTCACTCTTGTTCATTGAGTCCAACCAAAAAGGAGAATTTGAAAGTTCCTTTTATGGAGGATTTGAGGAGTTATTGTTAAACTGACAGCTTATTCCAAATGAGCAGAGAATTCGTTGTTTTGGAATTCTACTTCGATGTGGTTTTCGATTGTTGTAGATAAAGTAAGCCCAGCATAATCAGCTTTTATTGGGAATAATCTATGTCTTCGGTCTATCAAGACAACGGTCCGCATTTTTTTTACATCATGACGCAAAATAACATGGCTGGCATTCATCAAAGTTTCTCCCGTATTCAGAACATCATCTACTAAAATCACTACCTTATCTTTTGGTATGTCAAGTTTCGTTCTACTTGTCAAACATTCAATAGAATTCTTTTTATCAAATGTAAGTTCTAATAAATGAAACGTGTTTGTGCTTACTTTTCGTAAATTCTCAACCAAATGTTTGGCCAGGATAAAACCTTTATTAGCAATTCCTACAATGTATAATTCTTGTTCTTCCAAATTGTCTTCGATTATTTGAAAAGCAATTCGATCAATTTTTTGAATGATTTTTGAATGAGATAAAATATCTGAAGGAACCATAAAGTTTACTTTTTGATAAAATTAATAAAAACTTCTTTACCTGCTCTAGGATGAATTGAATTATGGGCACTATCCATATATTTTATTGCAAATTTAGAAGAAAACAAAGCGTTGTATTCCGCTTTGTTTCCGCCAAAAGGTGGATGCTCAGTATTGAGAGGAGCATCAAAAAGAAGTCCTACGATTTTCCCTTTTTCCTTGAGAATATCATGCATTTTATGAACGTATTGCGGCCTTAATTTTGGGTCAAGTGCACAAAAAAATGTTTGTTCTACAATTAAATCGTACGTATCATTATGTTGAAAAAAGTCTTGATGAAGTAATTGAGAATCCGGAAAATTTGGAACTCGTTTTTTTAGGTTCTTCAGAGGTGCCTCGGAGATATCTATAACCGTAACATTGCGAAAACCATTCAAGAAAAGGTATTCGGCTTCATGGCTGTTTCCCCCGCCAGGTATCAGAATTTTTAAGTCTTTGTTCGTTACTTGATCAAAGTAAGATTTAATCGGTGGCGAGACTTGGTTTAGGTCCCATCCAGTTTCGTTGTTGGAATATTTAGCATCCCAAAAATCTTTGTTAATCGGTGTTTCCATTTGCCTTTATTTTCTTAAGTAATTGGTAAGTTAGCAGTACACCTGTAAGCGGAATTAAAGCTAACAGGATATACATGTTGTAGGAGATTAGACCAAAAATTGCCGCGGCAATTACCGGAAAAATGGCATTGGAGATAGAAGTGATAGATTCACTAATTCCCATTAACTCTCCCAACTTGTCTTTTTCTGCGTGTTGAGAAATAAGTGAATTGAAAACCGGCATGCTCAGCGAAATTCCTAGATTTAGAATGTAATAAAGGACTAAGTAAATCCATAATACATCGGTCAAGGTGATCGCAATAAATCCAAGAAACATAAGACCAAATCCTAGTCGCAATGTTTTTAATTCACCAAATCTTACTACGATTTTCTTGTACATAAATGCCTGATTAAACCCAAGAAATACTCCAGCCACAAGCATGAAAAATCCAACTCCTTTTTCGTCAAACGAAAACAAATCGATAACGAACAGAACGATAGTTGAGATATAAAACGCCATTGTAGCACTCATTAATACTTTTAGCACCAACACTTGCTTTACAATGTCTTTTGGGTTCAGTGAATTAACTCTTTTTACTAGGTTAAATGATTTTACGAAATTATGTTTTACATACGGTCTTCTCTCAGTTTCTGGAAGAGATTCTTTTAAAAAGAACACGATTGAAAACATGGCAATGAGCGAGACAATCGCTGCGGTAATAACAGTTCCAAGATATCCGATTGAGTAACTAGCTGTGATTCCACCGATGGCTGGCCCAATCACAAAAGCGATTCCAGAAATTCCGCCCAAAGTACCAAAGATTGTTTTTTTCTCTTGGATACTAGTTATGTCAGAAATGTAGGCATTTGTAACCGAAATGTTTCCACCTGTTAACCCATCGGTAATTCTTGCAGTTCCAATAATAAGTAGCGGTAAAGACAAATAAAAAGCTTGCCCCATAAAACTAAAGTCCCAAAAATCCAGTGTTTGATAGGGAATGAAATAAGCGATTCCAATTATGATCCAGCTAAGGAAAGTCCCAAACTGAGAGATGAGTAAGATTTGTTTTCTGCCTTTTGAGTCAGATAATTTACCCAAAAATGGGGAACCAATAAACTGAAAAAAAGAATAGGTAGATAATAATAACCCGTAAATATATTCAGGAGCATTTGCTTCTTTTACGATAAAAGGCAAAACAGGAATCATGATACTGTAGCCTATCACATTCACAAAGGTAAGTAAGTAAGCAGGCAGTATTTTAAGATTTTTCAAAATAAGGGTTTCAATTTTTGTTGGGACAAAAGTACCATAAATTTGAGGAATAAAAATGTATCTTTGTGGGAAACAAATACCATATAATGGAAAACGGAATATATACAAAGATTAACACTTCAAAAGGAAGTATCACCCTAAAAATGGAGCACGAAAAAACTCCAATGACAGTAGCAAACTTTATTGGTTTAGCAGAAGGAAACATAGAAAACGATAAAAAGGCTCCTGGAGAACCTTATTACAATGGATTGAAATTTCATAGAGTCATTCCGGATTTTATGATTCAGGGAGGTTGCCCGAATGGAACTGGAGCTGGAGGACCGGGATACGATTTCAAAGATGAATTCCATCCAGACCTTAAGCACGATAAGCCGGGTATTTTGTCAATGGCAAATGCGGGACCAAGGACAAATGGTAGTCAGTTTTTTATTACTCATGTTGCAACTCCTTGGTTGGATGGAAATCACACTGTATTTGGTGAAGTAATTGAGGGTCAAGATATTGTGGACGATATTCGTGGAGGAGATCTTATTGAATCTGTGGAGATTATTAGAGTAGGTGAAGAGGCTGAAAAATTTGATGCCGCAGCAGTTTTTAACTCAGTGAAGTAACCAATATACAAGATGAAAACCATTAAATTTATTTTCGGAGTTTGTGTGATTGGAAGTATTTTATCTTTCGGTGTGGCTAAGTCTTCGTATAAATTTGCGGTTTTGAAATACAATGGAGGAGGAGATTGGTACGCCAATCCCACTTCTCTTCCTAATCTTGTTTCGTTCTGCAACAATGAATTATCCATGAATATAGATTCGCAAGTAGATGAAGTTGCCGTGGGAACTCCAGATTTATACAATTATCCTTTTGTTCATATGACAGGACATGGAAATGTTGTATTCAATGAAAGTGAGGCAGAAAATTTACGAAATTACTTGCTGGGAGGAGGCTTTCTTCATATTGACGACAACTACGGAATGGATAAATTTATTCGTACCGAATTAAAAAAAGTATTCCCAAACAAAGACTTAATCGAATTACCTTTTTCTCATCCTATTTATAAACAGACTTATGCTTTTTCTGAAGGTTTGCCTAAGATTCATGAACATGACAACAAAGCGCCTCAGGGATTTGCCATAATTCACGAAGGAAGGGTATTGGTTTTTTATTCCTTTGAATCCGATTTGGGAGATGGATGGGAAGATCAAGATGTACACAATGATTCGCAAGAAAAAAGAGAAAAGGCACTAGAAATGGGAGCCAATATTGTTCAATTTGCATTAATGGGTAATTAATGGAATTGGAATCATTGAATAAAACACTGAATACAACTTTGAATCCGGAAGTGTATCAAAAAATTGTGGAACAAACAGAGAAAGATTTTGTGATGTCCGGCATTCAATACGATTTTTCGGATTTGGGACCGCAAGAATTAATGAATTCGCTTTACGATATAGTGGAAGAATTACTTTCTAAAGAATACGCAATACTGTTGAATTTGCTTTATCGCATGGATATTCCAGAATCTTCTATCCGCGACAACAATTCAGAAGACATCCAACAGCACCTAGTTGAGTTAATCTTGAAGAGAGAATTTCTTAAGGTTCAAACCAGAATGAAATATTCTCAATAACCCACAAAATAAAGGGAGTTATGGGATTCTAGTTTATTTAAACTACCTTTGAACCCGTAATACAATACTATGACATTTAAAGATTTGGGTTTATCCAATTCCCTTCTTAAAGCAATTGAGAAAAAAGGATACACACAGCCTTCACCCATTCAGGAAAAGGCCATACCACAGGTTTTACAAAGAAAAGATGTACTGGCTTCAGCCCAAACAGGAACCGGAAAAACGGCAGGATTTGTCTTGCCTATTTTGGAATTATTGTCCACAGAAACATTCAAACGACCACAAGTAAGAGCCTTAATATTGACACCAACAAGAGAATTGGCTGCTCAAATACAACAAAATGTAAAGGAGTACAGCTTGTTTTTGGACCTTAAGTCAACGGTGATTTATGGCGGAGTTAATCAAAAACCTCAAGTTGCCACCTTAAAGCAAGGTGTTGATATTTTGATAGCCACTCCAGGCAGATTGATAGATTTGAATAATCAAGGATTTATTAATTTGAAAAAAATTGAACTATTCGTTTTGGATGAAGCAGATCGTATGCTAGATATGGGATTTGTAAGAGATATTCAACGAATTATGGCAATTTTGCCTGAAAAGAGACAAAATCTATTGTTTTCAGCTACTTTCTCAAAAGAGATAAAAAAACTAGCAAACGGCATATTGACTCAACCAGTAATGGTGGAGGCAACTCCCGAAAACACTACTGTGGAGGTAATAAAACAACGAGTGATAAGAATGGATAAGCCAAGAAAAACGGCTTACACCATTAAAATGATAAGCGAAGGAGATTGGCAACAAGTACTTATTTTTACCCGAACAAAACATGGAGCAAATAAGCTGACCGAAAAGCTGAACAACAAAAAGATTTCGGCCATGGCGATACATGGAAACAAAAGTCAGAATCACAGAACTAAGGCCTTGGCTCAATTCAAAAAAGGAGAAGTACGGGTATTGGTAGCAACCGATATTGCAGCTCGAGGAATTGATATTCCTTTGTTGCCTCACGTTATCAATTACGAAATACCAAATATTTCGGAAGATTATGTTCATCGTATTGGAAGAACGGGTAGAGCTGGAGCAAATGGCGTTGCTATTTCATTAGTTGACAATGATGAATTGGCTTACATTAGAGACATAGAAAAACTAACGAAACAAACTTTTGATAAAGAGATAATTGAAGGATACGAACCACCTCATATCGATGAATCTCAAATTAAAAAACCAAAAGGAAACCCTGGACAAAATAGAAACTCTAGAAACCCAAATAGTAAACCTGGCAATAAAAAGCATTATTATCAAAAGAAATCCAAAGGCAGAGGGTAAGATAACTGCAAATTAAAAAAGAGCTTTTTTGTTAAAATATCTGACAACAATTAGCTCAATTTTTTCCATTGAGTAGCAAACAGACCAATCATCACCAAGGTAAAAGCGATTTGGATGTAATCTGCTTTCAAAGTTTCTAGAAACAAAAAGGTTGAAACTACCAAAGTCACATTAGAAACTAAATACAACCAAAACCCAATTTTTTTTTGACGATACAACAGGATGGCTGACAATAAGGAGAAACCATGCAGCACAGCATATGTAAAGCAAAATTGGGTGGTGAAACCCTGAAGTACTGAGTCCTCAGAGAATGTGGATTCACGGATAAGGATGATTATTGCAGTGGCTATCATGTAAAGAATTAGGAGTAAATCCCAAATGAGAGTGAACCAACACAGAAACCGTAAGAAGGCTGAAGGCTTGTGTTTTCCTAAGATAATTCGTTTTATTATGCTTGGTTTACTTTCTGTTTCCATCTGTATTAAATAGTTTTAAAGCTTTGATGATTCTAGACCCATACCAAGAGTACAACTCGCCATCTACAATTTTGATTTCGGTTTGTGGAAGAATTTTTTGTAACACTTTCACATCTTTTTCTTTGAATGGATAAGGTTCCGAAGACAATAAAATCGTCTCTGGATTCATTTCTATCATTTCTTTTTCTGATAGTTCAGGATAACGAGAATAGAAAGCAGAATTACACAGATTATGGTAGCCATTGAGCCTGAGCATTTCGTTAATATAGTTATTACTTCCTGCCACCATGTAAGGTTTTTTCCAAATGAAGTAGAGAGCAGTTTTGGGCAAAATAGGCGCAAGTTGTGACTCTTCTTTTTCAATCATTTCAACAATGGTTGTACTATTTTTCTTGGAGTTGGTAATAATTCCAATCTGTTTAATCATGTCTTTGGCGTCAGCCAAATTATATATATCGCTCATCCACAAAGGGAATTCCTTTTCCAATTCTTCAATTCCTTCTTGGTAATTCTCCTCTTTGTTGCCAATAATTAAATCTGGATTAAGTTTTCGAATCAAATCAATTTTAAAATTTTTAGTTCCTCCAATAATAGTTTTAGAGTCTTTAATGCCTTTTGGATGAATACAAAATTTAGTTACTCCTATAAGCTTATCTTTTAATCCCAAATCTATAAGTAACTCAGTTTGAGAGGGGACTAACGAAATAATTCGTTGACAATCATCAGGGATTTCAACCATTCTGTTCATTTGATCAGTTACTTTCATACTCGAATATAGAAAAAGTATGGTGGGTAGTAATTTTATTTGTAATAAATAAAATGCATCAAATATAGTTTTCAAATGTTTCCAGAATTAGGATGGGGCTGAAAAAGGGAAGTCCCAGTAAAAAAACACCGCGCTAACTTGCCGATGGTCTGTCCGTTGTTGGCTTGTAAGTTATAACTAAAAAAAACACGGGTCATTCCGCACTTGATGCGGAATCTTTCAATGAGATTTAAAGCTCTTAATAAACAGACTCTGAATCATACTTCGATAAACTCGGTACAAGAGTTCAGGGTGACGCTCAGTTTTTTTGTTTTGGCAAATTTATTTGGTGTATAAAAAGAATAATATTTTTTAAGACACCATCTTCTTAATCGCCATGGCATAACCCAAATGCAATCCTTCGTGTATGTTATTGAATTTTATGGCCTCTTCAATATTTGATAACGTCACATTAAAACTGGTGGTGTATTCTTTGTACTCTTGAAACTTATCAGTTTTTAAATCCGCCTCAAATTTGTTGACCAAATCGAGTGCCATTGATTTAAGAAGTTCTACTTCGTCTGCGCTCACAAGAGATTCGGGCTTAGTTCCAATTCTGTATTTGTGAACCAACTCTTTGTCGGTGTACATTCTGTTACCAGAAAGGTTGTAACACAACAATTGCTGAGTAACGATAGTGTGTCCAAAATTCCAGATAATGTTGTTATTGAACCCTTCTGGTATGTGATTCAATTGTTCGTTCGTCAAAGAATTTACAATTCGTAAAAAGTTTTTTCGGGTTTCGAGGAGGTGAGTGAGTTCTGTCATTTTGTATAATCTTTAATAACTAATCTTTAATTATCATTTACTCAACGCTTTAATTATTCGTTCTTCATTTATAACGATATCTCGAAATAAAACGTGAGGAAATTCCGAATACTTTGATTTTTTAAACGCGTCCGAAATATTCGATAGAGTGGAAGCTGTTATTAACGATAAATTCATTTCTGTGTCCATTTCGCAGTCAGTAACAAAATCATCGCTAAATTCTGGTGCAATTAGTAAAATTTTGACAATCCTCAAGTCATTTTTTATGGCTAAGTTTTGGTAAGACTTTAATTGTCTTGAAACGGAACTAAATTTATTGTAACCTCTCTCTTTGCTTGTTTTGCACTCAACAATAATAATTTCGTTATTTTCTAAGTTTAAAAGAATATCCATCATATCCTTTTTAGTGTTTAGTTTGTTTTTTAAAGACTCGTCTACATTAAATCCTAAACCACTAAAAATAGTTTTTGTCAATTCCTCAAATTTTAATCCAAGTTCACTTTCTTTTACGGTTATTCCGTTTTCTTTTAAGAGGTTCAGATTTCTGTAAGCTACATTTTCGTAGTTTTCTAAATATAGATTTTCAACATCTTTGTAGTGTTCGAGAATATTTAAAATATCATCTCCACGCTGTTTGATACCATTGCTCTTAATAAATTTAGTCAAATCTTGTTTAACGATAAGGTCTAAAATATCCCTTGGTTTAATATTGTAATCAAGTAAGTAATCGGCTTTTAAGACATATTCGTCTTGAAGTTCAAATTGTTCTCTAATCTGTTTGTTAAGCTTTGGTAATGAATGATTCAATTCCGAAAGAAGTTTTTCGAAACCATCTAATGAAATTCCAACCTTTTCGTCTCTCTCAACATTTTCAAAGTGTTCGATTAGATTGCTAATTTTGTCTTCTAGCACGCTACCTTTTAAATTTGTAATATTTAATCCCTTTTCGCAAAGTTCGTTAAGTGTTTTTTTCTTTTCAGTTAATGTACTGCCTGTTTTGTAAATATCTTCTGAAAGTAAATTTGTGAAAGAAACACCTTCTTTGATAATTTCCTCAATTTTTTGAGAATAGGATAACTTTCTGTCAATGTTGTGTTCGCGACCAATTTGATTAATAATTGGTTCTCTTAATAGTTTCAAAGTTCTACGATAGAATTTTTCGGCAACTTCTTTTTGTCTAACTCTTCTCAACATCCTAACCATTTCGTCTGCGACAAAGATTGTATTTTCCTTATTTGAGTAGAAAATTACACCAATGTTTTTTAGTCCTTTTATTACGTCTTGAATATCAAGTTTAATGACTGGAAGGATCGAATAGTTAATTAACTTTACTTCCTCTTGTGATAAACCTAATTGTTTAGAAAGCGTTAGTATTATTGATAATTCATCAGATGTTATTTTTGCATCTCGATTATTTTCGATATCATTATAATATGCTGTATGCAAACATTCTTTGTAGATTTTGTAGTCTCTTTTTCTAGTTGCGCTTAATTCTGATTTATCATTTTCAAAATCGGAATCTAGCATTTTTATTCTACTTTTGATGTGCTTGATTTCCGTCTCATACAACCGCGAAAACCAATCTTGTTTCATTATACAATTTCCATCACGAATTATGATGTCAATCAAAATATCTAATTGCGATGTTATTTCTTGGAACTCACATTTTATATGGTTTTGAAATTCAACCTCTGTTAAAGCAAAAATCTTGGAAATATTTTGATTGTCAACAGATTTTAGTCCTTTGTCAGTAGAGCTTAAAATCTTTTCAATTTGTTTCGCATTTTTCGGGTTTTTCGATATTATATTGTCGATTATTTTAATAAAAGAGTTCTTTTCTATTGAACCGAGTTTATCCAAAATCTTCTCTAATTTCATGTAATTTTATTTTTTTATGATTTTTTTTCCAGCTTCCTTTTCAAATTTAATCAATCTTGTTCAATTAACTCTTTCATTTATCAATCTTGTTACTTTTTCACTCATTATAAAAGTTTACAAAAAGTAAAATCATTACCAAAATCACAATTGTGGTAACTAACTAACTAACGTTCGTTCATCAAAGAATCAAAAATTTGAGAAGAGGAGAACGAATCATATTTTCAAAAATAAAATACAAACCTCATGGAGCGAGCCATTCAGTTTCATATGGTTCTGATGTTTCCTTTCGCGCAGGGTAAAGAATGAGTATTATGAGGAAAACATTGAGGGATTGGAGTAAGTTACTTACTTTTGTCCTTCAATGTCTTTACAGAAAAAAATAACGGTTTTTGTCGTGGATAATTACGATTCATTCACTTATAATTTGGTTCATTACTTGGAATCTTTGGGTGCTGAGGTTACCGTAAAGCGAAATGATGAATTTGATGTATCAGAGTTAGAACACTTTGATAAAATCTTATTGTCTCCTGGCCCGGGATTACCAAAAGATGCCGGTAAACTGCCTCAAGTTATCGAAACTTATTTTTCTACAAAACCCATATTGGGAGTTTGTCTAGGTCATCAAGCATTGGCAGAATTTTTTGGAGCAAAACTGATGAATTTAACCGAAGTACACCACGGTGTTTCTTCACGCATAGAAGTAGATTCATCTCATTATTTATTTTCAGGACTTTCGGATTTTCAGGAAGTGGGAAGGTATCATTCTTGGGCAATTCGGGATTGGCCAAATACGATGAGAGAAATTGGGTATACTTCAGATGATTTTACTAATATGGCATTCGCGCATAATCAATATAATTGTGTTGGTATTCAGTTTCACCCCGAGTCAGTATTGACGCCAAATGGCCTTCAGATGTTGCAGAATTGGCTGTTGAATTACTAAATTCTGCTACCTTTGATGGAATAAAAAAAATAATTTTGATAAAAAGACTTTTTGATATTGCATCCTCTTTGGTCGGACTTCTTCTCTTGTTTCCCATTTTATTGATTATCTCATTGTTGATTCTTGTGACCAGCAAAGGAGGTGTTTTTTACTCACAAATTAGAATCGGAAAAAATCAACAGCAGTTCCATTTACTAAAGTTCAGGACAATGAATCCAGGTTCGGATAAATCAGGACAACTAACTGTGGGAGAGAAAGACTTGAGAATAACAGCGATTGGAAGAATTTTGAGGAAATATAAATTGGATGAAATCCCACAATTGTTGAATATCTTGAAAGGGGATATGAGTCTCGTAGGACCCAGGCCAGAAGTACCAAAATATGTCAATTTGTATTCGAAAGAACAACTCCGTGTTCTCTCTGTTCGTCCTGGCCTCACTGATTTAGCATCCATTGAGTTTATCAATGAAAACGAAATCCTGGGAAAATCAGATAACCCAGAAAAAGAATACACGGAGGTTATTATGCCTAAGAAATTGGAACTGAATATTCAATATATCGAGACTCAATCTTTTTTCGGAGATCTCAAACTGATTGTTAAGACTATTGTAAAGATTTTGAAGTAATTAATTTTAATCAAAACTCTATGTGCATTGTCATTTTCATGGGAATGACGTTCAAGGGAAAGTGAGAATCATAAAGAAAAAGTAAAAGCCTGAATAAAAGTTAAAACAGATTCTTTAATCAGAACTTTTTGTGCCCTGTCATTTCCGAGAAATCGGAAATCTTATTCACTGGGATGTA
>CBFHPW010000009.1:0-70439 GCA_965657945.1 Flavobacteriales bacterium
CTCAAGATACGTTCTATTTTGATGACGTAATGTTTGTTACCTCTCCTCCTCCTGCACTGTCACAAATTGACTTGCCTGTTACCTTTGACGATACCACAGTGGATTACACCATGACCGATTTTGGTGGGAATGTTTCTATGTTAATGACAGATCCTACTTCTGCAACTAATAAGGTAATGAGAATAATCAAAACTACCGGTGCGCAAACGTGGGCAGGTACTACAATTAGTACTGCTTCTGGTTTTGCTTCTGCGATTCCGTTTACTGCTATTGATCAAAAAATGACAGTTAGAGTATGGTCTGCTGCTGCTGGTACTCCTGTTAGATTAAAAGTAGAAGACGCTACGGCACCAACTATTACCTGTGAAACTGAAGCATTAACAGTTACTGCAGGTGGTTGGGATACATTAACTTTTGATTTTGGTTCGCCTGCTACGGGTACTGCTGCTCTTAATATTGCCAACACGTATGACAAGGCTTCCATTTTCATGGACTTTGGTACAGCTGGAGCTCAAGATACGTTCTATTTTGATGACGTAATGTTTGTTACCTCTCCTCCTCCTACACTGTCACAAATTGACTTGCCTGTTACCTTTGACGATACCACAGTTGATTACACCATGACCGATTTTGGTGGGAATGCTTCAACTCTTGTTGTAGATCCTACTTCTGCAACTAATAATGTAATGAGAGTAATCAAAACAGCTGGTGCACAAACGTGGGCTGGAACATCTATATGTACACCTATCGGAATGGCCTCTTCAGTTCCATTTACTAGTACAGACACGAGAATATCAGTAAGAGTGTGGTCACCGTATGCTGGAATTCCAATTAGACTAAAAGTAGAGAATGCTTCGAATAGCTTACAAACATGTGAAACTGAAGATACCACCACCGTAATAGGATGGAATAATCTCATGTTTGATTTTAATAATCCAGCATCAGGAACTGCAGCCCTAAATACTGCATTTACCTTTAATATGGCTTCTATATTCTTCGACTTCAATACAGCTGGAGCTTTAGATACATTTTACTTTGATGATGTGATGTTCGAACCAGGAATTAGTAGCATCGATGAAATAGTCGAAACAAAGCTATCAGTTTACCCAAATCCTACTTCCAACCAATGGCTTGTTTCATCACCAAACCAAGACATCCTAAGAATCGAGGTATATGATCTAAAAGGGACTCTTATCATAACTTCGAATCCAACATCAAAAATTGTTGAAGTAGATGGAAGTTCATTGAATAAAGGAATATATCTCTTAAGGACTTTTACCGCTGCGGGAATATCAACATCGAAAATTGTAAAAAAATAATTATCACCCTATTGTTTAAATTACAGCCAACACGTATTTGGCTGTAATTTTTATTATGAATTGAATCGAAATGAAGCTACAGCAATTATTTTACATACTCATATCACTATCATTGTTTGTACAATGTAAACAAAGTGAACCATTACCCACAAACTATAAATTGGTATGGTCAGATGACTTCAATGGCACTGAATTAAATTCAAACAAATGGGAGTATATGATTGGAGACGGTTCGCAATATGGGATTTATGGATGGGGAAACAACGAAGAACAATATTATCGAAAGGAAAATGTTTCCGTTTCTGATGGAATCTTAAAAATAAAGTCAATATCAGAAAATTTTGGTGACAAAGAGTATACTTCGGCTCGAATTAGGTCCTTAAATAAAGGTGACTTTAAATACGGAAAAATTGAAGCATCAATACGAATGTCGAATGCCGGAGGGCTATGGCATGCATTTTGGATGCTGCCATCGAATCCTTCTGAAAACTGGCCAATAAGCGGTGAAATTGATATCATGGAGTTTGTAGGTAATCGCTCAAGTGAAATATTTAATACTATCCATTTTTCTAACCAATTTGGAGGACATATGCAACTTGGTGAAACAGAGCCGATATTATACGACAATCTGTTTCATACCTATACCATTGAGTGGGATGCCAATAAAATTGTTTGGTTCATGGATGATCAAGAAACGTTTAAAGTGTTAAGAACTAATACGAATATCTCGTCTACGTGGCCTTTTGATTCAGAATTTCACTTATTACTCAATACAGCTGTGGGAGGAAATCTCGGTGGTAATGTGAGTGCTAATACCCTGCAGACAGCCCAATTTATGGAAGTGGATTACGTGAAAGTTTATCAGAAAAAATAATTTCTACACTTAATTACTATGAAAAAACACCTCTTATTTTCCCTTTCCATTTTTCTTTTTTTAACGAGTTACTCTTCCAAGGTAGAGGTGAAATCCACACAGGTAGGTTTTCAATTATTAAAAGATGGTAAACCATATTTTATAAAAGGTGCAGGAGGCACTGTAGAACTAGAAAAGCTGAAAAGCTACGGAGGAAACTCAATCAGAACTTGGGGGATTGATGCCAATACAGATGACATATTAGACGAAGCACACAAAAATGGTCTGACAGTAACATTCGGAATTTGGATGGGACAAGAAAGACAGGGCTTTGATTACTCCAATGAAGTTGCGGTAAAAGCACAATTAGAACAATTCAGACAAATAGTAAGAAAATATAAAAATCATCCTGCAATTTTACTTTGGGGAGTGGGCAATGAAATGGACCTAGATTATACCAATTTTGATGTTTGGAAGTATCTTGAAGAATTAGTTCTTATGATACACCAAGAAGATCCCAATCACCCAACTATGGCAGTAACAGCTGGATTAGATGTTGCCGAAATAAAATTAATAAACAAATACACACCAAGTTTGGATATTTTAGGGGTAAACACTTACGGAGATATTTCTTATTTACCCAAAGCAATGAAAGTTTATGGTTGGGACAAACCTTACATAGTTGCAGAATGGGGACCGTATGGATGGTGGGAGGTGGCCAAAACAGAATGGGGAGCTTCGATCGAACAGACGAGTACAGAAAAAGCCCACACCTACGAGGTTAGCATGAACGCCATTAATTCAGACAAAAACAATTGTTTAGGCTCGTATGTGTTTTTATGGGGTCAAAAACAAGAACATACTTCCACTTGGTTCGGGCTTTTTACGGAGGACGGAGAGGAAACAGAAGTAATGGATGTATTAATTAAAAATTGGAGCAACGAAACTCCTAAAAACCATGCGCCTTCGATTCACAACTTTAAAATAAACGACCAAACCTCTTCGGATAATATTATATTAACCCAAGGTACTACCTTGTCTGCGAATGTTGAAATTACAGACAAGGACAAAGATGAACTTAACTATGAATGGCTGGTCATCCCAGAAAGCACAGATAAAAAAACAGGAGGAGATGCCGAAAAATCTCCAAAGCCCTTAAGAGGGATTTTTACAAAGTCAGACAAAAAAAATAAACAGGTCGATTTTTCTGTTCCTCAAAAGGGGGAATACCGACTTTTCCTATTTGTTCATGATGGGAACGGGAATGTTGCAACTGGAAATATTCCCTTTAAAATAATATAACATAACATGTATCAATTGATTGCAGATAGCGGGTCTACTAAAACAGACTGGGCTTTAATAAATAATGAAAATGACGAAATAACAAGGATAAAAACAATTGGTTTTAATCCTTATTTTCAAGATTCTGACTACATTTACTCCGTCTTATCAAAGGCATTTTCGAATATAACAATCGATTTCAAGGATGTCAATGATATTTTCTATTATGGGGCAGGATGTTCAACAAAAGAAAACAAAGAAATTGTAAAAATTGCCTTAGGCAGACTTTTCACACAGTCTACTATTATGGTACATCATGATTTGATAGCTGCAGCGCGAGCCACTTTAGGTAAATCTGATGGTATTGCTTGTATTTTGGGAACCGGTTCCAACTCTTGTGTTTGGGAAAATGAAAAAGAAGTTCAAAATATTGAGTCTCATGGGTATATCTTTGGAGATGAAGGTAGTGGCTCACATCTAGGGATTCGGCTGATTCAACTCTATTTATCAGGAGATCTTGATGAAAAGATTAAAAACCAGTTTGACAAAGAATTTAATATATCAAAAAAAGAAATTCTTCACAGGACTTATCGCGACAAAAATCCAAATGTTTTCCTTGCCAGCTTTGCCAAGTTCTATCAGCAATTTGTAGATGAACCGATATTAAGATCTATTATTCTTAATGAATTTGAAGAGTTTTTTCAAAAGAGAATTATCCCTTATCACAATTATCAGAACTACCAAGTTGGGTTTATTGGATCCATTTCGTTTTTTTATAAGGATTTACTCTTGGAAGTTGCAAATAAATACTCCATAACAGTGTCGAAAATTACAAGATGCCCTATCGATGAATTAATTATTTATCATTCGGTAAATTAAGAATTAAAACAGCTTTACTAAACTAATGAAAACTAACATTATCATATTTGGAGGTGACGGAGACCTATCACTGAAAAAAATTTTTCCTGCATTATTCAAAAGAATAATTGACAAACAAATCTCTGAATTTTGTCGAATCACAGTAGTTTCGAAATCAAATTACACCACTGACACATTCTCTGAGGTTTTGAATCTAAATCTGAAAAAATACATTTCAGAAATATCACAAAGTCAATTTGATTTAATAAAACAAATGTTAGTTTACATAAAAATTGATTTATTAAAAAGTGACCAATACAGAGCTTTAAAAAACTCTTTTAATGAAAATGAGTTTAATCAAACACTGTTTTATTTTTCAACGCCTTCTAGTATTTTTGGTAAAATTTCAGAATTTTTATTTACAAATGGAATTATAAACGATAACTCCAAAGTTATTTTAGAAAAGCCGTTGGGCCATGATCTGGAGTCTTTTGAGGAGCTAAATAAAAATATAAGGACCTACTTTAAAGAAAGTCAAATCTATCGAATAGACCACTATTTAGGAAAAGAAACGGTTCAAAACTTAATGGTATTGAGATTTGCGAACCACTTATTTGAACTAGCCTGGAATGGCCAGAATATTGAAAATATTCAAATAACAGTTGCCGAGTCTATAGGAGTTGAGGCTAGAAAAGAATTTTACGATAAATATGGTGCCTTGAAAGATATGGTACAAAACCATCTGCTTCAGCTTCTTTGCCTAGTAGCAATGGAGCCACCCTCCAAAATTAACGCGGATAATGTCAGGAACGAAAAATTAAAAGTACTGAAGGCACTAAGACCCTTTAATGAAAAAACCATCATTAAAAATACCATTAAAGGACAATATACAAGAGGAGAAATAAACGGCACTCCTGTTTCATCCTACCAGGAGGATATAGATAGATACGATTCACCCATTGAAACATTCGTGGCAATAAGGACCTATGTAGACAACTGGAGATGGTCAGGCGTTCCATTTTATCTAAGGACTGGTAAAAGAATGGGAAATAGATTTTCAGAAATTGTGATAAACTTTAAAAAAGTGCCTCATAATCTTTTTCCAAATGGAAAAAAAATCGAAAATAACAAGTTAATAATCAGATTACAACCAGAAGAGAGGATAGAACTAGTACAGATGGCTAAAATTCCGGGACCAGGAGGATATCGATACAAGCCTACTTCACTCGAACTTGATTATGGTGGTTCGTTTGACAAGGAATTTCCAGATGCCTATGAAAGATTATTAATGGATGTAATAAAAGGAAATCAGACCTTATTTATGAGGGAAGATGAGTTAAGAGCGTCTTGGAATTGGATTAATTCTGTTACACAAAATTGGGATAAAACAGAGAAAGAACTAGAATTATATAAAGCCGGAACGCAAGGCCCTGGAGACGAAATACTACTACCTGGCCACTCGTGGCATGAATCTTAATTAACTCATACATGAATATTATCAAATTTAAAACCAAAAATGATCTTGAGAATCAGCTGGTGAAAGAAACTGTTGCCAAAATAACGAAACTTCAAGATTCAAAAAAAAACTTATTCCTTCTGTTTTCTGGTGGTTCTACACCCAAGTTGTTTTTGCAAAAACTGGCCAAATCTGATATTTCTTGGAATTCAATTACTGTCAGTTTAGCTGATGAACGTTTGGTAGACGAAATGAGTGAACATTCAAATAAAAAATTTCTTTACGATAATCTTATCAACAGAATTGACTCCGAAAAGCCCCAGTTTTTATCTTTAGTCTTGGAGCCAAACAATGAGCTTGAAAATATAAAACAAGTGCGACAAGAAAAAAAACTTTTTCAAGAACCCGACATTTCATTTTTAGGAATGGGCACAGATGGCCATTTTGCCTCATTGTTTCCAAATGACACTAATTCTAGTCAAGGTCTCAAAGAAAATAACTCTGACATTATTCTCAATACAATGGCCCCTGTGAGTCCTAAAAAGAGAATAAGCTACAGTTTAAATCATCTTATTAAATCTAAATATCTATTCCTTTTTTGCACGGGAGATGATAAATTAAATATATTAAATCAAACGCCTTTTGATAATAAATTGCCCATTCACGACCTATTGCAACAAGGAAAAAAAAGTGTTTCAATTTATTGGGCACCCTAAAAGCAACAATCATGAATAAAACAATAAAAATCATAACCGAAAGGATAATAGAACGAAGCAAAAGTGCTAGAGCTGAGTATGTCAGTCAAATGCAGTTAGCAGAAAAAAATAAGAGGTCGAGGGAAATTATGTCTTGCGGAAACTTGGCTCATGCCTTTGCCGCATGTGACGATCATGTCAAAAACAAACTTAGCGGAAATTCATCTTTTAATTTAGCAATTGTATCAGCGTACAACGATATGTTGTCTGCTCACAAACCCTATGAAAACTATCCCGACAAAATAAGAAAAGCTGCAGAGAAAAATGGAGCAGTTGCTCAATTTGCAGGTGGCGTACCTGCCATGTGCGATGGTGTAACTCAAGGTCAGCAAGGAATGGAGCTATCACTATTGAGCCGAGATATAATAGCTATGTCTACCGTAGTTGCTTTATCGCATAATATGTTTGATGCAACTATTTGTTTAGGAATTTGTGATAAAATAGTCCCAGGACAACTTATAGGTTCATTAAAATTTGGTCATTTACCCACTATTTTCATTCCAGGTGGACCCATGGAGACAGGTATATCAAATGAAGAAAAAGCAAAAATACGAGAGGATTTTGCCAAAGGATTAATATCACGAGAAGAATTACTGAAAGGAGAATCTGCCGCCTACCATTCTGCAGGAACTTGTACATTTTACGGAACTGCCAATAGCAATCAAATGCTTGTAGAACTAATGGGATTGCACCTTCCTGGATCATCCTTTGTAAATCCAACAAATCCATTGAGAGATGCCCTGACAGAGGAAGCTGTCAAGCAACTTATCACGATAACCGAAGAACATAACAAAGTGCCCCTATATAAAATAATATCAGAGAAAACTATCGTAAATGGTATTGTTGGATTATTGGCGACAGGCGGTTCTACCAACCATACTATTCACCTTGTGGCTATTGCCAAGGCAGCTGGTATTCATATTAATTGGGAAGATTTCTCAGAAATATCAAAGGTAGTTCCTTCAATTACCCGAGTATATCCCAATGGGACTGCTGATATAAATCACTTTCATGCAGCAGGAGGCATGTCTGTGGTCATAAAAACTTTGCTTGAAAAAGAATTATTGCACGAAGATGTATGGACGGTTAAAGGAAAAGGATTAACACAATATACGCAAGAACCATTTTTACAAAATAATACGATTGAATTCAAGGAAGGTCCTGCCAACTCATTAGACACATCAGTTATAGCGGCTATTGGGAAACCATTTGATCCAGAAGGTGGTATAAAACTAATTCAAGGAAATATAGGAGTATCTGTTTGCAAAGTTTCTGCTGTAAATCCAAAAAACAGAATTGTTGAAGCCCCGGCTCTTGTTTTTAACGATCAAAATGATTTTGTCACAGCTTTCAATAAAAGTGAATTAAACAAAGATTTTATTGCAGTAATTAGATTTCAAGGACCTAAAGCTAACGGGATGCCAGAATTACACAAACTAACACCAATGCTCAGTATTTTACAACATAATGGCCATAAAGTTGCCTTGGTGACTGATGGGAGAATGTCTGGTGCCTCAGGAAAAGTTCCTTCAGCTATTCATTTAACTCCCGAAGCAAAGGACGGAGGTATTCTTCCGCTTCTAAGAAATGGAGACTTATTGAGATTAAATTGTGAGAAGGGAGAATTAGAATGTATGAACATAGACCAGGTAGTAAAAAGAACACCCGAAATAGAACCAGAAACTATACCTGGAACAGGCAGAGAATTATTTGATAAAGTAAGAACATTAATATCCTCTAGTGAAACAGGAGCAACAATATTTTAACTATGAATAGACAATTTGGAATACGAACAATTTTAGAAAACAATCCACTCATACCAATCATCAACTTTACCGATCTTTCTCATGTTGAGCCTGTTATTAATAAACTTGCGCTTCAAGGAATCATGTGTTTAGAAATAACACTGAGATCGGAACTTGCTTGGAAAGCAATCGAGTTGGCGATGAAAGTGAAACCAAACAATTTTAATATAGGGGTGGGAACTATCACATCGGTTTCTCACCTAAAAAAGTGTCATGAATTAACTATTGATTTTATTGTCAGCCCTGGCACTTCACCAGCTTTACAACAGGCACTGAATCAATGTGAAATACCTTTTCTTCCTGGAGTCATGACCCCCTCAGATATTATTTCTGGTTTGGAACTGGGCTGGGATACTTTTAAGTTATTTCCTTTTAATTTGGCAGGAGGAATGAAAGCGTTATCTACCTATAATTCGGTATTTCCCGAAGTTAAATTTTGTCCCACTGGCGGAGTAAATGAAACTAATTATCAGGATTGTCTTGAATTAAAAAACGTTTTATCTGTGGGTGGATCATGGCTTACAGATACCATAACATAATTTAA
Organism: Flavobacteriales bacterium; assembly: GCA_965657945.1. Taxonomy (GTDB): domain Bacteria; phylum Bacteroidota; class Bacteroidia; order Flavobacteriales_D; family CAJJDF01; genus CAJJDF01. The sequence goes on from CBFHPW010000009.1 coordinate 8,872, forward strand.
TCTTTATACATTGAAGCAAAATGAAAACGGCCACTCAAAAGGAGTAGCCGATCTCTAAACAAAAAAAAGAAAATTATGATTGCTATTCCCCAATAGCAGATTTTTGATCCGATTCTAGCAAGCTAGAAAGGAGACCAAAGATGTTTTAGTTTCCTGTATCTATGAAAATCCATTCTGTTGTACTCTGGGTAGATTTTGTAAGGTTCATAGTAACTATTTTAAATGTGTTGTTTGTGCTGATATAAAGAAACAACAAAATAATTAAGAAAAAAGAGAGGGTTATTTAATGGTATGTTTCACCTATTATTCGGTTATTTTTAACTCCCAAACCCTCGATCCATTGGTTTTTGACCGAGTTTTTCTTTTGGATCACTTTCTGTATTCATTTCTCGAATTATTCTTATTTTAACGCCATCAAACTGAAACCACTACTCTAATTATGGCAATCAAAGCTCTGATAATAGATGATGAAGAACTAGCCCGCGAAAACTTATCGATGATGATTGATAGTTATTGTCCCGAAATTGAGGTTGTGGGAAAAGCTCAAAACAAAGAAGACGGCAAAAGTAAGATTGAGCTGCTTAAACCAGATGTACTATTCCTCGACATTTGCATGCCTTCCGGAACTGAGGGTTTATCGTTGCTAGACGAACTAGAACACAAAGATTTTTTAGTTGTTTTTGTTACGGCCTTCAAAGAATATGCTCTGAAAGCTTTTAATACAAATGCGGTTCATTACTTGCTAAAACCAATAGATATTGAGGAGCTAATTGATGCTGAAAAAAAAATAAAAGTGAGATTGAACTTGCTCATCTCTCACCCAGAGAACAAAACCGAATACGAAGAATCCATCAGAAACACAGCAAAGAGCATTCGCACCAAAATTTCCGATAAACTAACGATTTCGCACAGCCGTGGAATCAAAATTGTCTCTATTGAGGACATTGAATACATTGAGGCTAAAGGTAATTGTACCGACATTTATTTTAAAAACAAAACCAAGTACACCGATACACGCACCTTAAAAACCTATGTGAATATCCTGGATAACTCTCATTTTTTTCGAACTCACAAATCGTTTTTGCTGAATCTAAATCACCTGAAAGAGTATTTGACGAGAGATGGGAACATTGCGGTTATGCAAAGCGGAAAGGAAATTCCTGTGGCTCGTAGCAGAACCAAAGAATTTGTAAGTTTATTGAAAAACTTATAAAAAACAATAACTTTGCGCTGAAATCAGAGGAAAATGGCGAAGAATAAACTCATGAAATTTGACGAAATGAAATCCATGGAAAGGGTGTTTGAACCTTCTATGAGTGATTTTATTGAGGTAAAATACCCGTTAAAAGGAAATTGGAACAAAGAGGTATTCAAGAATGACAATCCCATCGTGCTAGAATTGGGTTGTGGAAAAGGAGAATATTCAGTTGGAATGGGAAGAAAATATCCTCACAAAAACTTTGTAGGTATTGACATAAAAGGGGCGCGTATTTGGAAAGGAGCGAAAGAAGCAAATGAAGAAGGGCTAACGAATGTTGCCTTTTTGAGAAATGTGGTTGACTTTGTCGAACACTTTTTTGCCGAAAACGAAATAGACGAAATTTGGTGTACTTTCTCGGATCCTCAACCCAAAAAACCCAATAAAAGACTGACCTCCAGACAATTTATCAATCGCTACAAAAAAGTATTGAAACCGAACGGAATTGTTCATTTAAAAACCGACAACACACTGCTGTACGAATTTACCCTCGAAGAAATTGAAGAGTACGGATACGAAACTTTAGCAAACTCCAACAACATTTACGAAAAAGACTGGAATACATTCTCGGAGGAGTTTCAAGAGATTTTATCCATTAAAACTCACTACGAAACATTGTTTGCCAACAAGGGTTTTAAAATTAAATATGTAGCTTTTCGGGTAGATGATTAGCAAGGTTCATCTACCACAATTGACACATAGTTTACATTTCCATTAATAGGCGGATTCACTTTTTTTATTTCGATTCGAGCATGTGTCATGGTAAATGATTCATTTTTGAGTCGCTTCAAAATTCTGTATCCTACCGTTTCAATTAATTTTGAACGAATTGCCATTTCTTCCTCCACCACTCTGTTTACTACCACGTAATCAATCGTTTTGGATAAATCATCAGTCTCAGCCGATACTTTAAAGTCTGTTGTTAATTCTACATCTACAATGTATTCATTTCCAATAATTGCCTCTTCTTCCAAACAACCGTGGTGAGAAAACGTTTTGATTCCAACTACCGATACTTTATTCATTTCGTTTATTATTAAAAAACAAGGCAGGTTCTCTAAATATATCCTTCCCTTTTTTGAGTTTAATTATGTTTGTTTCAAAAGACAATGAATCAATTGCAAAGTTGGCCAATTTATCCTGATGGTTTCGATAAAACCTCAACAAAGAATCCATCCTTTCATGGAAAGTAGTTTGGGTGTCTTTCTCCACAAAATGAGTCAATCCATCTGTATCGAATAGTTGAGTGAGCTGAACAAAAGAAAGGCTCTTTATTGGTTCCAACTCTTTATATTTCTTCGACTCCTCCATCACTCTTTCTAGCACAATTTCTGAAACTTCCTTCATAGAATTGGATAGGATATAATACTCTTGGTTGGCAACATAATCTTCGTAAGAAATTCCATTTTTCACAAAAACGCCTTGATACAAGCTCAACGCAGTGTCACTCATCATTTTCATATTAAAATTAAAGTTCGAGATACTACCTTCCAATAAATTCATGTCGTACAATAAGTTAGCAAACTCACTTTGAGACATCAATCTTTCTGGTTTGTCCAAAGAGTTTTTTTCTGGATGGCATTGCCAAAACATAACAACCCATGCGATATAAAGTACGTTTTTCATTCTCTATCAAACGAAAGTCTTTGGCCAATAGTACCTTCAATAATCTTCCCATTATTCCAGACTACATTTCCACTTACAATAGTTGTTTCAATTCTCGAATGGAACTCTTGCCCTTCGAACGGAGACCAACCACATTTGTATAACAAGCTTTCTTTGTCTACGGTATAAGTTTCATTCAAATCAGCAATAAACAAGTCGGCAAAGTATCCTTCTCTCACGTAACCTCTTTTTTCAATCTGAAAACATCGAGCGACATCGTGACTGAACTTTTGAGCAATGTGGGTGAGCTCAATTTTTCCTTCGTAATATAATTCAAACAAAGCATTTAGTGCGTGTTGCACAAGCGGTCCTCCTGAAGAAGCTTTGGTATAAACTCCGTCTTTTTCTTGTGTTGTATGTGGCGCATGATCGGTAGCCAATACATCAATCACGTTGTTATTCAGGGCTTCCAAAATAGCGTCTCTGTCCGATTTTTTCTTTACTGCCGGATTCCATTTAATTCTGGCTCCTTTGGTTTTATAATCTGCCTCTTCAAACCACAAATGATGAATACAAGCTTCGGCAGTTATTCGTTTCTCCTCAAGGGGAATATCATTCGTAAACAAACTCAATTCCTTTGCAGTAGAAATATGAAGAATATGCAATCGGGTGTTGTATTTTTTTGCTAATTCTACCGCCAAAGACGAAGATAAATAACAAGCTTCTTCGCTTCTGATAATTGGGTGCATCTCGATAGGAATATCATCTCCGTACTTTTCCGTGTACGCTGCTATGTTTTTTCTTATCGTGGCCTCATCTTCGCAGTGCGTTGCAATTAGCATCTTACATTTGGAAAAAATATTAGTGAGGGTTTCTTTGCTATCGACCAACATATTTCCGGTAGAAGAACCCATAAATACTTTTACACCACAAACCGTTTTGGGATCGGTTTTTAGAACCTCTTCAATGTTTTCGTTCGAAGCACCCATAAAAAATGAGTAATTGGCCAACGAACTTTCCGAAGCAATGGTATACTTATCTTCCAAGAGTTCTTGAGTCAAAGCATTAGGTACGGTATTTGGCATTTCCATAAACGAAGTAATTCCGCCTGCTACAGCAGCTCTTGATTCTGTTCTGATATTTGCCTTATGGGTCAATCCTGGTTCTCTAAAGTGTACTTGGTCATCTATCGCTCCAGGAAACACATATTTTCCCGTAGCATCAATCACGTGAGCTGTTTTGTGAGAAATAGAGTCGCTTATCTTCTCTATTTTATCGTTTTTGATCAGTATATCTTTTTTCAGGATTACCCCTTCATTTACGAGGTGACCATTCTTGATAAGAATTATTGGCATGAATTATTTTTTTATTGGTAAAAATAACGATTGAAAAGGGGAAATACTATTCTTGTGGAAATTTTATTTCTTGTGAGAAATATTCTTAAACCTCAATTTAAAAACGCCAAAAACTGCCTCTTTAAAGATGGAAGAATCCATTTTTGAATTCCCATGTTCTCTGTCTTTAAAAGTAATCGGCACTTCTTTTCCTTTAAAACCTAATCGAGTTGCTGTATATTTCATCTCAATCTGAAAAGCATAACCTATGAACTTAACTGAATCTAAATCTATGGATTCTAAAACTTTACGTGAATAACACATGAATCCAGCTGTTGTGTCTTTTATTTTTACCCACAGAATCATGCGAACGTAAATTGAAGCGAAATAAGACAAGAACAATCTAAATTTGTCCCAATTACTTACGCCTCCACCTTTTACGTACCTGGACCCGATACTAAAATCATATCCCTCTGAAGCGCATGCGTAATAAAGGGTTGGCAATTTGTCTACTGGATGAGAAAAATCAGCATCCATTTCGAAAATATAGTCATACCCTTTTTCCAGCGCCCATTTAAATCCAAAAATATAAGCTGTACCTAGTCCTAACTTCCCTGTTCTTTCTTGAATGTGAAGAGAATCTGGGTATTCTTCTTGAAGGTTTTTAACAATTTCAGCTGTCCCGTCAGGAGAACCATCATCTACAATTAATACATGAAAAGCTTTGGGAAGTCTATGAACCGTCCGGATCATCTTCTCAATGTTCTCTTTCTCGTTGTAAGTGGGTATGATTACTAAACTGTCTGACATAATGTTAAAAAGCAAATCAAATATAGGGTTTTGTAACTGTTTTGAAAACAAATCCTTTCAAATTAACATTATTTAAATAAGTCCCTAGGAATTGTGCATACAGGTATCGGATTCATTTTATGCTGATTGGCCTTGTTTAACTTTCTATAAATTGCCAATATTTCAATTTTTCTTTCTGGTAATGCCGATTCTTCGCCATCAAATTCCATCGCCCATTCAAGCTCTGGATAGGAAGCGCCTAATTGGTCCTCATCTGACCTATCATCTCCCCACAATCCATCTGTAGGACTCGCATTTTGAATTTCTTCAATCACGCCTAATTCTTTGGCAATTTCATACACATGAGATTTCATTAAATCTGCAATGGGACTCAAGTCTACTCCCCCGTCTCCGTATTTGGTATAGAACCCGACTCCAAAATCCTCTACTTTATTGCCAGTTCCCGCTACCAAATATCGGTGGTGCCCTGCAAAAGCATATAAAGTGGTCATTCTCAATCGTGCCCTTAGATTTGCCATGGTTAGTTCGTCCTGTACCTCTTTTGGGTAATCCCTACAGATTTGGTCAAAAGTGGCAGTTAATTCTACCACATCAGAAGAAACTCCCGTATACTTTTCTTTTAACCACTTTATGTGATTATTACTTCGTTCGAGCTGATTTGGAGCTTGATGGATTGGTAAATTTAAACAAATGAGTTTTTTGGACGTTTGAGCACACAAGGCAGAAGTAACTGCGGAATCTATGCCTCCAGAAATACCCAGAACAAATCCTTCCATTCCGGATTTTGTTGAATATTCTTCCAACCAACGGACAATGTGGCTAATTACTTTTTTTGTTTGCATTGTATCCTTCTTTATAAGTAACCGCTACATTCTGAGTGGTTACCCGTCTCATTTATACTGTTGTTGCCTAAAACAAAACTCCTAGGGTCAGGGTTATACCGTGAGCAGTAAATTTTTGGGTTAGAGGCCTGTAAACCCCTTGCTCTTTTTCATTTAGCAAAAATTTAGAATCTTTCTTTACCGAATTTGTGAAGCCCAAATTGTAATGTATCGATCCAAAAATTGACGAACCTTCGGAGATTTTATACTCTGCACCTGCACCTGCTCTCAGTTGCATCCTTATGGGTTGCATATCTTTATCCATATTGACCTTCTTAATATCAGGCAGATTAGCTTGTGCTACAACGTTTTCTCTGTAATCGACATCATCTGTGATTTTTGTTCCAGTTCGAAAAGCAATATTAAGTCCAAACTCACCAAAGTAAGTCATGTAACCAATCTCATTGGTTTTCATTTTTATTCCTATCGGTAAAGTAACGTAGGTACTTTTGTAGGTTCTGTTCAATAACTGAACGCCATAAGCAGAGGTGTCCTCCGGCACATACACTCCATTTTGCTCTTTCAATGTGCTGAAATTATATTCCTTATTCATAAAGTACATAACCTCAGAGGAATTTGTTGCAGGTTTGAAATTAATTTTTCCTCTTTCTTGATTTAATTCCAACCCAGAATAAAAACTAAAATTATCACTCAAAGCGTATTCTACTTGTAGGCCCCAATTAAAACCTAAAGTAGCTCCGTCATTTTCAAATTTCTTTACATCGTCAGGTTTCATCCAATTTACAGAAGGTCCTAATTTAAGTCCGAATCTGAATTTATTTTGAGAGACTGCATACTGTCCTGCCATCAATACGACCAATACTAAAGCTATTTTTTTCATTGTTTCTGAATTAGAATTAAAATCAAAAATAAGGATTTATTTAAATAATACTTTAAAAATTAACATCCCATTATTAAAACTTAAAGTAAACGAAAAGCCTGCCAAAATTTTGACTGTCTTTGTCTATTCGATGATATTTATTTTTTATGTGTTTTTGCTCTAAAAATCGAAGTACCTTTTTCTTGAGCTGACCCGATCCTTTGCCAGGAATTATCTCTACTGTTTTAATTTTTTTTTCAATTGCCTCATCAATAATATTTTCCAATTCTTTGGTAATTAAATCTCCTTGGTTGTATATCTCGTGTAAGTCTAATTTCAATTTTGCCATTGATTGGAGGTTTTGCTTTGTTACTTTTGAGATTGAGAAAAATAGCTATATTTAATCCATGAAGATAACGAATTTAACTTTTTATATAGCGCTAGTCCTCGGACTTTTTGCACTGATTGCCCTTCAATCGAATGCGAGTTCTTCCAAGGTTTACAAATCCTTGAGCGAAGCACTCAAAACTCCTGATGAAGTGTACCATCTAAAGTTAAACAGAAAACGCTATAAAACGTTTCCTAAAGAAATTCTTACCCTAAAAAATCTCATAACGCTGGACTTAAGCAACAACAAATTAGATACGCTACCAACTGGGATAAAAGAACTCGTTTTTCTAGAAGAAGTTACTCTCAAGTCAAATCGTTTTAATTCCTTTCCTCGAGAAATTTGCACACTAAATTCTTTGAAAATCCTGAAGCTCGCCAACAATAACATTTCCTCAATTCCAAATGACATTGGAGGATTAAAAAACCTTGAACAGCTTGATTTATATAGAAACAGCGTAGAAACTATCTCTTCTGAAATAACACAATTACCTGGGCTAAAAAGACTGGATTTACGAATGATAGAAATGTCGTTAGACGAACAAGAAAGAATTAAATCTTTGTTGCCAAACACAAAAGTATTGACCACTGAACCCTGTGATTGTGATACCCGAAATTAAACTGTTTCTCCCCCGCAACTGGAACCGGCCCCTGCAGTGCAGCCGAAGCAATGTTCGTTGACCAGGATTCTTCTTTTTTCTAAGGTTGAAACATCAAATTGACTCACGTGTTGACGTTCTTTTTCAACATCTACTTTCATTTCAAGCATTTGATTGAAATCACAATCGTACAAGTAGCCCTCCCAACCAATAGAAATGGTATTTCTACACATTACCCCTTCTGCAGCAATTGGATTGTAGGAATTCACTAATTTCTCCATGTAGCCAAGGTAATTCTCTGAGGCTACCAAATACTCTAAATATCGGCTAATTGGAATATTTGTAATAGCAAAAAGCGAATTGAATTCAATGTCGAAATCCTTTTTTAACTTCCGTTTGAATTGCTTTTCCAATCCATCCTGACTGGGAGGCAAAAAAGCTCCCGAAGGATTGTAAACTAAATTCAAGATCAACCCAGAACCCGAAACTCCATACCCTACTTCGTTCAACATTTTTAATGCTCGAATACTCCTATCAAACACTCCATCGCCTCTTTGGGAATCGGTTTTCTTGGAACTGTAATGAGGAAGAGAACTAACTATTTCGACTTCATTTTTTTTATAAAACTCAGGTAAATCGCGGTATTTTTTGTTTGCTACTAGTATGGTTAAATTACACCTTACCATTACTTTACAACCCAGTTTGAACGCTTCTTCCACAAACCACCTAAAATGCGGATTCATCTCGGGTGCTCCGCCTGTTAAATCTACTGTTTTAATTTGAGAAGATTTTATTGCATTTAGGCAATGCGCCAAGGTTTCTTTTGTCATTATTTCCTTTCTATCGGGACCCGCATCAACATGGCAGTGAGAGCAAACCTGGTTGCACATCTTTCCCATGTTGATTTGAAAGATATCGATAGAAGTAGGTTTTAAAGGATAGAGTCCAGTCACCTCTAACTTTTGAGAAAAACTTGGCAAAGATTGACCTTTTACCCCATCATTCAAGACTGCAAGTTGGTAGGCGATATCCGAAAACTTGTTTTTTTGTTTATGTAATGATTTCATAGACTTACATCGAGACTTCTTTTGTCTTGTTCATCATTTGAACGCCATGCACCAAAGTGGCTCCACCTCTAATGGCCGCAGCAACATGCACCGCCTCCATCATCTCCTCTTCATCACATCCTTTTTCAAGTGTGTCTACCGTATAGGCATCAATGCAATAAGGGCATTGCACTGCATGAGAAACAGCTAATGCAATCAGTGATTTCTCTCTTTCTGTTAATGCCCCTTCCTTGAATACATCTCCGTAATAAGAAAAAAACTTGTCTGCCAGCGGTTTCTGAAATTCACCGATTTTCGAAAATTTCTTTAGGTCATCCGGATTGTAATAGGTTTTCATAGTAGATATAAGTTAATTTGTGTATGTATGAAGTATTTTTTTTATAAATTTACCTCACAATTCAAATATTTTTGAAACTAATTTGGTGTCGGGTAAATTTATCACAACTTACAACAAAAGCCAAAAAAATAAAAAAAGAAACTATGATACAGTTCATTTCAAATTTCACCAATCAATTAAAAGACGCTCAAACTATTGGTTCAAAACTTTTAGAGAGAAAAGAAATTCAAGAAATTCAAAACGTAATTATTTGTGGACTGGGAGGATCTGGAATTGGTGGAAAGATAGCTTCTAAATTTGCTGAATCAAGATGTGATAAGCCAATAACTACTTACAACTCCTATTTTCTTCCTAAATTTGTTAATGAGAATTCACTTGTCATAATATCATCTTACTCTGGTAACACAGAAGAAACAGTGTCAGCTTTAGAAGAGGCGATAAAAAGAAATTGTCAAATAATATGCATAACATCGGGTGGCAAAGTCAAAAACCTTGCTGATAAACATAATATCGAGGCTCTGATAATTCCAGGAGGAAACCCTCCTCGTGCAATGTTAACATACTCCCTTACTCAGTTACTCTTTATTTTTCAGCACTACAAGATTGTAAAATTGGATGCAAATTCTGAAATAAAAAACACGATCTCATTACTGAACAAAGAGGTGAATAATATTAAATTAGTAGCGAAAGACATTGCAGATAAACTAAAAAATACTACCCTATTAATATATACAGACGCTTCTTTCGAAGGAGTGGGAACAAGATTCAAGCAGCAACTAAATGAAAACACTAAAACCTTGGCATTTGCCAACGTTGTTCCTGAAATGAATCACAACGAACTGCTAGGATGGCAAGGAGGAAACAATTCATTCTCAGCTATTTTTTTAAGAAATACCTCTGACAATCCAAGAAATCAGTTAAGAATGGATATTTCGATTAAGAATATTTCTAAAATTGCTCACTCCTGCATTGAACTCTATTCAAAAGGTAATTCAGAAATTGAAAATATATTCTACTTCATTCTGATGACCGACTGGATATCAATTTATTTAGCAGAATTTTATGGGGTTGACACTATTGAAATAAAAGCGATTGATAGCCTTAAAAACCAACTAAGCCAACACTAATTCCTTGTGAATAAAACTGTTATTTTTGAGGATTTGGGAGAAATGGAGTACCAAAAAGCTTGGGACTATCAAACAAAAATCTTCGAATCCATTGTTTCGGTAAAAACAGAGAACAGAAAAAAAGAAGATGTAGGGGAAGCAAGGAAAGCTACCAACAATCATCTTCTATTTTGTGAACACCCTCATGTTTATACACTGGGAAAAAGCGGAAAAGAGTCTCATCTTTTGATGAACCAAACTCAATTGGATGCGAACAATATCTCTTACCATAAAATAAACAGAGGAGGCGACATCACTTATCACGGGCCAGGACAAATTGTGGGGTACCCCATTTTCGACCTCGATAATTTCTTTACAGATATACACAAGTACCTTCGCTATATTGAAGAGGCAGTTATTCTTACTTTAGAGGAGTATGGAATCAAATCCGGACGAATTGAGGGTTTAACAGGAGTATGGCTCGATATTGACAACCCAATTAAATCAAGAAAAATTTGTGCATTAGGAGTAAAATGTAGCAGATGGGTAACCATGCACGGATTTGCATTTAATGTAAACACTGATCTTTCCTTGTTTAAAAACATAGTGCCTTGTGGAATAGAGGACAAAGCAGTTACTTCCTTACAGAAAGAATTGGGCAAGAAGGTAGAAATTGAAGAAGTAAAATCTAAATTGTTGGTGAATCTCGCCAATCTATTCGACTTTGACTTGAAGTCCTAAAACTAGTATAACTTTTATGAAGAAAGACATCATTCAACCAGAGGTGATAGATGTACACATTGCCATAGTACAAGATACGAACGAACAAGGGAATAGGGAATGGAATGCCTACCTAATCAATAACAGAGAAGAAATACTGGAGGGAGTATTGATTTCCACAAGAGGCTATGGAGAAATAAAGGGAGAACAAAGAAAAACTGCTACATTCCGACATTCTCTTGATGAAGTAGGTCCAAAAACTTTCAAAAAAATCGAACCCATTCCTGAGGAACTTTTTGCGTTAAGCAATGAATTTTGGCTCAGTTTTTACGTGAATAAAAAAATGTTCGATAAGAAATATATTTTTCTACCTGAATCTATTTCTAATTTCAATTCGATTCAAATCCCTTTGGTGAAAAAATATGGGGTCATGATTTAGAAAAAACTAGATCATTTATTTAACATCTCATTGTTATTATGATGCCTTGATACTCCCTTCAAATTCTAATTTTATTGTTACATTTGCTACAATGGATTTTACTGCATCACAAATAGCTGGCTTACTTGAAGGTACAATTTTAGGAGACGAAAATGTCTCGGTAAACAACCTCTCAAAAATAGAAGAAGGAATGCCAAATACTCTGTCATTTCTATCAAATATGAAGTATGAAAACCACCTCTATTCTACTGGCGCTTCTGTCGTTATCGTGGATAATGGTTTTGAACCAACAAAAGCAATACCTCCTACTTGCACTCTTGTTAAAGTAGATAGTGCTCAGGCTGCTTTTGCAAAATTACTAGCTATTTACAATGAGTTCAAGAAGAAAAAGCCTGGTATTCATCCAAGTAGCTTTATTCCAGATTCAACAGAATTAGGAAAAGATATCTTCATCGGAGCGAACTGTAGTTTTGGTGACAATGTAAAACTAGGAAACAACGTACACATCTACCCCAACTCATTTGTGGGAGACAACGTAACAATTGGCGACAACACGACTCTTTTTGCGGGAGTCCGAGTATATTCGGACTGTGTAATTGGCGAATCTTGTACGCTTCATTCGGGAGTGATTTTGGGTGGAGATGGATTTGGATTTGTTCCAAATAGCGAAGGAAACTATGCCAAAGTACCCCAAATAGGAAATGCCATTCTCGAAGATTATGTAGAAGTAGGTGCCAATACCACTATCGACCGAGCTACATTAGGATCTACGGTAATAAAAAAAGGAGTGAAACTGGATAACCTTATTCAGGTTGCTCACAACGTTGAGATTGGAGAAAATACCGTTATCGCAGCTCAAACGGGAATAGCAGGATCTACCAAAATAGGAAAAAATTGCATGATTGGCGGACAAGTAGGAATTGTCGGTCACATCACCATTGCTGATGAGGTGAAAATTGCAGCACAATCTGGAGTAGGTCATACTATTACCGAAAAAGGACAAATTGTTCAAGGGTCGCCAGCATTTCCGATTGGTGATTTCAAAAGATCATACATTGTGTACCGAAGTCTACCAGATTTGAAGAAAAAAGTAGACAAATTAGAAAAACAGCTATCTAACAAATAGAAAAACAACTCATGACCGATTTTCAAAAAACGATAAAATCTGCCGTTACCCTCGAAGGTATCGGGCTACACACAGGAAAAAAAACAACTCTTTCCATTCTTCCAGCTCCTGCCAATCACGGGTACAAATTCCAACGAATGGATATTGAGAACCAACCGATGATCGATGGTGATGTAAACAGAGTTACTGAAACCCAAAGAGGAACAACTCTCGAGCAAAATGGCACAAAAATTCATACTACTGAACATGTGCTTGCAGGAATATATTCTACGGGAATTGACAATGCTATCATCCAGGTAAACGGTCCAGAAATCCCTATAATGGATGGAAGTTCACGACCGTTTATTGATGCGATTGAAAAAGTAGGAATTGAGGATCAAGAAGCGTTACGGGAGTATTTTGAAATTAAAGACACCATTAAATTCGAGGTAGCAGAGAAAGGAATTGAGTTTTTGGCTGTTCCAGATGAAAATTACCGAGTAACCGTAATGGTGGATTACCGTTCGCCAGCTCTTGGAACTCAGCATGCATCGATGATGCAACTTACTGATTTTAAAGAAGAAATCTCAACTTGCAGAACTTTTGTTTTTATGCGTGAGTTGGAGCAACTTGCGGCAAACGGACTTATTAAAGGAGGAGATTTGGACAATGCTATTGTTTTGGTAGAAAGAGACGACATTTCGGACGAAGAGATTAACAGACTAAGAAAACTACTTGGAAAAGAGGATCTTGAAATAAAACTAGATGGGATTGGGGTTTTGAATACTACCAAACTAAAGTTCCAAAACGAGCCTGCTCGTCACAAATTATTAGACATTGTGGGAGATCTTGCCTTAATCGGAAAAAGAATTAAGGGGCATATTTTGAGTGCAAGACCCGGCCATTACGGAAATACGGAATTTGGCAAACTGCTCAAAGCAAAGTTTATTGAGGAGAAAAACGACAAAACAAAACATTTTGACTTAACAAAGGAACCGCTGTTTGATATCAATGATATTTCGAACATGATTCCGCACAGATACCCATTTTTGTTGATTGATAAAGTAATGGAGATTACAGAAAATGGAATTATCGGGGTAAAAAATGTCACATTAAACGAACCATTTTTCATGGGTCATTTTCCTGGAAACCCAGTTATGCCAGGCGTACTACAGATAGAGGCTATGGCGCAAACTGGCGGAGTTTTTGCCTTGAACCAAGTGGAAGATCCGGAGAATTACTCGACCTATTTCTTGAAAATAGACAACGTTCGATACAAGAAAAAGGTAATACCAGGAGACACGATTGTTTTTGAATTAGAGTTAATCAGTCCGATAAGAAGAGGGTTGGTAAACATGAAAGGAAAAGCATACGTAAACGGAATTATTGTGTCAGAAGCTGAAATGCTTGCGCAAATCGTAAAAGAAAAAAACAATTAATTATGAGCAATCCTCAAGCAAACATTCATCCAAACGCAAAAATTGCGGAAGGGGCAATTATCGAACCTTTTGCTACAATTGGAGACAATGTAGTAATTGGTGCAGGAACGTGGATAGGTCCTGGAGCAGTGATAATGAGCGGTGCCCGAATTGGAGAAAATTGCAAAATTTTTCCAGGTGCAGTAATCTCTGCCATTCCGCAGGACCTGAAGTTTGAAGGAGAAGACACGACTGTTGAAATTGGAGACAACACGACTATCCGTGAGTGTGTGACCATCAATAGGGGAACTGTAGACAAGATGACTACCAAGATTGGAAATAACTGCCTAGTAATGGCCTATACCCACTTTGGGCACGATACCATAATGGGTGACAACTGTGTAGTTGCCAATTCCGTGAATATTGCCGGACATGTAACAATTGAAGATTGGGCAATAATCGAGGGAATGGTTGGAGTTCAGCAATTTACGAGAATAGGAAAGCATGCGTTTGTTGCTGGAGGCAGCATGGTAAGAAAAAGTGTCCCTCCTTTTGTAAAAGCAGCTAGAGAGCCTATTTCTTATGTAGGAGTTAATGCCATTGGATTGCGGAGAAGAGGCTACAGCAATGAGCAAATTACCACCATTGAAGATGTATACAGAACAATTTATGTGCAAAACAAAAACATGACCCAAGCACTAAAAATTGCCGACCTGGAACTTCCAAAGTCTCAAGAAAAACAAGAAATTCTTGACTTTATAAACCAGGAAACTAAGGGAATAATGAGGGGGTTTAATTAAAGAAAAGAACAACTAATAGAACCACCTGATTTTAGCTGCTTTTAAGAAAAATAATTTGCCACAATTCCATTCCTATCGCTATGAAATAACTAGGGCAGATCAAATAATTTGGTGAAAAAGAAATAGATTCAACATGAAAATCGCTCTTGACAATGCAGGTAAAAAGTACAACAGAGAATGGATTTTTAGAAATTTATCTCTTGAAATAAATAGTCCTTCTTCCATTGTAATTACCGGAGGAAATGGTTCTGGAAAATCCACTTTACTCAAATCTATTTCGGGGTTTGAAACACCTACTGAAGGCAAAATAACTTACTTGGAGGACCAAGAAATAGCTCCTGAAAAAATCTATAAAAAAGTATCGTATACGGCTCCTTACATTGGCGTATTTGAAGAATACACCATGGAAGAATTATTTCAATTCTACAGCAAACTAAAATCATTTAGAAATGAAATTAACTACCCAGAGTTTCTTTCAATCATTGAGCTAGAAAAGGCGAAGGACAAGGCCATTAAGGACTTTTCTTCGGGAATGAAACAACGAGTAAAACTTGGACTAGCTATCTTATCTGACACTCCCATTTTACTGCTGGATGAACCTACTTCAAATTTTGACAAGAATGCCATTACCTGGTATCAAAACTTGATACGAAACAACCTTGATAACCGAATTGTGTTTGTCGCTTCCAATAATCAACAAGACGAATCCTTCTTTTGTGAAAAAGAAATAGCTATTGAAGCATATAAAAAATGACAGGGTTTGTTTCGCAACTTCAGGCCGAATTTGAACAACGAGGCGACCGAAATATTGCTCGACAACAAGAAGCCTATCTCAAAAATAAATTCCAACTTTTGGGTTTAAAAACACCTACCAGAAAGGAAGCCCAACAGCCATTTTTGCTGAAAGAAAATCTTCCCGAAAAATCTGAACTAACCGAAATCACGAAAAATCTTTGGAAAAAACCTCAACGAGAATTTCAATATTTCGCCATTGATCTGAACAGAAAATACCTAAAAAAAATTGAAAAACCCGACATAGAATTGTTCGAAATGATGATCACTGAAAAATCATGGTGGGATACGGTTGATTTAATCGCTTCGAATATTATAGGCAGCTATTTCAAGTTATTTCCGGAAGAAATAAAACCCGTTACAGATAAATGGATGAGCTCTGGAAACATTTGGCTACAAAGAACTTGTCTTCTTTTTCAATTAAAGTACAAAGAAGAAATAAACACCGAATTGCTTTCAAAATTCATCTTAGCGCTTGTAGGCACAAGCGAATTTTTCATCAACAAAGCCATTGGTTGGATTTTGAGAGAATACACGCGCACAAACCCTGACTGGGTAATCGCATTTGTACAAACTAACAAAGATAAATTGAGTTATTTATCTAAAAAAGAGGCATTGAAATTGATCTGCTAAATCTTTTCACAAACCACACAAATCTTTTCCTCGTCTTTGTTTGTTGTAAAAAATAAATACAATTCACCTCCCTCTTTTATATTCAGCGATTTCCTCAGGGCATCCACTTTCTTTGGAAAATTGCGTGTTGTAACATTCGCCTTTTTTCCTCCAAATTGTTTCTTTATTGCTTTAGTTTGAAAAGGAATTATCTCTTTTACCCGAAACGAACGTCCGGGAAAATCAATGGATTCATTGCTTGTATAAAGATGAGAATGCTTATGAAGTTTAGCTACTTCCAACTGAACAGAAACCTGGTTAAACGCGCCCGATTTTAGCACAGCCGAATTAGGCTCATACAAATAACTCAAGGGTCGCGAATAAGTTGGCTTGTGATTACCTTCTTGAGCCAGTTCAAATTGAAAGGTTTGTTTTGCTTTTCCCATCAAGTTTACCGTTTTTATTGTTGGCTCACTAGTATGCTCTTTCTCCAAAATCCAAAGCAATTCTTTTACTTCATTTTTCAATGCTACTACATGAATTTCTTTCACGAACTCCAACTCAGAAATTCCTTGAGAAATATCTACTAAGGGAGAAGTTTTCATCATTATATACCGCGATTTAGAAAACAACAAATCTAAATTTTCGGGAACGTTGGGCAAGCAATCTTTGAACAAAAACACCTTTCCTTTTGCCTCACTCCTGCGAGAAGGGTCAAGATAAATCCAATCATACACTGTGTCATTATCGTGTAAAAATCTCATTCCATCTCCGCAAATAAAGTTGCAATTATTTACCCCTAATTTCCCGAAATTATGAGCCGTAATTGCCGAAAGCTGTGGAGCTAATTCGCAGTGGATAATCGTATCGAAAACCTGAGAAAAATAAAAATCATCCACCCCAAATCCGCCTGTTAAATCAATCAAATTTTTTCCAGAAATTAAGCTCGATTTATACCGCGCAGTTTCTTCCGAAGAGGTCTGTTCTATTGAAATTTTAGGCGGAAAATACGCGTCCTTCAATTCAAACCATGTAGGTAATTTATCTTTACACTTTAACTTTCCAATAATCTGCTCAGCTAACTCTTTGTTTGTAACTCCTTCAAAAACAGAGTTTTTTAAAATCAATTGAGTTATATCAGTGCGTAAATTTACACCTATAAACTCTTGAATCTCGCTTCTCAATAATTCTTTATTCATCTTTTTGAATTATTGCGATACTTAACCGAATCTCTCCATAAGAAACTTGTTCCTCCAGTTTTTCGTAAATTGGTTTTAGCGAATTCTCTTTGTTCAGGCTCTCATACACTTTCCTTACCTTTTCGATGGTATTGGCCTCTACAAACTGATGCAAATTCACCTCCTTTCCTTCCGAATATAATTGAGATAAATGAGAAAAAATAGTGGTTACGCTCAACCCTCTTTTTTCAGCAATTTGCTCGGGAGTGAAACCTTCTTGGTAGAACCCAAAAGTTTCCAATGTGGTTGGAATTTTTTTTGGCTTGGCAGTAGCCTTAAATTTTCGTACCACCTCCATAAATTCTTCTCCGTACTCCTGCATCTTGTTCATCCCTACTCCCGAAATGGCTAAAAATTGATTTTCTGTAACCGGCAATTCTTTGGCAATTTCTTGCAATGTTTTATCATTAAAAATAATATAGGCCGGCACATTTTCTTCTTTAGAAATCGCATACCTTACTCTTTTCAGGTCTTTAAATAGTTCTTCATTTACCTCTCCTTCATTGGCGATTCGCACAACTTTTGGTTTCTTCTTTTTCTCTTCGGCAGTCACTGGATAGGTAAGTTCCACTTTCTTTTCGCCCTTTAACACTTTCTTACCCAAGGAAGAAATCTTTAGCGCAGAGTTTTCGCTATACATTATTTCTATCAGTCCTTGATTTGCCAATTGGATGATGTAATCTCGCCAATCAAAAAAACTAACTTCTTTGCCCACTCCATAAGTTTTTAGTTGAGCATAATTCTTTTCGTGAACATCGGCATTGTTCGAACCTCGCAATACATTAATGAGCATCGTAATTCCTTCCTTCTCACCCATTCGAGCTATTCCTGAAAGGGCTTTTTGCGCCAAAATGGTTCCATCAAAGTTTTTTGGTGGGTTTTGACAAACGTCACAGTTTCCGCAGTTCTTCAATAAATGCTCCCCAAAGTAAGACAACAAAATTTTTCTTCGGCAAGATTTTGCCTCGGCAAACTGAAGCATTCTATTCAATTTTTCTTTTTGCATAGAAGAATAAGCGCCATCATCTGCAAACTGGCTGTACAACACAAAATCTCTCATGTTGTAATAAAGTCGGGTTTCTGAAGGCAACCCATCTCTCCCAGCTCTTCCAATTTCTTGGTAATATCCTTCCAGATTCTTAGGCAAATTGTAATGAATCACCCATCTCACATTAGATTTATCAATTCCCATCCCAAAAGCAATAGTAGCCACAATAATCTTGGTATCGTCATTAATAAACTCTGTCTGAATCTTTTCTCTATCTTCCGAATTCATTCCTGCATGATAATATTCTACAGAATGGCCTTCCTCTTTTAAATACTCGGCTACCTCTTCGGTATTCTTTCTGCTCAAGCAGTATACAATTCCACTTTCTCCTCGTTTTCTTTCCACAAATTGAGCAATCTCTTGCAATTTTTTCTTTTTGGGAACCTGCCCACGCACTTCTATACTTAAATTTTTACGGTCAAAGGAAGAAATGAATAATTTTGAATCTTTCAGCCCCAACTGCTCCTCGATATCTTGTCTTGCCGATTTATCGGCTGTCGCGGTAAGTGCCATAAAAGGAACCTCTGGCAAAGAGTTTCTGAAAACTTTAAGTTGAGTGTATTCCGGTCTAAAATCGTGACCCCACATACTTACACAGTGAGCCTCATCTATTGCTACCAGTTTAATAGTAAGCTCTTTGAGCCAAGAATTTCTGACAGATATCAATTTTTCTGGAGACAAATACAGCAACTGAGTCTCGCCTTTCATTGCTCTATCTATCACCTCATTTTCTTCCTGGGGCGAGATAGAACTATTAAAAAAATCCGCTTTTATTCCATTTCCCTTGAGGGCTTGTACCTGATCTTTCATGAGCGATATTAAAGGGGAAACCACAACTGTAATTCCCGCCATACACAAAGCAGGAATTTGAAAACAAATGGATTTTCCTCCGCCAGTTGGCATTAGTACGAAACTATCTTTTCGTTCTAAAGTCCTCGTAATTATTTCTTCCTGTAATGGACGAAATTCATTGTAACCGAATACTGTTTTCAATATTTCCTTAGGAGTGTTGCTCAATTCTATTTTATTTCATCGGAAACAATTGTAGCTCCCTTATTTCTACTTCTACTTCTTGGCTAAAATCTATTTTTAGCGAATTATACTCTTCGTCCATCACAAACCAATAACCCACGATTTTATCTCCTGGCAGTACTTTTTTGCCTTTGTACTTTTTATAAAATCTAGAAACTGGCTTCGATTTCTCTTTTTCTATTGCAAATAATTTCCCTTCGGTTAAGTGTTCGTAAATAACGTGTTCTACATTTTTAAATGGCAATATTGGCATGACTTAATTTCCTGAATTTGTATTGCCTAAATTTAGGATAGTTTCGAGGAAAATAAAAATCCTATTTCTCTCTTTCTCACTTTCAATTTTTCTAAATTTGGTCACAAAATAATTCAATTTGGTATTTGCAACTCGACATAGAAAACTAATCATCCTCCTTTTCTTGTTAATTACCGCATTTTTTGGTTTTCAACTAACCAAAGTTGAATTTGGTCACGACCTCAACGATTTTTTTGATAGAGACGAAAAGGTATTTGTGTTCAATGAAGAATTCTTCAGTCATTTCGAAGAAGAACTTCCTAATTCTCTAATGATTGGGATAAAAAACAATCAGGAAATTGACTACAAAACTGCTCTGGAGATAGATTCTTTTTCGCGTTCGATTGAGAAGATTAAAGGAGTCCAGCGAGTATTCTCGGTAACAAACCAGCAGCTTGCCGTGTTTTCCAGTTTTGGCACAATTCCTTATGATGTACTAAAACTTGATTCCGAAGAGATTTTTTCGGAAACTTGGGTGGAGCTTGATTCATTGCCCGATATTAAAAATAGATTCGTTAGCAAAAACAACAAATCTGCACTTATTTATGCCATAATTCAGGACTCACTTCCTCTCGATTCCTTAAAAGAAATGAAAGAAAAAACAGATATTGCCGCGCAAGGCTTTAGCTTCGAGGAGGTGTTTTTTGTGAATACTAAACATAACGATTTTCTTATCACAAAAAAAATAAAGGACGATTCGAGTCACCTCATTTTTATCGCTTTTATTTTGATCATCCTCATTCTGCTTTACTTTTTTAGGTCGTTGGTAGGAATCGTAATTCCGTTTGCCATCGTTGTGAGTTCAGTTATCTGGATAATGGGAACCATCTCATTATTTGGTTTCAAGATAAATGTACTTACCATAGCCATTCCGGTCATTGTGGGCGTAATTTCTTTGAGCGATGTAATTCACATAATTTCGAGGTACAGCGAAGAAAAATCAATCGATAAAATTGAGAAAATACGAGGAACCCGAAACGATATTCTCAAAGCTATTATTCTTACAACATTAACTACTTCTTTTGGATTTCTTTCTCTTTCAAACTCTAACATTCAGGTGTTTAACGAATTTTCGGTTTTCACTGCCGTAGGAGTATTTTATGCCTTTGTACTTGCCTATTTTTTACTTCCCGTACTCTTGTATTATTCCAAAAAAATTACGCTGCACAATTCTCTCGAAAAACTTACTCCTCAAAGACTTTGGATAAAACCCACTCTTCTTGTTTCTGTGATTGTCCTGATTCTATCAATATTGGGAATCCTACAAGTAAAACACAACAATTTTGTGTACGAAAACATGGGGGAAAAAGATGAGATTACCCAAATCATGAATTTCATGGAAGAGGAAATGTATGGAATTAGAGACTTAACAATTACTGTTTCTCTTCGAGACACGAACGCTTCACTTTTTGACCAATCAATTCTTTCTCAATTAAATAAAATAGAGAATTTTGTAGAAACGGAGTACAAAGCAACAGTAAATATGGGCTTGGCTACTGCGGCAAAACAAGTAAACAGAGCGCTTAACGGAGGTGAACCAGCCGCTTACTCTATTCCTGAAGACGAATATGACGCAAAACGAATAAAACAAAAAATCTTAAAAAACGGGCGATTACTCAAGCTCAAAAGTTTTGTTTCGAAGAAAAACAACTCAACTTTTATACAAACCAAAGCGAAAGATTTTGGCAGTTACCAAACCCGTAGATCCAATGAAAAACTGATTGAATTTGCCAAAGTGAACACCCCAGATCTTGACATCAACTTTGGAGGTACAGCCTATATTATTGATGAAACCAATGTGAATGTGTCCAACGGAATGATTTGGAATCTTTTTCTGATTGTCATTTTTATCTTTTTTATTGTGTCTTTTATTTTCAAATCGTTTTCGATTGGTTTTTTCTCTCTATTCCCCAACATCTTGCCGCTCATTGCTATTACCGCCATTGTAGGTTGGTTCGATTACGGAATGAATATAGGTACCACAATTGTGTACACCATCGCATTTGGAATTGCCGTGGACGATACAATTCACTTTTTGGGAAGGTATAAAATTGAGCTAGACAAAGGAAACTCAAATTACGACTCATTGATTACCACTATCAAAACGAGTGGCGGAGCAATTTTGCTTACCACCTTGGTGCTTGTTGCTGGTTTTGGCGTATTAATTCTCTCTAGTTTTTACGCAAATTTTATAACTGGCTTACTCGTAACTATTAGTTTGATTGTTGCACTACTGTGCGATTTATATCTCTTGCCAGTATTGCTCAATTGGTTAAAAAAAGACAAATAACTTGCCACCAAATAGTACTATTCGACTGTTCTTGAAACCCAAACACCTCAAAAAAAAGGAGCGTTAAAGCAACCTTTGTGGTAATCGGATTTCTTTTTGGAATTGACTCACATTGAACGAAAGAAACTCCTTCAACTCCCAACTCGAAAAATGGACAGTTTGCTTTCCTCGTTGATAAGCAGAGCGATACAAGCGCCAATACTCAGGAAACAAGACAAAACCAACGAATGCAGAAATCCGTGCTAATTTCGATTTTTTGCCGTTTCCAATTAAGAAAAACTGCATGGCCGCTTCCTCGTGCATCTCGGTTCCGTAACCTGTTATGACATGAAAAGCATCGTGACTTTCCATTTTAGGATTTACCTCAAATCCATTTTTATCTAAAAACAAAGATATTTCGTTGCCAATACTTCCGCAAGAAAACCTCGACAAGCTTGCCTTCGTTTCACCCCAAGCTACTTTTTTTCCCTTAAAATGCTCTCTGTACCAATTAACCAAAGGCAAAGCAAACCTATTGAAAACTAAACTTCTTGCAGTTCTCGTTTTTCTGAAAATTAAATAATCAACCATGATGTTTTTTTTATGCTAACGAGAGGATTCACGGTCTGTTATGGTTTTAAGATTATTTAACTTTTCACCTCTCATTGTCATTCTCGCGAAGACGTGAATCTTATTCATCGACTTCTACTTTTTTATCATATACTTCCCCAATGAGTTCATTGGTGTAAGATTTCAGCTTCTTTTTTTGATTCAAGACAAAAAAAGAAAAACACTAAAGTAGACCCCATCAAAACATTCATCGCAATTTCCTTATCTTTATTCACGATTAAAAAAACGAGTTTCTCATATGAAAAAATTACTTCTGCTCACTTTTCTTTTACCCGTCTTATTTGTTTCAGCTAATAAACCTTCCTCGGAAATATATGTAGGTCTTCAAAAATTACACTCGCTCAAACGAGTGCTGTACATTGCCGCTCACCCCGATGATGAAAACACAAGAGCACTTGCTTGGTTCTCATTAAGCGAACATGCTCAAACAGCTTATTTATCACTCACAAGAGGAGATGGTGGCCAAAACCTGATTGGAAATGAACTGAGCGAACAACTGGGGGTTTTGAGAACCCAAGAATTACTCGCAGCGCGTTCTTACGATGGTGCCAATCAATATTTTACTCGTGCAGTTGACTTTGGCTACTCCAAATCGGCTGAAGAATCTTTGGAAAAATGGGGAAAAGAAGAAATCCTGTCGGATGTGGTTCTCATGATAAGAAAATTTCGTCCGGATGTAATTGTGACCCGTTTTCCGCCAGACAAAAGAGCTGGGCATGGTCATCACACAGCTTCGGCAATGCTTGCACTCGAAGCTTTTGAAAAGGCAGCTGACCCGAATTATTTACCCATGCAAGTCAAAACATTTGGGGTTTGGAAAACCACTTCTGTTTACTGGAATTCATCTACTTGGTGGGACAAAGGATTAGCTGAAAAAGCAAAAAATGACCCAAATTATTTAGTAGCCGAAATTGGTGGTTACAACTCCCTCCTCGGAAAATCTTACAATGAAATTGGGACCATTGCAAGGTCACAGCACAAATGCCAAGGATTTGGAGCCATTACCGAAAGAGGATCTAGAACAGAGTACTTTCAGCATTTGAAAGGAGCAAAACTCTCTCAATCCTTTTTTGAGGCCAACCAATTCTCTTGGCAAAAGCTCATTGGGAAGCAAATTGAGAATAAATTCAATAATTTGCTCGAAAACTTTGATTTTAAGTCTCCCGAAAAAAACATAACACAACTACTTGGCTTAAAAAACGAACTTGCCAACTTGAAAAACAGTTCGTTTAAAAAAGAAAAAATAGATCTGTGCAATCGGCTGATAATCGATTGCTTGGGATTATTTGCCGAACTTGTAGGAAAGGACTTTGTTTACCAAGAAACCGATTCAGTATTCTTCCAACTTGAATTATTAAATCGTGGAACCACAAATGTTTCAGTTCTCTTGCCGCAGTCCACAATTCAGTTGGAGCAAAATAAAAACTTTTCGACCGGGGTAAAAATTAAAAATCCTAGCTCTGTTTCTAATCCTTATTGGTTAACCAAAAACTTCTCGAATTTATTTGAAGTGCCCAACAAAACAGATTTGTTGAATCCTGAATCACAACCTACATTTAGCTACCCTCTATCTTTGCTAGTAGAAGGCGACACACTTCAGCTTCCTTTATCAGGAACTTACAAGTGGCGAATTCCATCCTATGGAGAAAAAAGACGACAAGTGATTAACACGCCAAGTTTTTCTGCAAATTTTGAAGAAAAATTAGTGGTGATTAAACCGGGAATAAAGAAAACGCTGAAACTAAACATCCACTCTTTCAGAGATAATTTGACCGATAAAATTAGTTTCAATCCTCCTGAAGGATGGGAAGTGTCGCCTTTAAATTTCGATGTTTCTATTGACAAAAAACACCAAGAACAATGGGTGGAGTTATCGATTAAACCAAAGGCCAATGCACAATCTGGAACATTGAAATTAACCGATATGGAAGGAAACACCATTTATTCTTACACCGAAATTGCTTACGACCACATTCCTACCCAAGTTATTTTTAATAAATCAGAAATAAACTGTGTAAAGCTTGAAGCAAAAATAAAACCAGGAAAAGTAGCTTATATTAAAGGTGTAGAAGATGCCGTTCCGCAAGCTATTGAACAATTAGGTTTTGAGGTAAAACGATATGTTGTAAGCGATTTAGCTTCATTAGATTTATCTCAATTTCAATCCGTAGTGCTTGGGATAAGAATTTATAACGTGCATCCCGAACTCAAGAATTTCGAAGAAAAACTATTTGATTACGTCAAAAAAGGAGGAAATGTGGTGATGCAATACAATACTGCTTCGCGAAGAGCAACTGGCGAAACCTACGGTCCGGTTCCATTTGAACTAACAAGAAACAGAGTGACCGAGGAGGATGCTACAGTGAAATTTTTGGAACCCAGTCATCCAATAATGACCAAGCCCAACAAACTGGAAAAAGCCGATTTTGACAATTGGGTGCAAGAACGAGGATTGTACTTTGCAGGAAACTGGGACAAAAGTTACGTTCCACTGTTTTCTTGGGCAGACAAAGGCGAAGACGACCAAAAAGGAGGTTTGATTGTGACCAAATATGGCGAAGGTCAATTTGTGTACACAGGAATTTCTTTCTTTAGAGAATTGCCAAATGGCGTAGAAGGAGCTTATAAATTATTTGCCAATATATTGAGCTACTAGAGTTAATCTTCCCCTCGATTACTGGGGAAAGGATTGGGATTGGGAAAATTGACTGCTGACAAAAATCGCCCACTTAACCTCCCTCACGAGAGGAAATGAAAAGAAAAATATGCAAAAAATAATAGACGACAACGAAGCATAAAAACACCACCGATATCAAGGATTTTGAAAAATAAAAAATGATAAGTAGTTAAGGTTCATTATCACAAGAATTTGAGAAATTGTCAAAAAAATGAAACTATAAGGAATATTTTATATGCACAAACTGAAGTTTTTTAAGAAATAGGAATAAAGTGCGGAGACATGGCCCGTGCGAGTAAAGGCAAAACTCTATTTCAGTTTTGAATTCCACCTCTGGGGGAGTCAAAAATTTCCAAAAAAGCTTCTTAATTTTTTCGTTCTTTTGTATCAAGACATAAGAACATAGAGCTAAAAACAAAGCAAATGCAAGAAACCAAAACTTGTCGATGTAGTTTCGGCCTCATTTTATGGAACAATTTTAACGAAATATTTTTCGCGAATAAGAGAGGAAGTTCTGGAGCTTGCGGAAGAAATCACCGACCGAATCGAAAAATATGAATAAAAATTGTGGAGTAAAATGAAGCCTAGATTTTTTTGGTTCGTTTTTTTATAAATGAAAAAAATGAACAAAGCATCAATAGAAAGAATGAACTTTCTTTTTTGAACAATGTTTCGGATAAATTAATTTTAACTAGTAAATTGTTAATAATAAACGTAGTAAATATTTACTAAAACCTTATTACAGAGGTGAAAAATAAAAAATGCAAATGCAAGAAGTAATAAACGACAACGAACTAAAACAAAAAGACACCACCAACTGGAAAGCTTGGTATTGGGGATTAATGATTTTTTTGGCCGTACAAATAGCACTATATTTTTACATCACTAATCTTTACACAGCATGAGTTTAATTGATTGGGGAGTTTTATTATTTACGCTTTTTGCCATTGTAGCTTATGGCTCTTGGAAGACCCGTAAAAACAAAAATTTGGAGAGTTACCTAAAAGGAAACAACTCCGAAAATTGGGCGACAATCGGCTTGTCTATTATGGCCACACAAGCTTCGGCCATTACCTTTTTGTCTACTCCTGGGCAAGCTTATGAAAGCGGAATGGGCTTTGTGCAATTCTATTTTGGATTGCCTCTTGCCATGATTTTGATTTCGGTATTTTTCTTGCCTATTTATTACCGACTAAAAGTATACACAGCCTACCAATATTTGGAACAACGATTTGATGTGAGAGTAAGAGCTTTTACTGCCTTTTTATTCTTGGTTTCGAGAGGATTAGCAGCTGGAATTACGATTTATGCTCCGGCTATTATTCTTTCTACTTTGCTTAATTGGAATCTTCAACTAACGTGTTTATTAATTGGTGGATTGGTAATAATCTACACCGTTTCGGGAGGAAGCAGAGCCGTTTCGCTCACCCAAAAATGGCAAATGACCATCATTATGGGTGGAATGTTTGCCGCTTTCGTTTATGTGTTGGATAGTTTTCCAGAAACTGTCGGACTCTCCGAAGGAATTGATATTGCGGGAAAATTGGGTAAAATGGAAATCATTGACACCACATTTGACCTGAAAGAAAAATACACGTTGTGGTCGGGATTAATTGCAGGTTTGTTTTTGTTCCTTTCTTATTTTGGAACCGATCAATCGCAAGTTCAGCGGTATTTGGGAGGAAAAACCCTAAAAGCTTCCAGAATGGGATTGATGTTTAATGGAATCCTAAAAATACCGATGCAATTTTTCATCTTGTTTATTGGAGCTATGGTTTTTGTTTCTTTTCAATTCAACAAACCGCCCATTATTTTCAATACCTCTGCCACCAACATAGAAACTCAAAAGCAAGAGAATTTGGTGATATTGGAAGAGGAATACAACACTGTTTTTGAAGAAAAAAAAGCAGAACTGTTGGCACAAAATCCCGACACCAAAAATATTCAGTTTTTGCAAGCGCAGCAAGATTCCTTGAGAAACAGCTACAAAACCGAAATGAGTAAAATTGATCCGCTTTACGAATCCAAAGACAGCGATTATATTTTCTTGACCTTTGTGCTGAACTTTCTTCCTCATGGATTGATTGGGTTGTTGTTGGCTGTGATATTTTCGGCAGCTATGAGCTCCACCGCTGGAGAGCTAAATGCGCTAGCCTCAACCACAACCATTGATTTTTACAAAAAATTCTTTAAAGAAAGTGGGGATGAAAAGAAAGATTTAAGAATCAGTAAATACCTGACGGTGGCATGGGGATTACTCGCCATAGTTATTGCGCTTACAGCAGGTCTTTTCGAAAATTTAATTCAACTCGTAAACATTCTTGGGTCTTTATTCTATGGAACTATATTGGGCGTGTTCCTGCTCGCTTTCTTCTTTAAGTGGATTAATGGAACTGCCGCTTTTCTTGGTGGAATCTTTGGACAAATAGTTGTACTTTCATGTCACTTCTTGTCTGTTTATGGATACATCGAGTTGGGTTATCTCTTATACAACGTGATAGGAAGTGTGGCAGTGATTGTCGCTGGAATGAGCACACAAATGATTATCAATACAAACAAAAAAACAAGCTAACTATGAAAAAAATTCTAACCACAGTATTCGCAGGATTATTAGCCTTTGCAGGAACTGCACAAGAATTACCAGTACCGAGTCCATTAGGAGAGGTAGGGCAAAAAGTAGGATTAACAGAAGTCGAAATTGAATATTCGCGTCCATCGGCAAAAGGAAGAACTATTTTTGGAGAACTCGTGAAATATGATGAAATGTGGAGATTAGGAGCCAACATGGCTACTAAGCTAGAAATTTCTACTCCAGTGACTATTGGAGGAAAAGAATTGGAAAAAGGTGAATACTCGATGCAAGCCATCCCTGCAAAAAGTGGAGATTGGACAATTATCATTAACTCTGACGCTGGATTGAGAGGATTAAGCGGATATGATGAAAAGAAAGATGTAGTTCGGTTTACTGCCAAAGCCATAGATAATTCTTACACAGAAACATTCACTATTGGATTTGACAAACTCACAGCAAACTCAGCAGTAATTACTATCCAATGGGAAAAATTGAAAGTAGAAGTTCCGTTTAAGGTAAAGACGGAAGAAATTGCCAAAGCCAACATCGCGGCAGCAATCAAAGAAGGAAAAGAATTAGATAAAGTTTACGCAAGTGCGGCTTCTTACTTTAGCGATACAAAAGACTACAAAACTGCCTTGATGTATGCAGACAAATCATTGGGGGTTAAAAAAACTCATCAAGCGATGTTTACAAAAGCTACCATCTTAAAAGCAAATGGAGACATGAAAGGAGCAATTAAAACTGGGAAAGAAGCTTTGGAATTAGCCAACAAAGCTGAATCTATTGGATGGGCTAATTACATTAAAGGAAACATCAAAGCTTGGGAAAGCAAATAAAAGAAAGAAATTAGAAACGAACGAAAACCGTCTGGAATGAACTAGACGGTTTTTTTATGCTTAATACTCGTAGAAAATAAATTTTAAACTGAGCTAAAAGCACGTAATCGAAATAACAATCTTGAATCTAAAGTATTAATCGTAAATTTGCAGAATATAGAGGAACAACATGGGAAATATAGTAGCGATAGTAGGTAGACCAAATGTAGGGAAATCTACTTTATTCAATAGACTTACAGGAGAGAGAAAAGCGATAGTAGAGGAATCTAGCGGGGTTACACGAGATCGACACTACGGAAAATCCGTATGGAACGGAATAGAATTTTCAGTAATTGATACGGGTGGTTACGTTCAAGGTTCGGATGATGTATTTGAAGGAGAAATAAGAAAACAAGTGCATCTGGCTATCGATGAAGCAGATTCCATTTTATTTGTTGTGGACACGCAAGTAGGAATTACCGATTTGGATGAGCGCGTTGCCCGAATTTTAAGAAAAATTGATAAAAAAGTATATTTAGTAGCCAACAAAGTTGACTCCCCTATTCACCAAACATTGTCGGCAGAATTTTATAGCCTCGGATTAGGCGAAGTATTCAATCTTTCTTCTATCAACGGTAGTGGAACAGGCGAAATATTAGACAAAGTAACTGAAGATTTTGAGGTAAAACCTGAACTAGAAGACACATCGGGTATACCCAAATTTGCCATCGTAGGAAAACCAAACGTAGGGAAATCTTCTCTGATAAATGCACTTATTGGTCAAGAAAGAAATATCGTGACAGATATTTCTGGTACAACACGCGACACACTTAATACGCGATACAAATCCTATGGTTTTGATTTCTTTTTGGTAGATACAGCCGGACTTCGAAAACAAGCTAAAATTCAAGAGGACATTGAGTTTTATTCAACTTTACGATCGGTAAGAGCCATCGAAGAAAGTGATGTGTGTATTTTTATGATTGATGCAATTGAAGGAATGGGCCAGCAAGATTTGAACGTTTTTCAAATCATTAAAAAGAACAAAAAAGGAGTAGTTGTTTTGATAAACAAGTGGGATCTAGTGGAAGACAAAGAAACCAACACCACCAAGGAAATGGAGGACAGAGTAAGAAAAAGATTGGCTCCGTTTAATGACGTGCCAGTAATTTTTACCTCCACTGTTACGAAGCAAAGACTGCACAAAGCTCTAGAAAAAGCAATAGATGTATACGAAAATAGGACTCAAAAAATCCCTACTTCTGAACTGAATGACAAGCTTTTACCTATTATCGAAAGAACTCCTCCACCTGCTTACAAAGGAAAATACATTAAGATAAAATTTGTCACTCAACTTCCTACCTACACGCCTAGCTTTGCCATTTTCTGTAACTTACCGCAATACATCAGGGAAGATTACAAACGTTTTGTTGAAAACCAATTGCGTAAACTTTACAAATTCGAAGGAGTTCCCATCAATGTGTTTTTCAGAAAGAAGAATTAGGGAGCTGGAAGATTTACAAACCAACACATGTCATGCTGAAATTGATTCAGTATCTCACAGAGAATATTTCACTTTTGTTTATTTGGCAATATTTCAATTTAATAGAGAACAAGAATATTCAAGAAATCCTGTCTTGAATAAATCAATTATCCCAGGTTAAAAAGCTCCAACACCAAATCTTCTCCATAAAACCTGGAAGCCGACTCTTGGAAACCTTGAGTCAAATCCGAAACATAAAATTTGTTTTCTTTCGTTCTTTGCGAAGAAAGCATTCCTTCTTTTTCTAAAATTCGCTTTAATTTAAGGGCTAAAATATCGGTTGAATCAAATAGCTTCACCTTTCGGTCAAAAAAATCATTGATTTCATCAGCGATTAATACATAGTGAGTACACCCCAGAATGAGGGCATCAATGTCACGAAACATCGGGTTGGACAAATAATTCTCGATTACGGTATGACTAATTTTATCCTGACTAAATCCTTCTTCGATCATTGGAGCAAGCAGCGGAGTCGCCAAGACTTCCATCTTTACCTCTGGATTTCTCCTTTTCAGCTTTTCTTGATATACACCCGATTCTACAGTAGTTTTGGTCGCAATTAGCCCCACTTTCTTTATCGAATCATCTTGAACGATTGCCTCTACAATTGGGTCAATCACATTCATAATTGGGAACACACCTTTGTGCTTATCTCTCAAAAACTCATAGGAAGTAGCCGAAGCAGTATTACAAGCCATAACCACAGCCTTACAATTTTCTTTTTGGATCAAAAACTGAGAAATCTCTTGTACAAATGAATGAATGAGAGCAGGCGATTTATCGCCATAAGGCAAGTGTGCCGTGTCGCCAAAGTACACAATCCTTTCATTGGGCATTAATTTACTGATCGCATGAGCTACCGTTAGCCCACCGATTCCCGAATCAAAAACACCAATTGGTTTCTTAGCATCTTCCATACTCAAATATAGAGAATATAATTAGCTTCAAAAAAGAAAAACATGATCTAGAATGAATCCATTAAATTGAATAAAATGGAATATTTTGAGTCAAAAATTTACACCTATTGCATAAATTCCCTTAAATTCGAACAAACTAGTGAAATGAAAAAAGAAAAACAATTACGCTACGACAAGGCCTACTTACGTATGGCCCATGAATGGGCGAAGTTGTCGCACTGTTCGAGAAAACAAGTAGGTGCAATTATCGTAAAAGACGAAGTAATCATTTCTGATGGATACAACGGCACTCCTACAGGTTTTGACAATTGTTGTGAAAATGATGCTGGCGAAACGAAATGGTACGTGCTGCATGCCGAAGCTAATGCTTTGATGAAACTCTCCAAAAGTACCAATAGCTCGAAAGGAGCTACCTTATATATTACGCTTTCTCCCTGTAAGGATTGTGCCAAATTAATCTTGCAAGCTGGAATACAGCGAGTTGTGTACCTCAATGAATACAAAGACTGTTCTGGACTTGAATTTTTAAAAAACTCGGGAATCACCCTAGATTATATTACCATTTAATGAAGAAAATCACCTTATTTTTTCCCTTGGTTTTAGCCATTGCTTTAGCGCTTGGTTTTTACTTGGGCCAAAAAAACAATACTCCTTTCTTTGAAAAAAAAGAAGACAATAGCTCAATCGATTACAATTCCAAACGAAAATTATTCCAAGTACTAGAAGTAATTCAAAATGATTACGTAGATACCATTTCTGACAAAGAATTAACAGACAAAACAATCGAGCAACTTCTGGCCAATTTGGATCCGCACTCGGTCTACATGCCCTACCAGAAAAACAACAGAGAAGAAGAAAATCTCAAAGGAGAATTTGCCGGGGTTGGTGTTAAGTTTATTATCCTTCACGACTCTCTTTTTGTAACAAATGTGATCGACAATGGACCTGCATTTAGAGCTGGCCTCAAGAATGGGGATATGATAGTGAAAATAGACACAACGGAAGTTGCAGGCGTAAATTTACAGAACGAAAGTGTAATGAATTTACTAAAAGGAAGGCCTAATACTCAAGTTGTAGTTTCAATAAAAAGAGGAAATCGTATTCTTTCCAAAACAATAAAAAGAGGGATAATCCCAATCAAAAGTGTCACTGCCTCCTTTATGCTTTCCGATACTGTGGGATACATTAAGCTGGTGAGATTCTCAGAAACTTCTGCCCAAGAATTCTTCTTTGCTTCGAAAAAACTTCTGAGTCAGGGAATGAAAAAATTAGTGTTTGATTTGAGAGGAAACGGAGGGGGTTATTTGCAAATCGCGGAACAAATTGTGGACGAATTTTTGGAAGATGGAAAACTGATAGTTTACACAAAAGAAAAAGACGGAAAGAAAAATTCAGCCTTTTCTTCATCGGGCGGAATTCTCAAAAACGTTGAACTTTCGGTAGTGATAGATAGTGAATCGGCAAGTGCGAGTGAAATTGTTGCAGGCGCTATTCAAGACAACGATCGTGGCACCATCTTCGGAAGAAGGTCTTTTGGAAAAGGACTTGTTCAAAAACCGGTGATGTTAGCCGACAGCTCTTCCTTGCGAATAACAATTGCCAGGTATTACACTCCAACCGGCAGAAGCATTCAAAAACCATACAAAAAAGGCAATCACTACGACTACCAGATGGAACTGTATGACAGAGACAGAAATGGAGAGTTATTCGAGGTGGATTCTACCATTTTTGCTGATTCTCTGCGATTTGAAACCGAAGGTGGCAAAACTGTGTATGGAGGCGGTGGCATAATGCCTGACGTATTTATTCCCTATGACACCAGCGGATATTCTTCTTACTATCGAAAGGTAGCTTACAGCAGAGTTTTTACAGAATTCTCAATTAATTACCTAAAACAAAAGCGAAAGGAGCTTACTAGGAAAGGTCTGGAGAATTACAAAAACAATTTTGTTGTGAACGAATCTCTATTTGCTGCCTTTGTGTCGTTTGCTAGCAAGCGGGAAATTTCTGGAACTCCGCAAGAAATAGCTGTTTCAAAAGAAAGGGTAAAACAACGGCTAAGACAGGAAATTGCTTCGGGCATTTGGGACGAAAGCGGAAGAGAGTTCATACTTTCGCAAACGAATAATGACCTCAAAATCGTCTTAAAAAACTAACCAAAAAAAAGAGAAACAGAAGTTTCTCTTTTTTTATTCTCTTCATTCAAGGTAGCTTTTTGCTTAACAAAACTCCGTGTAAGCAGCTGCTAAATTATCTGCAATTGCTTCAGCTGTATTTCCTTCGATGTGGTGTCTTTCTAAAAAATGAACCAATTTTCCTTCTTTGAACAGAGCAATGGAAGGTGATGACGAAGGGTAAGGCAAGGTGTATTTTCGTGCCTGAGCCACTGCATCTGCATCTACTCCTGCAAATACTGTCACTAAGTTAGTAGGTTGTTTCTCTGATAATTGGACAGATAGTTTAGCTGCGGGTCTAGCATTTCTTGCCGCACACCCACATACAGAGTTTATTACACATAAGGTGGTTCCTCCTTGATTCATTATTTCGTCTACTTGATCTGGGCTTCTTAATTCTTGGAAACCTGCTCCCACTAAATCTTCTCTAATTGGGGCTGTTATTTCTTCTGGATACATATCTATTGTATTTATTGGTTATCAATTTATTTCTTTGCAAAGCTATTGAAGTTCAAATTCAATTGCCCGCAAACTGAGAATTACTTTTCTAAAATCTTGCGTACAGTAAATAACTGTTCTATTCCTAGGTAGAATTGGATTTTATCCTCATTTGTCAGGTAGTATGAGGTTTTGCTTAACGCTTTCAAAAATCTCGACTCCATGGCACTATCAAATTCCAAGCATGCTTTTTCTGTCGCGTCTACTCCTTTAAAGTTCACATCTCTCCCTTTTTGCTCTATCTCTCCAAAAAAACTATTGCATCCTGTGGTTCCAACTATTTTTCCTTCGCGTACCGTAAAACTTATTCCTCTATTTTCCGCATATTCATTCCCTACACTTGTTACGACAAATTTACCTTCCAGCACCAATTCCTTTGCAACCAGGACTAGTTTCCCTTCGGCTAAAAACTTAATCTCATTGCCATATCTAGCTATGTTATCAACTTCTCTCATGAGTCCCATAAAGACTCTCTCCACTTCTGATGCTTTTCCTTGGCAAGCCATTCTTGTCGATCCTAACTTATCTACACAGTTAGCAGCGGAGGGATTGATTCTTCCAAAATAAGTGTTGCACCCATTATTTCCGCTAATTTTTCCGTTGGGTTCAATTCTTATTGTAGGAATAATTCCTGATAACTGGAGGTTAGTCATTTCGGAAACCACGTAATCTCCCGAAATTTTTTCTAGATCAAATTTGGGAATTATCGCTTTCTGTTTAATTTCCTCAATTTTGCTCACACTATTTTTGGAGGTATTACACTCAATAAAAAACGTCATTATTGCAATTAGCATCACTCCTTTTTTCATGTAACCCTTTTTCAATACGCAGTTCGAAACAATTGCTCTAGTCAGCTTTTATATATTGTAGGCTCCCAAAAGCAATACTGGATTCTCCATTAGATTCTTGAATGTATTTAAGAATTGAGAACCTGCCACTCCGTCCACAACTCGATGATCACAAGACAACGTTACTTTCATGATATTTCCAGGTACAACCTCACCATTTTTAACAACTGGTACTTGGTTGATTCCTCCCACAGCCAGTATACAAGAATCTGGCGTATTAATAATTGCCGTAAACTCCTCTATACCAAACATTCCTAAGTTAGAAATAGTAAATGTATTTCCTTCCCAATCTTGTGGTTGTAGTTTTTTGTCTTTGGCTTTTTTCGCAAATTCTCTAACTTCTGTAGAAATCTGAGTCAGTGTTTTACCATCTGCAAATCTCACAACTGGAACTAATAGTCCATCTTCAACAGACACAGCTACTCCAATATTCACATGTTCGTTTTGGCGAATTGTATCACCCATCCATGCACTATTTATTGCAGGATGTTGCTTTAGTGCAGTAGCACAAGATTTGATAACTAAATCATTAAAGGATACCTTGTTTGGCGCAATACTCTTGTTGATAGCTGCTCTTGCTTCCATTGCATTATCCATGTCAATGGCTACTGTGAGATAAAAGTGTGGAGCTGTAAATTTACTCTCCCCTAATCTTCTCGCAATGGTTTTTCTCATTTGAGACACAGGAATTTCCGTGTAAGTCTCACGATTAATAAAATTAGCCGCATTTCCTCCCTTAAAGTTGTCAATGTCTCTTTTTACAATCCTTCCATTTTCTCCTGTACCTTTTACTTGAGAAAGATTCAACCCTTTGTCCATTGCCAATTTTTTTGCCAATGGTGAGATTTTAAGGTCGCTCGAGGATTCTGAATAGGACGGTTGAGCTTTTGGGGCTTCAGACACTACTTTTTTTGGTTCAGGAGCAACTTTTGGCTCTTCCTTCTTTGGTGCGGCAGGAGTAGGTTTAGGTTCTGCCTTCGGCTCATCTTTTGGCTCAGCGGCTACATTTGAACCATTTGCCTCATCTTTCAAAATACCGGATACATCTTCTCCTTTTTCTCCAATAATTGCTAGGATATCATTGACCGGTGCACCCTTTCCTTTTTCAACTCCAATGTGCAATAACACCCCATCAAAAAAAGATTCGAATTCCATTGTTGCTTTATCTGTCTCAATTTCTGCAATTAATTCTCCCTCTTCTACGCTATCTCCTATTTTCTTATGCCATTCTGCAACGACTCCTTCCACCATTGTATCACTCAGCTTGGGCATTCTAATAATTTCAGCCATATCTCTTAATCTTAGTTTTTTCTTTTTGGTTAATTCGGTTTACTTGTACTCTATAAGAAATGGATATTCCTCTTTGTATACATCTTCATACAATTCATCTGCCTCAGGATAAGGAGATTCTTCAGCAAATTTAATTGATTCTGCCACCAAATCTTTCACTTTTTTATCAATTGCTTCCAATTGCTTTTCTGTCGCAAACTTATTTTCTTTGATAGTTTTCAAAACTTGAGAAATAGGATCAATTTCCATGTAATTCTCAACTTCTTCTTTGCTTCTATACTTTTGAGGATCACTCATTGAGTGACCTTTGTAACGGTACGTTTCAATATTCAGCAAAGTAGGACCATCACCCTTTCTAGCTCTTGCCACAGCTGTTTCCATAGCAGCATGTACCGCTTCGCAACTCATTCCATCCACGGTTTCACTTGGCATATCGTAAGAAAGTGCCATTTTACTCATATCCAACACATTGGTGGTCCTTTCTACAGAAGTTCCCATTGCATAGTTGTTATTCTCTATCACAAAAATTACTGGCAGCTTCCACATCATTGCCATGTTAAAAGTTTCGTGTAGCGCTCCTTGTCTTGCAGCACCATCTCCAAAAGAGGTAACTACCACATTTTTTGTTTTGTTGTATCGTTCTGCAAAAGCGAGCCCGGCTCCCATTGGAATTTGTGCTCCCACAATACCGTGTCCTCCCCACAATCCAATCTCAGTGTCAAACATGTGCATGGAACCTCCTTTTCCTTTGGAACATCCCGTAGACCTTCCATACAATTCAGCCATCACATATTTCGGATGCATACCCAATCCTATTGGATGTGCATGATCTCTGTAAGCCGTAATGTGCTTATCTCCTTTTTTGGTTGCACTCACTGTCCCAGCCACAATAGCTTCTTGTCCAATGTATAAATGACAAAAACCTCCAAATTTCTGTTGGATATACAGTTGACCTGTTTTTTCTTCAAATTTTCTCATCAACAGCATATCCTCGTACCATTTCATGTACTGAGCTTTGGAATGCTTTAACTTCGATTTGCTTGACGTCTTTTTTGTAGCTGTAGCCATACTTATTCTTTTTTCAATTCAATTTCATTAAACATAAAAGGAAGTACCGTTTCGATACTTTCCGCTATATACACTTCACCCGATTCTCCGGTCATGATTAACCTAATCGGCTGATTCTGCTTCAATTCATACTCCGCCATGGATTGCCTACAAGCACCGCATGGAGAAACTGGATGATTGACTTCAAACTTTTTTGCAAAAGCCGAAACTGCAATCGTATTTATTTTTTGGTCTGAGTGATGTGAGTTGGCATAATATATTGCTACTCTTTCTGCACACATTCCAGAAGGGTAAGCCATGTTTTCTTGGTTACTCCCTTCAACTATTTCGTTAGACTCTAGCCTAATGGCCGCTCCAACATAAAACTGTGAATAAGGAGCATAAGCGGTTTTACTCACCTCTTTTGCCTTAATCACCAACTCCTTGTCATTCGGAGACAGTTCATCTAAATTGGGATAAACAGATAGTTCTATACTATGTTTCAATTTTTTAGCCATAATTTTCCTATCTCTCCGAAAAAAGTAGAGTAAAGATAAACAAGTATTTTAGATTGTGTGGATTTTTAAAGTGAATTTTAACCGAAGTTAATTCTCTTTTTCTTCTCTTGATTGATAAAAGAAAAGGTCTATGATTTCGGAACATTCTTTCTCCATCACTCCTCCCTTTATTTCGGTTTTGGGATGCAATACATCTTCGCTTAAAGAAGTAAATCCTTTTTTAGAATCCGAAGCACCATAAATAACCTTTTTGATTTTTGTCCAAAATGCTGCTCCAGCGCACATCAAACAAGGTTCTAGAGTCACATACAACGAACATGTATTGAGGTACTTATTACCAAAATACTCGGAAGCAGAAGTAAATGCCAACATTTCTGCATGAGCCGTAAAATCATTGAGAAGCTCTGTTTGGTTGTGTGCTCGTGCGATAATTTTATTATTCGAAACTATCACAGCGCCAATAGGTAGCTCTCCTGAATCAAATGCCAATTTCGCTTGATTAAAAGCTTGCTTCATGAAGTATTCATCCGAAAAAACAGACAACTTAGAGTCAGACATTTTGTATCAATTTTATTTTTTCTATTTTGGAATTGGAGCACTCCAAAATTTCAAAGTGAAATTCTTCTATTTCGATTATATCTCCTTCATTCGGTATATTTTCATGGATAGTCACAATAAGACCAGCAAGAGTTTCATACTCATCAGACTCGGGTAACTCCAATCCATATTCACCATTGATGTAGGCAATTTCTTGTCTGCCAGAAAAGATAAAGACAGACTCATTGTGTTGTTCTTCAATCAACTCCTCACTATCGTGCTCATCTTCAATCTCGCCAAAAATCTCTTCAACTACATCCTCCATGGTTATAATACCTGCCGTGCCGCCATATTCATCAACCACAATAGTGATTCCTTGTTTTTGTTTGATAAACTGGTTGAGTAATTTATTCACTGCCATAGATTCCGCCACGATTCCTACCGGACGAAGAATTTCAGTAATGCTTTCGGGATTCTTGAACATCTCAAAAGAGTGCACATACCCAATAATGTTGTCAATCGTATCTCTAAAAACCATAATTTTAGAATACCCAGTTTCTACAAATTCTTTGCCCAGTTCTTCGACTGAAGATTCAACATTAACCGCCTTAATTTCGGTTCTTGGAATCATGCAATCTCTAGCTTTCACCTTGTTAAAGTTAAGGGCATTATGAAACAACTGGACTTCGTGATCTTGTTCTTTATCTGTTTGAACTTTTGTGGATTTATTCAAATAATCATCTAAATCAATCGCTCCAAAATTCACTTCTCCAATAACTTGCTTACTTCCAAAAAGGCCTAAAACAAGTCCCGAAATCAGGGTAACAAGCATAGTAAGAACATACAAAACACCATAAACTATGGCAAGAGGATAAGCCAAAATGGACAAGGTTCTGTTTGGGTTAATTCTAAAAATAGTTTTTGGAAGAAACTCAGCAGTTACTAATATAATTAAGGTAGAAATAAGAGTTTGTGTAAACAAAATGAGACCTGGCAATTCCGTAGTATTCATATGTTCTGGAAACAACTTAGCTATAATCAATTCCCCCATAAATATACCATATACCACAAGAGCTATGTTATTTCCGAGCAACAAAGTAGTGATGAATTTAGATTCATTTTTAACAAAAAACGACAAAATTTTGGCACTTACAACCCCTTGTTTTTTGTCAATTTCTATTTTCAATCTATTGGATTGCAAATAGGCAATCTCTGTTCCCGAGAAAAAAGCCGAAAAAAGCAATGAAACTAAGATAATAAGTAACACGTAGTGTTCCATTTAAAAGAAATTCGTTGGTTGAATATACACAAAAAAGGTTGGAATTCAGGATTTATGATTCTTGGATTTTTCGTGATTCTTTTCCATCCTAATTCTAATAAACCTGCGAAGTAAATACATCACAATTGGTATGATTAGGAAAAGAAGATAAAACTTTGCCGTTTGTACATCGTCTACAAGGAATTCATAGATGCAAAAAATGGCCACCAACACTGAAAAATATAACCAAAACTTTTCTAAACCTCTGTTAAACTTTTCCATATTATTGAGCTTCAGCTATTACTTCTGTTACATCTGGCAAGTGGGACTTGAGCAACTGTTCTACTCCACCCTTTAAGGTAGCAGTAGACGAAGGGCAACCACTACAAGACCCTTTCAAAATCACTGTAACCTTTCCCTCGTCATAAGATTTAAAATGAATCGCTCCTCCGTCATTTTCTACTGCAGGTCGAACAAATTCCTCGAGCAAATCAACAATTTTTTGATCTAACTCAGAGGTAATTGTAGGCTCAAAATGAGCTTGAACTTCTTTCTTCTCAGCACTTTCAGATGCTTTTGGAGTGGGCAATGACGTTACAACAACTGGATTATTTTTTAATGAATCAGCAATGAACAATCTTAATTCTAACGTGATATCTTCCCATTCAATTTCAGCCATTTTAGAAACGGTAATGAAATTTCTTGTAATAAAAACGCCTTTTACAAAAGGAAAAGAAAACAAAGACTCTGCTATTTCAGACGAGTTTTTTGCGTCCTCTTTGCTCAAATATTCAGCTACCACGTCTTCACCTACTAGCATTTTATTGGCTACAAATTTCATTGTATTGGGATTCGGAGTCATTTCCGAATAAATTGTAATTGGCATTTCTTGTGTTTCCATTTCCATATTTTATCTGTACAAAGTTACTAAAAACTAGTTCAGAATTTCGCGATTTCAAAATTTCTCGCTATTTTGAATCGTATTAACTCTAAAAACACTAAAATTTTGATATATACACTTGTCTTTTCTCTATCAATTCTTTTTAAATTATTTCAAAATTATGGTGTTAATTTTATCTATACAATCGTAATTTTGGCATTCATTTCAATTTTCTTAGCCATTTCTATGTGGAAAATATTTGAAAAGTCAAACCAACAAGGATGGACAGCATTAATTCCAATATACAGTACCTATCTTCTTACCCGAATTGCAGAAAAACCGGCATGGTGGACGATTCTATTTTTCATACCTATTGTGAATTTAATTTTCTATGTTTGGGTTTGGCATCGAATTTTCTTTTTGTTTGGTAAAAATCTAAGTTTTACAATTAAATTCTTTCTTATGCCATTCATTTTTATACCTATTCTGGGGTTTGGAGATGCTCAATACAAAGGAAAGAATCCTAACCTAGTAAATGACGACATCCTTGACGATGTTTTAGAGAACTAAGACATGAAAAAGAAAGTCCCCGAAATGCTTAACGTACTTACAATCATTACAATTGGTTGGAGTTTTATGATGCTCATATCAAGCATTGTGAACGCTTTCGTTTTTTCAGGTAAAATTGAAAAAGTGCAAGAACAAATGAGTACGATTGATATTGAAGGGAAACAAGGTGAGCGATTTCTCAACGTATTATTTAACGTGGCAGATACAGTATTAGAACATGCCGAATTTCTGAATTACAACAGTATGCTCGTCTATATTCTCAGTATTGTTGCTGCACTTTTAATGAGAAAATTAATGAAGCTAGGATTTTGGATCTATGTGTTAGCCACTTCCATAGAAATTTCTGTCCCGCTTATTGTTCTGGATAATAAATTAGCCGCAGCCGCAGTGATTGTGGGAAGCATATTTTCTATTGTATTTATTGTGCTATACGGAGTGAATTACAAACAATTAATTGGCAACAAATAGAAACTAAAGTTTCATCAAATTACTCGCTCAATGAGCGGGTAATTTTCTTTACTTTCCAATATGGATTAATTATATTTGTTCCAAACAAATATTCATACTTAAACATAAAAATTATGTCATTTACACTACCAGAACTACCTTATGCATACGATGCATTAGAACCACACATCGATGCACGAACAATGGAAATTCACCATAGCAAACATCATAATGGTTACACAACAAAACTAAATGGAGCTACCGAAGGAACTGACCTAGCCGGAAAATCTATTGAAGACATCTTGAAAAATTTAGATATGTCTAATGGAGCAGTTAGAAATAATGGCGGTGGTTTCTACAACCATAGATTGTTCTGGACAATTATGTCTCCTAATGGTGGAGGTGAACCTACAGGAGAATTAGCAACTGCAATAAATGATGCATTTGGATCATTTGAGGATTTTAAAACAGCTTTCTCAAATGCTGCTGCTACGCAATTTGGTTCGGGATGGGCTTGGTTATGTGTTCACCCTGGAGGAAAATTAGAAGTGTGTGGAACACCAAACCAAGACAATCCTTTGATGGCTGGAGTAGGATGCTCAGGGTTTCCTATCATGGGAATAGACGTTTGGGAGCATGCTTATTACCTAAACTACCAAAACAGAAGGCCTGATTATATCAATGCGTTTTTTAACGTAATCAACTGGGAAGAAGTTTCTAAAAATTACGCTGAAAACAAATAGTTTTTCAATCCAATAGAGAGTAAACAAAAGATCAACAATTATAATTGTTGATCTTTTGTTTTTGATTAAAACTTATAATTAAACCCAATATTTAATACCTCTTTAAACTGAACTCTTCTACCTGAAAAGGAGATTTCATTTCCATTTTCGTCTGTTGCAGTCATCGGCAACAAAATATCATGATCATATATCAGGGTAGTTGAAATGGTTGTGGAGATGTACTTATTGATTTTCATACTAATTAATACATCCCAAAGAACATCGATGTTTTGAGGACTTTCCAAGTAGTTAGAAAATAAGGTCAATTGAGTTTTTAAGTTTATGTTTTTCATTACATCTTTCTGATACTTGGCCATAAACAAACCTCCTAACTCATTTCTCAAAGTAGAATTGGTATCAACCCCAAATGCACCTATCGCATTCAGAGTTTGGTCCAAAACAAAAGTCCCTCTGTATGAAAAGGGAGAAAGAAATATAGACAATGACTTATTAGGCTTATAATCAATTCCTAATGCGCAAGTGAGATATCCAGGAGACATAATTCTAGAAATAACACTCGTATTAGTTGCCTCAGCAAATCCTGGAGCAAACTGTGATCGAAAATTTAAAATTCCCCCGTAATACAATTTCTTGTTTTTCTTGAATTGTTGACCATATTTTGAGTTTAACTCAATTCTATCATCACTTTTTGTCCAAGGACCATTACCTTGCTTTATCAAACCATAAGCCATATCCAACGAATTGTCCCAAGCTTTTTTTCCCTTTTTATAATTGGCAAATAAACTTAATAATGAGTTTCCTGAAACGCTAGTTTGTCCGCCTCCTTGCCAGTTAGATAAAGCCATTTGGCCAATATTTACCGCAAAGGTTCCGCCTTTTTTCCATCCATCTTCGACTTTGTCATCTGACTGAGCTACTATACCTTGACCTAGATTCTTTGTTACTTCTTCAGATGTTTGTTGAGCGATTAAATTAGTTAACATGGCTCCAATTAAGGAAGTTGTTATCATTATTCTTTTCATTTTCTTGATTTTAGGTTCCTATTTATTTTACTTGAGTTCGATAGTTTAATCGTATCTTTACCAAAAGATTGGGTAAAACTAGTATTACAAGATTTTACCCTAAATCTGTTAACAAAAAAATAACCGACAATTTATGTCAAAAAAGACAGAAAAAAGCCTAAAAAAAGGGCTTAAAAGAAAGATTATTCACTTACTTTCTGAATCCAACAACAAATCATACAACTCCAAACAAATAGCCAAGGCTCTTGGATTTCATCAACCGATGAAAAAAAAATTAGTTCATCAAATCATGGAAGATATGCACCGAGATAAGATCATTATTCCTGAGGGAAAAGGTTTTATTATGGCTTCCTCATTTTCTAGCAACGAAGGAGTTATTGAGTTTACTTCAAAAGGAAGTGCCTATATCTTAATAGACGGGGATGACGACATTTACATCTCTAAGGAAAAAACTAAGAATGCACTGGATGGAGATTTAGTAAGCTATTCATTGATTAAAAATTCAAGAAAGAAAAAACCGGAAGGCTCAGTAGACAGAGTTTTGAAAAGGAAAAAAACTGAATTTGTAGGAACCTTACAAGTCTCTGAAAAATTTGCTTTTGTGATTACCGACAGCCGAAGAATTCATATAGATTTCTTTGTTGATTTGAAACACATGAACAAAGCACAAAATGGCGACAAGGTAGTTGTAGAGCTGATAAACTGGCCCGAAAAATTGAACTCACCATTTGGTAAAATCACTAAAATACTA
The DNA here is from genome assembly GCA_965657945.1 of Flavobacteriales bacterium. GTDB lineage: Bacteria > Bacteroidota > Bacteroidia > Flavobacteriales_D > CAJJDF01 > CAJJDF01. The sequence continues at coordinate 52,581 of CBFHPW010000009.1, forward strand.
GGGAAATCTGGTGAAACAAACACCGAAATGCATGCGATTATGGAAGATTTTGAACTTCCGTATGAATTTCCTGCGGCAGTATTACAAGCTGCGGAAGACGTAGACACTACAATTTCGAAAAAAGAAATCGCGAAGCGTAGAGATTTCAGAAAGGTAGACACTATAACTATTGACCCATTTGACGCTAAGGATTTTGACGATGCCATATCTTTTAAAGAGTTAGAAAACGGGAATCTTGAGGTAGGAGTTCACATAGCCGATGTGTCGCATTACGTGACAAAGGGAACCATTATAGATGACGAGGCAATAACCCGAGGAACCTCAGTTTATTTGGTGGATAGAGTTGTGCCGATGCTACCCGAAGTACTATCCAACCAAGTGTGTTCGCTTAGGCCCAACGAAGAAAAATTAACCTTTTCTGCAGTTTTTGAATTGGACAAGGATGCCAAGATCAAAAGTAGCTGGTTTGGAAGAACTGTAATTAACTCCAACCGCAGATTCACTTACGAAGAAGCACAAGAAAGAATTGAAAACAAGAAAGGGGATTACCAAAAAGAGATAAACAGACTGAATGATTTAGCTCAAATAATGAGAGCTGAGAGAATGAGTAAAGGTGCGCTAAACATTGAGTCAACTGAGGTAAAATTCATCGTAGAAAACGGAAAACCGATGGGTGTGAAATTAAAAATATCACAAGAAGCCCATAAATTGGTAGAAGAGTTTATGCTTTTGGCCAACAAACATGTATCTAGGTTTATTGGAATCCCTAAAAATGGGGAGGTAAAATACCCCAATATTTATAGGATTCATGACCAACCTAGTGAAGAAAAAATAGCAGACCTCCATCGTTTTGTAGCAGACAATGGATACGAAATTAAAGAAGTGGCGAACAAACCTCTTTCGTTTGCTTTGAACAACTTATTGACGGAGGCTAAGGAAAATAGAGAAATAAACTTTATTGGACCGATGGTAATTCGTTCGATGGCAAAAGCCGTTTATTCAGCTGAAAACATTGGACACTACGGATTATCATTTGATTACTACTCTCATTTCACCTCACCTATTCGTAGGTATCCAGATTTAATGCTTCACAGGATTCTTCAGAATTTCTTGGACAAGAAAGCACCAAACTTAAGCGAAGAGGAAATAGAGCAACAATCCAAGTATTTCTCCAACCAAGAGAAAAAGGCAACAGAGGCAGAAAGAGCTTCTACCAAATTTATGCAGGTTGTTTTTATGAAAGACAAAGTAGGTCAAGAGTTTGCAGGAACTATTTCGGGGGTTACGAGTTACGGAATATTTGTAGAGATCACCGAAAACAAATGCGAAGGCTTAATTCGAATCAACGCCATTACACAAGATAGGTTTTATTTTGAGGAAGATGGGAAAAAACTGGTAGGTAAGAAATTTGGTGATGAACTAAAAATGGGTTCTAAAGTAACAATAGAAATCACAAAAGTGGATATGGCGAACAGAACCATAGATATGGAATTGTTAGATTTTGATAAGGTTTAAAACCTTCTGGGTATACAATTATAAATTTCAAGTATCCATTTCTAAATGAATTTCGGTTAGGTGCTTTTCTGTGTCTTCCTGAATTTATTTCAGGGTCTCACAGAGAATATTTCACGTAGTATCTGTTTGTAATATTTCAATGAATAGAGATTCTGATCCCGAATGGTCGGGACAGAATGACTTATTCTTCTATTCTTTCTTATCTTTTCACTAACATTCAATTAATAAGTATCTTTGCATTTGAATTACATACCCAAAGAAAAATCAATGGAATACAATCACAGTGAGATAGAGAAAAGATGGCAAAAGGAATGGGCTGATAAAAAAACATTTGCAGCTCAAGAAAATTCTGAGAAACCAAAGTTTTATTCCTTGAATATGTTTCCTTACCCTTCGGGAGCTGGGCTTCATGTGGGACACCCACTGGGATATATTGCCTCTGATATTTATTCGAGATACAAAAGATTGATTGGATACAATGTCCTTCACCCAATGGGATACGATTCTTTTGGATTACCAGCAGAACAATATGCCATCCAAACTGGCCAACATCCTGACATCACCACCAAAACAAATGTAGCTCGTTACCGCCAACAAATGGACCAAATTGGTTTCTCTTTTGACTGGGACAGAGAAGTAAGAACCTCCTCGCCTGAGTATTACCAATGGACTCAATGGATTTTCAAACAATTGTTTAATTCTTGGTACAACAAAGCAACCAACAAAGCCGAGAAATTAGAAACGCTTACTGCTGTTTTTGAAACAGAAGGAAATGCAAACGTAAAAGCGTCTTGTGCCGAAACAGAAAGATTTACAGCCGACCAATGGAGTAAATTTACGGAAAAAGAACAAAGCGATATCTTGATGAATTATCGTTTGGCTTTCCTTTCTGATACCATGGTAAACTGGTGTCCAGCTCTAGGAACTGTTCTGGCAAATGATGAGATTAAGGACGGAGTTTCTGAACGCGGTGGACATCCTGTAGTTCAAAAATTAATGAGGCAATGGAGTATGAGAATCACAGCCTATGCCGAACGTTTAATTCAAGGATTGGATACCATTGATTGGAGTGATTCTATAAAAGAACAACAAAAGAACTGGATTGGAAAATCGAAAGGGGCATCAGTATTTTTTGGAGTAGAAAATAGCACGGATCAAATCGAGGTATTTACAACAAGACCTGATACTATTTTTGGTGTGAACTTCATGGTGTTGGCACCAGAACATGAGCTGGTAACTGAAATCACAACTCCGGAACAAAAACAAATGGTTGAAGCTTATGTTGAGCAAGCGAGTTTGAAAACTGAACGAGACAGACAAGCCGATGTAAAAAACATCACAGGGGTAAATACAGGTGCTTTTGCTATTCATCCTTTCACGGGCGAAAAAATACAAATTTGGATTGGAGATTATGTGCTAGCAAGTTATGGAACTGGGGCTGTAATGGCTGTGCCAGCTGGCGATCAACGAGATTGGGATTTTGCTACTCATTTTGGAATTGAAATAAAAAATATTTTTGAAAACGTAGATATTTCCGAAGGAGCCTGTGAAGATAAATCTGCATTGTTGACCAACTCTGATTTCTTAAACGGATTAAATGCCAAAAAAGGAATTGGAGCAGCCATCAAAGCCATTCAAGACAAAGGGTGCGGAAAAGGAATGACAAATTATAGATTGAGAGATGCAATTTTCTCGAGACAAAGATATTGGGGAGAGCCATTTCCTGTGTATTTTGAAAATGACATTCCAAAAACGATTGAAGACGAGTTTTTACCGATAGAATTACCCGAAGTAGAAAAGTATTTACCTACAGAAGATGGAGAACCACCATTGGGCAATGCAAAAACGTGGAGTTGGTGTAGAAATAAAAAGATTTTAAAAGATAACGAGAAACAAAACGGTTCTTGTACTTGGCCTATGGAATTAAACACCATGCCGGGTTGGGCCGGAAGCTCTTGGTACTTTTTGAGATACATGGATCCTAAAAACGAACAAGCTTTCGTATCCAAAGAAAAAGCCGATTACTGGGGACAAGTAGATTTATACATTGGAGGAGCCGAACACGCAACCGGACATTTATTGTACTCCCGATTTTGGACAAAGTTTCTATACGACATGGGGTATATCTCATTTGAAGAGCCTTTCAAGAAATTGATCAACCAAGGGATGATTTTGGGAAGAAGTAGTTTTGTGTACAGAGATAAAGAAAGCGGGAAATTCGTTTCCTTCGACAAAAGAAAAGAATACAAAACTGCCAGATTGCATACTGATATTTCCTTTGTAAATAACGACAAATTAGATATTGAAGCTTTCAAAAACTGGAGAGAAGAATACAAAAGTGCTGAATTCATTACAAACGAAAACGGAGATTACATTTGCGGAAGCGAAATAGAAAAAATGAGTAAATCCAAATACAACGTACAAACTCCCGATGAGTTGGTCGCCAAATTTGGAGCCGATACCCTAAGGTGTTACGAAATGTTTTTGGGGCCATTGGAACAAGCAAAACCTTGGGATACAAATGGAATTAGCGGAGTTAACGGATTCTTGAAAAAACTATGGAGATTATTCCATCATGGAGAAATATTCAATGTAAACGAGAGAGAAGCCAGTAAAGAGTCAATGAAAACTTTACACACAGCCATCAAAAAAGTAACAGAAGATCTAGAACGCTATTCATTCAATACAATTGTAAGCGGATTGATGATAGCCGTGAACGAACTTACAGTCCAAAAATGTAACAACAAACAGGTGTTAGAACAGTTGATCATTCTTGCCTCGCCCTACGCTCCTCACATTTGCGAAGAACTATGGAACAAATTAGGGAATTCTCAAAGTATTTCTTTTGCGGATTGGCCTGAATTCAAACCTGAATATCTCATTGAAGCAAATCACACTTACCCTGTTTCATTTAACGGAAAAATGAGATTCAAAATAGAATTGCCCACCGAACTCAGTAAAGATGAAATTGAAAAAGCAGTTTTGGCTCACGAAAAAACAGCTCATTACTTGGAAGGAAAGTCAATTAAGAAATTGATAATTGTACCTAAAAAGATTGTTAACATCGTAATGTAATACATTTTGCAAAGATCGTTTTTTCTATATTAGCACAGATCTAACTGAAAAACCTGTTAACATGGGACTAAAAACTAACCTCAGAAAAATTTTTGGAAGAGCTAATAATACTACCAATTCGGCTACAAACATAACGGATACCTCAAGTTATTTAACCAAAGATCCAGCTAAAAAACTAAAGGTCCGAACAATTGACGCTACCCGAGGTAATTCCAATTTAGCTAGTAACACTTTAAATAAAACTGCAGGGAAAGCAACGAAAACAGCATTTAAAGAAAAAGAAAATCATGCTTTCGAATAAATTCATTCAACCCCACTAAAATTTAAAAACCAATTTCACACAAATGAGATTGGTTTTTTTGTTGCCTCAACTTTCGTGTAAGATTCTTATCTTTACGGCTTATAAGTACAATAAAAATAACTTGACTTCGTAATTATTCATGATGAAAAACACTCTCCTATTCCTAACTATTTCGTTGTTATCTACCCAAATGATAGCGCAGAGCGAAGAAGTCTCATTCTTTTTTGGGTCGTCTTACTACATTGGAGATTTAAACTCAAAGCACTTTGACCAAAATACCAATCCCGCACTTGGAATAATGTACAAAAGGAATCATCGAAACGACCGGTATTCGTTTCGACTGCAGTTTACCTATGGAAAGGTAGAAGCTTACGACATTCAATCGAGCGATGATTGGCAACGAAACAGAGATTTAAACTTTCAATCTACCCTCCTAGAATTGGGCGCTATTATGGAGGTGAATTTTAATAAATACCGAGTAGGTCAAACCGAGAAATTAAACAAAACTCCTTATTTGTTTTTTGGAATAGCTGGTTATAATTTCAAGCCAAAAGGACTTTACAATGACAGCTGGTATGATTTGCAAGCCCTGGGAACTGAGGGACAAAACACCTCAGCCAACCCAAATGATTATTACAAACTCAATCAATTGGCAATACCGGTTGGAATTGGATTCAAAAAAAACATCAATAAAAATTGGGCTTGGTCGATTGAGTATGGAGCAAGAATTTTATTTACCGACTTTTTGGATGATGTAAGTGGAAAATACGTTGACCCACAAATTTTAGCGAACGAATCAGGTGTTTTAACACCTATATTAGCAGACAGAAGTTACAACCAAGTGGGAAATCAAAACATTGGAAATGACAGAGGAAATCCTGCTTTAAAAGATTGGTACTTTTTTGCTGGATTTACACTCTCCTATTCTTTTAACAAAGGAGATGAATGCACCAATGCTTTCAAACAAAAAGATTAACGAATCCCCATGCTTGACCTACTCCTGTCACTTGACACCAAACTTTTTCTGTTCCTCAATGGATTCCACAATCCGTTTTTTGATACAGTGATGTACTGGATAAGTCACAAATTCTTTTGGGTTCCGTTGTATGCCTTTCTTGTGTATTTACTTTATCGCTATTATGGGGTCAACAAAGGAACAATCCTTACTCTCCTAATCATTATCACTTTTGGCCTTACTAATACTTTGTCAGTCAAAGCTTTTAAGAATGTTTTTGAAAGGCCAAGACCATGTCACAACGAAATAATAATGGAACAAACCCATATTTTGGACAATCACTGCGGTGGTAAGTGGGGATTTGTCTCTTCTCATGCCAGCAATGTATTTGGCCTGGCAACCCTGATATTTCTCTTTCTCGGAAAAAGAATAAAGGGAATTGGTTTGTACGTATTTTTATGGGCAACAGTAGTAAGCTACAGTAGAGTTTACCTGGGAGTTCACTACCCTCTCGATATTATTTGTGGAGGAATTTTAGGCGTAACACTTGCACTCGTTGTGTTTCAAGTAGCCAAGAAACTGAATCTTGTTGATTTTTAATCTTCGTTTACTTTAAACCCCTCTTTTTGAGTAATTGCGATGACTCCGGGCAATTCTTTCCCTTCCAAATATTCGAGCATAGCACCACCGCCCGTTGATACATAACTTACTTTTTCTCCTAAATCGTACTTATTGATGGCTGCAACAGAATCTCCTCCTCCAATAAGAGAGTAATTTCCTTTTGCTGTAGCTTCCACCACACTGTAGGCGATAGCTTTCGTCCCTTTCTCAAAACTTTCCATTTCAAATACTCCCATTGGGCCATTCCACAAAATAGTGGCGGAGCGAGTCACTACTTCCTTAAATTGCTCAATTGAATTTTGGCCAATATCCAATCCCATCCAACCTTCGGGAATATCAAAAATATCGCACTCTTTGGTAGTTGCATCGTTGCTGAAAGCATCTGCAATAATGGTATCCGTTGGTATATGTAAATTTACGCCTAGTTTTTCAGCTTTGGCCATAATTTCTTTGGCTGTAGCTAACTGGTCATCCTCTACGAGCGAACTCCCAATTTTGCCTCCTTGTGCTTTGATAAACGTGTAACTCATACCCCCACCAATTATGATGTCCGTTACCTTGTCCAACAAGTTTTGTATCACATTGATTTTGCCGGAGACTTTGGCTCCTCCAACAATAGCAGTAAAAGGTGTTTTGGGTGCTGAAAGGACTTTTTCTAAGTTGTTGATTTCATTTTCCAATAGGTTTCCAAAGGATTTTTTACCAGTAAAAAAATTGGCCACCATGGTAGTAGAGGCATGCGCCCTGTGAGCTGTGCCAAAAGCATCATTTACATAAAAATCGCCTAGCTTAGCTAGTTCTTCAGCAAAATATAAATTCCCTGCTGTTTCGTGTTTATAAAACCTTAAATTTTCGAGTAACAATACCTCACCAGAATTTAGCTCTTTAGACATTTTTTTCGCCTTGTCCCCAATACTATCTTCACAAAACTTTACCTCTTTGTTTAATAACTCACTCAAATGAGACACCAAATGTTTCAATGAAAATCTCTCTTCAAACCCCAACTTTGGTCTTCCTAAGTGAGACATAACAATCACGCTTCCTCCATCAGTTAATATTTTAGTTAAAGTCGGCAAAGCTGCCTTCATCCTTGTGTCATCAGTAATATTAAATTCTGAATCTAAAGGGACATTAAAATCTACTCGAACAAGTACTTTTTTGTTATTGAAATTATGGTTTGAAAATGACATGTGATATTTATTTTATCTGAATTAAATAAAAAAAAGAGGCTTCTTTCTAAAGAAACCTCTTCATTGTGAAAGAGTTTTAAATTATGGGCATCCCGCTTTTTCCAGCTTTCCTGGGGTTCTGGGGCATCTATCAGTAAAGTCAGACACTCCATCTTTATCCGCATCCGGAAGAAAGTTTGGAATAGCGTATTGGTAGAAGTCTACCGGAATTACACCTGGTCTTCTTGTTTGACCCACAGTGTACACATCACGTTGAACCATTTCTCTGAAATTCTCGTTCTCCACCGCCAACTGCTGGAATTTCTTGGCAAGTGCATCGTATCCTTCTGGATTAAAATTAGCCAAAGCAAACGAGTTATCGCTTGTTCCCTGTTCAAGTGCAACAAAATGACTCATAAAGCCACCAATTTCTTGGAACATTTCGGCAATATACTTCCCGTTTTGACGAGCAAAATAATCAATGTTTTCGCTGTAGTACTCTGCCAATTCTTTTGATCGCTCGAATCCTTTAGCAGAATCTTTTGCCCTGAAATACATCAGAGCGGTGTAATTCAATAATTCATCGATCTTACAACTTTCTATAGGGAATACTTCGTATTGTTTATCCAATAAAGCTACTGCCTTTTCTCTGTATTCCTTCACTTTGGCATCGTTCGTTCCCGTGGTATCATTGGCTCTTTCTAAACTAAAGGCAGAATTCACGTACGACTCTGCTAATTGCATGTAATGCATTCTGGCAGACCGTATCATTCTCATGGTGTAGTAATCGCAGAATACTTCTTCTTTCTCGATATTACCCCAATTAAATCCATCATTCCCTTCTACTCCATTCACGTCCACTTCTTCACCCATCAGCAACGAATACATTTTTTCTTGATTGTGTCCTGGATTTACAATAGGAACAAACTTAGCTGTCATCCCTTCATTTTGAAGGTATTTACTCAAACCTTTATTTCCTCCCTGAATAGCAGTTGAAGTAAAACACAATGGTCTATCCCATTTGTATGCCGCCAATATATCTACAATTGCCATATCCGCTTTGGTAATGTAACCGCCAGACAAAGTCCACTCTACTCTGTCTACCATACTACTTCTTTGATCTTCCCTTACCAGTCCACTGGCAACAGCCGCATCTTTGTCTACATCAATGTACAGCTTATTAAACGGTACTCTTCCATAACCATATTGTGCATCTCTTGGGTTTTGGTCTCTCCCATTCTTCATATATTCTATAAATTCTCTAGCCGATATAGATTGATTACTTGGACTAATCACAACAATATCTCTGGTTCCGGCCCTAAATTCTGGTTCGTCCAAAAGAGTTTCTACCGCCTCAGCTTTGTAGGTTTTTCTTTTTAGTTGGTTGTAATGCCAATCAGAACTTAATAAACTATAGTTCATTACTTTCATATCTGTTCTAATTCCTTCTACCTCTTGGGCATACCAAAGAGGGAAAGTATCGTTATCTCCAAAACAGAATAAAATAGCATTCGCATCGCAACTGTTTAGGTAGTTTTTGGCAATTTCTCTTGCAAAGTATCGATCACTTCTGTCGTGATCATCCCAGTTTTGCACTCCCATAATTACGGGTGCCGATAAAGCAATTACGGTTGCCATATAGGCAAGTGCAGTTTTGCTTTTCATTGATTTGTGTAAGAACATTGGAACTACAATCATTCCTATTCCTACAACCGCCATGAAAAGGATGGAATAAGAAAACTCATGCGTTCCACCTGAAATAGTCTCTACCAAGAAAAATAAAACTCCTGAACCCAGAGCGATTAACACTCCATTTCTAAACTGCTTCATGTCGGTTGTCATAGCCCATTTGTAAATGGCAATAACACTAAATCCTATCCAAATTGCGTAAGCATAGAAAGAAGCTGCCACGGCATAATCTCTTTCTCTAGGTTCGTATGGCCTTGGATTCAGGTAAATCATAATGGCTAATCCAGTAAAAAAGAATAATAAAAAGACCGAAAATGCATCTTTTGGGGCTTTCACGATCATAAATACTAATCCCAATAAACCTAGCAACAATGGCAAATAATAATAGGTGTTGTACGCCTCGAATTGTTGCATAGTTTGTGGCAAGTTATTTTGTGTACCTACTCTTTCTTTGTCAATAAAATTGATTCCCGAAAGCCAATTCCCTCTCGTTAGTGCACCTTTGTAAATCATTCCATCTCCTCCATAATATTCATTGTGTCCTTGTATATCATTTTGTCTACCTGCAAAGTTCCACATGAAATAACGGAAATACATCCATCCCATTTGGTAGTTTTTGAAATACCTAAAGTTTTCGGCACCTGTTGGAATATACATATCTCTGTAACCAGTTCCCTCTTTTATTTTAGGTTCTTTTGCTCTCACAGATCTATTTCCTTTGTAGTTCGACCAATTCATGTATCCCTGAATTTTGTCTTTTCGGGTATCAAACATCCTTGGAAAAACAGTATACTGATTGTCGTTACCTGGAGGGTATTTTTGCTCGAATTTATTACCAATGACGATATATTCCTGTTCTATTGTTGCTCCTTTCACATTCACAGATTCTAGAAACTCATTCGCTTCAAATTCGGTTTGAAAGGAGTATTTTTTACCTTTCACACTAGTCGTATATGCTTTAAAATATTTTTTACCAATTACTTTTCCTGTGTTTCCTTTTTGAGGTGAGTTCCAATAAGGACCATGCAAAAGCGGCCAATCGCCATATTGTTCCCTTCCAAAATAGGACATCAATGCAGGAATTGTTTCTGGATTATTTTCATCCAATGGCGGGTTGGAATTAGACCTTACCACAATCATGGCGAATGTTGAAAACCCAATAATTAACATCGTAATGGAAACTGTAATGGTATGAAGCAATCTTTTTCCATTCTTGTGAAAAAAATACATCCCTGTACCTAGAACGGCAGCCATTAAAAAGAAAAAGATAAATGCTCCAGAATTGAATCCCATTCCAGCTCCGCTTGCTGCTCTTTCAAAAGAATCAGCGAGTGACAAAATTGTTGGTATAAATACCGAGTTTAAAAACCCAAGAATTACTATTGAGATGGCACCTGTAGCCAAAAATCCCTTGATTGTAAAGTCGTATTTCTTGAAATAATACACAAAACCTGCTGCGGGAATTACAAGTAAGTTCAGCATGTGAACTCCAACAGAGATTCCAACTAAAAAGAAGATCAATACAATCCATCTGTCAGAAGAAACTTTTTTGTAATTCTCCTCCCATTTTAGGATGGACCAAAATGTGATAGCCGTAAAAAATGACGACATAGCATACACTTCGCCTTCCTCGGCAGAGAACCAAAAAGTATCACTAAACATGTAAGCAAAACCGCCAACAAGTCCTGCTCCCATTATTGCAATAACAGCACCTTTACTGAGCTCCTCTTCGTCTTTTAATAATAGTTTTTTTGCCAAATGTGTAATCGTCCAAAACAAAAACAAAATGGTAAGAGCACTTGACAGTGCAGACAATACATTGACCATATATGCTGCATTTGCCGGTCCGGTAAAAGCAGATATTAACCTTCCTAACATCATAAATGTGGGAGCGCCAGGAGGGTGACCAACCTCTAATCTATTGGAAGTTGAGATATATTCCCCACAATCCCAGAGACTAGTTGAGGGTTCAACAGTGCTTACAAAAACAACTGAAGCAACCAGCAAAACTACTACTCCTACTAGGTTGTTAATCTTTTTAAAATTCATATAATCGATTTTTTGTTGAGCAAATATAAAGAATTAATCACGTGATTTTAGGCAGAGAGCGTATAAAATATGTTAAAGGAAATTGACATCACACATTTAATTGGGGCCAAATAGTTATATTTGCAAGATTTTAAACGAACACCCAATAAAAATGTCAAATAATACTGCAGAACGAGTTTCGCTGAAAGATGTAAACAATTACGTATTTCAAAGATGTTTGAAAGCTTACCATGAATCCAAAAATATTCTCAAAGGAAACGTACTCGAAATAGGTACTGGTGAGGGTTATGGAGTACAAGAAATCGCTCCGCTTGTAGACAAGTTAACTACTATCGATCAATACGAATGTGATGTAGATTTTACAAAATTTGATAATGTGGAGTTTGTTAAAATGACTGTTCCTACTTTAAATTTTCCTGACAATTCATTTGACTTTGTTTTTTCATTTCAAGTAATTGAACACATTCAAAACGATAAAGAATACATCAAAGAAATAAGCAGAGTACTGAAGCCAGGTGGTAAATTCATTTGCACAACACCTAATATTATTACCACACTGAGCAGAAATCCTTGGCACATCAGAGAGTATAAAAAAGACGAACTAAAATCATTGATGCTACAACATTTTTCTTCTGTTGACACCAGAGGTGTTTATGGAAATGAAAAAGTGATGAAGTACTATGAAAAGAACAAAGCGAATATCAGAAAAATAATGCGTTTCGATATTTTTAATTTGCAATACAGACTTCCACGTAAGTCACTTCAATGGATTTACGACTACATGAATGACAGAAACAGGAGTAAAATGCACAAAGAAGATAATTCTCTTTCGGCTTCCATATCAACAGAAGATTTCGTTGTGAAATCAGTTGACGACAATGCGTTGGACTTATTTTATATTGCCGAAAAATAAGAGAATGAGAGATATTACAACTTGTCCAATTTGCGAAAGTAACGAAAGCTACACTTACCTGGAAAGTAGAAACTTTAGGATAAACGAGGTACCTTTTGATGTAAAAGAATGTAAATCTTGTAGCCTTCGCTACACTTCCCCCTTGCCCGAAATTACGGAGATTGGTCAATATTACGCTACGGACAACTACATTTCTCATACTGGCACAAAAAAAGGTCTGATTAACACACTTTTTCATACTGTGAGATTCATAACCTTACGGCAAAAACAAAGACTTATTAAGTCCATAGCAAAAGGCAAAAAACATCTTGATATTGGAGCAGGAAACGGAGTTTTTCTGGAATTCATGCAAAGCAAAGGCTGGGATATTTCGGGAATTGAGTTGGATGATGAATCGAGAAAGGCAATTGAACAAAAATTAAAACTGAACATTGCCAAAACTGTCCAAGAAAAGAAGGAAGTGGAGGAATATGATGTGATTACAATGTGGCACGTTTTGGAGCATGTATATCATCTAAAAACGGATATTGAGGCAATAAAAAACAAATTAAAACCAAACGGAAGTTTAGTTGTTGCGGTTCCCAACTGCGCCTCTTATGACGAAGAAAGATATCAAGCTTTTTGGAGTGCTTATGATTTGCCTATTCACTTGTACCATTTTAGGCCAAAAAACATCGAAGACTTATTCGCACAATTTGATATGGAAGTAGTCGCTATAAAACCGATGAAATTTGATGCTTTTTGGATCAGCTTAGAAAGTGAAAAATACAAAAACGGCAACAAAAATAGTTTGGGAGTTTATTTTAGAGGTTTTTACTATGGACTCATTTCAAATCTAAAAGCACGTAATGGATCCTATTCAAGCCAGATTTACATCATCAAAAAGAAATGAAACTGATTAGATTTCTAGTATTCTCCAATACCTGGATATCTATAGGAGCAAGTGCCGTTACGCTTATGACCTTTCAGTTTTTAAACCTAGAACCAAACGCTACTCTTGTCCTGTTTGTTTTTTTCTCTACTCTATTTTCATACAATTTCCAGAGGCTTTCTCGCATTTCCAAGCTGAAGAATGACTCACCCAATCTTTGGGTCGTTTCCCACGAAAAACAAGCCAAAGTCATTCTAATTATATCGTTGGTAGGCGCTCTGCTTTTTAATCCATTTTTCACCCATCCAAACACCCTTTTTCCAGTATTAATACTCGGATTTGTATCTTTTGGTTATTCCTACAGGGGACTTCGTGACTATCCCATGGTTAAGATATTTCTGATTGCTTCAAGCTGGGGGATTTTATGTGGAATCACTCCTTTTTTTTACACTCCTTTTTGGAATTCTGTAAGCTGGGTTCAGAGTTTTTGTTGGATATTTTTTTACATTTTGGCCATTACTATACCGTTTGACATTAGAGACCTACACATCGATGAATTAGAAAAAAATACACTCCCACAACTTTTTGGAATAAGAAAAAGCAAGGGCCTTGCTTTCATTTTTCTTTTGGTTTCTATATTGTGCCTTTTTACGTTTTCTTCCAATAGCCAATTCCTATTTTTTGTGATGAGTTACATCGTGGCAGGAATACTTATTCTAAAGTCATCACCCGATAACAAAGACCTATATTTTGGTTTATTGATTGATGGGCACATTATCTTTCAATTTCTGATGGTTTATTTTCTCGGTTAGAATGAAATAGTTAAATTTAGCCCTTATTCAATACACATTTATGAAAAAATCAGCCTTATTCTTGATGAGCATTTTAACCGGATTTTCCTCCTGGTCACAAGAAGAAAACTCAAAAGATATTGGTCAAATTCACGGAAACGTGCAAACCGATGTGCAATATTACAACGAGGATTCGCTGATTGGTGCACCAATTGTACCAGAAAAAACATTAATGAATGGGTTTGCCAACATTAATTACACGAGAGGAAATTTTGCAGCAGGAATAAGGTATGAATCTTACTTAAACGCCCTCCAAGGATTTCCAACAGGATACAGAGGTTCGGGTATCACATACAAATACGCTACCTACACAATGGATAACCTAGAAGTTACCGCTGGAAACTATTACGAGCAATTTGGTAGCGGAATGATTTTTAGAGCTTATGAAGAAAGGCAACTTGGGTACGACAATGCCATGGATGGTTTCAGATTGAAATACGAACCTTATCGTGGAGTTTATCTAAAAGGTATTTACGGAAAACAACGGATATTCTTTACCACAGGAGCTGGAATAGTAAGAGGAATGGATGGTGAAGTTGTCATCAATGAATTGTCAGACTCTCTTGAAATGAATATGAAAACACGAATTGTTGTGGGAGGAAGTTTTGTGAGCAAGTACCAAGAAGACGACAATCAAGCTTTCATTCTTCCAGAAAACGTTGGCGCTTTCGCGGGAAGAATTAATCTGTACCGCGGAGGATTTTCATTGGCAACAGAATACGTTGAGAAGATTAATGACCCTTCGGCAGACAATAATTTTATTTATAAAAAAGGGCAAGCATTACTCATAAATACAGCCTATTCTCAGCGTGGATTTGGAGCTTCATTCAGTGCCAAAAAAATTGACAACATGAGCTTTCGATCTGATAGAAATGAAGGACAGACCAATTTATTTATGAATTATCTTCCTTCTACCTCCAAGCAGCACACCTATAACCTGCCAGCAACGCTATATCCTTATGCGGTTCAGCCAAACGGAGAAATAGCTCTTGAAGGAGATGTTTCTTACAAATTGGCAAGAAAAAGAAAGAAAAAAATACAAATAGATGGAACAGACGAATACAAGAAACCGTTTAATTTAAGAAAATACGCGACCGAAATTTCTGTAAATTGGTCTGCTGCATTCGCTCCCGACACCACAAATATCCGAAACGACTCTTTGAGACAAGGATACACAACCAAATTTTTTACACCAAGTAACCGGGTGTATTTTAGCGACTTTAATGTAGAGATTAAAAGAAAACTCACAAAAGACTTAAAGTTTGTTTACTCCTTCTTCAATATGAGATACGACAAAGACATCATAGAAGGGAAAACAGGAACGGGTGTTGTAAATGCTCGTATTCATGTGCTGGATGTAACCTATAATATCAATGATGAAAATACTATTCGTGTTGAAGCTCAGCACTTAGGAGTAAACAAGAAAAGTAACTTTTACGAAGACCAAGGAAATTGGGCAACCGCGCTCGTAGAATATACGATTTCTCCAAGTTGGTTTTTTGCTGTCCTGGATCAATTCAATTACGGAAACAAAGAATCAGAAAAACGAATCCATTATATTTTTGGTTCGGTAGGATATATCCACAATGCGAATCGTTTTTCTGTCAGCTATGGTAGACAAAGAGCCGGAATATTTTGTGTGGGAGGAGTATGTCGAGTTGTCCCTGCATCCAACGGATTGACGTTTTCGATGACCAGTACTTTCTAATTCATTTTTTTGTATTTTTAATAACGCCAAGATTTATATCATGAAAAATTTTACCCTAATACTATTCATTCTTGCTCTAGTAGGATGTGACAAAGTGGAAGACCCACGACCCGTTGTTCAAGGTAATGCAGACGGAATTTGTCCGGTTCCTACTTTTGCTCCTAATACAAACACAACAAGAGGTGTTCTGATTGAAGATTTTACAGGTCACTATTGTAATAATTGTCCGGGGATTGCTCATTCTATCGATACGATTAAATCAAATATTGGAAAACAAGTAATTCCGGTTGGGTTGCACGTGACCGATCAATTTGCCGCACCAGTAACAGCGAAAGCGCCCAAATATCAAACCGACTTTAGAACGGATGGAGGATTTGACATTTACAATGATTTAATTCCTGGCGCAGGATTACCTGCCGTTGTCTTGAACAGAAAAGATGGATTTACTTTAACTCCTGGAAGATTGAATATTTACAACTCTAATATCTCTTCAGATGTTCGTTCTTTTTTAAGTAATACGCCTAAAATAAGACTTCAAACAAACTCTACATTTGATCCAGCCACAAATAGAGTTTGTGCTTATGCTGAAATAGAAATACTAAATCCTTTGACGGACGACCATAGCCTTGTGTTTTATTTGTTAGAAGACAGTATTGTAGACTGGCAATTGTATAACGGAAACGGAGGTAACCCAGTGTATGGAGGAGCCGGAGACATCCCTAACTACGTTCACAAACATGTTTTGAGAAAATGCATGAATGGCTGGGAAGGAACAAAAATAATTTCTGGCGGCAGTTCAGCAATTGGAGATAAAATAGTAGAAGGTTCTACATTTGTTGTCACCGATGGAACTTGGAGAACCAATCACCTAGAAATTGTGGCTTTTGTTTACAATAACGTCACAAATGAAGTAATTCAGGCCTATTCTGAAAAGCTCTAAGCTCACTTTCCTAATATGACTGCACGGTTGTCGGACACGTGACCAACGGGAATATTAAAATAAATTGGGAAGTTGTAATTCTTTGTACAATTTTCTATTATTTCGCGTATCGTGTACCCAAATCCATCCTCATTGATATTCGTAAATTGACCCACCAACAAGCCTTTAAGCTTTTTCAATTTACCTGCCTTGTTTAATGCATGCATCATTCTATCAATGTTGTAAGCATATTCACCAATATCTTCAATTAGTAGTACTTTATTATCAGTGTTTAAATCAGAATTAGTCCCTAATAGGCTATAAATAATAGCAAGGTTCCCTCCTACAATTTCTTCGTCTGAAAATGCCGATTCAAAGAGATAGTGAGCATCGAACAAAGCTCGATAAAGCGAATTCATAGCAAGTTCAGGGGTTGAATCATAGCTATTTGGCATCGGAGCATGCAAAGAGGCAATACCCAATTTATTCAGCTCATTATGCAATACCGTTACATCGCTAAAGCCAACTACCCATTTAGGATTTTTCTTGAATTTTGAAAAATCCAATTGGTCAATGATTCTTACCAAACCATAACCACCTCTTGAACAAAATATGGCTTTTATCTCCTTGTCATCCAAGGCTTTTTGCAAATCAGACAATCGCTCCTCGTCAGTTCCGGCCAACTTAAAATGGGAACTAAAAGCATGGCTTGAAAACCGTACTTTTAATCCCCAGTTAGTTAAAATTTCAGCTGATTTTTTGATGCGTTCCTCCTCCACTCTTCCCGAAGGAGAGAGAATGATTACAGAATCACCTTTGGCTAAAGATTGAGGTTTCATAAATTTAAATTAGGCTCTAATTTACGAAACTATTCAAAAACCTTAATCTTCGTCACTTAAGCCTTCTATATCATCCGAAAGGTCATCAGCGAAGTCTGAATCCAAATCGTCTTCGTCTTCGTCTTCATCGATCTCAAAATCGTCCATTCTATCTTCTAGTTTCTGGCTTACCTTCACAAGATAGCAGGTATCTTCTGTTTTCAATTCAACAGCTTCTACTCTTTCACCCTTTGCATTAGTAAAAGTAATAATGTCTCTGTTGTTGTACCCGTTTGGATATTTTTCGACCAATTTCTGAAGAATCTCTTCTGGTATTTTAATGTAATCTACAATTACTCTTTTCATTGCTTCGAGAAGTTTGTTTTGGGTGTTTTTTAAATTCTG
>CBFHPW010000010.1:0-53131 GCA_965657945.1 Flavobacteriales bacterium
CCAAGTGTAACTGTCACAAGCTGTAATCACGTCTGTTCCGGTGGTCGAATTATTAATCGTTAAATTCAACGTAACAACTGAATCACAGCCTTGTGCATTCGTTTGTGTATCAGTTGCCGTATTATTCGAACTTGTGTAAGTCACTCCATCAATCCACGTGTAACTGTCGCAGGCTGTTTGAACGTCTATTCCGGTGGTAGAATTATTAATCGTCAAATTCAATGTAACAACTGAATCGCATCCTGCTGTGTTGGTTAATGTATCAGTTGCTGTGTTATTCGAACTTGTGTAAGTCACTCCATTTATCCACGTGTAACTGTCGCAAGCGGTTTGAACGTCTGTTCCGGTATTTGAGTTATTAATTGTTAAATTCAATGTCACAACTGAATCACAGCCATTTGTGTTAGTTAATGTGTCGGTTGCTGTGTTATTTGAACTTGTGTAAGTCACTCCATTTATCCACGTGTAACTGTCGCAAGCGGTTTGAATATCTATTCCGTTATTGGAATTATTAATTGTCAAATTCAAAGTCACAATACTATCACAACCATTTGTGTTAGTTAAGGTATCTGTCGCAATGTTATTCGAACTCGTGTAAGTGACTCCATCTATCCAAGTATACGTGTCACAGGCTGTTTGAACATCAATACCTGTTGTGGAGTTATTGATTGTCAGATTCAAGGTGATAACTGAATCACAACCATTTATGTTAGTTAGTGTATCTGTTGCCGTGTTATTCGAACTCGTGTAAGTTACTCCGTTTATCCAAGTGTAACTGTCACAAGCTGTAATCACGTCTGTTCCGGTGGTCGAATTATTAATCGTTAAATTCAACGTAACAATACTATCACAGCCTAAATTATCTAATAGTGTATCTTCATAAATTCCCGAAATAAGGTAGTTTTGATTTGTTTGACTCCAATAAAACGAATGACAAGATTCGATGTTTGTATCTATTTCAATATAACTATTCCATTCAATATTAAATCCGCCCTCTTCCAAACCACCGTCTGAGTGAAACACAATAAAAACATTCCCAGTTAAACTGATTAAAGAATTTGGCGGCAAATTATTATTACAATATTTTCCAAGTAAAACACCTCCCGAATTTGTACCATCATACACTTCGAGGTAATCGTAATTACAAATCGTACCAGTTGAGCCTGATTCTACATCAAAAAAATTAACTGTAAGCTCAATTCCAGTGGAGGCTGCTGGTGAAATTAAAAATGTACTGGTTTGATTGGTAGAATAATTGGCACTATTTCCTCCGTCATCGATTAGTATTCCTTTGCAATTGGCAGATGTCAAGGATGAGTTTCTCGTTAATATAATTGGACACAAAATAGTTGAATCAATCGATACATTGTCAAGTTTGGTTAACGTATCTTTTCCGCAAGCACCACCATCAGCTAATAACGTAACATGAAAAGGACCAGGACCTGAGGTATAGGTATGCACAGGGTTGTTTGCAGAGCTAACGTTTCCATCTCCAAAGTCCCAAGAATAACTTACCGCATTGTTACTTAAATTTCTAAATGCAACTGTATGAGGTAGTTTACAGCCTATTGAATCAATGGTCTGGTAACCTGCAATTACACCGGGCATGTACGCAGGACCTACTCCCACAGCATACCAAGCATTTGTGGTAGCAATAACCTCATTAGAGCAGGGACCATATAAATCCTTTGCTGCCATAATGGAGTAAAATCTCGCATCGGAAAACTGAGAATTTCTTCCTAAATAAACAGTTAAATTTCTAAAAGCAATTTTTGAAGCTACATCCAAACCTAATCCAGTCACTGAATAGGCATCCCCGTTATCGTTTACTCCGCTTCCTCCGTTTGCCAATAAATAAAACCAGTAGTTTTGTACTCCGCTGTTGGTATGAACTCCTCCATAATCTGAAGTTCCTAGATAGTAATTGATTCCTAAATAAGTATCTGGATCACCTTTTGCTTTTGGATTTGACATGGACCTGAAATAATTGCCACCTGATGCGAAGATTTCATCACCAATTTTCCAATCTGCCAGTGTGGGTCGAGCCCAAAAATCGATGGCTAATCCAAAAATATCACTAAACGATTCGTTTAATGCACCTGATTCGAAGGCATAAATAAGATTCGCTGTTTTGGAAGTAAGTCCATGAGAAATTTCATGTCCTGCAATAGCCAGAGTGGTCAGTGGTGTTATGGATGTACCATTTCCGTCACCGTATGTCATTCGTGTTCCATCCCAAAATGCATTAATGTAATTATTATCGTAATGAACATAGCTTGAAAGTTTAAATCCTAGCCCATCAATACTATTTCGTGAATGTACATTCCAAAAATAATCATAGGTCATTTCGGCTCCCCAATGCGCATCCAAGGCATAGTGATTGTTGTTAGACGTAGAGGTCCAAATGTTGTTACTATCAGTAAAATCTACTGAACTCCCATACAACTTTCCGTTATTCATGTCATATGTTTCAATTCCATTTCCTCTTCCCGATTCTCTCAACCTGTATTGAAAAGTAGAAATTGAGTCTGCTTGAATCGATCTAGTTCCACTATATCCAGTATGGGCTGTTCCTGTTACATCTGTATGGTGAATATCTTGATTGATGAATACCACCCTTCCATTTTTTGCATCTACATAATAATCTGCCCGACTTATAGGTTCATGCGCATAAATATTGAACTTATAAGCTAAAATAAGTTCATTTTGTAGGAATAAATAAACCAGTTGACCTTTGGGATAAAACGTCTTGTTTGGGTCTTGATGCAATTCTTTGATGAATGCTTCTTCTTCTGGCAGTTCCCATTTATACATCTTTGCATTGATATGATTCAAAGCAGATTTCAAGGCAGATTTATTCGTCAAAATAGAAAAGGAATTTGATGGAATTTGTGAAACTAAATTTCCACTTAACTTTCTAATGTTCCCATTTTGACTATGAACGGTAACAAAGTTTAACTCACAAGGAATTGAATTAATAAATTGTTGAAACTTTCTATGAGTAACCCCTAATTGATCTGTTTCTTTTTTGATTTGTTTCAATTGAAATTTAGTCTTACTGAAAGAGTTCAGTAATGTTTCAATTTCTGATAATTCAGGTGAATAGGTTGGATTAAACTCGATGAATCCAGGAATAGTATTTCCCTCATTAATGAAATTTTGGCTTGAATGAGATAATATTAAGTCTATTCTTTCCTTATTATTTTTTTGGCCATAAGTAAACGAACCAATAAAAATTAGTAGAATAAAATAAAGTCGGTGTGGCTTAAACAAATAACTCATAAGAATGAAAAAAAACCGGTATCTTTTCTACAAACAATTTCAAATCTGTTCACACAAAAATAAGAAATTTGTTTAGCTGATGTTGAATTTATTTTCCGGTCCTCGAATGGAAGGTAGAAACATTCCTTTAAAAAAACAATTTAACTGCCAAACTTCATTTTTTGAGCACCTTTAAAGCAAATTTGATAACACATAACTCAAATAATCGTTTTTGACTCATCGTTTTGAAAGTGATTCACCTCCTATTTTTTAATCAACTATTAGGATAAGTATAAAAAATAGTTAATTACACCTTCTTGTATATCCATCTTATTTGATTCTTAACTCGCAAACAACCTAATTCATATAGACAAATAAGAATTAATTTTGGCAAAAATTATTTTTTTGGTTCTGTGTCTGGGCATCCGTTAACTCCTCCAGGAATTTCGGGACAATTATCTTGAGAATCCTCAATCCCATCTCCATCTGTGTCTGGGCATCCGTTAAATTTCTCAAGTCCAAATACATCGGGACAGGTGTCAATTTTGTCACTTACTCCGTCTCCATCTCTGTCTCTTTTTGCCCTTCCCATTGTTAAATTCACACCCGCATGAATGTGTGTTTTATGACTATTATTCGGATAGGCAAATTGGGTAGTTCCATTGTCATTAAAAGCAGTTAAATTACCCGCAAATAGATTATCGGTGATGGCGTATACTTGAATAGGGCCTAAATTTAAACTTAAACCCAAACCCAGGTTATTATACCCTCCATTTACCATCGAATAAGAAATGGAAGTGTTGAGCCATCTCCCTACATGATGGTTGTAAGATAAAGTTAGTGAAGGTCGAAGCAGTTGATTATAAAACTCAGTCTGAAACAAAATCCCTGCCTTACCACTTGAATTTTTACCGTCAAATAATTGGTAAGTTCCACCAAAATGGATTCTTGCCATCAACATTTTTATGTATGCCTCATTATTTTGTGAATACCCCACTTCCTCTTCAAATGCAACTTGTAGCCTTTGAACTGCGGCATTCAGTGAATCATTTGAAACAGAATCTGGAGCATTCACATATTCTGTCAAATTAATTCCTGTAAAAGTAAAAGAAGCTTCACTTGAACGAACATTAAAATTATTCGATTTCCAATTAATAAACCCAACATCCACAAGGCTCGCATTCAAATTAATTTTATTGGATAGTTGATACGTAATCCCTAGGTCAATTGCTCCACCTAAATTTGAGTTATTAAGTAGATAATCGACTACTTGACCGTTATTGATCTCACTAGCTGTATCAAACCCCGAAGACCTGACGTCAATCTCTCCATTAAGCGTCCAGTCATAGTTGTTTGGATTTGTTTGTAACTGAATGGTATTTTTTTTTGTCCAAACATTCGATTTTCCGGCTAAAAACTTAACCTTAGCACCCAAACTTAATTTATCAGAAAACTGTCTTTGCCAGCCTACTCCAAATTCTCGATAATGAGAAAAGTTAATCCCCGTATTGCTAAAATCCAATTCTCCATTATGTTCTGCAAAATTGGCATTTCCGTAGAGAGGAAGCTCCAAAAATCCGCGAGAAAAATTCATTCTTGTAAATATATTCTCAGTGATATTAAAACTGAAATAATTCTTTTTTATTTGAAACCCCAAAGAGAACAAATCTACTCTGACAGAAGCTCCTAAGTAATTATTGTTTTTAATTTTTGTCTTGAATTCATCTATCGCCAAATAGGTTGTTCCGTCTTTTGTGTCGAATAGATTAGAGGGAGTAAATGTTGTATTGAGGTGATCAAAATAAAGAGAAGAAATACCAGGCAAACCAATGTTTACTTTTGCTTTTGGTTTAAATGCGGGATTTAGATACAAGTTCTGTGGTACATTTTCCATGTAGTACAACGTTAAATCTTGTTGTCCGTAACTCAAACATGTAATTAAAATCGATAGGATCACTAATATCTTTTTCATAATTCTTATTTTCAGGTACTAGTTTAAAGAAAGGGTTAAATCAACTTTTGCCGATACTTTGATATCAATATAATCTTGAGGGAAAAACTTAACATTTTTTAAAGCAGCGTTCTCGATGGTATTGAATTTTGCAGAATACAAAATCTTAGCTTGATTATTAGCTAATAATCCCTTGTATTGCTCCTTCGTAAGAATTACATCCACGGTTTTCTTACCGGGAGAGGTAACTCTTCCATAATTAATATTAGAAGTTGGAACCGAAAAGTTGACCGTTCCCGCTTCCAGTATTTCTTGTGAGCCTGCCACAAAAAGAGAATCCAATACATTGTTGTTGTCATCTAAAAAGTAGGCTTGAATGGAAGCTGAAACGGGGATTCCATTTGTAACCAAAAGCCTTAGGGTTAGTTTATTCAGATTATCAGCATCGCTAGAATCTATACCTAAGACATCTTGGAGTTTGGTTGAATTGGTATCATTAAGTTCGAAACCGTCTGCTCTCCCATCCAATGGAACCAAAAATTTAGTATTTGCCCAAAGTCGAGAGTCCTCCGAAATAAAGTTTTTAGTAATTCCCCCAGGATTTAATTCAACCGAAGCTGTAAAAGCTAATTTACTTGGCATTTCATTCAATACATCTGTAATGGTAGGAGAGGTATTTGAATTATCTATCGTGTGATTGGTTATGGTAGAATCTCCTCTGAAGTTTGCCTTTGTAATGGTTGGGAAAGAGGTCAAACCTGGTCCGCCAATATTTTGATTTACCGTATTGTCTGGGGCAGAAATTGAAGTGAATTGGGCATCAAAAGTAACTCCAGTGGAGTTAAAAAGCTCTAATTCTATTCTCGGATTGGCTAAACTAACAGATCCACCAAATGAATTTTTAAAAATATCGTATTCCACTGTATCTGATTCTGTGATTGTTCGATTACCAAAATACCCATGTACGATATCAATTTCTGACAAAACAAATCCGCTATTAAATGAAATTGCTTCGGCAGTTGTAGCGATGGCAGCTCCTTTGGTTAACGTAGTATTGAAATTAAATCTCAATGTATTATTAGTAGTACCGCCATCCGTCAAATCAATTGTATATCCCGAAAGAGAGAGATTAATTACCTGCGTGATTGGTGTTGTACCTGTATAGGTTAAAGGTATTGTGTCTGTATAAATTCGACCACTTTTTATCAAAGAAGGAATAGTTAACACAATAGAAATATCATGTGAGTAAGAGGAAGAAACTTGTATGGATAAACTTCCATTTTTTATCAGGATTGAATCGATTTGTTCAGATGCCGGAACTGTGAAAGCCTCTGCATTACTGCTAGAAAAACTGTAAGTTGTTCCTGTTGGAACAATATTAAAAGCTGACACCTCAGTTGCACTCATAGAAGTAGAAGAGGAAACTGATTGGTTGGCAATATTAAAAAAATCGCTAAGCCTTAAATCTACTGATTCGCTTTGAAAAACAAATTCTAGTAGCCCAGTGGTTGGATTTACCATTAAAAAACGATTTGATTGATTAGTTAACCTACTCAATGGCATGGTTACATTTCCTATGGGTAAGGCAAAACTTGGATCAAAGGGATCTGAATTAACTTTTTGTAACTCGATTTCTTCTTTGATGCAACTAGATAATAAAAGAAGAAGAATTAAAAATTTTATCGTTTTTATCATATTAAAAATATTGGTTTAGCTCATATTTGGCAAGACAATTGGAATCCAAAAGATCTATTTCAAAAACATTAATGGTACATAACTAAAAATATTTTCAGTTAAACAATTGAAAATGAAACAAATTAACACCTCATGAATTGACACTATAAAGATAGTTCTATTTTAGTTCCCAGTAAAAAAATAAAAAAGAATTGAAAACGCTGTTGAGCGAATTAAAATTAAAAACGAAGACTCTAAATAAATGCTGACAAACAGAGAAAAAAATAGCTGTTAGAACAAGTAACATTGAGTTGAAATTACCGATCAAAATGTGATACTAAAAATTAGAATCACATGGGTAACACAGCAATTAGTTGATTTAGCGCTTATTAAACTTTTCAGTTCATATGTTTAAAAGCTCTCTCCTTTCATCGATAGTTATAATTCGCTGCTTTTAAATTAGAAACATCTATAACACTCTCGTTCTTAAATGAAATTACAGTTTGACCTAATGCCTTGATTTCAATTCCAAAAGAATAAAAAATCAAAGATTCAATGTTGAATTGTGAAGTAGTTGGATTTGGATAAGTGATAAGGTTATTGTATTTTGTACAATAATTAAATTTACACACATGAAAATAAAACTTTCACTTTTCAGCCTTTTTCTGATTTCTCTCGGATTTGGCCAAAGTCTACCTATTAATTTTGAGAGCACTGTCACTACCTCAAATTTTATAAACTTTGATGGAGGAACATCGATAGTCATTGCTAATCCGAGTAAAACCGGAATTAATCTTAGTGATTCTGTGGGCCGAATGGTCAGAGATAGCGGCCAAATATGGGCAGGAAGCAAAATTGCCTTAAGTTCAAATCTTAGTTTTTCTGTACTAACCAAATTATCGATGAAGGTATACACAACAGCTCCTGTAGGAACCTTGGTTAAACTCAAATTAGAAAGCACTACTGGAAGCGGTTCTGCGGAGGTAAATGCCTTAACCACTGTTTCAGGAACATGGGAAACACTGGAATGGATTTTTGCAGGAACTCCTAATACTTTCAACGAAGTCGTTTTTATGTTTGATTTTGGTAATTTGGGTGATGGATCTGCCAACTCCACATTTTATTTTGATGATATAGAACAAGTTGTTGGGCCACCAGCTCCCAGCTTACTTTCATTACCACTCACTTTTCAGACAGGAGAAGTAAGTTCCGATTTTCTTGATTTTTCCGGTGCTGTTGGTTCAGTCATTAACAATCCGCAAATGTCTGGTATCAATACCAGTTCCAAAGTTGGAGAAATCGTTCGTTACGGAGGAGATATCTGGGCAGGTAGTAAAATTATACTTGCAACACCTATCAATTTTGCCACCAATTGGATTATTTCAATGAAAATATATACCACTGCCCCTGTGGGAACTAGACTTAAATTAGAATTAGAAGGAACTTCTGGGATGATAACTTTGGATGCACTTACTACACAAACTGGTGCATGGGAAACGATAACCTGGAATTTTCATAATCAAACTGGAACATATAACAGAATGGCTTTTTTATTCGATTTTGGTGTTGTGGGTAATGGAACTGCAGCCTCAACATTCTTATTTGATGATATAGAGCAACTTTCAGGACCAGCTTTGCCAATCCCCTCGCCTGCAACACTGCCAATAGATTTTGAATCTAGTGTTATTACCTCTGATTTTCAAAACTTCTTTGGAGGGTATTCTAGAGTAATTCCAAACCCTCAAATGACGGGAACAAATACGAGTGCCACAGTAGGAGAGTTCGTTAGAAGTGGAGGCCAATCTTGGGCTCAGAGTAAATTGATTTTGAGTGATAGTATGGACCTATCAACAAAAAGCGCAATTTCGATGAAAGTGTTTACAGATGCTCCCGTGGGTACTCTATTAAAACTAAAAGTTGAGAGCACAGGTTCTGGAGCTGCCAATGAAAAAAATGTGTTAACTACAGTTTCTGGAAGTTGGGCAACTTATGAATGGGATTTTTCTGGAGACCCACCTGTGTATAATGTTTTAACCTTTATGTTAGGTTATGGAACACCAAATACAGCTGATTCTTTAGCTACCTATTTAATAGATGACATCAAGCAAACTGCTCCTGGAGGAACTTTAAGTTTGAATAATTTAAATAAGGATGAATTGATTCAGATTTATCCAAATCCCTCAAATTACTTAGTAAACTTTAGGTCACAAGAGGAAAAAATAGCCTCTGTGGTTTTATATAATGTATTGGGCAATCAAGTTGTTTCGGTAAATCCAACAACTAATCTGTATGTAACTATAGATGTATCCGATCTACCAAATGGATTATATATTGCAAAAGTAACGATGCAAAACAATAGCGCTGTGAGAAGTTATAAATTATCCGTAGAACATTAAGAAAACGTATAATTATTGACTGAGAATAAAATTAATACTAAAAAAACCAAACTTACATCAAGGTTATTGTAAAATTTACATTAACTTGTGTCCTTAAAAAACTATTATTATGAAAAATACATTGACAAACAAACTATTGGCTTTGGCCTTTCTTACCTTTACTGGTAACCTTTGTGCGCAAAACGTTCCTATTGATTTTGAAACGAGTGGGAACGGAGCAAACTGGACTTGGACGGTTTTTGAGAACACCACAAACCCTCCCCTTTTGATTATAGACAATCCTGACAAAAGTGGAATCAATAGTTCGTGCAAAGTTGCTCAATTCACTGCACTTCAATCAGGAAATCCATGGGCTGGATGTGAAAGCTCGCACGGATCTGGTCTTGGTTCCTTTATGTTAGATACGAACACAAGCACCATAAAAATTATGGTTTGGAAATCAGTTATTAGTGATGTAGGTATTAAGTTAGTTACTCCTACGGCAGCAGCACTTCCAGAAATTAAAATTCCTAATACATTAACCAATCAGTGGGAACTGATTACTTTCGATTTTTCTGGCTACATCGGACAAGGTCCTTATGCTACGGAAATGGTCGATCAGGTAGTGATTTTTCCTGATTTTAACTTAGCGGGAAGAACCCAAGATAACATCTGTTATTTCGATAATGTTTGGGGGGTAGATTCTGTTACTCAAGCATGCAGTGGAGTTTCAATTACTGAGTCAGAAAAAATGAACTTCAACTTTTACCCTAATCCTACCACAGATGCAATAACAATAGAATCTGAATCAGTGATTGATGGAATATCAATTTATGACATAAAAGGAGCTGTTGTAGCAACAGAAAAAACATCTAGCAAAGTGGTTTCAATTGATGTAAATGAATTGATAAGCGGTGTGTATTTTGTGGAAGCTAAGATTAATGACCAATTAGTCAGAAAAAAACTTATCAAAGAATAACATGAATAAGCTGTTCTCTCACATTATTTTAATAGAGAAAATCATGAAATGATTACAGTGGAACAAAACATGTATTGAAAAAGGCCAATCTCTTCAGATTGGCCTTTTTTTTATGCTATCGGGAAATCATCGATAAAAGAATCACAAAGGAAGTTAGAATAAAAGTGAACTAAAGTAAAATGAGTCTATTGAATAGAAACAGAAGAATCTTACTATCAATTATGACTTCACAAATTTAATAGAATAACTTTTACCTTCTATCTTGTAATTTAGAAAATAGAGTCCTTTTGGAAGTGTATTCAGTCCATTTATTTTCAATTTATTGTGTTGAATATATGCAGGGAGACTCTTAATCCATTTGCCTTCTTTTGAAAATAAATTCAACACAACTTGATTTGCATTAGTTGCTTTTGTTTCTATCGTTAGCTCATCCATAACTGGATTTGGGTAAAACACTGGGGAGTAGTTAATATTTTTTTCCGAAATAGAGAGTCGAGGTTCTTGGTATATTCTAATATAATCTACACTCATTGTATCTTCCGAAAAGCTAGAAGCAATTCTGGGTTCAATGGCGATATTCAACAATATATATTGTTCAGCATCAAAAGGCCACGTACTAGCATCCTTTACACTGGGATTATAGACATAATGAACTACACTATCTACGCTAAATACCATTTTCTCGCTTGTCCACTCTAATGCATACACATGAAAATCTGTTGAGACCGAACTAATTGTTTGTCCCCCATGATTTACAGTAGCACCAAAACTAGAGGGAGTGTGTAGAGCACTTTGAACAAAATTTTGATTTGCTCCCCAGTGCTCCATGATATCAATTTCGCCACAAGCTGGCCACCCAGTTGTGCCATATCCTTGAGTTTGCCAATAGGCACCCGTCTCTGAAATATTTTTTCCCAACATCCAAATTGCTGGCCAAGTTCCAACACCAGTGGGTAATTTTGCTCTTACTTCTACCCTTCCATATTTAAACGCAAATTTTGAATTAAGCCTAGCTGATGTAAATTGCTTGGTGTGACCTTGGTCTGTAAAAGTTTCTCTTTTTGCTATTAAATTCAATTTCCCCCCTTCCATTGATGAATTTACCATCCTGTTGGTGTAATGTTGTATCTCTCCGTTAAACCAACTTCCACCAGCGGGTAATTGAGTTTGATGAAACCACTTCAAATTACTTATTGCACCGGTCCCATTAAATTCATCCGACCAAACTAATTGACTAAAATTAGAGGTAGGAACAGTATCGTAATATTCAAAATCATCAATATAAGCTAGTGCTTGATCGGTATTATTTTCACCATTTACTTGAATAATAATTCTATTTAAATCTGTCCGTAACACGGGAGCAGGCGAAGCGGCATCCAAATTGATGTAGGGATCTGTATTAAAATTAAACGTAACAGTTTGCCACTGGTTAAGGGAAATGTTCTTTATGATTTCTGTTTGAGTTGACCAAGGAGTAGAAGAAGAACCATTTTGTAGTTTTAAAGATACCTGGTTATTTTGAGTTCCAGTAATCCCGGAAGAAGGAACATATATTTTAATTGAAAAAATATGATTAATGGACAAATTAAGATTTCTTCCTACATCCAACCTAACATTTGCGAATTGACCTCCAACATCGTGATATTTTAATACTTTACTAGATGTATTTATACCGGTAGAATAAGGGTTGTTAAAATTTGTATCGATCTGACAGTTATCGCCTACCCAAGTTGAAATCCCTGTTCCAGTCTCAAAATTATCGATGATACTTTGAGAGTAAGAAAAATTGTTAAATAGGAATAGAAAAACGAATTGAAATAAAAATATGGATTTTTTAATCATGTGGAATATAGTTATTGTTTAAAATACAAAAACCTAAATTACAAAAAAATAAATGAATTTTCTCTCCTCCTACCACTTTAGAAAATAATTTTAATTTCTAATTCGAGATAGTTCATTAATAAAAATTATGATTCATTATTCTTTGCCAAACCTCATCTTGTTTGAAGTTTAAACCCGCATATTTTTTATGTAACTTATTCCCATTTTACTAATAAAAAAAATAACAGGATTAGACACTTTATTGTGCGTTTTCATAAGTGCCTTTAACTCTTAAAAAATTATTATATACTCCTATTCCAATATAAATTTATTCCAAATTTCTCAAGCCAAATGAACATCCACTTTAATTAAAAAAATCATCTTTTAATGTTTTTTGGCTCAAAATATTCGCTAATAATTACATCATTCCATTTTATTTAGTACCTTAACGTAAAAATTACAATAAGGGATGATAAAAATAGCAATTAATGGTTTTGGTAGGATAGGGAGATTAGCATTTCGCATCGCCATAAAAAGAGAAAATGTTCAGATAGTGGCGATAAATGATTTATTGGATGTAGATTATTTAGCCTATTTATTAAAATATGATTCTGTTCACGGTAAATTTGATGGAACAGTTGAAGTAAAAAAAGGACAATTAATAGTAAATGGTAATGTAATTAGAGTTTCATCAGAGAGAAACCCGGAAAACTTAAAATGGGATGAGGTGAACACTGATTTTGTAATAGAATGTACTGGAATCTTCAAAACCATAGAAAAAGCTACTTTGCATATCAAAGGAGGCGCAAAGAAAGTTATTATATCAGCTCCCTCTCCTGATGCTCCGATGTTTGTTATGGGGGTAAATCATACAGATTTAAAAGAAAGTGACGCTATATTTTCTAATGCTTCGTGTACAACAAATTGTTTGGCACCAATTGCCAAAGTAATCCATGAAAATTTTGAAATTACTAGTGGCTTAATGACAACCATACACGCAACAACAGCCTCTCAAAAAACAGTTGACAGCCCATCCGTTAAGGATTGGAGAGCAGGTAGATCAGCTTTACATAATATAATCCCCTCTTCTACTGGTGCGGCAAAAGCAGTTGGAAAAGTAATTCCTGCATTAAATGGAAAGTTAACAGGAATGGCATTTAGAGTTCCAACTATGGATGTTTCTGTAATAGATTTAACGGTTAATATTGCAAAAAGTGCTTCCTATGAAGATATTTGTAAAGTAATAAAAGATGCTTCTGAAAATGAATTGAATGGAATTTTGGGTTATACAGAAGATTCAGTGGTTTCACAAGACTTTATTGGAGAAACCTGTACTTCTGTTTTTGATGCAAAAGCCGGAATATCAATCAATGATCATTTTGTCAAAGTGGTTTCGTGGTACGACAATGAGTATGGCTATTCTTCGAAAATAATTGATCTGTTGGAATATTCAGCTTCCCTATAAGGCAAAGTGCTGAATTCTATAATTAATAATTCAATTCCTGGTTCTTTCGCATTAATTTTATTAAATATAATAAAGTTAATGCGAAAGAACCTTGATTTGGATTCAGACAAAAGGAATTAACAAAATAATCAGAAAAGACATAAAAAACAATTAACTTGGTCAACTAAAATTTTAACTAAAAAAACAAACAAAATGAAAACATTGAAATTCACAACTCTATTATTGGCTTTAGCCATAGTTTTTGGCTCTACATCTTGTAAATATGAAGATGGTCCTGCCTTGTCATTAAGAACTAAAACATCAAGAATTGCAAGAGAATGGAATATCGAAAAATATGTTGATGCAAACGGAAACGAAACACCTGAAACAGATAGTCCAGTTTATGAGTTTGAAAAAGATGGAAATCTTAAGGTTACTTACACTTATTTAGGGACAACAACCTCATTTGATGGAAAATGGGAGTTTGTGGATAGTAAAAAAAGTATAAAAATAACTTTCGATGGAGATTCTGAGACCGAGGAAATATTAAGATTAACTTCAAAGGAATTATGGCTCAAATATTCTGATGGAGAAGTAACCCACTTCAAAGCAAAATAAAGAATTGACGGTACGTTGATTCACTTCAGCGGAGAATTGATCATAATTGATTAATTCTCCGTTTTTTATTTGAGCCAAACCTTCTGATTATTAAATAATTAAATTTATTATCTTCAATGACCTTAATGCGACAGAATCCAACTTAACATTGAAAAAATACTTTCAAAAATAGTGTCTCAGAAATAATTTAATTCATTCAAGTCACTCAATAAGTTAGAGCTCTCCGCACTTGAGGTCACAAAAAAAAGACTTACTATGACAGTAAGTCTTTTTTTATGGAATAAATTTGGGTCTTGTAAAGACTTGATTGATTTTTCACAAAATTGATTCAAGACATAAATCTTACCATAGGAAAGCACATAAATAAGTCTCCCAAGATTGGTCATAAAATGAGTATCATTAACACGGTGAGAATACCAAACATGAAAAATGCGAAATGAATAATAATTCATTTAGCCACGACCAATTGGTTGACGAATTAAAATTAGCCATTCAGTAATTACTTAAATACAAGTTTTCCATTCCAAAAAAAGGTAAAACAATGGAAGTCCCGAAAAACAAGTCCATTTTAATAAACCCTTTCAACCGTTTTTATTCCTTCAATTTTTTCCATTTTTCTCATCAAGTCTTCTAGGTGAATAGTATCGTGTACAAGGGCTTTTAATTCACCTTTAAAGAATCCATCGTCAGAGTCAATGTTGAGTGACTTTATGTTGATATTCAAACTACTCGTCACCAAACTAGTAAGCGAGTGAAGAATTCCCATTCCGTCAATTCCCGTAAACTCCACTCCTACCGAGAACTCCTTCAACGTTTGGCTCTTCCACTTTGCTTTCAGTACTCGGTATGCATAGTTAGACATTAATTGCACGGCATTAGGACAGCTTGTTCTGTGAATTTTAATTCCTTCATTGATCGTAAGAAACCCAAAAACTTCATCACCTGGTATAGGCGAACAACACTTGGCAATCGTATAATCTACCTGTTTTAAACTTTCGTCTCCCAATATGATAGACTCTCCCGTTTTTCCTCCAAAGCTCGAAATTATCTCTCTTACCTCAGTTATTTTATTGTCTTTCTCCTTTTCTTTAGACTTTGATTTCTCAAATTTTAGGTTTCCACCTTTTACCACAAAGTTTTTAATTTTGGACAAGTCTATTTTCCCTTTTGATATTTGATAGTTCAAATCCAATTGCGTTTTAAACTCATATAGCTTGAGCAATTCACTCACGTTCTTATCGGTGTAATTCACTTTGAGGGCAGAAAACTTCCTTTTTAGCATTTCTTTGCCCATTTCGGCTATCTGCTTTTGTTCTTCTTTTAGCGATTGCTTTATATTAGTCCTTGCCTTGGAAGTTACCACAAATTCTAGCCAAGCCTCTTTGGGCATTTGTTTATTCGAGGTGATAATTTCAACCTGATCTCCACTGCTCAATTCATGACTTAGCGGCACTAGTTTAAAATTAACCTTGGCACCGATGCACTTCTTTCCTATATCTCCATGAATTTCAAACGCAAAATCTAGAGCTGTTGCATTCTTAGGAAGGGTTCTTAATTCACCATTTGGGGTAAATACATAAATTTCTTCGGCATACAAGTTCAGTTTAAAATCATCGATAAAATCTAGGGTATCAGTCTCATTATTTTCTACCAAGTCTCTTATCTTATTGATCCAAGAATCAAATTTATTCTCGAGTTTTTTCTTACTGTCTTTGTACTTCCAATGGGCAGCCATTCCTTTTTCGGCAATTTCGTCCATTCTTTCAGTTCTCACTTGTACCTCTACCCACTTTCCGGTTGGGCTCATTACTGTGGTGTGCAATGATTCATACCCATTACTTCTAGGATTGGTAATCCAATCTCTTAAACGATCGGGGTTGGGTCGGTAAAAATCAGTAATGATAGAGTACACACGCCAACAATCTGTTTTTTCATCTTCTGGCTTACTATGAAGAATAATTCTTACTGCAAATAAGTCATAAATCTCTTCAAAAGTGACTTTCTTCTTTTTAATTTTATTGTAAATGGAGTAGACAGATTTGGGCCTTCCTTTGATTGTGTAAGCCAACCCAGTTTTGTCCAATTCTTTCTTCAATGGAGAAATAAACTGCGAAATAAATCGAGCTCTTATCTCCTGAGATTTCCTCAATTTCACAGAAATTTCGTTGTAAGCCTCAGGTTCTTTGAATTTAAGAGCTAAATCTTCTAATTCTGTTTTTACAGCATTCAGTCCTAATCTGTGGGCCAAAGGTGCATACAAAAACAATGTCTCCGAAGCAATTTTGAGTTGCTTGTCTTTTCTCATTGAATCCAAAGTTCTCATATTGTGCAACCTATCCGCGAGCTTTATGAAAATCACCCTCACATCATCAGGTAAGGTTAAAATCATCTTTCTAAAATTCTCAGCCTGGTCAGAAGTAGTTAAATCAAATGCTCCTGAAATTTTAGTCAATCCATCTATGATTCGTTTTTCTCTCCTTCCAAAAATCGTTTCAATGTCCTCCAAAGTAACATCGGTATCTTCCACTGTATCATGCAACAGAGCACAAGCAATGGAAGTTGCTCCAAGTCCTATTTCCTCAGTACAAATTCGAGCCACGGCAATTGGGTGAGTGATGTAAGGCTCACCAGACTTTCTCCTCATACTCTTGTGAGCATCAGCTGCATAATTAAATGCTTTTCTGATGTATGCTGTATCTTCTGGCGTAGTTCTAAATTTTTTTGAAGCTCGAAGTAAACCTCTGTATGACTTCAAAATAATCTTTTTATCGCTTTCGGAATAATCTTTCATTGTTCATTTTTAATTCTAAGATGAATATAGGAAAGTTATTAAAAAAATTGCCCCATTCCTTGTATATTTGTGCCAAATAAACCCATAATTACAGAATGTACAAACTCATTATAAGGCCCATACTTTTTCGATTTGATCCAGAAAAAATTCATCATTTTGTGTTCGATTCAATAAAAAATATTTTCAAAATTCCAGGAGCTAAATTTATCGCTTCCAAATTACACACTTTAGAAAATCCTAAACTCAAAAAGGAACTTTTTGGGCTCACATTTAAAAACCCAGTTGGACTTGCTGCAGGTTTTGACAAGGATGCCAAATTATACAATGAATTAGCGGCCTTTGGATTTGGTTTTATCGAAATTGGTAC
This sequence comes from Flavobacteriales bacterium, assembly GCA_965657945.1. Lineage (GTDB taxonomy): Bacteria > Bacteroidota > Bacteroidia > Flavobacteriales_D > CAJJDF01 > CAJJDF01. Next base: position 17,282 of record CBFHPW010000010.1, read on the forward strand.
TCTTACTCCGCTTCCACAAGAGGGTAACCCAAAAAAAAGGATGTTCCGAGTTTCTGAAGATTCAGGATTGATTAACAGAATGGGATTTAACAATGGGGGTGTATTAGATGCAGTAGAACGATTAAAAAAGAATAACTCAGGAATAATAATTGGGGGAAACATTGGTAAGAACAAAGTAACACCAAACGAAGAAGCTGTGAAGGATTATGAAATCTGTTTCAACGAATTACATCCTTATGTAGATTATTTTGTGGTGAATGTAAGCTCACCAAATACTCCTAATTTGAGAGCTTTGCAGGATAAAAAGCCACTGACTGAAATTCTATTAAAGCTAAAAGAATTAAATACTCAAAAAGAGATACAACGTCCCATATTATTAAAAATAGCACCAGATTTAACTGATTCACAATTGGATGATATCATTGACATAGTTGCCGATACAAAAATTGATGGAATTATTGCCACCAATACAACCATATCTAGAGAGAATTTAGTAACTCCAGCGGAAAAAATAACCGAAATTGGAAATGGAGGACTTAGTGGAAAACCCGTAAAAGAAAGAAGTACCGAAGTAATTCGTTATCTCAGTACAAAAAGCAACAAGGCTTTTCCTATTGTAGGAGTAGGTGGAATTCATAGTGCTGAGGATGCAATTGAAAAGCTCGAAGCAGGAGCTGATTTAATACAGGTTTACACTGGATTTGTGTACGAAGGACCAAGTATGGTAAAGAAAATAAACAAAGCCATTCTGAAAACTACAGCATAAATGAATTGGTTACTCATTCAGGGTTAAGATCTTGTACATTCCGATAAGTTAATTCCTTCCTCTTTAGGTATGAATTAGAAAACAGTAGAGTATGAAAGAAAGAAAACAAATAAAACTAATTGAATGTCCGAGAGACGCCATGCAAGGCATGCATGATTTTGTTCCCACTAAACTGAAAGCAGAGTACATCAATACCTTGTTAAAAGTTGGGTTTGACACCATAGATTTTGGAAGTTTTGTTTCGCCAAAGGCAATACCCCAATTGAAAGATACAGCTGAAGTATTGGCACAATTGGATTTGGAAAAAACCAATTCCAAATTACTCGCTATTGTGGCCAATGAAAGAGGGGCAAAAGAGGCAGTAAATTTTGAGGAAATCAATTATTTGGGATTCCCTTTTTCGGTTTCAGAAACCTTTCAGCAACGAAATACAAACTCCAGCATTGAGCAGTCTTTATCTCGAGTAGAAGAAATTCAAAATTTAGCCCTAACAAACAAAAAAGAAGTGGTTGTGTATTTGTCCATGGCTTTTGGAAACCCATATGGTGACAAGTGGCACGAAGATATTGTGGCCAAATGGGCAGAAAGACTGCATAATGAATTGGACATCCAAATTCTAGCCTTGTCCGATACAATTGGAGTTTCAAACAAAGAAAATATTACCACACTCTTTTCTACGCTTATTCCTGAGTTTAAAAATGTGGAATTTGGGGCACATTTGCACACTACACCCACTACTTGGCAAGAAAAAATTGAGGCAAGTGTCTCAAGTGGGTGTAGAAGATTTGATGGAGCGATAAAAGGATTTGGTGGTTGTCCAATGGCCACAGATAAATTAACAGGAAACATGCCTACGGAACAAATGGTTTCTTATTTCGAAGAAAACAACTGGAACTCATCTGTGAACCAAGGTTTTTTCTTAGATTCGTTGACGAAATCGAATGAGATTTTTGAAACCTACCAGTGAGTAGAAAAAAATAACAAAAAACTGCGGAGATAGTTGGATATAATCAAAAAAAGACCTTTCTTTGCAGTCTCAAAAAAATACAGAAGATGTCAAAAGTTTGTCAATTAACAGGAAAAAAAGTGCAGTCGGGTAATAACGTATCTTTCTCTTTGAGAAGAACAAGAAGAAAATTTTACCCTAATTTAGTAACAAAGAAATTTCACTTACCAAGTGAAGACAGAACGATTACTCTTAAAGTGTGTACCAGAGCTTTGAGAACAATCGACAAAAAAGGAATCGAAGCTATGATCAAAGAATCAAAAGCAAAAGGATTGTATACAGGAAATTAATCCAAACTCATATTTTAAAAAAACTCATTGACCATTCAATGAGTTTTTTTTTGCCTTTTTTATAGGTTTCAAGTTTGTAGCCCAACTTCAGAGTAGATTTTTTAATACTTTTATTTTTTGAAAACTTATTATTAAATTCTTACCAACTAAGGAAATAATAAAAGAGAATACATCATGCAAAAAACACTAATTCAAAACGTAACAATCGTAAATGAGGGAATCTCACAAATAAACGACTTGTTAATCTCACACGGTAAAATTGAAAAAATTGGTTCGATTGAACCCTCGGAAAATCAAAAAATCATAGATGGAACTGGAAAATTCCTATTTCCGGGAATTATTGATGGCCAGGTTCATTTTCGCGACCCAGGATTAACACACAAAGGTGATTTGTACACAGAAAGTAAAGCTGCAATCGCAGGTGGAACCACCTCTTTTATAGATATGCCCAATACGGTGCCTAATATTTTGACAGTAGAAAGTTTAAATGAAAAATACGAAATTGCAGCAGAGAAATCTTTGGCTAATTTTTCGTTTTTTTTGGGAGTAAACGGAGATAATATTGAAGAAGTTGCCAAATTAGATACAACACAATTCATAGGGGTTTCTGATGACGGCTTGTATTTTACAAAAAAAGGGAATCTATTGGCAGACAACCCTGAAACCATGGAAAAGCTATTTTCTAGTTGCAAGCAAATTATTGCGATTCACTCAGAAAAAGAAGTGATTGTGGAAGCCAACGAATTGGCTTTTAAGGAAAAATATGGTGAAGACGTTCCTGTGAAGTTTCACCCCATAATACGAAGCACAGAAGCGTGTTACGAAGCTACTGTGAGAGCTATTGAATTAGCGAACAAACACCACGCACGACTTCATATTCTTCATTTAACAACAGCCGTAGAAACCGGCTTGTTTAGAAACGATATTCCATTAGAAAAGAAAAACATCACCACAGAGGTTTCGGTTCACCATTTATGGTTTTCTGCAGAAGATTACGAAGAAAAAGGAATGCTAATAAAATGGAATCCGGCAATAAAATCGAAGTCCGACAAAGAAGGATTAATGAAAGCCTTGTTAGATGACAGAATCGATTTGATAACAACGGACCACGCTCCTCACACTCTGGAGGAAAAACAACAAACCTACTTTAAATCCATGTCGGGTGCGCCCATGGTTCAGCATTCACTGAATTGCATGATTGAATTTTACAAGCAAGGCATCATCTCTTTAGAAAAGATAGTTGAAAAAATGTGCCACAATCCAGCAACGCTCTATAAAATGACAAATCGAGGATTCGTGAGAGAAGGCTACTATGCAGATCTTGCCTTGGTTGATCTCGATACTTCTTGGAAAGTTTCGAAGGATAACATTTTATACAAATGTGGTTGGTCTCCACTCGAAGGAACTACTTTCCACTCTGCGGTTACGCATACTTTTGTAAACGGAAATTTAGTTTTCGAAAATGGAACTTTCCACGAAGAAATAAAAGGAAAAGCTATTGAATTCTCTACTAAATAACTTGTTTGCAGGTCGTGACCTAGTTATTGCGACAAAGCACAAAAAAGAAAGCATTATTGCGCCCATCTTAGAAAAAGAATTGGGTGTAACTTGCTTTGTGGCCAAAAATTTTGACTCGGATAAATTAGGTGCTTTTTCTGGCGAGATAGAACGAACGAAATCCGCTATTGAAACCGTAAAAGAAAAATGCTTATTGGCAATGGAAGCAAATAATTGTGATTTGGGAATTGCCAGTGAGGGTTCTTTTGGCCCCCATCCCACTCTGTTTTTTGTTCCAGCAGACGATGAATTGGTTATCTTGATAGACAAAAAAAATGAACTTGAAATAATTGCAAGAAAACTAAGCACAGAAACCAATTTTAGCCATAAAGAACTGACGAACCAGGCAGAACTCCAAGAGTTTTTGATTGAGGTGGATTTTCCGGCTCATGGTGTCCTGCTAAAAACAAATAGCACCGGAAAGTCAAGAGTTTACAAAGATTTTGAAAACACAAATCAATTGATACACATCTATAATGAACTAGTTGACAAAGCGGAACTCGTAACAGTAGAAACCGACATGCGTGCAATGAGAAATCCAAAGAGAATGAAGGTGATAGAACAAGCTACTCATTTGCTGATAAAACAAATAAAATCAATTTGTCCTTCGTGCGATACTCCGGGATTTTCTGTCGCAGAAATAAAAAAAGGATTGCCATGCGAATCGTGTGGATTGCCAACCAACTCTACTTTAAGTCATATTTACTGGTGCAAGTCTTGTAACTATTCGGTAGAAAAAATGCACCCAAACAAGCAGAAAACGGAAGTACCCATGTATTGCAATTATTGTAATCCTTAGTTACTTGCTGTGAGTAGAAATGAGTCTGCAAATTTTGTGTATTTTTAAACTATGAAACGACTTACTTCCCATTTTTTATTCTTTTCTCTCTTGTTGATTTTGTCCCCCGATGGAAAAGCCCAAGAGCAGCCAATGAGTGTTCAGGAATCTAACATAAATCCGGAAGAAGTTGGGGTTTTTGACAACGATTTATTGCCAGCAAGTTTTCATAGAGAAAGAAGACAAAAACTAAGAGACTTAATGCCAGATAGTTCTGTGGCCATATTTTTCTCCTCACCTATTAGAAATAGATCGAATGACGTGGATTACGAATATCACCAAGATCCAAATTTCTATTATTTAACAGGACTCAGAGAACCTCACTCTGTTGTAATCATTCACAAACATCCTGTGTTGATTAATAATGAACTAACGAATGAAGTACTGTTTGTTCAACCTCGAAATCCGAAACAAGAATTATGGCTTGGGAAGCGACTTGGAGTTGAAGGAGCAAAACAAATATTAGAATTTGGAACTGTTTTACCGAATACTGATTTTTCCTCCACCGACTGCAAAATCAACGGAATGAATTATACGTTTTTTCCTACTGATAAAAGAGATACCCGCGATACAGAATCTAACCATGACTTATTTGATTTGAAAAAACACTTTTTGACCCAAACTGTAAGACAAAAAGGAAGCTCAACATTAGCTCGATATATGGCTCAATTGCGAGAAATCAAGACAAATGAAGAATTAATATTGATGAGAAAAGCCATTGATATCACCTGTAAAGCTCAGCATGCATTGATGAAAAAATTAACTCCAGAAATGGCTGAGTACCAAACAGAAGCTTTGGTTGAATTTCATTTTAAAAATGAAGGAGCCGAACACGCGGGTTTTCCATCCATTCACGGAAGTGGTGGTAATTCATGTATCCTCCATTATGTGAGTAACAGAAGAATGTTTGAAGAAAATGATTTACTGGTGAGCGATATAGGGGCAGAATATCATGGGTACACGGCAGATGTAACTCGTACCCTTCCGGTGAATGGAAAATACTCAAAAGAACAAGCCATCATTTACAATTTAGTCCTACTAGCCCAATCTATTGGTATTGACTCATGCTTGGCAGGAAATAGTTTTTGGATTGCAAGCCAAGTAGCCAACAATGTCATTGCGGATGGATTGGTTAAACTGGGAATCATAAAAAGTCCAATGGAAGTAAAAAAGTACTTTCCGCATGGAACTTCTCACTATTTAGGGTTAGATGTTCACGATGTCGGAACTTACGGAAAACTTGCTCCGGGGCAAGTCATAACGGTAGAACCTGGAATTTATATTCCAGCAAACTCAGACTGTGATCCGAAATGGTGGAACATTGGAGTACGCATTGAAGATGATATTTTAATCACCACCGAAAAACCAATTAATCTTTCAGATTGTGTTCCAAGAACTATACACGAAATAGAAGAGATAATGAGGAAGAAATAGCCCATTTAATAATTCGTTAATATTGAGGAAACTGACCTTTTTACTTTTTTTGGTAGAATTAAAAAAAAGTAAAAAATGACGACACAAAAACAACGAAAAATATTTGTCTTAGACACTTCTGTAATCTTATTTGATCACAACTCAATTTTTGCCTTCGATGAACACGATGTAGTAATTCCAATATCTGTATTGGAAGAGTTAGATAATTTAAAAAAAGGAACTGAGAACAAAAATTACGAGGCAAGACAATTCATACGAGATCTTGATAAAATTGCTGAAAACAAAGATTTAAGCAAATGGATAAACTTAACCAACAAGAAATCTGGAAAAATTTGTGTCATCTTTAATAACAACGGACTTGAAAAAAGCGCAGTTACCATTTTCAATGAAGACACCAAAGACAATCGGATATTGGATACAGCCTTGTACGTAAAGAAAAAAAATCCTAAAAGACAGGTTGTGTTTGTAACGAAGGATATTAATTTACGATTAAAAGCAAAAAGCCTTCAGTTACAAGCTGAAAATTTTGAATTTGGAAACATCAAGAATGTAGAAAAACTGCCAACTGGCATTATTACATTCGAAAAAATGGACGAGATTGACCTAGCAACGCTTCATCAAAATGACTTCCTTGAGGTGAATGAAAAAAAACATAAGTTTCTGCACAAGGAAAACAACTACTATATTTTAAAATCACAATCAGGAGGCAGTGCTTTGGCTTATTATAACACCCAAACCAATAGAATAGAAAACATAAAAAAAACAGAGAGTTTTGGAATTTCATCGAGAAATGCTGAGCAAACATTTGCCATGCATGCCCTAATGAATGAGGACAAACGCTTGGTTTGCCTTCAGGGTGTAGCAGGAACAGGTAAAACCTTACTTGCTCTTTCTTGTGCTATGGAGGTAAGGAGCAAGTATAAACAAATATTTCTAGCACGACCTATTGTTGCACTTGGAAACAAAGACCTCGGTTATTTACCAGGGGATATAAGTAGTAAATTAGACCCTTACATGCAACCACTCTGGGACAATCTCAAATTTATACAAAACCAATTCTCTGACAGAAGTAAGGAAAATAAACTCATCAATCAAATGATCGAATTGGAGAAATTAACTATCTCAGCTCTTTCCTACATCAGGGGTAGAAGTCTTAGTAACATAATATTCATTGTTGATGAAGCTCAAAACTTAACACCCCACGAAATAAAGACAATCATAACAAGAGCAGGAGAAGGAGCTAAATTTATATTTACCGGTGATGTGAAACAAATTGACACGCCTTACCTTGACGAAAAATCAAACGGTTTGGCTTATGTCATAGACAAGTTTAGAGGCCAAAATATTTTCAGTCACTTACAATTGGTAAAAGGAGAAAGAAGTAAATTAGCCAATATTGCCAACGAGTTGTTGTAAAGTTGAACCTCTTGGAATAAGTACAAAAAGACAACAAATTTTGTAGAGAATTGTTTGATAGTAAATTTATAGTTTCTATATTTGCACTCTTGAAATTAAAGGACAATGGCAAAGACAAAAGGAAATAGAATACAAGTAATCTTAGAATGTACAGAACACAAAGCGACTGGGGTGCCAGGAACTTCTAGATACATTACGACTAAGAACAGAAAGAACACTCCTGAAAGAATGGAAGTGAAGAAGTACAACAGAATTTTGAGAAAACACACAATTCACAAAGAAATAAAATAATAAGTTATGGCTAAGAAGACAGTAGCATCCTTGCAAAAAGGAGGAGGAAAAATGCATACAAAAGTGATTAAGGCGGTTAAATCTCCAAAAACAGGAGCTTACCAATTTAAAGAAGCTATTGTATTAAATGACCAAGTAAAAGAATTTTTTAGTAAATAAATAATTATTTACAATTCAGTATATTGAGCTTCTTTCATTGTTTGAAAGAAGCTTTTTTATTTTTAATCTATGAGTGTATTTAAACGATTTTTCTCAAAAGAAAAAAAAGAAACGCTTGACAGAGGCTTAGAAAAAACCAAAGAATCTGTTTTTTCCAAGTTGTCACGGGCGGTAGCCGGGAAATCATCTGTTGATTCAGATGTCTTGGATGAATTAGAGGAAGCTCTTATCACCTCTGACGTAGGTGTGAAAACAACGGTTAAAATTATTGAACGAATTGAAGCTAGAGTAGCAAAAGATAAATACATCAATACTTCTGAACTGAACGCTATTCTTCAAGAGGAAATTGCCTCACTTCTGGAAGAGAATAATTCCACAGATCAGGTGGATTTTTCAGTTCCGAACACTCACAAGCCACATGTAATTATGGTAGTGGGTGTAAATGGTGTGGGGAAAACAACAACCATTGGAAAACTAGCTCATCAGTTTAAACAATCAGGTAAAAAAGTAGTGTTGGGAGCTGCGGATACTTTTAGAGCAGCTGCAGTAGATCAATTAATAATTTGGAGCGAAAGGGTTGGAGTACCCATTGTACAGCAAGGAATGAATGCCGACCCAGCCTCTGTTGCCTTCGATACACTTCAAAGCGCAGTAAACCAGGATGCTGACGTTGTGCTAATTGACACAGCAGGTAGACTTCACAATAAAGTAAACTTGATGAATGAGCTGACCAAGATAAAAAGAGTAATGGACAAAATTGTACCAGGTGCTCCTCATGAAATATTGTTGGTATTGGATGGTTCTACTGGACAAAATGCCATCGAACAATGTGCACAGTTTACCCAAGCAACAGATGTTACCTCCCTCGCTCTTACCAAACTAGACGGAACAGCTAAAGGTGGTGTTGTCATTGGAATATCCGATCAGTTTAACGTACCAGTAAAATACATTGGTGTGGGTGAAGGAATAGAAGACTTGCAAGTCTTTAATCGAATGGAATTTGTAGATTCTCTTTTTTCTTTGAAGTAATCCCATCACCCTTCGAGACATTTTGTCCCGAAAGAATCAGAACAAACCTCTCAGGGTTCAGATTTACTTTTATAAATAATAACCTGCAACTAGCAACTTGTAACTAGCAACTTATAACCAGTAATATGAAAACAAAAACTTTACAGAAAAACAAAGTAAACGTAATTACCCTAGGTTGTTCCAAGAACACATTTGACTCGGAGTTACTCATGGCGCAATTGCATGCCAATAAATTTGATGTAGAACATGAATCAATGTCTCAAGATCATGAAATAGTCATTGTAAATACATGTGGATTTATTGACAATGCGAAGCAAGAATCAATCGATACAATATTGCAGTATGCTGAAGCAAAAGACAACGGATTAGTGGACAAATTGTATGTGACGGGATGTTTGTCAGAAAGATATAAAGATGATTTAGAAGAAGAAATCCCTCAAGTTGACGCATATTTTGGAACACAAGAACTACCCAAAATGCTAAAGGTGCTGAATGCTGATTACAAGAAAGAGTTACTGGGAGAAAGAATCTTGACTACACCTAATCATTATTCCTATTTTAAAATTGCCGAAGGATGCGACAGACCTTGTTCGTTTTGTGCGATTCCACTCATGAGAGGAAAACACCGCTCTACTCCTATTGAACAATTGGTTTCTAATGCCAAAAGCTTAGTGGCACAAGGTGTTAAGGAAATCATGCTGATTGCTCAAGATTTGACCTATTACGGTTTAGATTTATATAAGAAGCGTGCATTAGCCGATTTACTTCGTCAACTCTCTGACATTGAAGGTTTAGAGTGGATAAAATTACATTATGCTTACCCAAGTGGTTTCCCGCTGGACGTTTTGGAGGTAATGGCGGAAAGAGAAAATATTTGTAACTATTTAGATATGCCTTTGCAACACGGTTCTACTCGAATGCTAAAGGCAATGCGAAGAGGAATTACAAGGGAGAAAACAACTGAACTGGTCAATACCATTCGAGAAAAAGTACCTGGCATTGCAATCAGAACTACTTTAATTGCTGGTTATCCTGGTGAAACGGAAGAAGATTTTCAGGAGATGGCGGATTGGGTTCGTGAAATGAAATTTGATAGATTAGGAATTTTTGAATACTCACATGAAGAAAATACTCATGCTCATAATTTTGAGGATGACGTACCAGCGAAGGTAAAAACTGCTAGGGCTGAAGAAATCATGGATATTCAGTCAACCATCTCTTACGAACATAACCAAAACAAAGTAGGACAAGAATTCAAAGTATTGTTTGATCGTGTAGAAGGAGATTTTTTTGTAGGAAGAACTGAATTTGATTCTCCTGAAGTGGACAATGAAGTTTGGGTAGAAATCACAGAGAAAAACCACGTTAGAATTGGTGATTTTGCTACTGTAAAGGTTGAACGCGCGGATTACTTTGATCTATTTGGAAGTATTGTAAAATAAAAACTACTACTTCAGTTTTAGTTTGAAATACTTCTTGTTCAGGCTGATCAATTGGGTACAAGAAGTATCTATATGTGATAGGTAATAGTCTTGTTTATAATACGGGACCGAACTGTCAAAAACAATATTTTTAGGCTTGTTCTTTCTTAAATATCTGCTTAATCCTTTTAACTTATCCTTCTTTATCCATAGATAATCAGGTTGAATATGAATGGACTTTTCTGAATCATACACTTGAATAGTTAGGCTATCAACTAGGATAATTGAATTAGATATACTCAGGTGAGGTAGCACTGTATCGGCAGGTAATGAATCAATATTCAGGTAATGTTTCATCAATATATTGTGAGAATTCCAATGATTGTTTACATGAAACATCATCATACTCCAATCTTCTTTTAGCTCAGCCGATGAGATAAAGTAAGTGGTATTACCTACTGTATATTCTAATGCAGATTGTTTATTGATGGAATAAAAAGTCAAGTACTTTTGCCGGGTAAACTGGTACTGATTCACAACTTGCATGCAACAAAAACATAGGATTAGAAACAATGAAAACCGAACAAATTCTATTCTTCGAATAAAAAGAGTATAGAGTATAGAAATAATGATTCCATAGAGAAAATAGGTTTCAAAAACTGTAAACTCAATTTCCTCAATCAAGGATAAAGTAAGACTTTCTGTCCAATATACAGCTTGATTTAATACCCAAACTATTGCATTGATCAATTTTCCCACAACTATAGATACTCCTCCAAATGGAGCGGAAATGAAGAGTAAAACACCTAAATAGAATACACAGAATGCAGCTGGGATGACAATTATATTAGAAATGAAGAAGTAAGTTGGAAACTGATGAAAATAATGTAAACTCAGTGGAAAAGTTGCAATTTGAGCAGCTAAAGAAACGCAAGTGATTGCCCATATTCCTCGAACAAATTTATACCGAGAATAGAACAAACGATTTAATTTAGGTTGGAGATATACAATTCCAACCACAGCAACATAAGAAAGTTGAAATCCGACTTGATAGACAATAGCGGGATTTATCACCATTAAAATAATAGCTGATACCGCCAAAGTATTATAAATACTGGTTTTTCTATTTAAAAGTTCATTGCCTATTAAGATAAAAGAAAACATGGTGGTAGCTCGCATTACTGAAGCCGACAATCCTGTCATAATCGCATAAAACCACAAGCCAACAAGAATAAGAATTGTGAGATAGAATTTTCCGTTTTTCACTCTTTTCAAAAACGAAAAAACACGAGATAAGAGCAAGTATAAAATCCCCACATGTAATCCAGAAACGGCCAAAACGTGCATTGCCCCAGCGCTCGCGTATGACTTTACCAATTCTTTATCCAGGTTTTCGCGATAGCCAAGCAACAATGCTGACGTAACTTTTAGCTGCTTCCCTTCCACTCCATTAGCCATCAAATAGCTATAAAGTTTTTGCCTCATTTTTTGAGAAAAAGAAAAAATTGGATTCCCCAAATCTTCCTCCAAAAATTCGTAATCATCCATTCTCAAAAATGCTTGGTAGTTTATTTGATTCAAATTCAAATAGTTTTGGTAATCAAATTGATTCGGATTTCTAAACGCCTCAATCTTTTTTAAATTATTCTTTATCAATAATCTGTCTCCATATTTGAGGCCAAGGCTCACAGAATCCTTTTTGAAATAAGCCAAAACTCTACCCGAACAAACAGAAACAGAATCCTTATGAGATTGATGAATAGAGAGGATTGTTTTGAATGAATTCTCTTTTTCCTGCAAATTATCAGAAATTATAACCGTGAAGTAATTGGCATTCAACTCTTTTTGAGAAAAATGATTGAGTGAAAATTTTTCGGTACGAAAAGAAGAATAGGTAAAACCTGCGAAGAATAGAGATAGAAAAAAAATGAAAGCTATTTTTTTTCGAGTTTTATAAGATGAAAAATAAAAACTGATAGCACTTACACTCAAAAAAAGCAAAGAAACATATAAATAAGAATTGGAATTAATCCTTACCTCTATGGAGGCTATTATCCCTAAAAGAAAAGGGACAACCAGTTTAATTCCAGGATGATTTTGCCAAAAACTCATACCTTAAGATACAAAAATTGTTTTCGTTCTAAATTTTTAGTTAAATCTCAATGGAATCAAAAGACCTTTCCTATATTTAATCAAACGAAAAAAAGTACATTCATTTTGTCTCTATGACAACCCATCGAATTATGAAATCACTCCCGATACTCTTTTCACTTATCTACGGATTTATTGGATTAAGTCAAAACTCAATACAATCAGCATTCGATAAAATGAAAAACTTGAATTATGTAGAAAATGCAAGTTTTAGCTTTCATGTAATGGATGTGGATGCAGATACCACGATTGCTGAATACAATTCAAAAAATAGCTTGGCTCCTGCCTCTACCATGAAACTCGTTACCACTTCAGCGGCTATAGTCCAATTGGGTTCTTACAAACAATTTAAAACTAAAATAGAATACGATGGACACATTGACTCCAATGGTGTTTTACATGGAAATATTTATATAACCGGTGGAGGAGATCCCACATTGGGTTCCAGATATTTTTTAAAGAAAGATGAAGACCCATCAAATTTTATGAATTCTTGGGTTTTGGAAATAAAAAAAGCTGGTATAAAATCTCTTACAGGAAGAGTAATTGGCGATGCAAGCCATTTCAGTTATGAGATGATTCCTCCAACTTGGCTCTGGGGTGACATGGGAAATTATTATGGCGCAGGACCTTGTGGGCTAACAATTTACGATAATTACAACACACTTACCTTTCGTTCTGGAAGTGAGGCTGGAGATTCTACATTTATTGACTGTGTTACACCGTTTTTACCAAACCAAACATTTGAGAACCGTGTTTTGGCCTCGAACCAAAATAGAGATAATGCCTACGTCTATGGCACACCATATTCCAATCACAGATTAATTAAAGGAACTATTCCCAAAGAAAAAGAAAAATTTGAGGTAAAAGCCTCTATGATGGATCCTGGCTACCAAGCTGCCTTCGACTTGGAATATTACTTACTTAGAGAAGGCATTTCTGTAGGCAAAAATGCCAGTACAAAAAGAATTTTATTGTTAAAGGGCGACACAGTCTCTTCAAAAAAATCTGAGGTATTTGAGCATTCGTCCCCTACCATTGGACAAATTGCATACTATACAAATCATGTCAGTGTGAATCTATTTGCGGAACACCTTTTGAATGAAATGGGAGTCGATTCATACAAGGATGGCAGTAACTATTCGGGCAGTTTAGCTGTCAGTAATTTTTGGAGAAACCGAATTGATTCAAAAGGAATGTATGTGAGTGATGGGAGCGGAATGTCGAGAACGAACGCAATATCTGCCTATCACCTAACTGGTATTTTGAACTATATGGCAAGTTCAAAAAACTACCAATCGTTTTATTCTTCCCTCCCTATTGCAGGAAAATCTGGAACTATAAAAAATTTAGGAAGAAATACCTATGCAGCGGGAAGATTGAGAGCAAAAAGCGGAACAATGACTCGAGTGAAGAGTTATGCAGGATACGTAACAAGTAAATCTGGAAAGAATTTGGCATTCGCAATCATTGTGAACAACTACAATTGTTCTAACTCAACCATGACAAAAAAACTAGAACAAATAATGGTTGAAATTGCCAACTACTAGTTTTGCTCAATCGCCTTAAACATTCTACCGGCATTTACATCATTGGAATAATTTTCCCTTAATACAGTAGTTCTTCTATCAATTTCAGATCTATCTACAGGAATTTCCATCAATTGCTTGATTCGAATCATTTGTTTGTCAGCTGAGTCTTCTACCACACATACCTGTCCCAAACTTGTTCCTTCTACCATTTTAGAATTTACAAGACAATGTCGGCCATGATACAAAATATTAAGGAGTTTTAGTTTTAACCCTGTTGCTTGATTGGTGTACAACAAGTGAATATGAGCATTCTCCATCAGTTCATTCATTTTATGCTCAGATGCATTGGGAATGAGAGTAATGTGGCTGTGTTTATTCACTTCATTAATCAAAAATTCTGGTGGATTTAGCCCTGCAATTATAAAAGGGACTTCAATCGTAGCAAAAACAGATCTTATGAGATGAATGGCGGCTTCATAGTTTTCTGAAACAGATAAATTTCCATGGTACAGCACGAACTTCCCTTTCCCCTCAGGGATATTTACTTCTTCATTTTCATGAAAACTAGGAATGAAGTAATTTTTGTTCTGAGAATATTTCATTTCTAAATAATGGAAATCCGTTTCAGAAACAATAAAACTCATTGTTGCATTGGTTATTTCCTTCTCAAACCTTTTCAGCTTTCTGGCCTCGAGGTTCAGGTAGATTTTTTTAAGTAAATTTCGCTCAGACTTTGACAAATGTTTGTAATACCTATGCTCAATATTACTCTCTCTATAAATGGTTATTCTTTCTTTTAATTTCTTGTCCTTTAACAAATAACAGGTATGTAACCCTTCAAATAAAATTGGAAAATCATTGGCTCTTAAATTCTTTTCGAGTTGTATCGACTTTCTAGATATCACAATATAGGGAATACGAGAAAAGGCCAACCACCAAGAAGATTTTCTTTTATAATACCGAACAGATTCACATAGTTTTTCCAGTTCAGGTTGCTCTCCTCTTCCATATTCAAAACAATGCAGGTGAACTTTCACTCCTAGATTGTGTAAGGTTCTTACTTTGTGAAAAACATCAATAACACCTCCGTAATTGGCAGGAAATGGAACGTCAAACGCAACAATGTTAATGGATTCAATCATGTTACTAAGCTAGCATATATTTGTTTCAAAACCAATTCCTCGTTTTCCCAAGTTAGCTTTTCTGTAGCCCTTTTGGTATTCTCTTTCTTGGCTTGCACATCCTCCCTGTTTTCTAATACATCTTGGATTTGCCGTGCCATGTTTTCAGGATTATGATTAGTTAGAATCCAACCCACTTTGTGCTTTTCAATAATCTTTCTTATTTCTGTAAGATTGGAAGCTAAAACGGGGGTTTCATGATGAATGTAATCAAATAGTTTGTTTGGCAATGAATATTCGTAATTCAAATTCGTATTCTTATCCAAAGATAAACCCAAATCTGCAGCATGAGTATATTGGACTAAGTCCAAATAAGGGATCTTTCCTTTGATTATCACCTTAGATTCCAATTGGTGAAGTGCTATGATTTCTTTCAATTTCTCAAAAACATCTCCTCCTCCCACAATGACAAACAAATAATTACTCGGCAAATATTTCATGGCCTCAACCATCTCTTCGGCTCCTCTATCCAAGTTTATTCCTGCTCCTTGTAACAACAAAATATATTTGTCCTCAGGCAATCCTAATTCTGCTCTAGATACGTACTCCACATTTTGTTTTCGTCTAGGAATATTTCTCACCACTTTTACCTCTACGCCATATTTTTGTTGGTATATGTGAGCGATTGAGTCGCAAACCGTATAAACTGATTTTAGTTTTGGAAAAATAGATTTTTCTATTTTTAGCCAAATATTTTTGGCTAAAGAACCATCTACTAGTTCAGGAACCTCAGTAAAATATTCGTGAGAATCGTAAACTAGTTCTGAATTCTTGAAACGAGCCACCCAATAATTTGCTAACAAAGTATCGAGATCATTAGAAAGCAAAACGCTATGTTTTTTGAACAGCAAATAAAAAAACAACCTTAAATTAAGCTCAGCATAAAACAAAGCTCCTTTTCTAAAAAACAGTCTAAGTCTTTTGGTGTTATAATTTCGTTGGGTAAGCGCCAAACTATTGGGCAATTTTCTTCCTACTAAGGTAACATCAAATCCCATTGAAACGAGAGTATTACATACCTTGTCCACTCTCATGTCTGAGTACAAATCATTGGAAACCGAAACATATACTCGATTGAGGGAATGAGTCATTGTAGAATTTATTTAGCTTGTTTTTCTACTCTATCTCTTGGCACAAAACTCAGTAATAAAAATGCCAGAACAAAGAATACCGCAATACAGATTATGGAATTCCTCATGCTTCCCGTTATTTGTTCTAAAAAACCAAACATGAACATACCTACCACAATGGCTAATTTCTCGGTTACATCATAAAAACTGAAGTAAGAAGAAGTATCCTCTGTAGGTGGCAAAAATTTAGAATACGTAGATCTAGATATGGATTGCACGGCACCCATTACCATCCCCACCATTGCGGCAGTAATGTAAAACTCAAAAGGAGTCACAATAAAATAAGCCCAAACCACGATACAAATCCAAGCGAACAAAATGATTTGCAAGGTTTTTATGTTTCCTATTACCTTGGAGACTCTCGCCATCCCAATAGCTCCTGGAATGGCAATCAATTGAATAAGTAAAATACTAATTATTAATCCTGATGATTTATCTCCTTCAGAAGGCCAGGCGATTTCTTTGGCAGCAAAATAAACGGCTACCAGCATGACTGTTTGGACACCGGTGCTAAGCATAAAAAAGACTGGTAAAAATCGTTTTAATCGAATATCAGCCATAAACTCTTTGTACACCGTTTTTAATTCTCTAAATCCATTTCCGAAAATATGACTGGAGACTGTGTATTTATCCCAAGTATCTCTAATTCTGTAGAAGAAAACATGGCTAAATCCAAACCACCAAATACCTGTCAATAAAAAACCAATCCTCGAAGCTTGAGTCTTTCCCGATTGTAGTATCTCTCCCTCTGGATCAAGAATATCGTGAGTGCCCATAAACTCAGGTAAAGCATTATTAAATGTAATCATTACTAAACAAATAATTAATAATAGCACACTTCCAATATATCCCATTGAAAACCCACCAGCACTAATTCGATCGTGATCTTTTTTATCAGCAATCTCGGGCAAATAGGCGTTGTAAAACACCAAACTTCCCCAAAAACCAATCAATGCAAAGAAATAAAAAAGAAAACCGAGTTCTATGTTTTCGTATTGAAAAAAATAAAGTCCCATGCAAGAAAACGAACCGAGATATGCAAAAATCCGCATAAACATTTTTTTTCGTCCAATGTAATCAGCTACACCAGATAATATGGGTGAAATAAAGGCGACTAACAAAAATCCCAATGCACCCACATAGGTAATCAAAGTTGTATTGATCCACTCAAAGCCAAAGGCTTCTACCATCACCTGCTTGTGACCGTTTACAAGTACCTCTCTCCCACTTGCTTTGGTCATTCCCTCATAGAAAATTGGAAATATTGCCGAACTAATTACTAAACTATAAACTGAATTTGCCCAGTCGTACATCATCCAGCCACGGATGGTTTTCTTGTTTCCTTTCTCTAAACTCATTGCTAAATATAAAACTATTTTTTATATTTGATTTCATCAACTTTGGAACTCAATAAAAAATATTATCCTTCCCATATTAACTTCATTATTCTTGCTTGCATGATGTAAGAAAGCCAATGAATTGAGCATGTTTGACCTAAAATCCAATTAACGGAACCAACTCCTCATGGAAATGATAAATCTACTTTCCTTTAGACGCCAAAGTAGTTTGATTCGGCTGATTAATACAGAAAGAACAGGCAGATTTTACTCCTTCATTACTTTTTTTGATATCCGTCCTTTGGGTGTCTCAATAACCAATATGTATACGCCCTCAGTGATATCAATCATATTAAACTGATTTGTATTGATGTATTCAGAAACAAGTAGCTTCCCTGTCAAATCATACAATTCCAATCGATTGATGGGCTCACTAGAAGCAATCTTCAACCAATCTGTTGTGGGATTTGGATAAACCGAAACTTGAATAGGGTCTTCTTCCCAAATACTTGTGCTTGTATTATCAATTGGCAAAACCAATCTACTGGGCGTTGCAGTTCCTAAATGAATTTTGTTTATTGCAAAAAGTGGATTAAAAACAGAATCCAAATTATTTCCAGGATACATCACTTCCCCATTATTCATATTTCTATTGTATTTAGGGTAATTACTTCCTGTCACAATGAGTCTAAGCTTGTTACCAGCCTTTATGGTAATTGCGGTACTATGCAAGTCAATCGAAACAGGATAAACTGTCCCTGGTTGCATAAAAGATGTATCGCTTATTCTGTAGCCATTTCTAAATCTCATCCGTTGGATACCGTCCATAATCAACATAGATCTTCCATCGGGATACACCTCCGTGAGTCTAACCGCCACATCGGTATCTTTTCTATCCGAACTTATATAAAAATGAGCCTCTGGCTTACCTTTTATTTTTATATCTTGAGAAGATATAGGAGTGTCAAAAGTTAATAAATCGAATCTGGATTCAACATCAGGCCCTTGGTCATAAGGTCCTTGAACTAAATCGCTTCTCATAGTAGCTCCTCCAATTGTAGGCGAAGGAGAATTTGGATTATAGGAAAAAACCAAACTATCTCTTGTAGCTTGTGAAGTCGACAAACTACCATTTGGCTGAAGAAAGAAACTAGTCGATGTGTTGTAAGATACGGGCCATTGAAAATCTTCTAACCATTGTTCATCGCCCATTTGGTAATACATCACTGGCGGCTTCGAATTCCAACCATTGTTTTGATTTCTCAAATGATAATCAAAAAACTTCATTGCCATTGTATCACTTATTCCCTCCGCATTCGGGTAATTCAACTGTCCTTGATTGACAGAGCCAACATAAGATGTTCCGCTTCCGCCATGAGTCCAAGGACCTAATAATACATGATGCTTTGTTCCGATGGGCAAAGAAGAATTTTTGGTACAGGTATCATATTGAAAAATGGTAGACTCGATATTATGATCGTACCAGCCGCCAATCATAAGCATGGGGACTTCTATACTATCTGGATATACCGATAAACTTTCAATTACTGACCAAGTAGCATTGTAATAAGGATTGGTAGAAACGGTGGAGGACACGCCAAAACCTAAATTATCTATTTGTTCTATCAACTCAGTTCGGGCAGCGCCTCCCGTGTAATAATGTTCGTACATAAAATGTGGGGCTGCAACTAAAGGAACTGCGCAAGTTAGGTGTGGCGGTTGTTTTTTAGCTGTTTCAAACTGAACATTACCCAATGCGGAAGGACCCCAAGTTCCTATTTTTCCTGTGCTCCAGGGTTGTGTAGCAATCCATTCTACCAAATCATAACCATCCTCCCCGGTTCCTACTCCAGGTAGCGCTTTGCTCAAATTTGAAAATCTACCTCGCCAGTCCATAATCACAAAAGCATACTTACTCGTAGATAAATTTCTTACAATACCTAACGGCAAACCTAATCGATATCTATTTTTACCGTAAGGTGTTTGAATAAGAATTACGGGAAACGAATCTGATGTGTTGGGCAAATACACATCAACCTCCAAGCTATCTCCTTGAGATGTAGGAAACATAATTTGTTGAGGAGTAAGCAATTGAGTGTAAGAAACTGAACTTAAAACAAGACAAATAAGTAATATTAAATTTTTCATTTTTTCATAGTTGGTAAGTACTTATCTTCAATTACAGAAAGGTGATGCTGAGTGTGACCAGCGATAATATGAGCAATCATCTTTACTGACAATTCTTCTCCGCTTGCAATTCCCTTTCTGGATAAAGCTATTTCGGGTAATTGGTTAAAAAACATAATAGTTGCTCTATGAACGGCAACAAATTCATTTAGCAACTGATTTTTAAATTTTTCGTTGGCATTTGATTCCCTTACGTATTGATTGTGATCATATCCAGGTAGTTCCGTGCTGTCGTTTCTGGCAAATCTCAAAGCACGATACACGAATATACGTTCCGTATCAATCAAATGTTGTACAATTTCTTTTATGGTCCATTTTTCCTCAGCGTATTGATAATTCATTTCATCCTCCGAAAAAGATTGAATTAACTGAACTAAATGGTTGTGGCTTTTAACTAGTGCGGTTTCAATATCCGATGAGGTTGAAAGCTCTATATATCGATCAAAGTAAGGCATAATTTATTTGTTTTCTATGATTTCAAAAAGAACTACTAAAGTTTTCTGCTTAGGCTCTGCATTGGAAAATACGGTAATCGTTTTGCTTTCCTCACCAAACAATTGTTCCGTGTTTATTTCTGCTTTTATTTTTCTTGATTCTCCAGGGGTTAATATAAATTGCTCTTGATCTATTACCGTACAACTGCATGAGCCTTCTATTTTATTTATCTCTAAAGGCAACTCTCCAGAGTTCCGTATTTCGAACTCAATTTCTATAGGAATACCATTTTTCCTTTTACCCAACCGTAGGATTTCATTGTCAAATTCGATTTGAGGAATGGAATCGTTCTTGCCTTTAAGATTTATGGATTGAATTTCTATTTTTCTTTCAAGGGCTGCGGCTCTGCTGTATACGGAATTTCGCTTGTCATTTATGTTGTCACTTACTAGACTACTCGCTGTGAACTCACCAAACGGAATTCTTTTGATGGTTAATTTTCCACCATTTTGGGACAGACCAGAGAGATACGGAATAAATTTTCCTTTTTCAAATTGAATGAGGTAATTCTCTAGACTTGAAATTCTTCGTTCTGTCAGGTTTACATTGTAATCTGTTTTGGCTAGCGGACTTGCAAACCCCTTAACAGTTAGCTCGATATGATTTCCTTTTTCTAATTCCAACAAGAGTAACTCTGTAAACAGAGCTAAATCCTTAACCCCTTTCTCAACGAATTCTCTAAAAAAGTCTTGAATATCAAGAATTGCCTCTTCTTCCTTTACTCCTGACATTCCTTTGGAATACTCTTTTTCATAAGTAGGAATTCGTGTCACATAATCGTCATACGTATTCAAGTAACTCAAATTGGTAGCAGTACTAGTTGATCTCGGATTGGGTCGGTCATTATGAAAGTAAAGAGTCACAGGTAAATAATCGTTTAGTTCTGCAAGCGAATTTATTTCAATTTCTTGGGGTTTTATCTCTTTGGGGAAAGTAACAGAGTAAATGTCATTACAACAGGTAGATACTTTGTTTACACTCAAATCTGCTCTATTTGATGCAAGGTAATTTATTTCGTTATCACTGTCCACAAAATAATACAAGTCATTCCATCGAGAATTTATTGGAGCGCCAAGATTTTGGGGCCGGTTAAAACTGACGGGAGTTCCTTTGGATTGAAAAATATCAAAACCACCTAATCCCGCGTGCCAGTCTGAACTGAAATACAACGTACTATTTTGATTATCGTAGAAAGGGGTAACTTCATTATCCTGCGAGTTAATAGTTTCTCCCGCATTAATCGGTGATTGAAATTCTCCTTGCTTATCTTTTTTCGAATACCAAATATCCATTCCTCCCATTCCTCCTTTTCTGTTCGACACAAAGAACAAATATTCCTCTTCCCCAATTTGGCAACTCATTGGTTGAGTTTCGGTTGAGTTCGGTTCGCTCACTGCAATTTTTTGTGGGTTGCTCCACTTGCCTTTTTCATAATTAGACACAAAAATATCGCATTCATTACTTGAATTGCATCGAGTAAAATAGAATAAATTGCCAGCCTCATTAAAACACCCATTAGCGGCTTGATATTGAGGTGAGTTTATCACTAAAGGTAGCTCCTTTTTCATGACCCAAATAGAATCTGACAGCTCCGCTTCGTATAGCTTAAACGCATATAACTCATCAAATACCTCTCCATTTTCGCCCATGTTTTTAGCTCTAAGTGAGGAGAATAATAGTTTGTTCTCAAATAAAACCGGACTTATCTCGGAGGCTCCGGAATTCACTCCTGGACCTAAATTTTTCACTATGGCTTCGTTTCGATATTTTTCAGATCTTCTTGCATAGACAGAAGCCTTAATTTCCTGTTTTGCTTTGTTGTTCTCGTACGAATTTCCTCTTCGATAGATTGTTTTTACCCGTTTCCAAGTTTTGTAACTCTCTAGATAATCTCCGTTTATTTTTTGAAGGGTAGCCAACCAAAAAACAGCTTTGGGATATTCTCTACCTCCATCTTTCTTATATATTTTCTCAAAATAATACAGCGACTTTTCGTATTCGTTGGATAACCTGAGCGAGTTAGCATAGCGGAACATAACTTCTAAATCCAATGAATCATAAGCCAAAGCAACTTTGTAGTGAACGGTAGCACATACATAATCTCCTTTTTCTGCACATTCATCTGCGATGTTCAGATATTGATTACGCGACTGACTCCAATTCTGAACAAATGAACACAGAAAAATGA
Organism: Flavobacteriales bacterium; assembly: GCA_965657945.1. Taxonomy (GTDB): domain Bacteria; phylum Bacteroidota; class Bacteroidia; order Flavobacteriales_D; family CAJJDF01; genus CAJJDF01. The sequence goes on from CBFHPW010000010.1 coordinate 39,690, forward strand.
CCAATATGACGCTGCTTTGTTTCATAAATAATCTGGACATTTCTTGAATTTTTCCGCACTTTTCTTGAGGTGTTTCAGAATGTATATAGCCGAAAATTCTATTCCACCTCTGCCTTTACTTGCTTGCCGTAAGGTAGATAAATTAATATCGTAACTCAACCCAAAATGCCAATTATTGTAATCGTACTCGGCCGTTATGAATCCTGCATCTTTTGTTCTAAAAAACAACCCAATGTAAGCTGCCTGTTTTGCGCCAACCAAATCGCTCAGCACATATTTCCCTCTAGCTCCTGCAATGTATTCAAAGTAAGTGCCTTGAGCCATCAAAAACATAGATGGAATTAAATCAATGGTAGAAGTAACATTAAACTGATAAGTTGCATCGGCCACAAACCTTCTATCCATCTCTATTGCCTCATTATTGAAATAGCTTTCTTTTGGTTTTGTGATGTTAAATAAACCCAATCCTATTGAAAAATGTTTCCTATTAGCAATTTTTTGGGCATACCTTACACCTGAATGAAAATTAAAAAATGTTTGTCGGTTTGCCGCGAAGTTCTCCCTATTGGGAAGGCCTTGTTGGAAGGACAGACCGTTGTATTGAGCGTCAAATTTTAATTCATCAAAACTTAAGGTTTTGTTAGTAAAACCGGTTTGAACACCAAAAGAAAGAGTTTTATCAGTGGCGAAACTCAACACATAACTTCCCGACACATTGACGACAGTAGTGGTAAATTTTGAATCACCGGTATTGTCGTGACTAAATACGGCCCCAAGTCCAAGCCCTTTTATTCCAAAAGAATTGGCCAAATCGCCCGTGAGGCTTAAAGTCGCAAAAGGCACTGTGACGGCATTCCATTGATTTCGGTAATTGCCAGCAAATCGGTAATCTCCATCAAACAATCCAGTATTTGCCGGATTCAATGTAAGAGGAGAATTGTAAAATTGAGAAAAATGAATGTCTTGACCTCGAACTATTGAATAGCCTAAGAGAAATATAAAAATTCCTATGTAGGTCAATGCTTTCAATACTTATTGAATGACGAGTTTTTCGGTTCTATTGTCATATTGAACTAGGTAAACCCCTTTTGGTAAATTCGAAATATCTATTCGATTTGTCGATTGTCGACTGATTGTTTTTCCTTTGGCATTGAACAAAGTTGAACTAACTTTTTCGGAAAAATATAAAAAATCTCCTTGAGTGATGGGATTAGGAAACATTGTTATCCGTGATTTATTTTGCTCACTTATACCAACTACTTCGTTATCTTGAACAAAAACAGTATCTTTTGAAATAGAGCCAATTTCACCATTAATCACAGCTGTAATGGTAAAGATAATTGTTTCTAACCCTTCAACATCCAAATCATCAATTAAGAAAAAGGGAATACTGTCTTTTATTTTTCCGTTCGAAAACTTATAAGTACGAGGAAATACTATGCTTGAAGAATAATCCGAATTTCTAACAGCTGTGCTATTTGTAGTGTCTAGATCAACGATTACTGTTACCGTATCATCCAATTCATTGGATAAGTTAAAGCCAGCATATTGAAGTCCATCTCCTTCAGATTGTGAAAAACTAGAAGTGTCAAAATTTACTTTGGGCGGTGTTAAATGATTCAATACGAAAAGACCTCTCCTTCTGTCCGATGCCAAAATTTTACTTGATCTAAGTAATGGATAAACACCCCAGCAGCCTTCTCCTCCAGGAGCATTTGGTCCTTGATAGGTGTCGTAGTATCCTATGTTTTTTACGTTAAACTTATTGGAAATATCATAAACTTGAACTCCATCGTAATAATAACTCACATAGGCATAGTTTCCCTTAATAATTGGGTTGTGAGGTATTTGGCTATTATTTGGCAATGCTGGACCCTCCAAATCAGTTACTTGAATATTGGTAACGTCTGAAACATCCATGAATTTTGTCCGTTTCCCGTGAGTTTCATCGCACATAACGTAGGTTGTATCGTCATCCATTAAATAACCCGAGTGGTTATACCCTTGATCCGAGTAACTAGAGATTGTACCTAAAATAATCGGACTCAATGGATTATTAAAATCGATGATGTGCATCGCATTTTCATCATTTGTATACGCAATGTTATTTCGGACAAAAATATCGTGCACATAACCCACGAAAGAGCTCCACCAAACTACATCGTTTTGCAAATCAGCTACTAGTGATGGGGCTGTTGGGGTTGAAATATCAATTATTCTTAACTCATTTGTCCCAATTTGGGTATTTCCGCCACAAGAGTATAACAAGTCATTTGCTGAATCGATAAAAATATTGTGGGAACGAATCAGTAAATTTCTGCTGTCGTACACCACACTGACAGAATCTGGTAAAAAAGATAAGTCTGCTATTTGCAAACTACTATTTGCCTGATCACATACCATGTAGAGGTAGCCATTTCTTACATCAAAATCTCGGTGGGTTACATTTCCCCTGTATTGACCAGGTACGAAATCCACTTCTATTAAGTTTGAGGGGTCGGTAATATCAATTATGTGTGATCCTTGAGTCGAACCAAGAACCGCATATTCTACTCCTTTTATCTCGAAACCAAAAACTTCATTGTAGGTAAATCCACCTGCATTTGTTGGAATTGTGGTATCATTCCAATTTCCTAAAAATCGAAAGTTTTTACTTTGCGAAAATGACGCTAAGTTCAGGACAGTGAGGACTGAAAAAAAAAGGAGTTTCATAGGAAGAATAAAAGATTAATCACTCTAAATTACAAAAAAAAACCTTGGCATTGAATTTACCAAGGAATAGTTATTTTAAAGGTTAGTTTGAATCTATTCAGGTGATTTCCATTTTGTTTTTGAGATAAAAGCTTCAATCATTTTATTGACTTTTTTTAATCGATCATCGCATTCGTATCGGCATAGCACTTTCTTTTCTTTTCCTTCCATATTCAGGTAGGTAATTGTGCTAGGCAAATCTGTCACAGAGGGATTGTCATAGCTATCTTCAAGGGAAAAGAATCCTGCTGATAAAGCTCCGTTTAATAATTGACTAATTTCTTCCTTGGACAGCTTAGCTTTAAATATCCCAATTTTTTCCACGTTTTTTAGCCCCTCATAACGCGCCATACCATTTGCAAATACCGTAAAATTGAAAGTTGGGCAAACACCAAAACACGGTGTTTTGGAAAGTGAAATAACAGTCATTTCGGCAAACTCTTCACTATTCATGTCTAGTGACTCCGCACTAGCATTTTCAGGTGATTCCATTTCAGTCTTTTTTTCACTTGTTTGCTCCACCCCGCTAGAATTAGCCTGAACCTCTTTGTTTCTGGCTGAACAACTAGCGAAAGTAAAGGTAGATAAAAGTGCTATACTAATAATAATGTGTTTCATACTCTATGTTTTATTCCTCGAAAACAAGAAGTTTTCCAAATTTATTTTTTCTTCGATTTTTGAGCAGCCTGTTGTTGCTTCATAGCCTCTTCCATTCTCTTTTGAAAAGCAGATTGTTTCTTAGGCTTTGTTTTATTTAATTCAATCGTTGACCTAATTTTATCTTCATTTATCATGTACTTCTTCACCAATAGCATAAGTCCCATTGTGACTAAGTTTCCACATAAGTAATAATAAGTAAGACCTGCAGAAAAACTATTCAAAAAGAACAACATCATTAGAGGCATTAAGTACATAATCACCTTCATATTTGGCATACCAGGTTGAGAAGGCATGCTCATTTGACTACTATTCATTCTGGTATAGAAAATAGTGGAAATACACATTAATAATGTAAAAAGACTGACATGATCTCCATAGGCTGGAATGCTAAACCCCAATTCATACACCGATTCATAAGTAGATAAATCTTCTGCCCAAAGAAAAGAACGTTGTCTTAGATCAATGTTGGATGGAAAAAATTTAAAGACTGCCAAAAGAATAGGCATTTGGATAAAAATAGGTAAACAACCCGCCATTGGATTTACTCCTGATTTTCGGTAAAGTGCCATTGTTTCTCTTTGCTTTTCAGCCATATCCCCATCTTTGAACTTTTCGTTTATTTTGGTAATTTCTGGCTTCAGCACTTTCATTTTCGCACTCGACTTATAGTTTTTGTAAGTCAATGGAAGAATAATTAGTCTTACTGCAAGAGTCACAAGTAGAATTATGAGACCCATTGCAATTCCAAAATTATTCAAAAAGTTGAAAATTGGTTTTATCAGCCACTTTGCAGTCCATCTAAAAATCCCCCAACCTAGATCGATAATATCTTCCATTTCATTTTCGTGTGAGGCTAAAATATCGTAATCATTAGGACCAAAGAAAAAAGTCATTGGTATGCTTGTTCGGTTATTTATTTCTGTTGAGACATTCAGTTCTGCTTTGTATTCGTCAGAATATCTTGCTGTTTTTAACGGACGTGAGTAAACTGAACCTCCTTTTTGAAAACCTTCTTTTGAAATCACTACACTGGAAAAATAGCATTGTTTAAATGCGACCCAATCAGTTTTGGATTCCAACTCTTCCGAGTCTTCAGTCATTTCACTTAAATAAGTTCTTCCGTCATCACTTGGCTTGTAAAATACGCTACTCATTCTGCTTTGTCCTTCAGCTTCTTTTTCGGTAACAAGAGATTTTAGTTCCCAATTAAAAGTCATATCATCTCCTTCTACTACTCCTTCTAGCCCAACAAAATCTAATGAATATTCTACGTTATAATTTTCTGTTAAACGATACTTCATTTCCACAAAGCTTCCTTCTTTATTTGTTTTAGCTCTCAGGATTAATTCATCTTGTTCTGTTTTTACAGGAACAAAAAACAATTCTTTTGTTTCAATATCCTTCGAGTTTTTCATTTCAAATCTGAAAGACATCGAACTAGAATCTTCATCAAATAATATTAATGGCTCAAGTATTGGTAGATCTTTTGCCGGAACACCTTTTAATGAATCTTTCGCAATCATGTAATTACTGTAGTTCTGGTATTTCTTTAATTCTGTTTTTACAATTTCTCCACCCTTACTGGAAATAGTGATCTTTAAGTCCTCATTCTCAATAGAGTAATATTCTTTTGTTCCTTGAGCTGATGGAGCAAAAACACTAAAAGTTTGTGAAAGTTTTTTATTTAATTCACTCTGTTGTGCTATTGCAATTGAGTCTCTTTCTACTTGAGTATAAGAGGAATCAATCGCAACTTCATTTGATTCAAGTGCCAAATTAGCCTGTTTTTCTGCGTTTGCGATGCTATCGGATAAAAAAGCTTGCTCTTGTTGTTCTCTTCTTTCTTGCAACTCTTCTTCGGAAGGCTGATTCACTATTTGAAAAGTGAATAAAATTCCTATTATTAATACGATTCCTATTAAGGTATTTCTGTCCATGACTTGTTTTTATTCTCTTGTAAGCCCCAAAGATAATTTTTTTTTACGCTAAATCGGCTCCATTCTTCTATTTTTAAAAGTAGGTTGTTTAGAGCAAAAGGAAGAAAAATAAAAAAGCGAGGATATTTTCGTTGGTTTACGTTAAATTTGACCTATGAAACTAATCATTATCAATGGTCCAAATCTTAATTTAGTTGGAACTCGAAACCCAGAAATTTATGGCAATACAAGCCTAGAAGACTATTTAAAAAAGTTGAAACCAGCCTACGACTTTGACGTATTTCAATCCAATATTGAAGGTGAAATTATCGATAAACTACAGGCTTGTGAATCGGAAAAATACCAAGGAATTATACTCAATGCAGGAGGTTACACTCACACTTCGGTAGCAATTGCTGATGCAATAGAAGCTATCATTGTTCCTGTTTTAGAGGTACATATTTCGAATATTTTTGCTCGAGAAGATTTTCGAAGTAAATCAATTTTAGCACCTAATTGCATTGGGCATATTTCGGGCTTTGGATTACTTAGTTATGAATTAGCTTTAAAAGCTTTTTTATCAATCTCACAACAAATAAAAAATTAAACTGCAAATCTCTATATTTGCATCAAATCAAAAAAACTATGAAAAAAATAGCCGTTATAGGAGCCGGAACTATGGGAAATGGAATTGCACATGTGTTTGCACAGTCTGGATTTACAGTTTCCTTAATTGATATTTCACAAAACTCGCTTGATAAAGCCCTTACAACAATTACTAAAAACCTAGACAGACTTCTTACAAAAGAAAGAATTACCGAAGAAGTAAAAAACAACACCTTATCGAACATAACAACCTTTACAGATATGGCAGAGGGTGTAAGTGACGTGGAGCTTGTAGTGGAAGCTGCTACCGAAAACATTGATTTAAAGCTGAATATTTTCAAGCAACTGGATGAATTAACCGCTAAGAACGTCATTTTAGCATCCAACACTTCTTCTATTTCCATTACACAAATTGGTGCGGCTACTAGCAGACCTGATAAAGTTATAGGAATGCATTTTATGAATCCGGTTCCAATAATGAAGTTGGTGGAAATAATTAGAGGTTACGCTACTACCGATGAAGTAACTCAAACAATTATGGAGATGAGCAAAACTTTAGGAAAAACTCCAGTAGAAGTGAATGATTATCCCGGTTTTATTGCCAACAGAATCCTGATGCCAATGATTAATGAAGCAATTTACTCCTTGTACGAAAGTGTAGCAGGTGTAGAAGAAATTGATACCGTTATGAAATTAGGTATGGCTCATCCTATGGGACCTCTTCAATTAGCTGATTTTATTGGCCTGGATGTTTGTTTATCCATACTAAATGTGCTTCACGATGGATTTGGAAATCCAAAATATGCCCCTTGCCCCTTACTTGTGAATATGGTAATGGCAGGAAAACTAGGAGTGAAATCGGGAGAAGGATTCTATTCTTGGGGACACGGAACAAAAGAACTTATCGTTGCTGATAATTTTAAGAAATAAAAAGAAAACCATTATGAGTGAAATCGAAAACCTTCAAAACGAATTAAAAGAAACGAGAAAAGCTCTTCAAGACAGTAAAATGATTTTTAATCATATTGTTGAATCTACTTTTGCAGGATATTTTGATTGGAATATTCCCGAAAACACGGAGTATCTAAGCCCGACTTTCAAGAAAATGTTTGGTTATGAGGATCATGAAATGGAAAACAGCCCTGAAGCTTGGCAAAAAATCATCCATCCAGAAGATTTACCCAAAGTGTTTGAATTGTTTTCCGCTCATGTGCAATCGAAAGGAGAAGTTCCTTTTGACAGCGAATTGAGGTATTACCACAAGGACGGTTCAATTGTATGGGTTTTTTGTAGAGGAAAGGTGATAGAATGGGATAACCAGGGGAATCCCGTTCGAATGTTGGGGTCTCACATCAATATTACACATATAAAAAAGGAAGAGGAGACCAAACTCTACCTAGAAAAACTGGAGCAAAAAAATAAAGAATTACAACAATTCGCATATGTAGCTTCTCACGATTTACAAGAGCCTTTGCGGACAATTATCAGCTTTACAGATTTAATGCTCGAGCAATACAGCGGTAGTATAAAAGGAAATGCTGATACCTATTTGAGATTTATTTCGGATGCTTCAGCTAGAATGAGTAATTTGATAAAAGGACTGTTGGATTACACGAGAATCGGGAAAAATTTTGAAATTTCTGAATTGGATACGAATCTAATTTTAAAAAATCTATTAAATGACCTAAACACCCTGATAGTTGAAAGAAATGCAAAGTTTGAAATTGAACAACTGCCTGTTATTTCAGGATTGGACATTGAGATAATATCCTTGTTTACCAATTTAATTACCAATGCCATTAAATACAAAAAGAAAGGTGAAAATCCACTAATAAAAATTGGTGCTACTGAAGAAACTGATCATTGGAAATTTCATGTAGAGGACAACGGAATTGGAATTGAAAAAACTCATTTGAAACGTATATTCCTTATCTTTCAGAGATTACACAACAAAGATGAATATGCCGGAACAGGAATAGGACTTGCTCACTGCCAGAAAATTGTAGAACTCCATGGAGGAAAAATTTGGGTAGAATCATCTCCAGGATTGGGGAGTACTTTTTACTTTACTATACCGAAATAAACTATCTCATTATGACAACAAAATTAAATTCTGTACTTCTAATAGATGATGATGAACCAACAAACTTCATCGCCAAAATGATTGTAACAAAAGCAAATCTAAACAATACAACCGAAGCAATCCAAAGTGGTGTAAAAGCTCTCGAATTTCTCGCGGATGATAAATTAGCTCATCACGATATTCCAGATTTAATTTTTTTAGATATAAATATGCCAACTATGAACGGTTGGGAATTCTTGGAAGAATACAAGAAATTAGAGATCCACAACAAGAAGAAAATCGTGTTGTATATGCTCACTACCTCCATGAATGATGATGATCAAATTAGGTCAGAAAAATTTGATCATGTGGATGGTTTCCTAATCAAACCCCTAACCCTAAAAACTTATACCGACATCGTGAATAAGCATTTCGTCTAGGTTTTCTCATTCCTTTTTTTATTCCTAACTTTGAAAAACAAATTGAAACATGAAGACAAACCAGCTTTTAAAATCGGCCAAAATTATTTGTACCTCTTCCCCGTTTCATGGTCAAATTAAGGACCTACTCATAACAGACGGCATTATCAAAGAAATATCGGACTCGATAGATCATGCGGACTCGAGTCATTCGATTATTTCACTTCCTAATTTGCATGTTTCTTTAGGTTGGATAGATAGCAAATCAAATTTGCGCGAACCCGGTGAGGAATGGAAAGAAACAATTGAATCAGGAGCCAAAGCTGGAATAGCTGGAGGATTTTCTCAGTTAATAATCTCTGCTTCCACCAAACAGCCATTGGATAGCAAAAACCGAATAGATTTTATACACAATGTTTCAAATCAATTGCCAATTTCTATTACCCCGATGGGTACATTGAGTCATGAACGAAAAGGAGAAGAACTTTCTGAAATGTTTGAAATGAGTGTGGCAGGCGCAGTAGCTTTCTCAGATGACAAACAAGATGTAAGCACAGGATTAATGTCCAAAGCTCTGCTCTACTCCAAGAACATCAATAAACTGATAGTCAGCTTTCCGAATGACAATTCTCTCTCCTCAAGTGGACAAATTCACGAAGGAAAAACCAGTACAAGAATGGGACTAAAGGGAATTCCTTCACTTTCCGAAACCTTGAGAATTGAAAGAGATTTAGCCTTGGCCGATTACCACGATAGCCCCATTCATTTCTCTTGCATTTCTTCTGAAAAATCGGTTAATCTCATACGAGCTGCGAAAGAAAAAGGGTTGAAAGTGACTTGCGACATTGCCGCTCATCAACTTTTCTTTACCGATAAAAACGCAAATGAATTTGATTCGCACTTCAAAGTTTTACCTCCCTTTAGAGAGCAAAAAGACATCGATGCCTTGATTCAGGGACTCAAAGATGGCACAATTGACGCTATTTGTTCGGACCACACTCCTCACGATATTGAGGATAAAAAATTGGAATTTGACTTGGCTGAATTTGGAATAATTGGTTTGGAAACTGCCTTTGCCTGTGCTCACAGCATCTTAAAAGGCAAATTAAATACGGCAGAAATAATTGAAAAATTCACTACCGGACCTAGTAAGATTTTTGGTCTAGAACAAGGAGAAATAAAAGAGGGAACGAAAGCAAATCTCACGTTGTTTGATCCTTCTCTAGAGTGGGTTTTCGACAAGTCAAATATCAAGTCCAAATCAAAAAACACTCCCTTTATTGGAGAAAAATTTACAGGTAAATCATTGGGAGTAATTTGCTAAATGAGAGAAGGTTCAATCCTTTTTAGAAACCACAATAATTAATGGCATTAAATATAATTTGGATAGCTTTTTTTCTGATTGCCTTTGTGGTTGGGTTGATAAAATTGGTCTTTTTTCAAGATATAGAGGTATTTAAAAATATCGTTGACACCTTATTTGACAGAGCCGTTATTGGGTTTGAATTATCCATTGGATTAACCGGTGTAATAGCTTTGTGGATGGGAATAATGAAAATTGGTGAAAAAGGTGGAGCTGTTAAAATGCTAACCAAATTGGTAAGTCCACTCTTTATCAAACTGTTTCCTGATGTGCCCAAAGATCATCCAGCGGTTGGCTCCATGATGATGAATTTTTCGGCAAACATGCTTGGATTAAGTAATGCAGCCACCCCGCTAGGGCTGAAAGCCATGGGGGATTTGCAAGAACTGAATCCGAATAAAGAAAAAGCTTCTAATTCGCAAATAATGTTTTTAGTTCTGAATACGACAGGATTTACCTTAATTCCTGTTACCATAATGGCATTACGAGCTTCCAAGGGATCCATTGACCCAACAGTCATTTTTCTACCAATTTTAATTACCACATTTATTTCCAGTTTATTTGGACTCGTTTTGATGGCCATTATTCAAAAAATCAATCTTTTTCAAGGCGTAATTCTAGCCTATATTGGTGGTGCAATATGCTTGCTTGGCTTATTATTTTGGTATTTATCGGGACTCGAAAAACCACAACTAGCCATAGTTTCAGGGTTAATTTCTAATCTATTAATCTTTGGAGTTATTGTTTTTTTTATTGTTCTAGCGCTAATTAAAAAAATAGATGTTTTTGATAGTTTTATTGAAGGTGCAAAAGAAGGATTTGGAGTAGCAATAAAAATTATTCCTTACCTCATTGCGATTCTTTGTGCAATAGGAGTATTTGTAGCGTGTGGAGCAATGGAAATGGTTACGGATGCTATTCGGTATCTAGTGGAACTTGCCGGCCTCGATACAAGATTTGTTGATGGAGTGCCCACGGCTCTAATGAAACCTTTATCTGGTGGAGGCGCTCAAGGCATGATGGTAGATTCTTGGATTGCAGCAGAGAATACTTTGAACACAATGAATCCGAGTAATACGATAAAAGGTCCAGATACTTTTTTAGGTCAATTAACCTCGGTGCTTCAAGGGTCTACGGAAACCACCTTTTATGTTCTTGCGGTATACTTTGGTTCTGTAGGAATTAAAAATACTCGTTACGCAGCTACGGCAGGGCTATTAGCCGATTTTGTTGGAATCATTGCCGCCATTTTTATCACTTATTACTTTTTTGGATAAATGCAAAACAAGAGAGTCGCCATTTATAGAATGCCTAAGGAAACGGATTTTTATTCAATCGAATCTGACAAGCAATTAGCCATTAATTCTGTGAGCTACGGGAACAACTTTTTCTTTTCTAATTTCGAGAATAATCTCACCTACTCATTTGACAATCCTCTTGTTAAAAAAAACAGTTGGCCTAGTTTTGTTCCCTTCTATAAAGAAAATCAGAAAGAAATATCGATTGAAACTTACCGGGAAAAAATAGAGGAAATCACGAAACAAATTCAATCAAAGTCTTATCAAAAAATCGTGTTTTCGCGAGTTAAAAACATAGAAAAAAAGAGCAATTTTGATGTACAGACGACTTTTGACTCTCTTTGTAAAAAGTACCCAGATGCTTTTATTTATTGTATTTCCTCACCAGAAACAGGAACTTGGATGGGAGCTACACCTGAGATTTTGGTCAAGCAAACCGGAAGTACTTTGTCTACCGTATCGCTAGCTGGCACCAGGGTAGAACCTGTGCAATGGACTTCCAAAGAAAAATTAGAACAGCAACTCGTAACGGATTACATTGCCAGCAAACTTGAGCCTTTTTCGGACAAACTCTCTGTGAGTAAACCGTATGACCTGAATACGGGGACCGTGATTCACTTAAAATCCGATATTAACATTCAACTCAACTCTCACTATTCTATTTGGGATGTAGCCAAGTCCTTTCACCCTACACCAGCGGTGTGTGGAATTCCCGCGAAAAAAGCAAAGTCATTTATTGAAGAAAATGAACCTCACCAAAGAAATTTGTATACAGGATTTATTGGTCCCATTGGAATAAATTCTCACCGAACACTTTTTGTAAACTTGCGCTGTATGCAAATTGGAAAAAACAAAATCTCGCTGTATCTGGGCGGTGGAATTATGGGGGATTCCAATCCCGACAATGAGTGGATAGAAACGGAGAATAAGGCAAAGACTCTATTATCTGTTTTGGCAGAGGTTTAATTCTTTCCCTCAAATTCAGTATTTGGCGGGGATTTTGGAATTTTTAGGCTCGATTCCTGAAAAGATTATTCTTATCTTTAAATCAAACAACTAAAAACATGCGACACATGAAACAACTATTTTTCGTTATCCTATTGAGCTTTTTGTCACTTTCTGGCTTGGCAAAAGTAAGTTTTGAAGGCCAAATCGACTTCAAAATTTCGTACAAAAATTTACCTGAAGAAATGGGCATGTACAAAGCTATGCTCCCAAAAAAATCGAGAGTACTGATAAAAAATGAGTGGAGTAAAATTCAACAAAATATGGGTGTTTTGATGAAAATGGATGTGATTTTTAATTCCAAAACAAATGCTTCGTTGATGCTAATAAATGCAATGGGCAAAAAAATAGCTGTGGAAACAAAAGATACAGCTAAAAAAATAGATCCGAATTTATTTACTTTAACAAAAAAAGATGACATAAAAATTATTGCCGGTTATAAATGCCAAAAAAACATCTTGACGGACACCGCAAATAATTCATACGTATTGTGGATAACGGATAAACTACCTAGTTACAAGAATCAAAATCTACCAGATATTGATCTGGGAGGTTTTCCCATGGAATACAGCATCGAAAATAATGGAATGAGTGTAAAAATGACAGCCTCCAAAGTAGTAGAAAAAGAAATTTCTGATTCGGAATTTAGGATTCCTGATGATTACGAAAAGAAAACCGCAGAGGAAATGGGAGAATTAATGCAAGGAATGAAATTTTAAATGACGTGGTTAGCTAAGGAAAAAGTAATCAGTATTGGGCCTTTGATTCATGGAATCAAGCGCCTTTTTTATTTCCTTTTGCGCCTCTTTATTTCTTATCGCTATCAAAATTTGCGGACCAATTTTCTTTAATAGGCGCTTCTCTGATTCCAACTTTTTTCCATAAATATCTTTGCCGATTTTATTCGGATTATTGGTAACCCAACTAAAATCTTGGTTTTGTTCAATTAAAAAAGCAGCCAATTCTTTTCCCTTTTTGCCAGCACCCCAAAGGGTTAATTCTCGAGCAGAATCTCGATGTAATTCAAAAAAGTAGGTCATTTTAACGGGAAGAAAAAAATTATCGGAATACTGTTCGTCTGTTCGAGAAGTTCGGGTCGAGTAATCTCTCCAAGAATGAATAACTTGTGGGATTGAGGCGATCTTTAATTGATGTTTCATCATCCTAAAGGCCAATTCATAATCTTCTGGATATACAGTAGAATCAAACCTTCCAATCTTTTCAAAATCTTCTTTATACATCATCCAGCTGGGAGATGGAACAACACATTCTTTATAAATTTCATCAAAATTTGTTTCGTTTACTGTTAATTTATTCAACCATTCTTGGTAGTAGAAATAGCCGTCCCCTATTCCATTTTCG